>JAHIYE010000020.1 GCA_018815325.1 Gammaproteobacteria bacterium | reverse complement strand
TCGCAGACCCTGCGAAATGTCACTGGCAAAGCCAAGCTGAGTGAAGACAACATCAAGGACACCCTGCGTGAAGTGCGTATGGCCTTGCTTGAGGCGGACGTTGCCTTGCCAGTGGTTAAGGACTTCGTTAACAAAGTCAAAGATCGTGCAGTTGGCACCGAAGTCTCGAAAAGCCTAACGCCGGGTCAGGCCTTCGTGAAAATCGTGCGGGCCGAACTCGAAGAGTTGATGGGCGCCGCCAACGAAGATCTGGCGTTGAGTGCTGTGCCGCCTGCCGAATCAGACCGCGATCCCCGTGGGCAAGACCTTTGTCTATGAGTTCGAGGCGCGCCGCCCCGGCACCTTCATGTACCACCCGCATGCGGACGAGATGACACAAATGGCCATGGGCATGATGGGCTTCTGGGTCACCCACCCCAAGAACCAGCACCCGTTGATTGACACCGTGCAGCGTGACTTCTGCATCATGCTCAACGCCTACGACATCGACCCGGGCAGCAGCACTCCGAAGATCAACACCATGCTGGACTTCAACCTGTGGACCTGGAACAGCCGCGCCTTTCCCGGCATCGACTCGCTCAATGTGCGCCTGAACGACAAGGTGCGCGTACGTGTGGGCAACCTCACCATGACCAACCACCCGATGCACCTGCACGGCCACGAGTTTGTGGTGACCGGCAGCGACGGCGGGCCCTGGCCCATGGCAGCGCGCTGGCCTGAAGTCACCACGGATGTAGCCGTCGGCCAGATGCGGCAGTTCGAGTTTGTCGCCAACGAAGAAGGTGACTGGGCTTTCCACTGCCACAAGAGCCACCACACCATGAACCCCATGGGCCACAGCGTGCCCACCATGATCGGGGTGGACCACCGCGGCCTCATCAGCAAGATCCAGAAAGTGGTGCCCGACTACATGCTCATGGGCGAGCGCGGCATGGCCGACATGGGCGAGATGGAAATGCCCCTGCCCGACAACACCCTGCCCATGATGACCGGCACCGGGCCCTATGGTTCGGTCGAAATGGGCGGCATGTTCTCCATGCTCAAGGTGCGGCGCGACCAGAAACCTGGCGATTACAGCGACCCCGGCTGGTTCAAGCAGCCGGCAGGCACCCAGGCCTTCGAGTGGACGGGCGAGCTGCCCCAGCCGGCCCGCTTCAAGGCACAAAGCACGGCTGCCATGCCCGTCGCCAAGCCCTCCTCGTCGACCAGCCTGCTGAAGGTTCGCAAGCCTTCCGGCCATGCCGGTCACTGATCCACTCGCAGTCAGGAACCCCATGAAAACCAGAACCCAAAATGCTATTTATTTAATAGCTATCAACGCAATATTGACATGGCCTACAGCCAGTTTTTCCCATGAAACCTCGATGCATGAAGACATGACGGAGGTGCGGAAGGAGCAGAAAGACTGGGGCATTGCCGGCTCCCGCCAGGACGCCCAGCGCAGCATCACCATTCGCATGGGTGACAACATGCGCTTCACGCCCGACAAGCTCAGTATCAAACAAGGCGAGACTGTACGGCTCGTGATCCAGAACAAAGGCAAATTGCTGCATGAGTTGGTGATCGGCACCCAGCAAGTGCTGGATGAGCACGCCGCACTGATGATGAAGTTCCCCGGCATGGAGCATGACGAACCCTACATGGCGCACGTACCGGCCGGCAAGACCCGCGAGATGATCTGGACCTTCAACCGCGCTGGCGAGTTCGACTTCGCCTGCCTCATTGCAGGCCATTACCAGGCCGGCATGGTGGGCAAGATCCGGGTCACTGCAGTCAAGTAATACACCCTCCATCAAGACCACCTCAATACAGGAATCCATGATGCAAAGAAGAACCCTGCTCAAAACCCTGACCGCCCTGGCCACCAGCGGCGCGCTGGCCCACACCCTGGCAGCACCGCCTGCGGCACCCGCCAAGCCACGCGTCGATGTGTGGAAAACCCCCACCTGCGGCTGCTGCAAGGACTGGGTGAGCCACCTCGAGGCCAACGGTTTCGAGGTCAGCATCCACCATGTCAGCGATGCGGCCAAGCGCGACCAGCGCGCGCGCCTCGGGCTGGCCGAGCAATACGGCTCCTGCCACACGGCGCTCGTCAACGGCTATGTGGTCGAAGGCCATGTGCCCGCGCGCGACATCCATCGCCTGCTGAAAGAACGACCACGCGCGGTCGGCATCAGCGTGCCGGGCATGCCCGTCGGCTCCCCGGGCATGGACGGCCCTGAATACGGCGGCCGCAAGGATCCCTATGCGGTGCTGCTCGTCCAGCGCAATGGCAGTGCCAGCGTCTACCGAACCTATAACTGAACCCACCTCCGAACCCGAAAGGACATCACATGAAAAAAATCATCATCACTTCACTCGCCTGCCTGCTCAGCGCAGGCGCCAGCACGCTGGCCCTGGCTGACAATGCAGCGCACTCCACCATGCCAATGGCAGGCTCCTCTGCCAATGCCAATGCCATGGAAATGGACATGATGACCGATGGCGAAGTACGCAAGGTTGACAAGTCCACCCGGAAGATCACCCTCAAGCATGGCGAGATCAAGAACCTCGACATGCCCCCCATGACCATGGTGTTCCGGGTGAAAGACACCGCCCTGCTTGACAAGGTCAAGGCCGGCGACAAGGTTCGCTTCACAGCCGAGGAGATCCAGGGCAATCTGACACTCATCACGATCGAGCGGGCAAAAAAATAGGCCCCTAGAACAAGCTGCCCTGCCCTGCTGCCAGCCCGGGGCGAAACTGCGAGAGATCGAGTTCGATGCGATCGCGGTTGAGCTCCAGGCGGGCGCAGGCCTTGGTGAAGCGCTGGCGGATCATGTCGGCCCACAGCCCGCTGCCTTTCATGCGTGAGCCAAAGTCACTGTCGTAGTCCTTGCCGCCACGCATCTCACGGATGCGCGCCATGATGCGCGCCGCCCGCAATGGGTAGTGCAGTTGCAGCCACTGCTGGAACAGCGGGTTCAACTCCCAGGGCAGGCGCAGCACGGTGTAGAAGGCACTGCGCGCACCTGCTTCGGCTGCAGCCGCCAGCACCTGCTCCATGTCTTCGTTGAGAAAGGGGATCTGCGGCGCCACGCTCACGCCCACGGGCACACCGGCTTCATGCAAGGCACGGATGGTGCGCAGGCGTCGCTGCGGCGAGGCGGCACGCGGCTCGAGCTTGCGCGCCAGCTCGCCGTCGAGCGTGGTGATGGTCACATACACCGCAGCCAGCCGGTCAGCCGCCATCGGTGCAATCAGGTCGAGATCGCGCTCCACACCGCTGGATTTGGTGATGAGGGAAAACGGATGCCGTGACTCGTGCATGAGCTCAATCACCGAGCGCGTGAGCCTGAGTTCGCGCTCCACCGGCTGGTAGCAGTCGGTGGCCGAGCCGATGTTGAGCAGCTTGGGCACATAACGCCGTGCGGCAAGCTCACTGCGCAGCACCGGCACGATATTGCGCTTGGCGATGATGATGGTCTCGAAATCCAGCCCCGGTGAAAGCCCCAGATAGCTGTGCGTGGGACGCGCATAGCAGTAGCTGCAGCCATGCTCGCAACCGCGGTAGGGGTTGATGGACAGATCAAAGGCGATGTCGGGCGAATCATTGCCCGTGATCACGCTGCGTACGTCCTCCCAGCGCACCTCGGTCAGCGGTTTGGCTGGCTCGGTCTGCAGGGTCTCATCCCGGCTCTGCCAGCCATCGTCGAACGCCGCACGTACGTCGCGCTCGAAGCGATGGGCAAGCCGTGAGGCCGCACCGCGACCCTTGAGGGCAGTCAACGGAATGGAGAATTCAGACATGGCAGGTGTGGCCCTTTAATACTGTATTTATGTACAGTATAAAGATATTGACGCGGTAGGCGGCAGTTTTCCGGGCCCTTTCCCGAAGGCTTACAGTGCTAGCCAGACAACCTGCCCAAGCCCATGACAAAACCCGCATCCCCCATCCACATACGCCCCTACGTGGCCTCCGACTGGCCCACGGTCTGGCCCCTGCTGCACAACACCTTCGCAAGCGGCGACACCTATGCGTTTGCACCGGACAGCAGCGAGGCTGACATCCACAAGGCCTGGATCGAGTTGCCGCTCGCCACCCTGGTCGCCTGCAGTGAGGCTGGCGAGGTGCTGGGCACCTACTACCTCAAGGCCAACCAGACCGGATTGGGTGCGCATGTGAGCAACTGCGGCTACGTGGTGGCCCCACAGGTGCAAGGCCGGGGTATTGCCTCCACCCTGTGCGAGCACTCGCAACAAGAGGCTGTGGCCAGGGGTTTTCGTGCCATGCAGTTCAACCTGGTGGTCTCTACCAACGAACGTGCGGTGCGACTCTGGCAAAAGCTGGGCTTTGCCGTCGTTGGCAGACTGCCCGGCGCGTTCCGGCACCAGCGCCTGGGTTATGTCGATGCGCTGGTGATGTACAAGCAACTGGGCAATTGATGCCGGGCACCGGCTTCTGCACATACACTGCGCCCATGAACACCGCCAGCACACCAGCCCCTCATCCCGCCCCAGGCACGCTCACCGATGTCGCCGGCATCGAGGTCGGCCACTTCACCGACACGCGCCGACCCACTGGCTGCAGCGTGGTCATTGCACGCGAGGGAGCCGTGGCCGGCGTGGATGTGCGTGGCGCCGCGCCGGGTACGCGCGAGACCGACTTGCTGCACCCCTCCAACCTGGTGGACAAGGTACATGCCATCACGCTTTCCGGCGGCAGCGCCTGGGGGCTCGATGCGGCCAGTGGCGTGATGCGCTGGCTGGAAGAAAACAAGATTGGCCTGCCCGTGGGCTACGGCCTCGTGCCGCTGGTGCCTGCCGCCGTGGTGTTTGACCTCTCCGTGGGTGACCATCGCATCCGGCCGGACGCCAACGCGGGCTACCAGGCCTGTGTCGCTGCCAGCCGCCAGCCAGCCGCCCAGGGCAATGTGGGCGCAGGCGCAGGCGCGCTCGTAGGCAAGCTCTATGGCCTGGCACACGCGATGAAGGGTGGCGTGGGTTCGGCTTCGGTCACCGTGGACGGCATCACGATGGGAGCGCTCATCGTCTGCAATGCGATGGGCGATGTGATCGACCCGGCCACCGGTCAGACGCTGGCCGGCTCCCGCACGTCCGATGGACGGACGCTGCGCCACGCACGCGAAGCCATGTTGCGCGGCGAAATGCCGCAAAGTCTGCTCGCAGGCACCAACACCACCATTGGCGTGATCGCCACCGATGCCGTGCTCAGCAAGCCACAGGCGCACCGCCTGGCCCAGGTCAGCCATGATGGCCTGGCCCGCGCCATCAACCCCGTGCACACCCTGCTCGACGGCGATACGCTGTTTGCGCTGGCGACAGGTAAAAGCGGCAAGACCACGAGCATGCTGCTGCTCGCGACACTGGCCGCCGAAGTGACCGCACTGGCCGTCGCAAATGCCGTGCGGGCCGCGCAGAGCATCGAAGTGAATGGCATGCACTGGCCCGCCGTAGCGGACATGACGACCTAGGACAAACCCGAAAACCATTGCAAGACAAGGCCTGGCGCCATGTACGTCCAAGTGGCAAATATGCTAACGTAGACGCGTTTACCGCAAACGAAAGGTTCGTTGATGCGAACAGCACGCGTCTGCTTTATTGGCAGGTCACGCACATCCCGGCACCCAGGCTGTCCTTGCGACCACGCACCTGATCGCTCGCTGGTTGCGAAACTGTCACCCCTGTTGCACGCCTGCCACCGCAAAGGGAACGCGCACGGGCCATGACAATCGACCTCATCAAAGGCGTTGCCCTGATGCTGGCACTCAGCCAGCTGCACAGCTTCAACATGCGGCTGTGGCGCAGCTACAGGACCGCCGAGCAACTGGGGTCGGGAATCCTGTTTGGCACGACCTGCATCATCGGCATGATGATGCCCATCCAGTTTTCACCCGGGGTGATCTTCGATACCCGCTCCGTCGTGTTGGGCATGGCGGGCCTGTTCGGTGGCCCGCTGGCCGGAGCGGTTGCCGCAGCCATTGCAAGCGCTTACCGCATCTGGCTCGGTGGCGTGGGAACCGGTGTGGGCGTGAGCGTGGTCATTGCCAGCGTGTTGCTTGGACTGGCCTGCCGCTACGGTCGCCAGCGCGGATGGTTCAAGGTGAATCTGCTCAGCCTGCTAATGTTTGGCCTTGTCTTGCATGTGCTGGTGCTGCTGCTGTTCACGCGCCTGCCTGCAGCTGTGGCAGAGGCCGTGATCAAGCAGCTCACCCTGCCCCTGCTGCTGACCTTCCCTCCCGCTACCGCATTGCTGGGCCTGCTGCTCAAGGATGTGATCCGCAGATTCGAAACCGAAGATGCGCTCAGCAAGAGCGAGGCGCAACTTCGCGCAACGGTCAACGCCATCCCCGATGTACTGCTGGTCCTCGACGAAGAAGGACGTTGCGTTGAAACGCTCTCCACCGAGAGCAACCAGATCCAGGCCCCAACCGGGGGATGGCTTGGCAAACAGCTGCGCGACTTTTTGCCCCGCCGTGAAGCCATGCTGCTGCTCAAGGTGATCCAGCAATCCTTGCAAAGCCAGCAATCCATGGTGCTGGAGTATTCGCTCGACATGCCGGACGGCAAACACCAGTTCGAGGGCCGCGTGCAACCCCTCGGTCAGTTTGCAAACAAAAAACGAACGGTGCTGTTCCTGGCCCACGACATCACCGAGCGCCAACAGGCTGCAGACCAGTTGCTGGCGGAGAAAAACCTGAGCCTGCGCTACCTTGAGACAGTCGAAGCCATCATCGTATCGCTAGATAAGGAGGGCAATATCAAGGTGATCAACCGCAAGGGCTGCGAGCTGCTGGGCTATCCTGCGCATGAGTTGATCGGGCAGAACTGGCTTGACCTCTGTCTCTCGAAAGAGGATGCCGTGCAGGTTCGTGGGGTCATGAAAAGCCTTCTCGCCGGCGAGATCGAGCCGGTCGAATACGTTGAAAACACCATCCTCACCCGCAGTGGCGAGGTGCGCCTGATCGCCTGGCACAACAATGCGCTGCGCGACGAAAGCGGCCAGATCACAGGCACCCTGAGCGCGGGCGAGGACATCACGGACCGTCGTGCCGCCGAAGACGCCTTGCGCGAATCGGAGGCCAGGTTTCGCAAATTGCTACAGAGCAATCCCTCCATTGCCGTACAGGGGTATGCTGAAGACGGCACCACGGTCTACTGGAACGAGGCGTCCGAACGCCTCTACGGCTATACAGCGGAGGAGGCGCTTGGCAGAAATGTCATGGACCTTCTCATCCCTACCGCCAGTCAGGCGATGGTCAAGCGTGCCATGGCCAGGCTGTTCCGCACGCAGCAGGCCTTGCGGCCAGCTGAAATGACACTTAGACGCAAGGACGGCTCCGAAGTCACGGTGTTTACCAGCCAAGCCTACCTGCACCAGTCCGGCAAACCGCCCGAAATGTTCAGCTTCGATGTCGATCTGTCGGACCGCAAGCGCGCCGAAACCGAATTGCGTGTGGCGGCCACCGCCTTCGAGGTGCAGGAGGGCATGATGGTGACCGATGCAAACCACTGCATCCTTCGCATCAACCAGGCTCTGAGCCAGATCACGGGCTACAGTCCGAAGGAGGTCATTGGCGTCAAACCCAATCTGTTCAAATCCGAACGCCATGACAGAGACTTTTTCGTCAACTTGAATTCGCAGCTGGCACGCCAGGGCCACTGGGAAGGAGAAGTCTGGAACCGCCGCAAGAACGGCGAGGAGTTCCCTGCCCAGATGTCGATCTCGGCAGTGATGGACAACCTTGGCGAAGTCACCCATTACGTGGCCACCCTGTCCGATATCACGCAGCGCAAGGAAGCTGAGGACAAGATCCGGCAACTCGCCTTCTACGACCCACTCACCGACTTGCCCAACCGGCGTTTGCTCACCGACCGCCTGCAGCACGCCATCAACACCAGCGCACGCACTGCCAGCTATGGCGCCTTGCTGTTCATCGATCTGGATCACTTCAAGACCCTCAATGACACGCTCGGCCACGACACGGGTGATCTGCTGCTGCAGGAAGTTGCCAAACGACTGCCGGAGGTTGTGCGCGAGGGCGATACAGTAGCGCGTCTGGGCGGCGATGAATACGTGGTGGTCCTGGAAAACCTCAGCGCCATGCCCAAGGAGGCGGCCGCGCAGACCAAGGCCATCTGCGTCAAGATACTTGACGCGCTGCAGCAGCCCTATTCCCTCGCGGGGCGCGAACACCACACCAGCGCGAGCATCGGTGTGACCCTGTTCAGCGGTCACTCGCAGATGATCGACGAGTTGCTCAAGCAGGCCGATCTCGCGATGTACCAGGCCAAGTCAGCCGGGCGTGACGGCATGCGCTTTTACGATCCCGACATGCAGGCCGTGGTCAGCTCGCGTGCAGAACTCGAGGCCGATCTGCGCCAGGGTATCAAGCAGGGGCAGTATCTTTTGTATTTCCAGCCCCAGCTCGATGGCGCTGGCCAGGTTATGGGTGCCGAAGTGCTGCTGCGTTGGTCGCACCCACAGCGCGGCATGGTCTCGCCGGCCGAGTTCATTCCCCTGGCCGAGGAAACCGGCCACATTTTGGCGCTGGGCCACTGGGTGCTGGAGACGGCCTGCGAGCAACTGGCCACCTGGGCCACCGATCCGCAGATGATGCACCTCACGCTGGCCGTCAACATCAGTGCCCGCCAGTTCCGGCAATCCGATTTTTCCAATCAGGTCTTTGCCATCCTGGACCGCACAGGTGCCAACCCGCAGCGGCTCAAGCTCGAACTGACCGAGAGCGTGCTGGTCGACAGCATGGTGGACACGGTGGCCAAGATGGTCGCCATCCGCGAGCGCGGCGTGGGCTTTTCACTCGATGATTTCGGTACCGGCTACTCATCCTTGTCCTATCTCAAGAGGCTGCCCCTGGATCAACTCAAGATCGATCAGTCCTTCGTGCGCGACCTGCTCAGCGACCCCAACGATGCGGTCATCGCCCAAACCATCATCGCACTGGGTCACAACCTGGGGCTGAGCGTCATCGCTGAAGGGGTGGAAACCGAGGCGCAGAAAAACCTGCTGGCCAGCCAGGGCTGCGATGCCTACCAGGGCTACCTGTTCAGTTATCCACTGCCGCTGGCTGATTTTCAGCAGTGGCGCCGCAAGGGCCTGTCAGACACTGACCAGCCCGCCTGAACCCCTGGCACCTGTCACAGGCTCCGCCATACATCCGACCCATGCCCAAAAACATTCGCTACACCCTGCTCTCGCTGCGCGACATCCTGGTCTCGGCCGGCCCCTTTGCCCTGCTCGCGCTGGGCCTGCTGGTGCTGGCCTACTGGTGGCTTGACCCCAACCCGCCCAAACACGTCACCCTGGCCACCGGCCCGGCACAAAGTGCCTATGCCGAATTTGGCAAACGCTACGCCGAGCGCATGGCCCGGCAGGGCATCGAGTTGCGGCTGATTCCCAGCGAAGGCTCCTCCGAAAACCTGACATGGTTGCGTGAAGGCAAGGTCGATCTCGGCTTCGTGCAAGGCGGCAGTGGCGAAACTGGCAGCTCCGGCGCCGCCGGCGAAAGTGGGCTGGAATCACTGGGCAGCCTGTTTGTTGAGCCCGTATGGCTGTTCTACCGCACCGAGTCAGCACGCAAGGTATCGCCCGACGCCACGCTCAACATGCTGCCCCAGCTCAAGGGCCTGCGTGTGAATGTGGGCACCACGGGCAGCGGCGTGCCCAGCCTGATGGACAAACTGTTCGAAGCCAACCACGTCGATCCAGCCGGCATCCGCATCTCCCGCCTGTCACAGACACCGGCAACCGTGGCTTTCCTCGGCGGTGAACTCGACGCCCTGGTCTTCGCCTCGGCACCGGAGTCGCTCATGGTGCAAATGTTGCTGCAAACCCCTGGGGTGAAACTCATGGACTTCGCGCAGAGTGAAGCCTACGCGCGGCGCTTTGCCTTTCTCACGCCGGTGACCTTGCCGCGCGGCGTGGTGGATCTGGCCGAGAATGTGCCGGCACAGGACGTGCACCTGATCGCCTCCACCACCACGTTGCTCGCGGCAGAACATGTCCATCCAGCCGTGCTGCAATTGCTGTCGCAGGCCTCGCTGGAACTGCATGGATCATCGGGCTGGTTCAACCGGGCCCGTGAATTCCCCAACACAGCGAACACCGAGTTCACGGTGGCGCCCGAGGCCGAGCGCACCATCAAGGGCGGCGTGCCATTGATGCAGCGCTACCTGCCGTTTTCGCTGGCCAATCTGATGGAACGCATGTGGCTGGCACTGGGCATCATCATCGCCGTGCTGCTGCCACTGAGCCGCATCGTGCCGCCGCTCTATGAGTTCCGGATTCGCTCGCGCGTCTTCCGCTGGTATGGCCAGTTGCGTGAGATCGAAGAGCGAGTGGGCTCGGCTAACGAGGGCAGCGAGGATTTGTTGCAGGAACTCAATCAGCTGGAGTCACGCGTTGAAAAAATCAGCGTGCCCCTGTCTTATACCGACGAGCTCTATGCCTTGCGCAACCACATCGAGCTCGTGCGCCACCGGCTGCAGCGTGCCTGATGTGCCCCACTGAGCTCCCGCAAAAAAGGGCATCCTGTCAGATGCCCTTTTCATGTTTTCACGTTTGCACGTGAAAGCCAGGTTCCGGCTTATTTGAGCGACTTGAAGCGCATGCGCTTGGGCTTGGCCCCCTCTTCGCCCAGGCGTTTCTTCTTGTCGGCCTCGTATTCCTGGTAGTTGCCGTCGAAGAAGGTCCACTGGCTGTCCCCCTCACAGGCCAGGATGTGGGTGGCGATACGGTCGAGGAACCAGCGGTCGTGGCTGATGACCATGAGAGAGCCCGCGAATTCCAGCAAGGCGTCTTCGAGCGCACGCAGGGTTTCCACGTCGAGGTCGTTGGATGGTTCGTCAAGCAAGAGCACATTGCCGCCGGCAATCAGCGTCTTGGCCATGTGCAGACGCCCGCGCTCACCGCCCGAGAGCATGCCCACCTTCTTCTGCTGGTCGCCGCCGTTGAAGTTGAAGCGCCCGCAATAGGCACGGCTGGCCATCTGGAACTTGCCCACATTCAGGATGTCGAGTCCGCCCGAGATGTCTTCCCACACGGTCTTGTCATTGGCCAGTTCATCGCGTGACTGGTCCACAAAGGCCATCTTCACGGTGGAGCCGATCTTGACCTCGCCGCTGTCCGGCTTTTCCTTGCCTGCGATCAGCTTGAAGAGCGTCGATTTGCCTGCCCCGTTCGGGCCGATGATGCCGACGATGGCGCCAGCAGGCACCTTGAAGCTCAGGTTGTCGATCAGCACGCGATCGCCAAACGACTTGGTCACGTTGGTGAACTCAATCACCTCATTGCCCAGCCGGTCAGCCACAGGGATGAATATCTCGTTGGTCTCGTTGCGCTTCTGGTATTCGAAATCAGACAGCTCCTCGAAACGGGCCAGCCGGGCCTTGCTCTTGGCCTGGCGCGCCTTCGGGTTCTGGCGCGACCACTCGAGCTCCTTCTTCAGGGCCTTGGCGCGGGATTCCTCGCCTTTTTGCTCCTGCACCAGGCGCTCCTGCTTCTGCTGAAGCCAGTCGCTGTAATTACCCTTGTAGGGGATGCCAGAGCCGCGGTCCAGTTCCAGAATCCACTCGGCAGCGTTGTCGAGGAAGTAGCGGTCGTGGGTGATGGCCACCACAGTGCCGGGATAACGCTGCAGGAACTGCTCCAGCCAGTCCACCGATTCAGCATCCAGGTGGTTGGTTGGCTCGTCGAGCAGCAGCATGTCCGGCTTGGAGAGCAACAGCCGGCACAAGGCCACGCGACGTTTCTCGCCACCAGAGAGCACGCCGATTTTGGCATCCCAGGGCGGCAGACGCAGCGCATCGGCAGCAATCTCAAGCTGGTGCTCGGAGTCGGTGCCAGCCGTGGCGATGATTGCCTCGAGCCGGGCCTGCTCAGCAGCCAGGGCATCGAAATCCGCATCCTCTTCGCCATAGGCTGTATAGACTTCCTCCAGCTTGGCCTTGGCCGCAAAGACATCGCCCATGGCCTCTTCCACGCTCTCGCGCACCGTCTGCTCGGGATTGAGTTGCGGCTCCTGGGGCAGATAGCCGATGTTCAGGCCGGCCATGGGAATGGCCTCGCCCTCGATCTCCTTGTCGACCCCGGCCATGATCTTGAGCAGGGTGGATTTGCCAGAGCCATTGGTACCCAGCACGCCGATCTTGGCGCCAGGGAAGAAGCTGAGCGTGATGTCTTTCAGAATGTGGCGCTTGGGCGGCACGATCTTGCCGACGTGGTTCATGGTGAAAACGTATTGAGCCATGTCTGGTGTTCTTTCCAAGTTACATAGAGTGGTGCGGGGCCGCGCAGGGTGCATGAAGCAGGCCTGTCTGAGGGCGGCCAAAGGACGGATTTTTCCGTCCAACTCCCTGATTATCGCGTGTATGCGACAATACCCTTTGTTGCAGCGTTCCAGTTGCCTGCAACGTCAGCAACTTGCTGGGGGCTCTGTTCACAGATTCCGCCCCACTTTTGAACCCTATCTGCCTTTGACTGGCCTGCCGTTCCCACAGCAGGACTGGCCGATATCCCAAGCGCCCAGGACGGGCGCCATCTTATGAACTTTGAAGATCTGAAACTGGCTCCGGCCATTGTTAAAGCCGTGCTTGAGCAAGGCTATGAAACCCCTACGGCCATTCAGGCACAGGCCATTCCGGTCGTGCTTGAGGGCCATGATTTGCTTGGCGGCGCCCAGACGGGTACCGGCAAAACCGCAGCTTTTGTCCTGCCCATGCTGCACAAGCTCAGCATGAACCGCAGCGCACAAAACAAATTTGGCGGTAACGGCATACGTGCCCTCGTGCTGACTCCTACACGGGAACTCGCCGCACAAGTAGAGGAATCCGTTCGCGTTTACGGCAAATACCTGCAACTGACGTCTACCGTCATTTTTGGCGGCGTTGGCATGAACCCGCAAATTTCGAAGGTCAAAAAGGGCGTCGACATCCTGGTCGCCACGCCGGGCCGTCTGCTGGATCTGTTGCAGCAAGGTGTGCTCGACCTGGGCCAGGTCCAGATGCTGGTGCTCGACGAAGCTGACCGCATGCTGGACATGGGCTTCATCCATGATGTGAAGAAGGTCCTGGCCGTGGTGCCCAAGGAAAAGCAGAGCTTGCTGTTCTCGGCTACTTTCAGCGATGAAATCCGCGACCTGGCCAACGGCCTGCTCAAAAACCCGCAAAGCATCCAGGTCACCCCGCGCAACACCACCGTGCAACGCATCACCCAGGTGATTCACCCGGTTGGCCGGGGCAAGAAGAAAGCCCTGCTCGCGCACATCATCCAGGAACATAACTGGAGCCAAGTGCTGGTGTTCACCCGCACCAAGTTCGGCGCCAACAATGTCGCCGAATTCCTGACCAAAAACGGCATCCAGGCCATGGCACTGCACGGCAACAAGAGCCAGGCTGCCCGCACCCAGGCTCTCTCCGGCTTCAAGAGCGGCGATATCCGCGCGCTGGTAGCCACCGACATTGCTGCCCGCGGCATTGACATCGACGACCTGCCGCACGTGGTGAACTACGAAATCCCGAACGTGAGCGAAGACTATGTGCACCGCATCGGCCGTACCGGCCGTGCGGGTGCCAGTGGTGAGGCGGTCAACCTGGTGTGCCTGGATGAAGAGGGCTTCATGCAGGACATCGAGCGCTTCACCAAGCAGAACATCGAGGTCAGGGTGGTTGAGGGCTTCGGTCCCGAGCCCGGCGAGCGTGCCGAGCCCATTGCCATGGGTCGCCAGACGATCTGGGGCGGTGCCGGCAAGCCGCCTAGCCGCGACGTCATGCAGGCTGCGGCCAAGGCGGCACGTGGCGAGATGATGCAACGCATGCGTGACAGCAAGGCTACGCAAGGCGCTGGGGGTGGCCGAGGCGGCAATGGTGGCGGTGGCGGCGGTGGTGGTGGCCGTTCGGGAGGTCGCGGCGCGCAAGGCGGCGCAGGACATCCAGCTGGCAATGGCCCGGCGCGCGGTCAGGGTGGGCGCAACGGCCAGTCCCAGCCACGCCATGCGGCAGATCGGCAGCCCGACCCTATGCGCGGCGGCGGCAATGCGGCGCCCCGCACCGGCGCACCGCGTGAACCGGATCCGATGCGCACCAGCGTCGACATGATGGCTGAACGCGGCGCACGCCGTGGCGGTGGCGGCGGTGGCTACGGCGGCAACCGCAGTGGCGGTGGCGGTGGCGGCTATGGTGGTGGAGGCCGAAGCAACGGCGGCGGCTCGCGCGGACCCGGTGGTGGTTCACGCGGCGGCTCTTTCGGCCGTTAAGCCCCGAAACCGGTAAGCCCCTCAAGCCTCAGGCAGCGGCCGTCACCCTGACGGTCGCGTCCCCGCGCTTGAAGAGTTCGGGCAGCAACTCCAGGCCCAGTCCGGGCTTGTTGCTCAAACTGAGCATCCCCTTCTCCACTTGCGGCAAGGCCGTGACAAGCTCCTTGTACCAGCCGCTGTAAAAAGCCCGCACGCTTTCCTGAACAAGGGCATTGGGTGCATGCAGTGACAGATGGCTGGAAGCGGCCCACACCACCGGTCCGGTGCAGTCGTGCGGTGCCACGGGCAACTGCCAGGCATCGGCCATGGCCGCAATCTTGCGCGCTTCACTCAGACCTCCACACCAACTCAGGTCCAGCATCACCACGCCTGCCACACCCGTCTGCAGGTAGTCCTTGAATCCCCATTTGTAACTCAAGGTCTCGCTCGCACAGATCAGGGCGTCGCAGTCCTTGGCGTATTGCCGGAGCAGATCCAGGCTGTCCATGCGAATAGCGTCCTCATGCCAGAAGGTGTTGAACGGCTTGAGTGCGCGTGCAATTTTCTGTGCCATGGGCAGGCGCCACAGGCTGTGAAACTCGACCATGATGTCCATGCGCTCACCCACGGCGCTCCGGATTTTCTTGAATGGCTCCAGTGCGATTTCCAGATCGGCAGGGCTGATGTACTGACCGTCACTGCGTTCAGCAGCCGTATCGAAGGGCCATATCTTCATGGCCGTGATGCCTTCACTGAGCAAGGATTCCGCCAGTTCGTCAGCCCGGTGTAAAAAGCCCTCCAGGTCTTCGTAAGGTCCCTGGCATTGCCCCAGACCCCAGTTGGCAGAGCTTTGATTGGCCGTGCTTCGCACATAGCGATAGCCCGCACAGGTGTTGTAGATGCGGATGGTGTCGCGGCTCTTGCCACCGAGCGCCGTGTGCAGCGGCATGTTGGCCGCCTTTCCAAAGATGTCCCACAAGGCAATGTCGACCGCCGAGTTGCCGCGCGTCTCGACCCCCGAACCTCGCCAGCCCAGGTAGCCTGTGATGTCCTTGTTGCGCGCCTCGATAGCGAGCGGGTCCCGGCCAAGCAGCCGGGGTGCAACCCATTCGTGCACATAGGCCTCCACGGCCTGCGCGCCCATGAAGGTCTCCCCCAGGCCGACGAGACCCTCGTCCGTGTGCAGACGCACCCAGACGAGGTTGGGAAACTCATCCAGCCGCAGGGTTTCTACTTGAATGATCTTCACTGCTGCCTCCAGAAAAAAGGCCGCAAGAGTTGCCTCTTACGGCCAGCCTGCCGATGGTCGGCAATCAGCCGCCGCGGGCTTTCTTCAACGCGTCAAGCACCGTGGACACGGCTTCGTTGCCAATCGCAGGGATGCTGCGGTCATAGACGGGCTTGACCTTCTCGAACATGCGACGCTGCTCGGCAGGGCTGATGTCATTGACCATCATGCCTTTGGCTTTCAGGCTGACCAGGGATTTTTCATTCAGTGCGCGGTTGGCTGCACGCTCGACCTTCTGGCCTTCCATGGCGGCTTCACGCAGCACAGCCTGCTCCTGCGGGTTCAACTGATCCCACAGTTTTTTGCTGTAGAGAATCAGGAAGGGCGTATAAGCGTGGCGCGTCACGCTGAGGTACTTCTGCACCTCGTTGAACTTGGAGGTTTCGATGGTCACGAAGGGATTTTCCTGGCCATCGATGGTGCGCGTCTCCAGCGCCGTGAACACTTCGCCGAATGCCATCGGCACGGCATTGGTGCCCAGCGTCTTGAAGGTATCCAGGAAGATATTGTTCTGCATCACACGCAGCTTGATGCCATCAAAGTCTTCGGCCTTGTTGACGGGCCGCTTGCTGTTGGTCAGGTTGCGAAAGCCATTTTCCCAGTAGGCGAGATTGATCAGGCCCACCGCTTCGAGCTTCTTGTTGAAGTAGGCACCTGCAGGGCCATCCAGCACGGCATCGGCCTCCTTCTCATTCGCAAACAGGAAGGGCAGATCGAATGCCCCCAGCTCCTTGACGATGCCCACCAGGGGTGAGCTGGAGGTGCAAACCATCTCCTGCGTCCCTGCACGTAGGGCTTGCGTTGCCGGCAGGTCACCGCCAGCGGCCCCCCCCCAGAAGGCGTTGATCTTGATCTTGCCGCCAGTCTTCGCGTTGAGGACCTCCTGCATCTTCTTCACACCCAGACCGACCGGATGGTCCTCGTTCACCCCATTGGTGAACTTGATGGTGCGCTCGGCGAACTGCGCGAAACTGGAAGTTGCGACCAGCAATGTGGCTGCGGCCAACGCTGTGGTCAGGGTTCTGCGTTTGAACATGATTGTCTCCTTTGATAGGTTTATGGCTTTTGGGGGTGAAAAACATGTCACCGCATCCACCAGTGAAGTGGCACGGTAACGATGGCGGGAAAGAGAACCAGCAGGAACAACACGACCAGCTGTGCGACGAGAAAAGGCAGCACGCCTTTGAACGCATCGTCCATGCTGATCTTGGCAACGCCACACACTACGTTGAGCACGGTGCCCACGGGGGGTGTGATCAGGCCAATGGCGTTGTTCATGATGAACATGATGCCGAAATACACCGGGTCAATGCCGGCCTTGAGCACGACAGGCATGAGCACAGGCGTGAGGATCAGCACGGTGGGCGTGAAGTCCAGTGCAGTCCCCACCACCACAATCAGCACCATCATCACGAACATCAGCAGTATCTTGTTGTCCATGAAGGGCGACATCATGTTGGCGACCTCGGTCGGGATGTTGGCCACGGTGATCAGCCAGGCACTGACCATCGCGGCAGCCACCAGGAACATCACCACCGCAGTGGTCTTGCCGGCTGCCAGAGTCAGCCCGTACAGCGCCGACCACTTCAGCTCACCGTAGACAAATTTTCCCACCGCAAAGCTGTACACCGCAGCCACGACCGCAGCTTCGGTAGGGGTAAACACGCCGAACTTCATGCCACCGATGATGAGCACAGGCAACACAAGTGCCAGTGTGCCTTCACCCGTGATGCGCAAACGATCTGCCGTCGGGATGCTGGGCGCCGGCCGCACGTTCTCCTTCTTGGCCACCCACCACCAGGTCAGTCCGATCGCCAGCCCCATCAGCACACCGGGCACGATGCCCGCGAGAAACAGCTTGGTGATTGACACATTGCCTGCCACACCAAAAATGATCAATCCAATGGACGGGGGGATCACCGGCGCGATGATGCCGCCCGACGCAATCAGCCCAGAGGCACGTCCCACGTTGTAGCCGGCCGCACGCATCATCGGTATGAGCAAGGCAGCCAGTGCCGCCGTATCGGCGACGGCCGAACCCGACAGCGAAGCCATGATCACCGCTGCAATCACCGTGACATAACCCAGACCACCGCGGTAATGCCCCACCCAGGCCATGGCGAGATTCACGATGCGTCGGCTCAGGCCGCCAGCATTCATGAACTCCCCTGCCAGCAGAAAGAAGGGCACGGCCAGCAAGGGGAAGTTGTCGGCCCCATCCACAAAACGCTGCGCAATGATCTGGCTGTCAAACGTGACCAGGCCACTGGTTGCCGACAAAAAACCCATCAAGGCGACGCCACTGACCAGCAGGGCATAGGCAATAGGCATGCCAATGGCCATGGCTGCCAGCAGGCTGACAATGAAAACAGATACCGTCATGGCTTGACTTCCTTGAATGGTTCTTTTGCGTCCGGCATGCCTTCGGTTTCAACCACCTGCACCAGCTCATCATCGCGGATTCGCCCGCTCAGCAGGCGATACAAAACCTTCAGATTGATGATCCCCATCACCACACTGACGACATAGCCAATGCCATAAATCCAGATCATGGAAAACCCCACCACAGGCGAGACGTTGCTGGCATTCAGCTCATGCATCTGGTAGGTTCCCATCAGAAACAGCATGTTGCAAAACAGCATCAGGCTCTCGCTCAGGAACAGGCAAAGCTTCTTGCCCAGGACCGGCAGCTGCTTGACCAGCGTGTCCACACCCAGATGCCCGCCTTCGCGCATGGCCACCATCGCGCCGATGTAGGTCAGCCAGATAAAGCTGTAGCGCGACATCTCCACGGAAACCGTGATGCCGGAATTGAAGGCATAACGCAGCACCACATTGCCAAAGACCATGAATACCATGGCAACCATGCAGACCACTACCAGTAACTCAAGCCCCTTGAAAAACCAGTGAATCGAAACGTCCAACGTCTTGTCCAAACCATCCTCCGCTTGTTGTATTTGTCAGGCTTTTCAGCCTGCCTTGAGTCGTGATGCCGGGTTGCTCAGCTTAGGCAGGCGTCTGCGCGAAGTGAGCACTTCGTCGATGTCCTCCTTCGCACCATCGATCAGCACGCGGATCGCCGTCTCGGCCTTGTCAGGGTCATGCGCGATCACCGCATCCAGCACGGCGCGGTGCAGTGGCAAGGACAGCACAGGTCCATCCTTGCGCCGGGTCGAGATTTCAAAACTCGTGCGGAGCAGTGCACCCAGCGCCTTGCTCATCTGCACCAGCATGCGGTTGCGGCTGGCGCGCAGCAGTCCCTGGTGAAAACGCAGATCGTAGGTGACGTAGTCGCCACCCTGCTCGACAGCACGCCTCATGCCGGCATATGCGGCTTCGACCTCGGCAATGTCCTGCGCCGTGGCGCGTTCTGCGGCCAGCCGCATGGCGGCTGGCTCAACCACTCGGCGCAAGTCCTGCAGGTCACGCAGGAACTCGGGGGTCAGCCCCGCCTTGGATTGCCAGATGATGACGTCGGGATCGAACCAGTTCCAGTGGTCCTCCGACAACACCCGTGTCCCCACCTTGGGGCCCGTGGTGATCAGTCCCTTGCTGATCAGGGATTTCACGGCCTCGCGCACCACGGTGCGGCTGACGCCGAGTTCCAGACAAAGCACGGGCTCGGGCGGGATCGAAGCACCCACACCATAGCGCCCGGCGACGATGGCTTCGCCCAGGTGATCGACGGTATTGCCGTGTACGTTTTTAATCATGGTAATTACTGACGCGTTGATTCAATGGTATGACGATAATATGATTGAACATTAAGGACTTTCCCTATGAGCACGCCCAAGTCACCCCCGCCTCCCCCTAAAAAGAAACCCGAGGAACTGCGCAGCCAGCAATGGTTTGGGCGTCAGGACCGGGATGGTTTCGCCTACCGCAGCTGGGTCAAGGGCAAGGGCGTACCGCATGACCAGTTCGATGGCCGGCCCGTCATTGGCATCTGCAACACCTTCAGCGAGCTCACACCCTGCAACAGCCATTTCCGTACGCTGGCCGAGCAGGTCAAGATAGGCGTGTACGAGGCTGGCGGCTTCCCGCTGGAGTTTCCCGTCATGTCCCTCGGTGAAACCCTGCTGCGCCCCACCGCCATGCTGTACCGCAACCTGGCCAGCATGGATGTGGAGGAAAGCATTCGCGGCAACCCGATCGACGGCGTGGTGCTGCTCATGGGCTGTGACAAAACCACCCCCTCCCTGCTCATGGGGGCCTCCAGCGTGGACCTGCCCACCATCGGCGTCTCTGGCGGCCCCATGCTCAACGGCAAGTGGCGTGGTCAGGAGCTCGGCTCGGGCACCGGCGTGTGGAGCATGAGTGAGCAGGTGCGCGCCGGCACGCTCAAACTGGCCGACTTCTTTGAAGCCGAAAGCTGCATGCACCGCAGCCACGGCCACTGCATGACGATGGGCACGGCCAGCACCATGGCCAGCATGGTGGAGGCGCTGGGCATTGGTTTGCCGGGCAACGCGACCTATCCGGCCGTGGACGGCCGGCGCAATGTACTGGCACGCAGTGCGGGTCGCCGCATCGTGGAGATGGTGCACGCCGATCAGAAGATCTCGCAGGTGCTGACACGCGAGGCTTTTGAAAACGCCATCCGGACCCTGGCCGCGATTGGCGGTTCCACCAATGCCGTGATCCACCTGATTGCGATCGCAGGACGGCTGGGCGTGCCCCTGAACATTGATGACTTCGACCGCCTTGCCAGCGAGCTGCCCTGTCTGCTGAACCTGCAGCCCTCGGGCGAGCACCTGATGGAAGACTTTTGCTACGCTGGCGGCCTGCCAGTGGTGATGAAGGAAATCGCCCATCTGCTGCACACCGACATCGTCACGGCCAACGGCAAGACGGTGGCAGAGAACATCGCAGATGCGCAAAACTATGACCCCCGCGTGATAAAGACTTTCGCAGCGCCCTTCAAAGACAAGGCCGGCATCGCGGTGCTGCGCGGCAACCTCGCGCCCAGCGGCGCCGTCATCAAACCCAGTGCAGCCACGCCCAAGCTCATGGTGCACACGGGGCGCGCGGTGGTGTTCGAGAACAGCGACGACTTCCATGCCCGCATTGACGATGATGCGCTGGATGTGGACGAGAACTGCATTCTGGTGCTGAAGAACTGCGGCCCCAAGGGCTACCCCGGCATGGCCGAGGTGGGCAACATGCCGCTGCCACCCAAGGTACTGAAAAAAGGCATCACCGACATGGTACGCATCAGCGATGCGCGCATGAGCGGTACGGCCTATGGCACGGTCGTACTGCACACTGCGCCCGAAGCAGCGGCCGGCGGCCCGCTGGCGGTGGTGCAAAACGGCGACATGATCGAACTCGACGTGCCAGCGCGCAGCCTTAAACTGCTTATCAGCGACGAAGAACTGACGCGCCGCCTGGCCAACTGGAAAGCGCCTGAGCCGCCACTGTCCTCGGGCTACTGGAAACTCTATGTGGACCATGTGCTCCAGGCTGACCAGGGCGCTGACCTTGATTTTCTCGTGGGCAAACGCGGCGCCTTCGTTCCCAAGGACAACCACTGAATTCAGGAGATCCTGGCATGAAAATTCTGCTCACCGGTGGCGCTGGTTTTATCGGTGCCCGCCTGGCCCGCACCCTGCTCAAACAAGGCCAGCTCAATGGCCGCGCGATCAGCGAGCTCCATATTGCAGACCTGTTCGCTCCGCCGTCCGACCTGAGTACTGACCCACGGGTGCGCGAGCACACGGGACAGATGCTGGACCAGGCCAAGCTGTTCGAGCACGGCTTCGATGCCGTGTTCCATCTGGCATCGGCCGTCTCGGGTGAGTGTGAGCTTGACTTCGAACTGGGCCTGCGCTCCAACCTCGACAGCACCCGGGCACTGCTCGAAGGTTTGCGCAAGGCCGGCAATGTGCCGCGCCTGGTATTCGCCAGCTCTGTGGCCGTGTTTGGACCTGACGCCGCCAACCCCTTGCCCGATCTGGTGGCCGACAGCACCCTGCCATCACCGCAAACCTCGTACGGCACCCACAAGCTGATGTGCGAATACCTGATAGCCGACTACACCCGCAAAGGCTTCATCGATGGCCGCTCGGCGCGCCTCATGACCGTCACGGTACGTCCGGGCAAACCCAACGGGGCGGCTTCCTCATTTTTCAGCGGCATCATTCGCGAACCGCTGGCCGGCGTGGAAACCACCTGTCCCGTGGACCCCGATGTGACGCATCCTGTGTCCTCCCCCTCCAATACCGTGCAGGGACTGATCACGGTGTTCGAAGCCAGTCGCGACGCGCTGGGTGGACGACTCGCGCTGAACCTGCCGGGCCTCAATGTGCGCGTCGGCGACATGCTGCAGGCGCTGGAGGATGTGGCCGGGCTGCAGGTGCGTCAACGTGTACGTTTCGAGCGCGACGAGCGCATTGCAGGCATCGTGGCGAACTGGGCCAGAGGTGCGGCCACCGGGCGTGCTGCTGCACTTGGCTTGCGCCCTGATGCTTCATTCAAGACCATCATCGAACAGTACATTGCCGACTGCAGTCAACCCGGCTACCCTGCCGATGCCCTGCAGGGCATGAAGCGCTGACAGTCCTGGGTGGCACCTGTCCCCTGCCCTTAGGCCTCTCATGTGCCCGTCATTGTCACAGCCAACAACACCATGAACAGCCGGTCACTGTTGGCCATTGACTGGGGTACCAGCTCCCTGCGCGGTGCCTGGCTGGATGCACGCGGGCATGTGGTGGAAGAGCGCGCCTTCCCGCGCGGCATCCTGACCGTCTCGCCAGAGACCTTCCCCCGGGTATTCCAGGAATGCTTTGGCGACTGGATGGCTCGGCCGAGCGCACTGTGCCTGATGTCAGGCATGGTGGGCAGCCAGCAGGGCTGGCAGCAGGCCCCCTATTGCCCCTGCCCGGCCGGCTTCGACCAGATCGCGGCCAACCTGAGCTGGGTGGAGCCGGGGCGCCTGGCCATCGTGCCAGGATTGCGCTGGGACCATGCCGGCATACCTGGCCATGAGCAGCTTGCGCACATCCCTGACGTCATGCGGGGCGAGGAAACCCAGGTGTTCGGCGCACTCCGTCTGCTCGGGCTGAGCGATGCCCAACTCGTGCTGCCAGGCACGCACAGCAAATGGGTGCGCGTGCGCCAAGGTGCCATCACATCGTTCAGCACCTGGATGACCGGCGAGGTCTATGCCTTGCTGCGTCAGAACTCGATCCTCGCGCGCAGCATGCCGGCCAGTCCTGCTGACGAGGCCTTCCATCCAGACGCTTTCAGTCAGGGCATTGCGCTCGCCCGGCAGCAGGGCAGCCTGCTGAGCACGGCCTTCAGCACGCGTACCTTGTCCCTGTTCGAGCGCTTGCCCAGTGCTGTACTGCCAAGCTATCTCTCGGGTCTGGTGATTGGCGAGGAGTTGCGCGCGCAAGTATTTGAAAACACGAACAGCGTGATCATCATCGGCTCTGAAGCCCTGACCCAACGCTACCAGAGCGCACTCTCACAGTACGGTGTGACAGCCCGGTGCGTGGGTGCAGCTGCCACCTGGACTGGCCTGTGGGCCATCGCACAAACCGTTTTCCCCACCCTGACGACAGCATCATCATGAAGACACAAGAGATATTCTCCAGCGCCCTGCGCACGCTGCCGCTGGTCGCCATACTGCGTGGCATCACGCCGCAGGAGGCATCGGCCATCGGCATCCGCCTGGTCGACGCTGGCTGGCGCCTGCTGGAAGTTCCCTTGAACTCGCCACAGCCGCTGGACAGCATTGCCGCCCTGGCCCAAGCCCACCCCACGGCGCTGGTGGGTGCAGGCACCGTGCTCACAGTGGCCCAGGTCCGTGACGTGCACGCCGCCGGTGGCCAACTCGTGGTCGCACCCAATTTCCAGCCCGAGGTAGTGCAGGAGGCCGTGCGACTGGGCCTGGTCTGCCTGCCGGGTGTCATGACCCCGACCGAGGCATTCTCCGCGCTGGCCGCAGGCGCCCATGGCCTCAAGCTGTTCCCGGCAGAGATGATCAGCCCCGCCGCGCTCAAGGCCATGCGTGCCGTGCTGCCGCCCGAAACCGCGCTGCTTCCGGTGGGAGGCATTACGCCCGCCAACCTGGGCGCCTATCGCGCGGCAGGCGCCAATGGGTTCGGCATCGGCTCGGCCCTGTTCCAGCCGGGGCTATCGGCCGATGCCGTCCAGTCCCGGGCGCAACACTTTGCAAGCGCCTGGGCCGCTACCATTGAGGCATGACACATCCCAACGCTGCCATCTCATTCAACCTGAAAAACAAAGTCTGCATCGTCACCGGCGGAGCCCAGGGCATTGGTGAAGCCTGCGCACGCCGCTTTGCCCGTGAGGGTGCTCAGGTCGTGATCGTCGACCTCGCCGATGCACCGGGTCAGGCACTGGCCGCCGAGCTCGGAGCCATCTACCTGCACTGCGACGTAGGCAGCAAAGACGATGTTGAGGCCGTGCTTGCGCATACGCTGCAAGCCCATGGACGCATCGATGTGCTGGTCAACAACGCCGGCATCTTCAAGGCGGCAGATTTTCTGGATGTCACCGAGGCCGATTTCGATGCCGTGCTGCGTGTCAACATCAAGGGCGCCTTTCTCATGGGGCAGGCCGTGGCCCGCATCATGGCGCAAGCCGGCAGTGGCAATATCGTGAACATGAGCTCGGTCAACGGCACCCTCGCCATCCCCACCATTGCCAGCTACAACGTCAGCAAGGGTGGCATCAACCAGCTGACCCGGGTGATGGCGCTGGCGCTGGCCGACAAGGGCATTCGCGTGAATGCCGTGGCACCCGGCACGATTGCCACAGAACTCGCTGCCAGGGCCGTGCTGACGAGCGAAGAGGCCAAGGCCCGCATCATGAGCCGCACACCCATGAAACGGCTGGGCGAGCCTTCGGAAATTGCCGATGTGGTGGCCTGGCTGGTCAGTGATGCGGCCAGCTACGTCACGGGCGAAATCGTCACCGTCGATGGTGGCCGCATGACACTGAATTACACCGTGCCGGTGTAGCAACAGGCAGGATGCCGGACCGCCATCATCTTCTGTGATCGGCTCAAGCGGTCACCTTCACCGCACGAGGCAGGATCAACTCGCTGATCGGCAGATTCACCAGCGCAGCACCTATTGCCAGGGCAATATCGATGTACCAGACCCAGTCATAACTGCCCGTTGCCTGGAACACGTATCCACCCAGGAAAGCCCCGAAGAATCCGCCGATTTGATGCGCCAGCATCACGACACCAAACAGCATGGCCATATTGGTCGTACCAAACATTTTGGCGACCAGCCCCACTGTCGGCGGCACCGTCGAAAGAAAGGTCACTCCCATGACGGCTGCAAAGACCAGCACCACAGCTGGCGTTTTGGGTAAGAGCAGAAAAACCAGCACAGCCAGACCGCGTGTCGCATACAGCAGGGTGAGCAGCGACTTCATGCGCCAGCGCCCCACAGCCCATCCCATGGCAAGGCTGCCCACAATGTTGAACAGGCCGATCATGGCGAGCGCCCAGCCACCAATTTCGGGGGACAGGCCGCAGGCGGCGATGACGCCCGGCAGGTGGGTCGCCAGGAAAGCCACATGAAAGCCACACACCAGGAAACCCAGACTCAGGTAACGGTAGCTCGGTGTGGCCAGGGCCTGGGCGATGGCTTGGCGGGCACTTAATGGTCTGGTGCCTGACGCAGCTGCGGCCTGAGCGGCTTGTGCCGTCGAATTTCCCTTCAGCACCCACACGGCTGGCAGCGCAAGCATCACCAACAAACCAAGCCACTGCATTGCGCTGGCCCAGCCGGCGACGGATATCAAGCCGATCGCAATCGGCGCCATGGCGAATTGGCCGAATGAGCCCCCGGCATTGACGATGCCCGTGGCCAGACCGCGCTTGTCAGCCGGCACCAGTCGGCTGCTGGCGGCCATGAGGACCGACGGACCAGCCATGCCGGCGCCGCCCGCTGCGAGCACCCCTATCGCGAAAATCAAACCCACCGTGCTGGTCATCAGGGGCGTGAGAATGGTGCCTATGGCGACCAGCAACACGCCCATGAAAATCACCCGGCCAGCGCCGATCCGGTCTGCCACGGCGCCGGCAAAGGGTTGTGTCAAACCCCACCAGAGCTGGCCAAATGCAAATGCCAGACTGATGCTGCCAATGCCCAGCGCAGTCGAGGTATTCAGCGCCGACAGGAACAAGCCCATGGACTGGCGCACGCCCATGGTGAGGGCAAACGTACCGGCCGCGGCCAGCAGCACCAGCCAGAGCACCGGACTCTTGTTGGCGCCAGGGATCACCTGATTCACGGATTTACGCATCATCGGCTCCAGGGAAAGGGGAAAAACATGCCATCGATTCATCAATCAGCGCGTGCAAGGCCAAAACGCGGTCTGCGCCCAGCATGTGATTGATGCTTTCCTGCGCCACGCGCCAGCGTCGCTGGGCTTCCGTTCGTTTCTCGCGTCCGGCATCGGTCATGCTGACCAGCCTGCTGCGGCCGTCGCTGCCGGGTACCACTTCCAGCCAGCCTGCCGAGACCAGGGGCTTGAGATTGCGGGTCAGCGTTGAGGCTTCGACCTTCATGGCCCTGGCCAACTCACCTGGCCGGATGGGTCCGAGTTTGAGT
This sequence comes from Gammaproteobacteria bacterium, assembly GCA_018815325.1. Taxonomy (GTDB): domain Bacteria; phylum Pseudomonadota; class Gammaproteobacteria; order Burkholderiales; family Burkholderiaceae_C; genus JAHIYE01. The sequence goes on along the minus strand of JAHIYE010000020.1, from coordinate 533,234 downwards.
ACATGGGACAGCAGTGAATACTGGGTACCCTTCAACCCGGTCTTGCCAACTTCGTGGTCGTAGACCTGTGCCACGCGACGCATGAGCTGGCGCAACTTGAGGTTGGTACACCCTTGGGGTTTGAGGCTGGCGCTAGTTTCAAGCATTTTATGATTGTAGCTACAATATTTGCATATGCAATTAAATGAGGATTCCATGAAACAGGACACAAAACAAAATGCGCTCGCTCAATGGCTGGCTGAAGAGCAAGAGCTTCGCCAACGTCTTGACGCCGGCGTTGGCCCGGGCGTCGCCAGCCCCGCACAAATCGGCGGCAAGACCGGGCTGGAAATGATGCAGGCCATGCTGCACGGTGAGCTGCCGTACGCCCCCATTGCACGCACCCTCGACTTCATGCTGATCGATGTCGACTCCGGCATGGCCACCTTTCAGGGCACGCCGGGACCACAGCACTTCAACCCCATGGGTACGGTGCACGGCGGCTGGTTTGCCACGGTGCTGGATTCGGCGCTGGGCTGCGCGGTGCATACGATGATGCCGCCCGGACGCGGCTACACCACGGCTGAGCTGGGCGTCAACCTGGTCAAGGCCCTCACGCCCAAGGTACAGCGCGTGCGGGCCGAGGGGCGTGTCATTCACTGCGGTCGCCAGCTGGCCACGGCAGAGGCACGGCTGGTCGGCCCCGACGGTACCCTGTATGCTCATGCCACGACGACTTGTCTTGTTTTCGAACTTCCAGCATCATCCAGACCATGAGACTTCTTCACACCATGCTGCGCGTTGGCAATCTCCAGCGCTCCATCGACTTCTATACCAAGGTACTCGGCATGACCCTGCTGCGCACCACCGACCGTCCCGAGCAGAAATACTCGCTGGCCTTCGTGGGTTATGGCAGCAACCCTGATCACGCCGAGATCGAGTTGACCTACAACTATGGCACCGAGAGTTACGACATGGGCTCGGCCTACGGCCACATTGCACTTGGCGTGCCCGATGCCTATGCGGCCTGCGAAAAAATCAAGGCCAATGGCGGCAACGTCACACGTGAGGCTGGCCCGGTCAAGGGCGGCAATACCGTGATTGCCTTTGTTACCGATCCCGATGGCTACAAGATCGAACTGATCGAACGCACCGAATAGCGCTATATTTTTTATAGCTTAGACAGCATATCTGACATGGGGAAGATGCCAATTACATTGTTATAACCGGCTATTGCCTCAGCGGCCCTGCTGGGTGGCAGCCACTATGCAAAGGTCTACAGCATGCGGGAAGCCTCAGGCCCAACGTGAGTTCCTCCATACGACACTTCATCTTTTCCTCGAACAAGGAACAAGAAGAACTGCGTGACTGGCGCAAGCGCCTGTTCGCGACCATTCTCACCGTCTCCGTCGTCATGAGCAGCATCGCGGCCATACCGAGCATGCTGCTGGCGGGCTACGAAGGTCGCTGGTCCATCGTGGTGATAGACAGCATCGCCCTGGTCTGGGTCTTTGGCCTGTGGCGACTCAAGCGCATGTCCTACCGTGTCAGGGCCTGGAACCTGCTTTTGCTGTTGTATCTACTGGGTGTGTGGTTTCTGTTCGAGGTCGGCCCGGTCAGCCAGATCTACCTCATGGCCTTCCCGGTCATGACTGCACTCCTGCTTGGGCTTCGTCCGGCCCTGTTCGCGCTGGCGCTCAATGCCGTCACGCTGTTTGGTGTCGGCTACCTGGCAAATACCGACCTGCATTTGGCTGGCTACGAGCATGAGCCGCTGCTGCGTTCCTTCATCATCACGATCAACTTCCTGTTCGTGGACGCCGTCATCACGATTTCCAGTGCTGTGCTGTTGCACCGGCTGGAAAAGTCGCTGGAGCGTCAGCGCACCATCAACGAGGAGCTCAAGCTCACCAGCACGGCGGTCACAAGACTCAACGACATCGTACTGATCACCGATGCCGAAACGATTGACGAGCCGGGACCGCGCATCATTTTTGTCAACGACGCCTTCGAACGTCATACCGGATACGACCGTAGCGAAGTGATCGGCAAATCCCCACGCATGCTGCAAGGCCCGTTGACAGACCGCGTCGAGCTCGACCGCATCCGTGCCAGGCTGGCTCAGGGTCAGCCGGTGCACGCTGAAATCGTCAACTACAACAAGCGGGCCGAGGCCTTCTGGCTGGAGCTCGACATCGTGCCCGTGAAAGATGACGGGGGACGTTTGACGCACTGGGTGTCGGTGTCACGCGACATCAGTGAGCGCAAGCAGGCCGAGAACGACATCTACCGGCTGGCCTATTTTGACGCCCTGACCAGCCTGCCCAACCGACGCCTGCTGGGCGACCGCATCGGCCAGCAGCTCTCGGCCGCACGGCGCAGCGGTGAGCCCGGGGCTGTGCTCTTCATTGATCTGGACAACTTCAAAAACGTCAACGATGCGCGCGGCCATTCGGTCGGCGACGCCCTGTTGCAAGCCGTCGCCCGGCGGCTGGGTGCGCTGCTGCGGGATGAAGACACCGTGGCCCGGCAGGGTGGCGACGAATTCGTGATCCTGATCGCCCGCTTGCACAGTGACCGGGATGGTGGAGCCCGCGCGGCCATGGCCATCGCGGAGAAAGTCCGCGCCGCACTGGCGCAGCCCTTCGACATCCAGGATCACGTCTACAGCTCCGGCGGCAGCATCGGCGTGACCCTGCTGCCCAAGCCAGGACAAACCGCCGACAGCTTGCTGCGCGATGCCGATACGGCCATGTACCGGGCCAAGGCCGCTGGCCGCAACCAGGTGGCATTTTTTGAGGAAGCCATGCAGCACGAAGTGGAAGAGCGACTCGCGCTCGAGCACGATCTCGCGCAGGCCGCATCGCTCAACCAACTCAGCCTGCACCTGCAACCGCAGGTAGACCGCGAAGGAAGACCGGTGAGCGCCGAACTGCTGCTGCGCTGGACCCATCCCGTGCGTGGCGCCGTATCGCCAGCCCAGTTCATTCCGATTGCCGAACAGAGCGACCTGATCCTGCATCTGGGCGACTGGGTGCTCGCGCAAGGGCTCAAAACCCTGGTTCGCCTGCAGGCAGCGGGTCGCGCCCTTCCCCTGTCCATCAACGTCAGCCCACAACAATTTCGCCAGCCTGATTTTGTGCAACGCGTCACGACCTTGCTGAACGAAACGGGGGCCGATCCGACGCAGCTGATTTTCGAAGTCACAGAGGGCCTGCTGATCGATCACATGGACGGCACCATCGCCCGCATGAATGAGCTGGCGGCACAGGGCATACGCTTTTCCATTGACGATTTCGGCACGGGCTACTCCAGCCTGTCCTACCTCAAGCGATTGCCGCTTTATGAGCTCAAGATCGACAAGAGCTTTATCCAGGGCTCGGGGGTCAACCCCAGCGATTCGGCCATCGTGCAGCTGATTCTCTCCATGGCCAGCACCCTGGGCTTGCGCGTCGTAGCCGAGGGGGTTGAAACCCCGGAACAGGCCGAGTTTCTGGTGGGTCGGGGCTGCGATGCGATGCAGGGCTATCTGTACGCCCGCCCGATGCCGATCGAGAACTGGCTGCTGCGCTGAACTCCGTGCAGGTCACACTTTGAGGCCCGCGCGCTGTGGTTTTTGCAGAGTCCCGTCGCACCGTCCAGGAAGGATCTGACCAAATGGGGTAAGGTTATCCATGGTGCCTGGATCAAGCCCGAATTAAAACCCTTCCATCCATCTCAATCGACTGAGGAACTGACATGCCTTTTGCCACGATCAACAACATCCGCATCCACTACCAGCTAGAAGGCGACAAGAACGCGCCCGTGCTCATGCTGTGCAATTCGCTCGGTACCACGCTCGAGATGTGGGATCCCCAGATGTCGACCCTGCTCACCCAGTTCCAGGTGCTGCGCTATGACGTGCGCGGACATGGCCAGTCCGACGTCCCCACTGGGCCCTACACGATCGAGCAGCTTGGCATGGATGCCTTGGCACTGCTCGACCATCTGGGCCTGGAGCGCGTCGATTTCTGCGGCCTGTCCATGGGCGGCATGACCGGCATGTGGCTCGGTACCCACCATGCCCGGCGCATCAAACGCCTGATCCTGTGCAACACAGCCGCCAAGCTGGGCACCCCCGAACTCTGGAATGCACGGCTGGCCGTGCTGGCCCGCGACGGCATGGCCGGGCTCACCGCTGCGGTGCTGGACCGCTGGTTCACGCAGCGTTTCCAGCAACGTGCGCCCCATGTGATCGAGAAGGTGCGCGGCATGCTGCTGGGCACCACGCCGCAGGGTTACGAGGCCAATGTGATCGCAATCCGCGAGATGGACCAGCTCGCCGACATTGGTCGTATCGATGTGCCCACGCTGGTCATTGCCGGGCGCCACGATGGCTCGACCCCGCCCGAACTCGGGCGCGAGATCGCCGAGCGCATCTCGGGCTCGCGCTATGTCGAACTCGATGCCGCCCACCTTTCCAACTGGGAACAGGCTGGGGCCTTCTCGGTCGCCGTGATGGACTTCCTGAACCAGGGCGGCATGCAGGAGAGCGCGCGCTTTGAGGCCGGTCTGCTGACGCGCCGTGCCGTGCTGGGTGACGCCTATGTAGACCAGTCACTGAATCGCCGCACCGACTTCACCCGCGAATTCCAGGACATCGTGACGCGCCATGCCTGGGGCGAGATCTGGTGCCGCCCAGGGCTGGACCGCCATACCCGGTCGCTCATCACCATCGCCATGCTGATTGCATTGAACCGGCCCGATGAGCTCAAGCTGCATCTGCGCGGCAGCCTCAACAATGGCGTAACCCAGGAACAATTGAGAGAGTTACTGATGCACTCGGCGGTTTACTGCGGCGTGCCCGCGGCGCTGTCCTCGTTCCATCTGGCGACCGATGTCCTGAAAGCGGCTGCAGCCGAAGCAGCGACTTGACACCTTATCGCGACTAGCGGCGCCCTGCCCCTTGCACAAAATGCAGGGGTTTCTCCGCGCTAGCCTGCGAATCGTCCGGAGTTGCCGATGAAGCCGCACAACAGCCGCAACTGCCACAGCCTGTGGTCTCTTCATGGGTCAGCCAGCGATCGCTCAGTATTCTCCGCAACGGGGTCTTGCCGGCGCTTGCACGCAAGGCGCGCTGCCAGGCCTGCGGCATCAGCGTCCACGCCGCATAGGCAAAGCTGCCTGCAACCAGCATGACCACAACGATGAGCTGCGCATGCATGCCTCAGCCCCCCAGCCACTGGGTCACACGGAAGGTGACGAAGGCGGCCAGATAGGCCAGCGCAAACAGATAGGCCGCCATGATCAGCGGATAGCGCCAGGAGTTGGTCTCGCGCTTGACCACCGCGAGCGTGGACAGGCATTGCGGCGCGAACACATACCAGGCGATCAGCGCATAACCCGTGGCCAGTGACCACTGCTGGGCAATCATGGGCAACAGCTTGTCGGCCACGTCTTCACCGCTGCCCGACATCGCGTACACCGTACCCAATGCCCCGACAGCCACCTCACGTGCGGCCAGACCGGGCACCAGCGCAATCGAGATTTGCCAGTTGAAGCCGATCGGCGCAAACAGGGGCTGCAAGAACTGGCCCAGCCAGCCAGCAGCGCTGTACTGGATCGCCGGCCCCACAGCCCCCAGCGGCGGCGCAGGGTAGCTGGCCAGAAACCACAGCAGCACCGTCAGAGAGAAGATGATGGTGCCGACGCGCCGCATGAAGATGCGGGCACGCTCCCACAGGCCCAGCACCAGGTTGCGTGGGCTGGGCATCCGGTAGGGTGGCAACTCCAGCATCAGCGGCTGGTAGCTGCTCTTGCGCCAGATCCGCTTGAACAGCCAGGCAACGGCCATGGCAGACAGCACGCCGGCAAAGTACAGGCCAAACAAGGTGAGTCCCTGCAGGTTGAAAGGCCCGATGGCACGCACCGGCACAAAGGCACCAATCAGCAGGGCATACACCGGCAACCGGGCCGAGCAGGTCATCAGCGGCGCAATCATGATGGTGGCAAGCCGGTCACGCCAGTTGCTGATGGTGCGGGTGGCCATGATGCCTGGAATCGCACAGGCAAAGCTCGACAGCAGCGGAATGAAGGCTCGCCCCGACAGACCAACCTTGCCCATCACGTTGTCGAGCAAAAAGGCCGCACGCGGCAGGTAGCCCGAGTCTTCGAGCAGCAGGATGAAGAAAAACAGGATCAGGATCTGCGGCAGAAACACCAGCACACCGCCGGCACCGGCAATCACACCGTCCACCAGCAGGCTGCGCAAAGGGCCTGCCGCCATGCTCGAGTGAACCCACTCGCCCGCCGCCCCCATCAGGGACTTGATGGCCTCCATCGGCACATTGGCCCAGGAAAACACGGCCTGGAACACCAGAAACAGCAAGGCCGTCAGCAGCAGCAAGCCCCAGACCGGATGCATCACGACCGCATCGATACGGTGGTCAAAACGCTCGCTGCGAACTGCCGGCTGCGTGGCGACCAGCGACAGAATGCGCCGCACTTCCCGCTGCAGAAAGACCGGGGACAGTTCCTGCGGCTCAGCCGCCATGGGCTGCTCAGCGGCAGCAGCCCCCTGGCTATCGCGAAACGCCTGCAACTGGGTCAGCAAGGCGGCATGACCATTGCGGCGGATGGCCACCGTCTCCACCACCGGCACGCCCAGTTCCCTGGACAGCTGGGCTGTATCGATAGCGAGCCCGCGCGCGCGCGCCACATCGGCCATGTTGATCGCCAGCATGAGGGGCCGCCCCAAGGCCTTGAGTTCGAGCACCAGGCGCAGGTTCATCAACAGGTTGGTGGCATCGACCACCGCCACGATGAGGTCGGGTTCGACCTCGCCTTCGCGCTTGCCCATGACCACTTCGAGGGTGATTTGCTCATCGGGTGTTGCTGGCGTGAGGCTGTAGGTACCGGGCAGGTCCACCACGGTCACGCTCGTGCCGTCCGCCAGACGCGAGAGTCCCTCTTTGCGCTCAACGGTGACGCCGGCATAGTTGGCCACCTTCTGACGCGCACCGGTCAGCAGGTTGAACAGCGCGGTCTTGCCGCAGTTCGGATTGCCCACGAGGGCCACACGCCAGGGCTGGCGAGCCAGACTTTGGTTCACGGCAAGGCCACCTCGATGCATTGCGCCTCCACCAGCCGCAAGGCCAGCAAGGTGTCACCGACCTGCACCGCGAGCGGCTCGCGCCCTCCCGGGCCCCGACGCAACACACACACGGGCTCGCCGGGTAAAAAACCCAGCTCCGCGAGACGCCGCAAAGTCGCCCCGTCCGTCAAGGAAGACGCGGCGCACAAACCCTGTACCGTCGCTTTACCGCCGTTGGGCAAACTGGCCAATGTGGTGCTCATCTCTGTGTGAATTCCGCAAACTGTGGTGCCGAGTCTTTCGTCATTGCATGTGTCAACGCCACGCTGCAAGCCATCAAATTTTATCACAGATGAGAATGATTTTCAATAAGAAGCGGATGCTGTCGCGCCCGAAACCGCAAGGTCCTGCGCCCTGTGCAGACCCAGTGCAGACCGTATGTGGGGACGATCACCGTGCAAGCCAACGGCCCTGACCGAGTGACAGGTGCCACTCTGCAAAAAGCCGGCTCACGCCACTGAGGGTTTCAGCCGCACTGCGTCTCGCGCCAACTGGGTGATGCGGGGCCAGTCGGCCTGGGCCAACGCCACGGCAGGCACGAGCCACGAGCCACCGACGCAGACCACGTTGGGCAAGGCCAGAAACTCAGGCGCATTCAAGGGCGTGACACCGCCTGTGGGGCAAAAACGGACATCACCAAAAGGACCACTCCAGGCCTTGAGCATGCCGAGACCGCCGGCTTGCATGGCCGGAAAGAACTTCAATTCGCTCAGACCGTCTTCCTGGGCCTGCAGAATCTCGCTACCCGTCGCCACACCCGGCAACAGGGGCAGCCCTGCGTCACGACAGGCCCGCCCCAGCGCCGGGGTGTAGCCCGGGCTGACGGCAAAACGGGCCCCTGCCAGTGCAGCAGCCTGTGCATCGGCTGCGCTGCGCACCGTGCCAGCCCCCACCACGGCCTCGGGCACTTCTTTCGCAATGGCTTCAATGCAGGCCAGGGCCTGGGGCGTGCGCAGCGTGATCTCCAGCATGCGGATGCCGCCAGCCAGCAGCGCGCGCGCCATCGGCACGGCATGCGCCAGCTCCTCCAGCACGATGACCGGGATCACGGCAGCGTCCTGCATCACCTGCAGGGCTGTGAGTTGTTTGTTGTCAGTCAAGATGTGCTCCACTTTCATGTCCAGGTGCAAGCGCCTTCTTCAGCCGTCAAGGCATGGCGCCGCATGCCGGCAAACAATTCGCGCCCCATGCCCAGTCCATTGGCTACCCGCAGGGCCTCTGGCATGACCGCTGCCTGGCGTGCATTCCAGACATCATCGGCCACCCGCACCTGCAGCGTACCTGCCGTGGCGTCCAGACGGATCAGGTCCCCATCCCGTACCCGGGCCAGCGGGCCGCCGGCCGCCGCTTCGGGCGAGACATGAATGGCCGCCGGCACCCTGCCCGAGGCGCCGCTCATGCGGCCATCGGTCACCAGCGCCACCTTGAAGCCTTTGCCCTGCAGCACCGCCAGCGGCGGCGTGAGCTTGTGCAGCTCGGGCATGCCGTTGGCCTGTGGCCCCTGCCAGCGCACCACGCACACCACATCGCGGTTCAGCTCGCCGGCATCGAAAGCATGATGCAGCGCCTCCTGCGAATCAAACACCCGCGCCGGTGCTTCGATCACATGGCGGTCATCGGGCACGGCCGAGACCTTGATCACGCTGCGCCCGAGATTGCCCTGCAGCAACTGCAGTCCCCCCGTAGCACTGAAGGGTTGCGAAGCTGGCCGCACCACGCTCTCGTCCTTCGAAGGCCCGGCGTCCTGCCAATGCAATGTCGTGCTGCCAGGAGCGCCGGTCTGATAGGGCACACCGGTGTACTCCCGCAGGCCACCGGGACGCGTGGTGAGCACATCCTCGTGCATCAGGCCCGCATCCAGCAGCTCACGGATCACGAAGCCCGGCCCACCTGCGGCCTGGAACTGGTTCACATCGGCCGAACCATTGGGATAGACCCGCGTGAGCAGGGGCACCACGGCCGAGAGCGCCGCAAAATCATCCCAGTCAATCACGATGCCGGCCGCACGCGCCACCGCCACCCAATGGATCAGGTGGTTGGTCGAGCCGCCCGTGGCCAGCAGGGCCACCATGGCGTTGACGATGCAGCGCTCGTCCACCACCCGGCCGATAGGCGCAAAACGGCTGCCTGCACGCTGCGTGATGCCCAGTACGGTACGTGCGGCTTCGCGGGTCAATTCCTCGCGCATGGCCGCACCGGGGTTGATGAAGGCCGTGCCTGGCACATGCAGGCCCATGGCTTCGAGCAGCATCTGGTTGCTGTTGGCCGTGCCGTAAAACGTGCAGGTGCCGGAGGAATGGTAGGCACTGGACTCGGCCGCCAGCAGTTCATCGCGGCCGACCAGCCCTTGTGCAGCCTGCTCACGTACTTTGGCTTTTTCGCTGTTGGACAAGCCCGAGGTCATGGGTCCGGCCGGCACGAACACCGTGGGCAGGTGACCAAACTGTAGCGCACCGATCAGCAGGCCAGGCACGATCTTGTCGCACACGCCCAGCATCAGTGCCGCATCGAACACATCGTGGCTCAGCGCCACGGCCGTGGCCATGGCAATCACATCACGCGAGAACAGGCTGAGCTCCATGCCCGGCGTGCCCTGCGTCACGCCATCGCACATGGCGGGCACACCGCCGGCCACCTGGGCTGTCGCACCGAGGCGGCGGGCCTCCTGCTTGATGATGTCGGGGTAGTGCTGCAGCGGTGCGTGAGCCGACAGCATGTCGTTGTAGGCCGTGACGATGCCGATGTTGCGCGCGCGCTCGGACACCACCTTGAACTTGTCGGCACCAGGCAAGGCCGCAAACGCATGCGCCACGTTGGCACAGCCCAGTCGCTGCGCGCCTGGTGTACGGGCCGCAGCAGCATCAAGGCGCGCCAGATAGTCGCCCCGGGTAGGCGCACTGCGCTCGCGGATACGGCGCGTGACCGTTTCAATGGCGATGGTGGGTTTCATGCAGAACGAATCGGGTTAGTAACAAAATTACCGTTCCCATGTTACTCCCGATGCCCGGCTTTGTTAACGCTTCGGGTTACCAGTAGGGTACAAGTTGAGGTCCGTCACAACAAGGCACATTCCTTGCTGGCAACTCGGCTATAAAGTAAATGGATGTCATCGACCATGCAGAATCCCCCGTTGCCACGCGACCCTGCTGCCATGCTTGACAGCGCGGTGGCGCAATGGGGCGGCCAGGAAGACCTCTGGGTGTTTGCCTATGCTTCGCTGATCTGGCGACCCGACTTTGACTTTGCCGAACAGCAGCCCGCGCGCGTGCATGGCTGGCATCGTGCACTCAAGATGTGGAGCCACATCAACCGCGGTACGCCGGAGTGTCCGGGCCTGGTCTTCGCCCTGCTGTCGGGCGGCTGCTGCGACGGCTTTGTCTTTCGCGTGCCTCGCGCGCACGGCCATACGGTACTCGACACCTTGTGGGCCCGCGAAATGTCCACAGGCGTCTACAACCCGAAGTGGCTGCACTGTGCCACGCCGGCGGGGCCGGTCCGGGCACTGACTTTCACACTGTCACGAAGCAGCCCGAGTTTTACCGGTGATTTGAGCGACACCCAGTACCGGCAGATTTTTTCCGAATCCTGCGGCCGCTACGGCAGCACGCTGCACTATGCCAGGCAGACTTTTGAGTGCCTGCAGAGTCGGGGAATTCATGACCGGGCGCTGGCCCGGCTGTTGCGCCACGCGGACTAGTCAACCGCCAGCGTGCACCAGGCTCAGCCGCGGGATTGCAGCCATCGTGCTGCCCGCGCGAGATCATCCAGCGTATCGATGTCGCGCACGCAACCTTCGTCTTTCACTATGATTTCCATAGCTGTATACGCTTTCACGATAAGGGCTGCACCCCGATTTCCTTCCAGACTGGCAAGCGCAGCCCCACAGGCACGGCCGAAGCGCACCGGGTGTCCACGCTGGCCCTCGAAAACTGGCAGCACCACGTCATGCTGCATGGGTGCCGCAGCCACCAGGCTCAATGTCTGAGGCTGGATCAGCGGCAAGTCTCCCGGCAGGATCAACCACGCGCTGGCTTGCGGTGTGGCCCGCACGGCCGCGGCGATCGAGTCGCCCATGCCCGGGTGGCCGGCATCTTCAAGGTGGAAGGGCAGACCGCTGGCTCGCACGGCATCCAGCGTGCGCTCCAGCACCGTGCGGCCGGCCAGATCGGCCTGCAGCTTGTGCACTGTGCCGCCAGAAGCGCGAAAGCGCTCGCCACGCCCGGAGGCCAGCACCAGCACCACGGGCCCGCTGCCCGCAGCTTCAGGCGACGGCACAGCCCTGCGTGGTCGCGCTAGCCTGCGAGGCCGGGTTCTTGACCTGGATGATCTCGGCCAGGATGGACACCGCAATCTCGGCCGGCGTCTTCGCGCCGATCGACAGACCCACCGGACCCTGCAGGCGCGCGAGTTCCGCCTCCGTCAGGTCGAAGTGTTCAGCCAGGCGTTGCTTGCGCACCTCCTGGTTGCGCTGCGAACCCAGCGCCCCCACATAAAAGGCGCCAGATTTGAGCGCCTCGAGCAGGGCCATGTCGTCGAGCTTGGGATCATGCGTGAGCGCCACGATGGCGGTGTGGGCATCGGGCACCAGTTCGCGCACCACGTCGTCCGGCATGCCCATGAGGCGCTGCACACCCGGGATGCCCAGTGAATGTACATACTCCTCGCGCGGGTCGCATACCAGCACATCAAAGTCAAGCATGCCCGCCATCTGCGCCACGGCCAGCGACAGCTGGCCCGCCCCGATGAGCAGCAGACGCCACTTGGGGCCGAACACGGTAGACAGTGTCAAGCCGTCAAACTGCATGCGGTCACCACGCTCGGCATTGCTCAGCTGCACAGTGCCGGTGGACAGGGTCAGGGTGCGCCGCACCAACTGGTGTTGTGAGGTACGGGTGAGCAAGTCCTCCACCCAGGCCGTATCGAGCAGGGGCTCCTGCACCAGACGCAGTGTGCCGCCGCAAGGCAGACCAAAACGCGTGGCCTCCTCCTTGCTCACGCCATAGGCAATCATCGAAGGTTTGCCGGAAGCAGGCTCGTCGGTCGCGGCTGACTTGAAAGCCGCCTTGGTGCGCGCAATCAGGTCATCCTCGACGCAGCCGCCCGAGACTGAGCCACTGACCATGCCATCGTCGCGCACGGCCAGCAGCGCGCCGGGCGGGCGCGGTGCGCTGCCCCAGGTCTCCACCACCGTGACCAGTGTGACCGCATGGCCGCTCTGCCGCCAGGCCAGCGCATCGGCCAGCACCCTCAAATCCAGACTTTCCATGTCGCCTCCGGTTTTCTACTTGTTTCTATACTCCCAGTATGACGAATATTGCCAACCTACGCAAAAGCTACGAACGTGCTGAACTCAGCGAGGATGCCTCCCACAGCAACCCCCTGCAGCAATTTGACCAATGGCTGCGAGAGGCCATTGCCTCCGAAGTGCCTGAACCCAATGCGATGACGGTTGCCACCGTGGGCAGCAACATGCGCCCCTCCACCCGGGTCGTGCTGATCAAGGGCTATGACGAGCGCGGCATCGTCTGGTACACCAACTACGACAGCCAGAAAGGCCACGAACTCGCGGGCAACCCGTTTGCCGCCCTGCAGTTCCACTGGGTCGAACTGGAACGTGTGGTGCGCATCGAAGGCGTGGTGGAAAAAGTCAGTCCGCAGGAAAGCGACGACTATTTCAACAGCCGCCCACTCGATTCACGCATCGGCGCCTGGGCCAGCCCGCAAAGCCAGGTCATCCCGGGCCGGGGCGTGCTGGTGACCAATGCCGCGCGCTATGCCGCACAGTTTCTGCTGCAGCCGCCGCGCCCGCCACACTGGGGGGGCTACCGCCTCCAGCCCGACAACTGGCAGTTTTGGCAGGGCCGCAAGAGCCGGCTGCATGACCGGCTGCGCTACACGCCCGACGGCCAGCAAGGCTGGCTCAGGGAGCGGTTGGCCCCCTGATGCAGTGAGTTATCTGCTACGGGCCCGAACGTGGGCCGAGACCTAGAGAAAGCCCACCAGCAGCATCACAAGCGACAGGCTCAGCAAAGCCAGGCCGCCAGACACGGCAACACCGGCGGTGACCTGATTTTCTGCCACGGCGTAACGCTGGGAAAACAGGAACACATTGGCGCCAATCGGCAAGGCCGCAGCCACCACCATCACCACCAGCGGCAGGCCCGCCAGGCCCAGCAACCAGCCCAGCAGAGCTACCAGCGCGGGATGCAGCAGGTTCTTGGCGCCTGCCAGCGCCAGCGCACCACGCAGTTCGGAGCCGATCGAAGTCGTCGCCAGCGTCACGCCCACCAGCAGCAATGCCAGCGGACCAAAGGCACTGCCCAGCCACTGCAGGGGCTTGTCCACGGCCTCGGGAATCAGCCAGCCGGTCTGGGCAAACAGCAGGCCCGCGATGATGGGCAGGGGCACAGGCTGAAGCACGGCATTGCGCATGGCCGCCAGCACCGTCAAGACCATCTGCCGCGGGCTGCGCTGGCCAGGGTTGCTGCCCTCCCGCGCTACGGCCAACTCAAGCACCACCGTGCCCAGCGTCAACAGCACCAGCGAATGCAGCGAGATCAGCGTGAGCAGAACCACCAGGCCCTGGGGGCCATAGGCCAGCTCCACCAGCGGGATGCCGATCATCACCGTGTTGCTGAACGTACAGGCCAGTGCGAGCACCGCTGCGCGCCGGTTGAAGCCCTGCCAGATCAAGGTGGCGGCAAAGAGAATGAACACGGCCACAAAGTAGGCGGCCACTGGCCTGAAATCCAGCTGCTCCACATGGACCCGGCTCATGGTGCGAAACATCAGCGCAGGCGTGAGCACCATGAACACCAGGTTTGCAAGATCTTTTGAGGCTTCAGCCCTTATCCAGTTTGCGCGACCCGCTACAAAACCGATAGCAACCAGGATGACGACAGGAATCAGGGCAGACAGGACAGGATGGTTCACGGCAGACACGGCACGGCGAAGGAATGAGAGGGTCGATGTTAGCGCCCTGCCCATTCCGGCCATCGCGTGAGGGTCCCAGCGGGGAAATTGAACATGACACCGTCATCGACCTCCTGCAGGCCGGCCTCACACTCGCCTTGCACGGCCCCGGCAAGGACGATGATCTCGACGCCCCTTTATCAGTCCCGCATTCTGCCCACGGGTGAACTTCACGCGCCTAGAGACGCACCTCGCTGGGCAGAGGCGTTGAGACGCTGTGCTTCAGCGTGCGAACTTCTGTGCCAGCGCGAACACCGAATTCGGCGCCGTTGTCATCGGGCGGGGTGGCAAAGGGCGCACCGCCACGGCTTTGCGCGGGCTCTCCGGGGCTGTGAGCACCACGCCGCGGGCTTTTTGCTCCGCTGCCAGTGAACCCAGCGAAACCGAGGAGAGCAAATCCAGAATCCTGCGGTTCAGCTCGCTCCAGAAAACGCCATCAACGCGCTGCTTGCCTGTGCTTTTCTCGGCCTTGCTCTGCCAGTGGGCGGAGCGCTGGGAAGGCGCATCCACCGCCACGATGATGTCGGCCACGCTGATGTCCATGCTGTCGCGCGCCAGACGGTAACCACCACCCGGCCCTCGCGTGCTGCGTACCAGCTGGTGCTTGCGCAGCCCGCTGAACAGTTGCTCGAGATAGGACAGGGAGATGCCATGCCGCACACACAAGGTGGCCAGCGGCACGGGGGCACTGTTCTCGGTCAGGGCCAAATCAACCATCGCTGTCACGGCCAGACGGCCTTTGGTAGTCAGTCTCATGTCCGCTCCTTCTGGTGCTGCTGAAAGTACTGGATTCCGGGTCGCCACACAAGGTAACAACCACCCTGTGCGACAAACACACAGTCAATGTAAGGGATCCAAAGTTGCTTGTAAATTCGAAATAAATAAAATAATATTTCGAAAAATACGAACTGTCTGAGCATGAATTACAAACACCTCCACTATTTCATGCAGGTGGCCAAGTCCGGCAGCATCATGCGGGCCAGTGAGCAGCTCCACCTGACGCCCCAGACCCTCAGCGGCCAGATAAGCCAGCTCGAAGACAAGCTGGGCACAGCCCTGTTTGCCAAGAGCGGGCGGGGGCTGGTCCTGACCGATGCAGGCCAGCTGGCTTTGGGCTACGCCGAGGAAATATTTGCACTGGGCGGGCAGCTTGAGGGCGCGGTAAGGCACGCCTCCAGCGGCATGCGACCGCAGGAGTTTCGTGTCGGCGTGGCCGATGCCGTTCCCAAGGCGATTGCCTACCGGCTGATCCAGCCGGCCACGGTGCTGGGTGAATCCAGCCAGATCATCTGCCGGGAATGGAAGCTCGACAGCCTGCTGGCCGAACTGGCCCTGCACAAGCTTGACCTGGTGATTGCCGACACCCCCATTCCACCGAGCATCAGCGTGCGCGCCTTCAACCACCGCCTGGGTACCTGCGGCACGAGCTTCTTCGCAGCACCGGCACTCTACAAGCACTGCAAGGGTAAATTTCCGGCCTGTCTGGACGGTGCCCCGCTGCTGGTGCCAGGCGAAGATTCGGCGGCAGGCCAGAGCTTGCGCGGCTGGCTCAAGAACCATGCCCTGCACCCACGGATCGTGGGTGAGTTCGACGACGGTGCGCTGGCCAAGGAGTTCGGCCGCCATGGCGCCGGCATCTTTGTCGGCCCCACGGTGCTGGGCGAAGAGATCGAGCAGCAGTACCACGTCAAGACACTGGGCTCGACGGATGAACTGGTCAACGAGTTCTTCGCCATCTCGGTGGAGAGGCGCATCACACATCCCTGTGTGGTGGCCATCACCGAAACGGCCCGCAACGAACTGTTTGCGGCCAGGAGCTGGAAGACCTAGAAACTGGCCTGCAAACCGAGCTTGAGGCTACGTCCTGGTAGTGGCACCTTTCCCGCAGCCGTCTGCGTCAGAATGGAACTGGCCGAATACGCCAGCGTATCCCCAATGTTGTCCAGACGCGCAAACCACAGCATCTGGGTTGCCCCGGCTTTCATGCGGTAATTCATCGAAGCGTTCCACAGCGTGTAGCCGGCCGTCGCCAGCTGCCCGGCGGGCACGCGTGTCTGGGCCGCAGAATGGTCAAAGCCCAGCCGCGCGCCCCATGGTCCCCGCCCCCAGACCAGGCTGGCACCCGCGCGCAGCGGGGCAATGCGGGGCAGCGGCTCGCCCGCAGTGAGGTTGTCGGCCCGCACCAGGTCCCCTCGCAGCTCCAGGTCCAGGGTCTGGCCGGCTTCCAGCAGCCGCAGCTTGCCTTTGGCCTCCAGTCCAGTAAAGCGCGCCTGCACCTGGGCATAGCGGTATTCGGGCAGGATTTTGGCACCGCTGCCGTCGGCCTCCCCGTTGTTGTCCGCATCCACCGGGTTGAGTTCGGCATCCGTGCCGCGCCGGTTGCCCGTGGCCAGTTGCGCGATGTAGTTGGGGAAATGGTTCACGAATGCGCTCAGGCCGGCACTGTTCGCGCCCTGTTTCCAGGCCACGCCCGCATCCAGGTTGGTGGATTTTTCCGGCGAAAAATCGGCATCGCCGACTTCATAGACACCGGTGGCCAGGTGGGGACCATTGGCAAACAGCTCGTAGTCCTTGGGCGCGCGCTGGGAGTAGGCGAGGTTTGAGGTGAGTTGCCATGCCGGCGCCACCTGCCATAGCCCCCCCAGCGCATAGCTGTGCGGGTTGAAGCTGCGGCTGCCCGCCGTGAAGCGTGCCACCTGCGGGTTGCCAAACGACTCCACCCGGACCGATTCGGCGCGGGCGCCAAAGCTCAGCTTGCCCCAGCTCCTGGGCAGTTCCTCGTAGGCAAACAGCGCGTGCTGGTCCGTGCGGCTGAAAGGCGCAAAGGCTTCATCACCGGTGGCCGAAAAATCGGTCACCTCAGACTGCAGACCCACCATCCCCTCCAGCGCGCCGAGCCGCACGTGACGTCCCTCGAGCCGCAAGGCGTCCCCCTGGCTCTTGAAGACCGTGCCAGCCACCCCGGCATTCAGCTCGGTATGTGCATAGTCGCTGTGACTGAGCTGCCCCTTGAGGCTTTGCAGGGGACCCGTCAGCCCTCGGAGCTCCCCCTCCAGCGCATAACGCTCGGAGTTCATGTTGATCGTGACGTCGTCCTCGGCCACCGTGCCGTACTGGCTGCGGTAGCTGCTGGCGGAAGCCCCCAGATAGCCCTGGTCGAAAAACAGCGAGCCACCGATCGCCCCGCCCTCGCTGTGGCTGGCGGAGTTGCAGATCCGGTTGGCCAGCGCGGGGGCGCCGGGCTTGCTGCAGGCCAGGGCGCGTGGCACGGCCACGTCTGCCGTGTTGCGGTTGAAGCCGTCAGCATGCAAGGCATAGCGTGCATTGCCGGCCTCCAGCAGCATGCCCTCGCTGCGCTCCCGGTTGCCGCTGCCCAGCCCCAGGTCCAGCTTGCCGGCCACACCCCCCTGCGCATCGAACAAGGGCTCACGCGGAATCCGGTTGTCGATCAGGTTGACCACCCCGCCCACGGCGCTGCCACCATATTGCAGGGCAGCTGCGCCGCGCAGCACCTCAATGCGCTCGATGCTCAGGGGGTCGGCCGTCACGGCATGGTCGTAACTCAGGCTGGAGACGTCCGTACTGACGCCACCGTTGCTCAGAATCCGGATGCGGTCGCCATCGAGGCCACGGATGACCGGACGATTGGCATTGGGGCCGAAATAGGTGCTGCTCACGCCCGGGCTGCCATCGAGCGTGGCGCCTAGCGTGGATTGAGCCCGTAATGTGAGCTCCGGCCCCGAGTACTGGACTGCAGGCGCTATGAAATCCGTAGCACCTAGAGGATTGCCTGTGATGATGACAGGCGTCAGCGTGGCGGTCGTGCCGGTTTGGGCCAGCAGGGGTGCTGCGGCCATGGCACAGAGCGAGCCGAGCGCGAGTTGAAGGGGGTGTCGAGGGTATCGAAGGGCAATGCCTTCTATGGCAGCACTGAACGCGCTGCGTTTCAAAGTTGTATTCATGGTTTGCTCGTTGAAGCTGAAAGACAGGTTGCGCCCCGGGACAAGCACCAGGGCACAACAACATGCGACAGGAATTCAGCGAGACAAAGGGGGGCCGCGGGCGTCGAACAACGCGAGCCGGCGGGCACAGAAGGTGTGAACCGGTGCCCAGGACAGCGCCACTGGCAAAGTCGGCAGCGCCAGCATCACTGGGGTGCTCGTCGCCAGGTCGCCCTGGCTCAGCACGTCATACAAATGGCAATCAGCGCTGCCTTGATGGCCGGAGAACAGTTGCAGCAGGAAGTGACCGGTCGCGTCGGTCCGGCTCGTCACGCCCGCTGGTGCAGTGGTGACAGGCGCCGTATCCGTATGCAGCACCCGAGCGGCCTGGGAACCTGGTGCGTGCAACACACTGTGCAGCAGCCCCAGTGTCTGTACCGACACGAGCAAGAGCCCAAGCAGCAGTGCCGTCCAGCCGCGCGGCATGCGCAGTCGATCACGGCCAGGGACCTGCATACTCCGGGGCAACGCGTGCAAGGGCTTCATCGCAAGGTCTTGTTCAGGCCTTGACCCGCTCGGCAAAGGTTTTGCGGAATTTTGCAACCTTGGGGCCGGCGACCGCCACACAGTAACCCTGGTTCGGGTGCTGCTCGAAAAAATCCTGGTGGTAGTCCTCGGCCGGCCAGTAGTTCTCCAGCGGCAGCACTTCGGTCACGATGGCTGAGCGAAACAGCTTGCGCTGGTTCAGCTCCTGGATCATTTCCTCGGCCACCTGCTTCTGCTCTGGAGTCGAGTAGTAGATGCCGCTGCGGTATTGGGTACCCACATCATTGCCCTGGTAGTTCAGGGTGGTCGGGTCATGGATGAGGAAGAATATCTCGAGAATCTCCCGCACGCTGATCTCGCCCGGGTCATACACCAGCTTGACCACCTCGTTGTGGCCGGTGGTGCCGCTGCAGACCTGCTCATAGCTGGGCTGCTTCACATGGCCATTGCTGTAGCCGCTCTCGACATCGGTCACGCCCCGCACACGCACGAAAACGGCTTCCGTGCACCAGAAGCAGCCGCCGCCCAGCGTGATGGTTTGAAGAGGTTCCGTCATGAAGTTTCCGATGGAGTACGAACTGTTCGTCTGGCAAAGGGTTGTTATCTTACGCTGCCCGGCCATTTGAGGGCGGCCTGAACTTTACCCAAATTTACCTCGCCAACTCCTGCCAGGCGCGCGAACCTGCCAGGCTTGCGCTTGACGGCTGGGCAGGGAATAGCTACATTAATAACCCATCAGTCAGTAAATATCTCCATGCCTCTTTCCAAGTTCATCTGCAATGCCAAGACAGCGGTGCACGCCAAGCGTGAACGCCGTAAGGAGGCACGCCCGGGCGAGTTGCTGGAAGCGGCGCTGGAGCTCTTTGTTGAAAAAGGCTTTGCGGCCACCCGCGCCGAAGAAGTGGCGCGGCTGGCCGGCGTCTCCAAAGGCACGCTGTTCCTGTATTTTTCCAGCAAGGAAGAACTGTTCAAGGCCGTGGTGCGGGAAAACATCTCGGGCCGCTTTCCCGAATGGAATGCCGAGTTCGCGGCATTCACGGGCAGCACACCAGATTTGCTGCGTTACTGCCTCAAGGTCTGGTGGGAGCGTGTCGGCGCCACCAAGGCATCCGGGATCACCAAGCTGATGACCAGCGAAGCCAGCAATTTCCCCGAACTGGCCGAGTTCTACCGGCACGAGGTCATCGAGCCAGGCCATGAGCTGATCCGTCGCATCCTGCAGCGTGGCGTAGACCGGGG
This sequence comes from Gammaproteobacteria bacterium, assembly GCA_018815325.1. GTDB lineage: Bacteria > Pseudomonadota > Gammaproteobacteria > Burkholderiales > Burkholderiaceae_C > JAHIYE01. Next base: position 513,425 of record JAHIYE010000020.1, on the reverse strand, counting down.
TGAGTTCAGATCGATGGACATCACCTGCGGCGTGTACACCGTCATGGCGCCCATGATGTTTCTCATGACCTGGAAGCACTCCTTCGGCCCCTGCCTCGGGGATGGCTCCGTGATTGACCCGGAGGCCTTCATCGCCCAGCAGGTTGACACCCTTCTTCACGGCATCTGCACCAGCACCGCCCCCCCCCCCCCCCCCCAATGAGCAAGGTCAATATGAAACGCTGGTTGAAATGGGCCGTGATCGCCCTCGTTGTGGCCGTGGTCGCCATCACTGTTCTGCGAACACTGAAGGAACGCAAACAGCAAAAGGATGCGCTCACCGAACAGACCGCCCAACGGACACAGAACGTGATCGAGCTGGCCGCCACCGATGTGGTGCGCGCCCAAGCCCGTGAACTGATGCAGGGGCTGCCCATTTCAGGCGCACTCAAGGCCGTCAACTCGGCCTTGATCAAGGCCCGTGTCGCCGGTGAGTTGCAGGACCTGAGTGTGCGTGAAGGTGATGTGGTCAAGGCCGGCCAGGTGATTGCGCGGATCGATCCCAACGAGTACCAGTCACGCGTGCGCCAGTCCCAGGAGCAGGCCGATGCGGCCAAGGCCCAGATCGACATTGCCCAGCGCCAGTACGACAACAACGCTGCCCTGGTGAAGCAGGGCTTCATCTCCACCACGGCACTCGACACCTCCTCCAGCAACCTGCTGGCCGCCAAGGCCAACTACCAGGCCGCACTGGCAGCCGTCGACGTGGCCAAGAAATCGCTGCAGGACACGATCCTGCGCAGCCCCATTTCGGGGCTGGTGTCGCAGCGCCTGGCCCAGCCCGGCGAGCGCATGGCGATCGACGCGCGGGTGATCGAAGTGGTCGACCTCAGCCGCATTGAGCTCGAAGCCACGCTGAGCGTGGCGGACTCGCAGGCCGTGCGCGTTGGTCAGCGTGCCACGCTGCAGGTGGAAGGCGTCGGCAAGGCGCTGGGTGCCCGGGTCGTGCGCATCAACCCCAGCGTACTGGCAGGCAGTCGCAGCGTACTGGCCTATTTGAGCCTCGATGAGCCCGCCGGCATGCGCCAGGGCATGTTTGCCCAGGGCACGCTCGGCACGGGCGTCAGCGCCGGCCTGGCGATTCCGCTGAGTGCGGTGCGCACCGACAAGCCAGAACCCTATGTCCAGCTGGTAGAGAACCAGAAGGTGCGGCACCAGCCTGTAGAGCTTGGTACGCGCGGCCAGGCGGATAACGAAACCATGGTGATCATCAAGGGACTGAAGGAAGATGCCGTCGTGATCCGGGGCGGTGTCGGCACCTTGCGTGCCGGCACCGACGTGCGGTTTACCCAGCCTGCCAAGCTGACGGCACCGGCTATGCCTTTGGCAGATGCTGCCAATACAGGCCGCTGAGCACATGTGGTTCACCAAAGTCAGCCTCAAGAACCCGGTCTTCGCCACGATGGTGATGCTGGCCATTGTCGTGTTGGGTCTGTTCTCGTACCAGCGCCTGCAGGTCGACCAGTTCCCCAACATCGATCTGCCGGTGGTCGTCATCACCACCGAATACCCGGGTGCCTCGCCTGAAATCATCGAGAGCGAAGTCACCAAGAAAATCGAGGAAGGCGTCAACTCGATCGCCGGCATCAGTGCACTGACCTCGCGCAGCTACGAAGGCCAGTCGGTGGTGATCATCGAGTTCCAGCTCTATGTCGACGGTCGCCGTGCGGCCGATGATGTGCGGGAGAAGATCGGTGCCATCCGCCCCACCCTGCGCGATGAGGTGAAAGATCCCCGCGTGCTGCGCTTCGACCCCTCCAACCGCGCGATCTGGTCACTCGCCGTGCTGCCAGACAGCAGCAAGGGCCAGGCACTCAATGCCGTGGAACTGACCAACTGGGCCGACCAGGTGCTGAAGAAGCGCCTGGAAAACGTGCGCGGCGTAGGCTCGGTCAACATCGTGGGCGGCTCCAAGCGCGAAATCAACATCTACCTCAACCCGCAGGCCATGGAGGCCTTCGGCATCACGGCTGACCAGGTCGTGGCGGCCGTGCGCAGCGAAAACCAGAACCTGCCCGTGGGCGCCATCCGCTCGCTGACCCAGGAGCGTGTGGTGCAGGTCGATGCGCGCATGCGCCGACCCGAGGACTTCGGCAAGATCATCATCGCGCGCAAGAGCGGTGCACCCGTGCGGGTGGAGCAAGTTGCCACGGTGCGTGATGGCTCACAGGAAATCGACACCCTGGCCCTGTACAACGGCGAGCGCACGCTGCTGCTGACCGTACAGAAATCGCAGGACGAGAACACGATTGCCGTGATCAATGGCCTGCGCAAGACCATCACCGAGATGCAGCCGCTGTTGCCCCCCGGCATCCGGCTGGAGCCCGTGACCGACGGCTCGCGTCCGATCCGGGTTGCCGTGGACAACGTGCGCCGCACCCTGATCGAGGGGGCGCTGTTGACCGTGCTGATCGTCTTCCTGTTCCTGAACTCCTGGCGCTCCACCGTCATCACCGGCCTGACGCTGCCGATTGCGCTGATCGGCACCTTTCTGTTCATGTACATGTTCGGCTTCACGATCAACATGATCACACTGATGGCCCTCTCGCTCTGCGTGGGTTTGCTGATTGATGACGCGATCGTGGTGCGGGAAAACATCGTGCGCCATGTGCAGATGGGCAAGACACCGTATCAAGCCGCCATGGATGGCACCGAGGAGATTGGCCTGGCCGTGCTGGCCACCACCTTCTCGATCGTGGCGGTGTTCCTGCCCATCGGCTTCATGGGCGGCATCATTGGCAAGTTCTTCCATGAGTTCGGCGTCACCATCGTGGCTGCGGTACTGATCTCGATGTTCGTGAGCTTCACGCTCGACCCCATGCTCTCCAGCATCTGGCATGACCCGAGCATTGACGACCATGGCAAGCACCGCGAGCCCGTGACCTTTTATGACAAGACCATCGGGCGCGTCACGGGCTGGTTTGACCACGCCACAGACACCCTCTCCGAGGTCTACCAGAAACTGCTGGGCTGGTCGCTGAAGCACAAGCTCGCCACTGTGGGTTTGGCCGTCACGGTGTTCGTGACCAGCATCGTCATGGTGCCCCTGCTGGGCACCGAGTTCGTGCCCAAGGCCGACTTCTCGGAAACCTCGCTGAACTTCTACACCCCGGTGGGCTCCTCGCTTGAAGCCACCGAGGCCAAGGCCCGCCAGGTGGAAGCCATCGTGCGGGAATTCCCCGAAGTCCAGTACACGCTGGCCACGATCAACACCGGCAACGCGCAGGGCAAGATCTCGGCGAATATTTATGTGCGTCTGGTGGATCGAAAGGCACGCAGCCGCAATGTGGACCAGATGTCCGGCATCCTGCGCGAGCGGCTCAAACAGGTGCCGGGCATCACAGTCACGCACGTGGGTCTGCTCGATGCGGTAGGTGGCAACAAGCAGGTCGAGTTTTCCCTGCAAGGGCCCGATCTGGCCGAGCTCGACAGGCTCACCCGTCTGGTCACGGAAAAGATCCGCCTCATTCCCGGTCTGGTCGATCTGGACACCAGTATCAAGGCCGACAAGCCGACCATCGAGGTGCAGGTGCGGCGTGACGCCGCCTCTGACCTGGGACTCAGCGTGGCACAGATTTCCAGTGCCCTGCGCACGCTCGTGGCCGGTCAGAACGTGGGCAACTGGCGCGCGCCCGACGACCAGACCTATGACGTCAATGTGCGGCTCTCACCCGATAGCCGCAATTCGCCGCAGAACCTCGAGCGCATCCCCTTCGCCCTGGCCAACAACGCAGATGGCAGCCCGCGCATCGTGCGCCTCAACCAGGTGGCGTCCATCATCGAGTCCACCGGCCCCAACCAGATCAACCGGCGCGACCTCACCCGTGAAGTCGCTATCAACGCCAACGTCTACAACCGCTCTGCCGGCGAAGTGTCGAACGACATCCGCAAGGCGGTCGACGGGGTCCAGTTCCCGCCCGGCTACAGCTACAAGTTCGGCGGCTCCACCAAGAACATGGCCGAATCCTTTGGCTACGCGATCTCGGCACTGGTACTGGCCATCGTGTTCATCTACATGATCCTGGCCAGCCAGTTCAAGAGCTTCCTGCAGCCGCTGGCGCTCATGACCTCACTGCCCCTGACCCTGATCGGCGTGGTGCTGGCGCTGCTGATGTTCCATTCCACCTTGTCGATGTTCTCGATCATCGGTATGGTCATGCTCATGGGCCTGGTCACCAAGAACGCCATTTTGCTGGTGGACTTCGCGATCCGCGCGCGCGAAGACGGCATGGAGCGCAGCGCCGCACTGCTGATGGCGGCCAAGGTTCGGCTGCGCCCGATTCTCATGACCACGCTGGCCATGATCTTCGGGATGGTACCGCTGGCTTTTGCCCTGTCGGAGGGGTCGGAGCAGCGCGCCCCCATGGGCCAGGCCGTGATCGGTGGCGTCATCACCTCCTCCCTGCTGACGCTGGTGGTGGTGCCTGTGGTCTACTGTTATATGGATGATTTTGCCCAGTGGCTGCGTCGTCGCTGGAAGCCCCAGCCTCTGGCCCGGTAAAATTTGGAAGCATCGGTTAAAATACCCCATGGAGTATATGAAATGAATCTGGAACAAGCCCGCTTCAACATGATCGAACAGCAAATCCGCCCTTGGGATGTGCTGGACGCGCATGTGCTTCACCTGCTGTCCGTCGTCAAGCGCGAAGACTTCGTGCCCCCGGCACACAAGGCACTGGCTTTCGTGGACATGGAAATCCCCCTGCTGGGTCACAGTGAAGAGGCGCTGCGTCTGGGACACTGCATGCTCGCACCCCGCGTCGAGGCCCGCATGCTGCAGGACCTGGCCGTGCAGAAACACGAGAAAGTGCTCGAAATCGGTGCTGGCTCCGGCTACATGGCAGCCTTGCTGGCGCACCGCGCACAACGCGTCATCAGCCTGGAAATCCAGCCCGAGCTGGTGCAGATGGCCCGAGCCAACCTGCAGCATGCCGGCATCCACAATGCCGAGGTGCGCCAGGCCGATGGTGCCAAGGGTGCCCCGGTGGAAGGCCCGTTCGATGTCATTCTGCTCAGCGGCTCGGTGGCCGAGGTGCCACACAAATTGCTGGCCCAGCTCAAGGTCGGTGGCCGGCTGATGGCCATCGTCGGCAACAACCCGATCATGCAGGCCACGCTCGTGACCCGCACCGGCGAGGCCGACTACCGCACGACACAAGCCTGGGACACGGTTGCACCGCGCCTGCAGAACTTCCCCGAACCTTCGCGCTTCAGCTTCTGAGCGCCCCTGATTGCCAAAGGAATTCGCCATGATCGAACACGTACATCCCTCAGACTTGGCCGCCTGGTGCGAAAAAATGCGCGCCCATGGCCAGCCCATCGTGCTGGACGTCCGCGAAGCGTCGGAACTCGAACGTGCCCATATCAAGGACTGCGAAGGCTTCCAGCTGGTGCATATTCCCATGGGCGTGATTCCACCCCGGCTCAATGAGCTCGATCCGGCCCAGCCCGTGGCCTGCATGTGTCACCACGGGGGGCGCAGCATGCAAGTCGCCGCCTTCCTCGAGAACCGCGGTTTCACCCATGTTGCCAACATCACCGGCGGCATCAATGCGTGGTCCACCCAGGTGGACCCCACGATTCCCCGCTACTGAGCCTGTGCCCCGCAGCGTCGCCCCTCATTCAACCCTCTGCCTCACTCAGGACGATCATGAAAACCTTCCGTCTGCTGCCCCTGACCATCGCCCTTGGCGCTGCACTGGCCCTGCCCGCGCAAGCACAAAGCCTGCTGGAGTTGTTCGAGTCGGCACGCACCTATGATGCAGCCTACCAGTCAGCCCGGGCGCAATACGACGCGAACCTGTACAAGTCCGAGCAGGCCAAAGCGGCCATCCTGCCCACCGTCAACCTGACCGCCGGTGCCTCGAGCTCACAGCTGCAAACCACCTTGCCCGCCAACGTGGCCGACCGTAACTACGAGAACCGCAACTACGGCCTCAGCGCATCCCAGCCGCTGTACCGGCCCGCCAACAAGGCCAGCTACGAGCAGGGCAAGAAGACCGCGGAACTGGCCGCCGCCCAGTTGACGGCCGCCGAACAGGACCTGATCGTGCGCGTGAGCCAGGGCTATTTCGATGTGCTGGCCTCGCAGGACAGCCTGACCTTCGTGAAAGCCCAGAAGACGGCCGTGGCAGAACAGCTGGCCTCCGCCAAGCGCAACTTTGAAGTGGGCACCGCCACCATCACCGACACGCGTGAAGCCCAGGCCCGTTATGACCTGGTGACAGCCCAGGAAATCGCCGCCGAGAACGACTTGCGTGTCAAGCGGCTTGCGCTGGACCAGCTCGTGGGCAAAAGCGCCACCGAACCCAAACCCCTCATACCCGCCAGCAGCCTGCCCGAGCTGCTGCCGGCCAATGTGAGCACCTGGGTGCAGCAGTCGCAGGAGGTGCATCCGAGCATCAAGCAGACCCAGATTGCACTGGATATCGCCCGCCTCGAAACCCAGAAGGCCGAGGCCGGCCACAAGCCTACGCTGGACCTGACCGCCAACTACAGCGACAACCGCAACATCAATGGCACGTCGGTCTCTTCCACCGACTCCCGCGCGAACAACACCTCCATCGGCCTGTCGTTCACGCTGCCCCTGTTCGCGGGTTTCGCAACCCAGAACCGCATCAAGGAAACCCTCTCGCTCGAGGAAAAAGCACGCGCCGACCTCGAAGCGGCCCAGCGCAATGTGGCCCAGGGCACCCGCACCGCCTATTTCGGTGTGGTCTCGGGCCTGAGCCAGGTCAAAGCGCTCGAAGCGGCCGAAGCCTCCAGCCAGAGTGCGCTGGATGCCAACAAGCTCGGCTACCAGGTCGGTGTGCGCATCAACATCGATGTGCTTAACTCGCAAAGCCAGTTGTTCCAGACCAAGCGCGATCTTGCCAAGGCCCGTTACGACGTGCTGGTGGGTGGGCTCAAGCTGCGCCAGGCCAATGGCACGCTCAAGGCTGACGACCTGAACAGCGTCAACGCACTGCTAGTGAAGTAAGGCCAGCACCGCAGCGGCCGTCTTTTCGGTCGCACCACGGTGCGCGGCGGCAAAACGCGTTGCCGCTGCAGCCATCTTTGCCCGGCCTGCGTCATCCTGTACCAGACCCTGCGCGGCGCTGAGCGCATCCGGCAGGCTGCCTTCGCGCCGTGCCGCACCGGCAGACAAGGCCAGCTCGGCCGCTTCCAGAAAGTTGAAGGTATGCGGCCCCATCACCACAGGGCAGCCGCAGGCGGCGGCCTCGATGAGGTTTTGCCCACCCAGCGGGGCAAAGCTGCCGCCCAGCAAGGCCACTTCCGACAGGCCGTAGTACAGCGCCATCTCCCCGAGCGAATCGCCCAGCCAGACATCGGCCGGCACCGGCATGTCACCCCACGCGCTACGCCGCGACACGCTCAGGCCCTGTGCCATGACGAGGTCAGCAACCTCATCAAAGCGCTGCGGATGACGCGGCACGATCAGCCACTGGATGCCATTTGCTAGCAAATCAGAAGCAGATTGCGCTTTATTTTCAAGGGCTACCGCCTTGAATTGCTGCAAGGCCTGGAGCAGCATGAGTTCCTCCCCCTCGCGAGAACTCGCCAGCATCACGACCGGCCGGCCCGCTGCGCGGCGCCAGCCGCGACCCTGTGCCAGTTGCGCCGCTGAAGGCGAGGCATCGAACTTGATGTTGCCGAATACCTCCGGCTTGGCACCCAGCGAAGCCAGCCGTTGCGCATCCGCCGCGGTTTGAGCCCAAACCGCGGCCAGTGCACGGTAGGCCGGCCGGGCCAGCCAGGCCAGACGCTGCGTGTGTCGCAGCGACTTTTCGCTCAGGCGGGCATTGGCCAGCACGAGCGGCACGCCCATGGCTGCGCAGCCCGCCACCAGATTCGGCCAGATTTCGGTCTCCATGAGGATGCCGATACGGGGCCTGAAGTGCGTGATGAAACACCGCACCGCCGCTTGCGTATCCCACGGTTGCCAGACCTGAATATCACCCTCGCGCAGCAAGGCTGCGCCTTCCGCGCGCCCGGTGGCCGTGCCGTGCGTGAGCAGCAGGCGCATGCCCGGCAGGCGCTCGCGCAGCCGGGCAATGAGCGGTGCAGCGGCGCGCGTCTCGCCCAGCGAAACCGCATGCACCCAGATCAGGCTGTAGGGTGGCGGCGCCGGCATCGCATAGCTGCCAAAGCGCTCTTCAGGCGCCACCCGATAGCCCGCCTCATCCCGCCCACGCCGCACCAGCTTGCGCCGCAGCAAAGGCTGGGCCAGCCACATACAAAAGGAATACAGCGTGCGCACCATCAGCGGGCCAACTCCACAGACGCCACCCGCTGCCAGGCCTGCCAGACTGTGTCGACTGAGGGCACAGGCTGGGCATACACACTGCACTGACGCGCACGTTGCTGTGGCCCGGTGCGCCAGGCGGTGTCAAAGTTGTAGATCTGCACATGGGGCCGGTCGAGCGCCACGGCGATGTGGCTCAGGCCACTGTCCACGCCGACCACGCCCGCACTGCCCGCCAGCGCATCGGTCAGCGCGTCCAGCCCCAGCCGGGGCCAAACCACGGCCTGCGTCAGCTGGCTGGCAATACGCACGCTGCGTGCTTCCTCCTCGTCACTGCCATGTGGCAGCGCAAGGGCATAGCCCGCCGCCTCCAGGCGCTGCCCCAGTGCCACCCAGTGCGACTCGGGCCAAAGCTTGTCGGCCCGCGACGTGCCATGCACCAAGGCCACGAAACCGGCTGATGGTTCATCGGGATTTGCTCTGTTTTTGATAGCTACTCGCGTATATTCCTGATGGGCCAGCAACCCAAAATACTCCCGATCGGGGACGGCATAGCCCAGCGCCCGCGCGCACAGCTCGCGGCTGCGCAGCACGGCATGGATATGCGGCTGGATCACGATGGCCTCATCGGCCACCCAGCGGGTGGGCGCCTCATAGCCGGAGCCCTCTGTCTGGTTGCCCAGCGCATAGCGCTTGCCGCCCGGCGCAAGTCGCGCCAGCCAGGCCACCAGCGCCGACTTGCTCAGACCCTGCGCATCGATCACCGCGTCATACGTCTCCCGTTTCAGCTCTTCCGTGAACGTGCGCCAGGCCAGCCGTGTGCTGCTGGAAAAAGGCGACTTGCGCCAGCGTCTGAGCTCACATTCGATGACGCGGTGCACGCCCTCGCAGCGACGCACCAGCGGCGCGAAAGCGCGCTCTACCACCCAGTCGATCTGCGCCTCGGGCAGGGCCTGCCGGATGTCCTGCACTGCCGGCATGGTGTGCACCACGTCGCCGAGCGAGGACAGCTTGATGATCAGGATTTTCAAGATGGCTCCACCGCGCTTGCGGTCATGCGCTGAACGGCCAGACGCATCAATGCGCCGCCTGCTGGATCACGGCATCAGGCTTGACGCTTTTCAGCAGGGCCATCATGGCCGCCTCGATACGCTGCAGGGCGGCATCGGTCCGCCCCTCGAAGCGCAGCACCAGCACGGGCGTGGTGTTGGAGGCCCGGATCAGGCCGAAGCCGTCGGGCCAGTCCACGCGCAGGCCGTCGATCGTGTTGACGACTGCCGGGGCATCAAAGGCCGCCTGCGCCACCAGTTGCTTGACGAGACGATGTGGCTCACCCTCCTCGCAGAGCACGTTGAGCTCGGGCGTGGAGAAACTCGTGGGCAACTCGTCGAGCACCTTGCTTGCATGGCGCGAGCGGCTCAGGATTTCCAGCAGGCGCGCCGCCGCGTAGGTGCCGTCGTCAAAGCCGAACCAGCGCTCCTTGAAGAAGATATGGCCACTCATTTCGCCACCGAGAGGGGAGTTGATCTCCTTCATCTTTGCCTTGATCAGCGAATGCCCCGTCTTGAACATCAGCGGCTTGCCGCCAGCGGCCTGAATGGCAGGCGCCAGGCGTTGCGAGCACTTCACGTCATAGACAATCGTGCCGCCCGGCACGCGCGACAGCACATCGCGCGCGAACAGCATCATCTGGCGGTCGGGGTAGATGTTGTTGCCCTCCTTGGTGATGATGCCCAGGCGGTCACCATCACCGTCGAAGGCCAGGCCCAGTTCGGCGTCCCCGGTCTTCAGTGCCTGGATCAGGTCGCGCAGGTTTTCGGGCTTGCTGGGGTCAGGATGGTGGTTGGGGAAATTGCCGTCCACCTCGCTGAACAGCTCGGTGACCTCGCAGCCCAGCGCGCGCAGGATCGCGGGCGCCGAAGCCCCCGCCACACCGTTGCCGGAATCCACCACGAGCTTCATGGGGCGGGCCAGCTTCACATCGCCCACGATGCGGTCGCGGTAGGCCTCGAACACGTCCACCTCGCGCTGGGTGCCGCCGGCCTGCAGCGTCCAGCCCTCGGTTTCCATCATGCTGCGCAGGCTCTGGATCTCGTCACCGTAGATGGCGCGCCCCGCCAGCACCATCTTGAAGCCGTTGTAATCCTTCGGATTGTGGCTGCCGGTGACCTGGATGCCGCTGTTGCACAGCGTGCTGGCCGCAAAGTACAGCATGGGCGTGGTGACCATGCCGACATCGATCACCTCGATGCCCGCGGCCACCAGGCCCCGCCTCAGCGCTGCGCTGATGGCTGCGCCGCTCAGCCGGCCGTCGCGCCCCACCGCCACGCAGGTTTCGCCTTCGAAGCGGGCCACGGTACCGAACGCCCGCCCCAGTCCCTCGGCCATGGCCTCGTTGATCGTGGCAGGCACGATGCCGCGGATGTCATAAGCCTTGAAGATCGAGGAGGCAACTTGCATGGGCTTGTCTTTCGTGGTCAAAAAGATTCTTGTGCCTTCGATTGTAGGGCGCCGAGGGGGCAGGAACATGTCCGAAAACGGCCAGTCTTGCAGCCGCGCACGCGTATCATCACACCATGACGCTGATCTCCGATGACGCCTGCTACCTGGCCCTCAAGGCCCGGGATGCGCGCTTTGACGGGCGTTTCTTCATCGGCGTCACTTCCACCGGCATCTACTGCCGGCCTGTGTGCCGCGTTCGAATTCCCAGACGCGAGAACTGCCGCTTTTTCGACCATGCGGCACAGGCCGAGCTGCAGGGCTTTCGGCCCTGCCTGCGCTGCAGGCCGGAGCTGGCACCGCAGGCGCTGGCCTGGTCACTGCAGGACGCTTCCGGCATTCTGGCCTTGCAGGCCGCACGCTGGCTGGACAACCCGGAGGCCTGGGGCGATGGCGCACCCTCGGTAGACAAACTGGCGGCCCGGCTGGGCGTGAGCGACCGCCATGTGCGGCGCATCTTCGAAGCACAATTCGGCGTCTCACCCCTGCAATACCTGCAAACCCGTCGCCTGCTCACGGCCAAGCAGTTGCTGACCGACACCCGGCTCCCTACCACCCAGATTGCCCTGATGAGCGGTTATGCGAGCGTGCGCCGCTTCAATGCGGCCTTTGTGCAGCACTACGGACTCAACCCCACCCAGCTCCGGCAGAAGGGCGCGGGCCAGACCAGGCTGCCAGGCATCCTCATCCGGCTCGGCTACCGACCACCTTATGACGTGCCTGCCATGCTGGCCTTCTTCAACCAGCGACTCCTCGACGGCATCGAATGCGTGAGCCAGGAGGCGGGGCAAGTGGTGGTCAGCCGCACCTTGCGCCTGACCGTCGGCAACACGCTGCACAAGGGCTGGCTGCGCGTGCAGTTCGACGAGACACGCCACCAGTTGCTGCTGCAGGTGAGCGAGAGCCTGCACGAGGTGCTGCCACAGGTGATCCACCGGGTGCGCGCCGCCTTTGACCTTGATGCCGACCCCGAGGCCATCAACCCCGTATTGCAGTCGCGCTTTCCCGGGGGTAACGGCCTGCGCGTACCGGGCACGCTCGACGGTTATGAGCTGGCCGTGCGGGCCGTGCTGGGCCAGCAGATCACGGTGGCCGCTGCGCGCACCCTGGCGCAGCGCCTGGTGAACACGCTGGGCGAGCCGCTGGCAACCCCTTGGCCGGCTTTAAGCCGGCTGTTCCCCGCCCCCCAGGTACTGGCGCAGGCCGCCGGTGACACGCTGGGCGCACTGGGCATCGTGCGCCAGCGCCAGCAGGCCATCGTGGCGCTGGCACGTGCGGTGGCTGAGCAAGGCCTGCAACTGCATGGCGGCGCCGATGTGCCCGCCACGGTGGCTGCACTGAAAGCGCTGCCCGGCATCGGTGACTGGACCGCCCAGTACATCGCCATGCGGGCCCTGCGCTGGCCTGACGCTTTTCCCGCAGGCGACGTGGCGCTGCACAAAGCGCTCGGCGTACAGCAGGCTCGCCAGCCGGCCCGTGAAGCCCTGGCGGCCTCGGAGCTCTGGAAACCCTGGCGCAGCTATGCCGTGATCCGGGCCTGGGCCACACTGCCGGTGCTTGCCAGGAAAACCACAGCCACTTCTTTCGCTACAAAATAAATAGCTACTCACGCAATAATGACAAGGGCAAGAGGGTAATTTGACATGAAATTTCCAGACCATATCGTGCAAACCGCATTCGACAGCCCGCTGGGGCGCATCATGCTGGCGGGCTCTGACGAGGGACTGGCCGGCCTCTGGTTTGTCCAGGGCCAGCGCCACATGCCCGACACATCGGGCTGGCCTGCCGCGCCCGCGCATCCGCTGCTGCTGCGCGCCGAGCATGCACTCCAGCGCTACTTTGCCGGCGAACAGGTCTGCTTCGACCTGCCACTGGACTTGCGCAGCGGCACCCCTTTTCAGCAAAGCGTGTGGCAGGCCCTGCTGCAGATTCCACGGGGGAGCAGCACCAGCTATGGGTTGTTAAGCCAGCGCATCGGCAGACCCTCTGCCGTGCGTGCAGTCGGTGCCGCCGTGGGGCACAACCCCTTGGGCATCATCGTGCCCTGCCACCGCGTACTCGGCGCAGATGGCTCACTCACCGGCTATGCCGGTGGACTGGATCGCAAGGTAGCCCTGCTGCAACTGGAAGGCACGGCCTTCAAACCCGATGCCCGGCACCCTGCTGCGCAGCAAACACCGCAACAGGAACTCCCGCTTTGAACACGCCCTCCCTGCAAAAACCCTGGCTCAAGGACTTTGTGCTGCTGGCGGCCATCTGGGGCTCGTCCTTCCTCTTCATGCATGTGGGTGCCCTGGCCTTTGGCGCCCTGCCCACCGCAGCCATGCGGGTCATGATTGCCTCGCTGTTCCTGCTGCCGCTGCTGCTGGTACGTGGCCACGGCCCCACCTTGCGCAAACACTGGCGCGCCACGTTTCTGGTAGGCCTTACCAACTCGGCCATTCCGTTTGCCTGCATCGCATACGCCCTGCTGTCGATCACGACCGGGTTGTCGTCCGTGCTCAACGCCACCGTGCCGCTGTTTGGCGCACTGGTGGCCTGGCTCTGGCTCAAGGACCGGCCTCACGGCTCGCGCATCCTGGGCCTGCTGATCGGCTTTGGCGGCGTGGCGCTGCTGGCCTCAGGCAAGGCCAGCTTCACCCCTGACGCCTCAGGCCTGTCCACGGGCTGGGCCGTCATTGCCAGCCTGTTTGCCTGCCTGTGCTACGGCATTTCGGCCAGCTACACCAAACGCTACCTGTCGGGTCTGCCGCCGCTGGTCACGGCCACCGGCAGCCAGCTCGGTGCCAGCCTCGGCCTGGCCTTGCCGGCCTGGTGGTTGTGGCCGGCGCAAACCCCGGGCCTGCAGGCCTGGCTGGCGGTGCTGGCCGTCGGCGTGCTGTGCTCCGGCGTGGCCTACATCGTGTTTTTCCGCCTGATTGAGCACGCAGGCCCGGCCCGCGCGCTGGCCGTGACCTTTGTGGTGCCGGTGTTTGCCATTTTTTATGGCGTGTTGCTGCTGGGGGAAACCATCACCTGGTGGACCGTGGGCTGCGGCCTTGTCATTGTCATGGGCACCGCGCTGTCCACGGGACTCGTGCGGCTATGGCGTTGACAGCCGCTGGCGCCCACGCGCCTCAGGCGCTCTGTCGGCTTTGCAGAAACCGGTTGAACTCTTCCAGCGCCATGGGCCGGTTGAACAGATAGCCCTGGTAGTACTCGCAACCCTGCGAAGCCAGAAAATCCTGCTGACCCTGCGTCTCCACCCCTTCGGCAATGACGCTCAGGCCCAGGCTTTGCCCCAGTGCCACGACGGTGCGGGCAATCGCGGCATCGTTGCTGTCGGTCAGCACATCACGCACAAATGACTGGTCGATCTTGAGCTGGTCCAGCGGCAGCCGCTTGAGGTAGGCCAGCGACGAATACCCGGTGCCGAAATCATCGAGCGAAAAGCTCACGCCCTGCACCTTGAGCAGCGTCATCTTGACAATGGTGCCCTCAAGATCGTCCAACATCAGGCTCTCGGTCAGTTCGAGTTTGAGCCGGGCCGGGTTGGCACCGGTTTTGTCAATCACCGCCAGCACCCGGCTGACGAAATCTGCATGCCGGAACTGGCGCGGGCTCACGTTCACGGCCAGGCTCATATGAGCTGTAGCAGGCTGCCGGCCCCAGGCCACGAGCTGCTCACAAGCGGTCTCCAATACCCAGTCACCGAGCGGCTGGATCAGGCCGGTTTCTTCTGCCAGCGGAATGAACTCGGCCGGTGACACCATGCCACGCTCGGGATGCCGCCAGCGCGCCAGGGCCTCAGCCCCGACAATGCGTCCCATCCCATCGACCTGCCCCTGGTAATGCAAGAGCATCTGCTGCTCCTGCAAGGCGCGGCGAAGGTCCACCTCCATGTCGGCGCGACGTGAGGCCTCGGCCTGCATTTCGGGATCGAAAAAGCGCAGGGCATTGCGGCCCGCTGACTTGACCTCATACATTGCCATGTCGGCCCGCTTGAGCAGTTCCTCCACCGTGTCGCCATGGCCATTGAACAGCGTGATGCCCAGGCTGGCCGTGCAGTGGTACTCGGTGCCCACCAGCACATAAACTTGCCGTAGTGTGTCGAGGATTTTTTCGCCTATCGTGCGGGCTTCCGCCGCCGCCTTGCGCTGATTTTCATCCAGATCTTCGAGCATGATCACGAACTCGTCACCGCCCAGCCTGGCCACGGTGTCGCCTTCGCGTACACAATCTATCAGGCGCTGCGCAATCTGCTGCAGCAGCAGATCGCCGGTGTCATGGCCTCGCGTGTCGTTGAGCGTCTTGAAATGGTCCAGGTCAATGAACAGCAGCGCTCCGGTGTGCAGGTTGCGGGCGCTGGCACTGAGGGCGTGCGCCATGCGGTCCAGCAGCAGCTTGCGATTCGGCAAATGCGTCAGTGTGTCGTAGAACGCCAGTCGCTGGATTTCCTTCTGAGCCGACATGCGCTGACGGATGTCACGTGTCACGCCCAGCAGTGTCATGTGGCCTTGCGGGTTGCGGATGTAATGCGTGACCGACTCCACCCAGACGGGAGAACCATCACGTTGCAGCAACTCGCTCATGTCGGTATAGCTGTGGGACTTGTCCGGGCTTGTCCGGCAGGCAGCCAGACGCAAGCCCATTTGCGCCCTGACGTCGACATAGGTATCCGGCGTCATGAGTGCTTGAAGTGGCAGGTTCATGAACTCCGCCTCGCTGTACCCGAGCAGTTGCTGGACCGAAGGACTCACATACTCCCATTGCCGCGTCTCGAAGCTGTAGGTCCACAGTACATCCGACATATGGTCTGCCAGCAGGTGGTATTGCGCCTGGCTCGTTCGCAGCGATTGCTCGGCCAGCTGGCGCCGTCGGTTCTGCACGGCCAGGGCCACCACCAGGGCTGACAGCAGCACGATGGCCACGGTGCCGCTGATGACATAACCTTTGTACTGTCCCCACAGACTCGGTGTCCGGTTGAGGTAGACCGTATCGGGTGGCAGTTTGTGCCAGTCGCCCCCCCAGCGCTCGATCTGCTGCCAGTCGAACAGCGACACGGATTTGGCCGTTTGCACAGCGAAGGGCCGCGAATCATCGGGCGGGCGGCGCAGCTTCTCCAGCACGGACAAGGCCATCGACTTGCCTTCGTCTTCGAGAATGGACACCATCCCGCCGATGGGCCCCTGGCCCACGCTCACCGAATACACGGGGAAGACCGGGGCATTGGCACTTTGGGAAATGCGCACGATGGTATCCACCGGCACAAAGACCTGCCCCTGTCCATCGCGGTTGACACCGGGGGCAATGATCACGGTATTGGCCGGGGATTTGGCAAGCCGGGCTTCGATGTCCCCGAATGCCAGATTGTCAAGGTACCCGAAATCGAGCTGACCCTGCCAGCGCGCAAACTGCTGCCTGGCGTCCTGCACACGCTCCTGCTCAAGCTCGCTGTTCCCGGCCAGCAGGACCACGTGCTGCGTCCTGGGAAACAGGTCCAGTGCACGTTGCAGCGTGCCGGCAAAATCCAGTGTGGGCGCTTGCAGATAGAACTCCCGCCGGCTCAGCTTGGCCGAAGCGGGGGCCTTGGCCTGCGCCACGAGCACCGCCACCTGCGGTGCGATACCCTCGCCCTCCTTCAGCAGAAAATCCAGCGCGGCCGGCTGCATCGTCACGATGACGCCGACCCTGGATGCGGGGTATTTTTGCGCCAGCACCTGGCCTAACTGCCGACGGTAGCGGGGCGAAGGATTCTTGGCGAGATCCAGGTATTCGATGTGGATATGGGTATAGCTCATGCCCTGCGAGCGCAGGACGTCGTAAAGCCCCTTCAGGTAATTGTCGATACCCGACTGACCATACCCGGTAGACAGCAACACAAGCACCCCCTGGCTGGCAGACGAAGGCACAGGCGGTGGATTTTGCGCATAGCCACATCCGGACAGTCCCAGCCAGACCAGTACCAGCCCAGACAGCTGAGTCAGCGCCCATCGTGTGCATAACCGGATAGTTCTCATCTGCATTTTCGAACGCTGAACAATCAACTCCTCGCTATGGCGCCATTGTCAAAGCTAATGCCGCTGCGCTCGCCCGGGTTTACCATGAGCTTACCGAAGACAAGCCTGCCCTGGCCCGACACCGACAATGGTGCCCGTCCAGGGTGCCTTGACATCACTTCGTCCTGTTTGCCTACTGGATCGCGCTAGCCATCAAGTTGACGCCCAGGGCCAGCAGCAGCATGTTGAATGCAAACGAGGTAACGCTGTGCACCAGCGTCAGGCGACGCATCTGCCGCGTGGTGACAACCACATCTGAGACCTGCGAGGTCATGCCAACCACGTGCGAGTAATAAAGGAAGTCGAAATAGTCCGGCGCCTGCTTACCGGGAAATTCAAGCCCCTCATGATGCGTTTTGCCTTGCGCATCCACCCGGTAATACCTGTTGGCATACCGAAAAGCAAACACGGTCTGGATCAGGAACCACGACGTCACGAGTGAGACCATGGACAGAGCCATATGCGCCAGACGCTGCGTTGCCGACAGGTCCGACAGGTGCTGACGCATCAGCACGATGGCTGCCACACTGGCAAAGGCTGACAGCACCATCAGCGCAAAAAGAACAGCACTCGGCTGGTCTTGCGCCAGGGCGTGATCGTGCGTTCGCACTGCATCAAATTTCATCGCCAGCAGCCAGGCCAGCACCAGATAAGTCAGCGCCCCAAGGCACCAGGCCAGCAACCCCTGGATGGGCAGCGGCAACTGCAAGGGCAGCATGGCGACCACGCCCCCCACCACACAGGCAGTGATCAGACGCTGGTGGCCGGTGGTTTCAGACACGTGGAAGTACATGGCCCGGATTGTGACGCGATTCCCGCAGCTTTAGCTGCGCCGGCTCAAACCCTTCGTAAACCAGCGACCAGGGGCTCATGCGCCAGCTTCGGCCGCTAACACATCGAGCTGTTCGAGAAAGCGCAACACTTCGTCCGTATCCTCCAGCGCGTACTGCGCCGCAGTGTCCCGTGGCTCGTCGCGCACCAGGATGCCGATGCCGTGACCACGCACATTCAGGGCCCGGAAGGCATCCTCATCCGTGATGTCGTCGCCAAGGTAGACCGTGAACACCTCATCTGAAAGACCCAGTGTTTCAAGCAGCCAGCGCATGGCCCGGCCCTTGTCCCATTCGATGTCGGGCTGGAGCTCATAAATCTTCTTGCCATGGGTCACGCGCAGCTCGGGCTGTGCAGCCAGCACGTTTTCCACAGTGGACTGGATCAGCGGGAGCGTGTCGTCCGCCACCAGGCGGAAATGCACGGCAATCGAATACTTCTTGCGCTCGACCAGCATCCCGGGGATGGCGCCGAGTTGGTGCCTCAGCAACTGCTCGGCCGCATCCAGACTCGGCAGGAATTCGCGCCCCTGTTGCCGGGCCACATGCATGCCGCTTGGGCCGCTGATCTCAAAGCCATGGCTTCCGCCGTAGGCAATCTCTTCTATGCCCACACGGGCCTGCACATCGCGCAGGTCGCGCCCGCTCATCACGGCTACCGTGCAGTGCCCCGCCAGCCGGCGTACCGTCTCTCGCGCAGACTCTGACAACACAGCCAGTTCCGGGCTTGGCACGATGGGCGTCAGCGTGCCGTCGTAATCCAGAAAGACCGCAAAGCGCTTCCCTTGAAGCTGCCTCTTGATGGATTCAAAGGACTGCAGGGCCGAAGTGATTTGATCACTCTGCCGGCCTGCCTGCGCCATACCCTTCGCCACGCCTTGCTTCATGTCCTGCTCCATCTTCTCCCTTTCCAGATCAGCCACCACACGGTGCGCCCCCGCCTCACGCAGAGGGCCTGCGCAGCACCCACGCCATCGCATCCTCCACCACAGTAGCCTGTCCAAGCTTGACACCCAGTCTACGCGCTGCGTCCAGATCGCCAACCAGCGCCGGCTTGCCTGCCAACGCACCTGATGGACGGACGACACAGAGGAGGTTCAATCGGTGGTGGTGTGCCGAATCAGGCTCGCGTGCATCACGGGCTCAACCAGACCATGCTACGGCGCCATACCCCTACATGCATGGCGTTTACGCAAAATGCCCGGGCATTCACCCATATCCCGTCTAGCCCTGCGTGTTTGTCAAGCCTCTCTACAATATTCGCAGATGGCAGCAACACACACATGGTTTGAATGACATGGCTGAATTTTTCAAGACATCCGTGATCTGGGTGGTGGACTTCCACTACGAGGGCCACCCTCGCCGCTGGTACAAGGCCTTGCGCTCCCATGAGGACCCCCAACAAGCCATGATGGAGCAGTTGCAAGACCTTTACGGCAAACGCGCCACACTGGTCAGCGTGCGCCGCGCGACCGAAGAAGAGGAGCTGCAATACCTGCGCGGCGACACGCCCAAGAATGCGTATTGCCCGACGGGGCGCTAAAAACTGCCGAGGCAAGCTCACCCGATGAACACAGCATCAGCATGCTGCGCTTGCATGAAACTATGAACATCCAGCCGTCTGAGCCCTGCTGCCAAGCCGCGTCACTTATGCCTTGGTGATGGAGACTGTGACTGGAAGTTTTTCGGAACCTCAGGCAGAGCTGCTTTTTTCTCTTTGGCAAACATCTGGACCATGGCAGCACCGATTTGCGCATCAACCAAAACCACGTTGGTGGCCACCACATTCAAGACAAAGCTGGCAATGCTCAAGAGAAACGTTGCGATCACGAGCTTCATGACAACCTCCCTGTTCGAGGACGCTGTTGATTTTTATCCCCAGCTTCTTTTATAGACTTTCGGGAGCGAAGTTCAAACCCATGAATATGGGATTAGGTAGAGGGGCATGGACTAGGTGGCGCCGACACGCCCTCCAGCGCACCCCTGCTACCAGGTGTCTATCGCACGGCCTGGCTGCCCGGGCCCCACACGCCCGGCTTGCAGCCCCTGCAGCAGCCAGTTGCGGGTTTGCGCAGGGTCGATGACGGCATCAATCTCCAGCGTGCTGGCCATGTGGAGGGCGCTGCCGTTCTCGTACTGGCGAGCTACCAGTTGCTCATACAAGGCCTGGCGTTCATGGCCTGCTGGCACGGCTTCCAGCTCTTTGCGGTAGCCCAGGCGCACAGCGCCCTCCAGCCCCATCGCGCCAAATTCAGCCGTCGGCCAAGCCGCCGTCAGAAGAGTCGAATGAAATCCTCCTGCGGTCATGGCCATGGCGCCCAGGCCGTAGCCCTTGCGCAGCACCACACTCAGGTAGGGCACACGCAAATGCGCGGCAGCGACAAACAGGCGGCTGACATGGCGCACCTGTGCCGTGGCCTCAATGTCTGGCCCGACCATGAAACCCGGGGTATCCACCAGACTCACCAGCGGCAGACCGTGTGCGTTGCACAGTTGCATGAAGCGCGCCGCCTTGTCGGCGGCATCCGCGTCAATCGCGCCGCCCAAATGCTGCGGGTTGTTGGCCAGCAGACCCACGGGACGCCCCCCAATACGCGCCAACGCCGTGTGGATGCCCAGCCCAAACACGGTTCGCAACTGCAGCAGTGACCCTACATCGGCAATGCCCTGCATTGCCGTGCGGGCGTCGTAGACGCGCAGCCGGTTCTCGGGCACCACCTCGCGCAGCGCCTGCTCGGGTGGCGCAGCAAAGTCTTTCTGTGCCCCCTGGAAAAATGACAGGTAATGCTTGGCCGCGACGACGGCTTGCGCTTCGTCGTCCACCAGAATGTCGATCACCCCATTGGCGTGCTGCACGCTAGCCGGGCCAATCTGCTCGGGTTTGAACACCCCCAGGCCGCCGCCTTCCACCATCGCCGGGCCGCCCATCCCGATGTTGCTGCCTGCGGTGGCAATGATCACGTCACAACAGCCCAGCAGCGCGGCATTGCCCGCAAAGCATCGTCCGGCCGCAATGCCGACGATGGGCACCTGGCCATTGAGCCGGGCAAAACTGGCAAAGGTGCTCACGTGCAAGCCGGCCACGATGGGCATATCCACATCACCGGGGCGACCGCCACCGCCTTCTGCGAACAGCACCACGGGCAACTGGTTCTGCAGCGCCAGGCCCAGCATGCGGTCGGTCTTCTGGTGGTTGCGCATGCCCTGGGTGCCCGCCAGCACGGTGGCATCGTAGGCCATGGCCACCACCTGCTGGCCCTGCACGGTGCCAAGGCCCGTGACCATGCCGTCGGCAGGTGTGTTCTGGATCAGGTCCTCTTCAGACCGGCGACTACGCTGGGCCGCCACAGCCAGTGCACCGTACTCGACAAACGAGCCCGGGTCGCACAAGTCGGCCAGGTTCTCGCGTGCCGTGCGCAGGCCCAAGGCATGCCGCTTGGCAACCGCCTCGGGGCGGCTGGCATCCAGGGTAAAGCCTGTGCGCGCCTCCAGTCGCTTCAGATCGTCGCGTGCCCCGGATGGCATGGCATTTGATGGCGGCGTCATCACGCTGGCACTGCCTGCCTTCGTGGCTTCTTGAAAAGGTGTTCTCTCAGGCTCGGGAAGGTGTGAGCTGTCCTGCACCGGTGTCGAGGTACACAGCAAGTCACCTTCCTGCACCATTTCCCCCGCTGCGAACAGCAACTCGGTCACACGGAGGTCGGTCCCAGCACGAATTTCGTGCTCCATCTTCATGGCTTCGAGAATGAGCAGCACATCACCGGCACGCACCATCGCACCGGGAACGACCAGCCATTCAACAACCCTGGCTTGCAGGGGGGCGCGCAGAGCTTGCATGCGCGAATTATGTGGCAGCGGATTGGCTCAACGGGTCAAGCAGGTGACAGCTTCTGCAACATGAGGGGTTTCATGTCAGCGGGCTTTGTAGAGTTTTGTTGGCGCAGGTGATAGCTGTATGACCCAGGGCCGTCCGTCTGGTGCAACGACATAGACGCCTGGGTTTGGTGAAGTATTGATGACATCCCAGGTGCGAGATGTTGCATTCCAGCGCAGCAAGCGACGATTGCCGCTGACTGTCGCATCACTGTATACCGAGCCGTTGGCACCGATGGAGAAACAAACCGTTGTGCCATCGATGCAGGCGCCAGAGGAGGACAGGGCCCCTCCATTGCGTGCAATCCAGGCATTGCCAACATATTCATAGAGCTTGTCACTTGCGCCGGATACGGCCCACAGGCGACCGACCGGATCGACACCCACGTAATCCAGCCGGGAAGCACCACTGGGCAATGCAAGCCCCAAGGCGACGAAACGCTTGAGCGCCGTGTCGTAGCGGTAGAGCTTCCCACCCGTGCTGGTGGCATATACCGTGCCGTCTTTGCCGACTGCGAGTGTCATCGCGGCATTGGTACAGGAGGCCACTGCACAATCTGAAAGACCTGAAACGCTGACCCACTGACTTCCCTGGCGGCGATACGCAGCAGGCGAAAGTTGGGACCCAGTGTTGGTGACCCAGTAGGTTCCATCCTTGCCAATCACAAAGCTGCGGACATCATCGCCAGACAAAAGCGCAGACAAGGATGGCGGCGTGCCATCCATGACGAACTGTTTTGTACTTTCGTTGTAATTCCAGAACTTGAAGGCGGAGTCCAGAACAACGATGCTGCCATTGGTGCTGATGGCCATGAGTGGCTTCGGGAAGGTACTTGACGTAAAACCTGCGGGCAGACTGACTTGATCAAAGGGCATGTTGAGCAGGAAAGTAAACACCGGCGGTGAGGCCGTACTTGTGCCCTGTGCCGCACTGCTTGTCGCCGCCGTTGCCGCCGCCTCGACACCATCCCGGCTTTCGTCACGGGGGAAGAACTCGGATGCCCATACCTGTGAGCTGATGCTGAGCAGCCAGGGTTTCCCCCGGGGTCCGACGGCCAAAGCATCCACCGGGTCGGCAATGCTGTCCATGCGCTGGAATTCATGGGCCGATTCGTTCCATCGGCGCAGGATGCGGCCAGTATCCAGAATGATGACACTGCCTTCGGGGCCGATACCGATGTCTCGTGCCCGGGCGGGCAAGCGTTCACAAGGGCTGCGGTCGCAGCGTGAGACGTAGCCGTTGGCATCAAGGGTCCAGGGCTCGCCCTTGGGATTCAGGGCAAGGCGTACACCGGTCGGCGGTGGTGCATCGCCTTCGCCGGCGATACGGTTGAAAAGGCCGCTGGCAGGGTCGTACTTCTGGATGGCGCTCTGTGCGTCGGCGACCATCACCGTCCCGTTGTAGGCGATGGCAATGTCCTGGGCCACAATATTTCGCACCAGGCGCCAAAGCGTGCCATCGTTGCGGAACACTTCTCCCTTGGTCGTGATGCCCCAGGGCTTGCCATCGGGTGTGACCGCGATACGCGTGAACTGTCCTTCGAAGCTGATGAAAGCGTTTCGTCCATTGCTCCAGCGCGCCAACCCTCCATCGAACGTCACGATATAGACACTGCCATCCGCACCGATGGCGATATCGCGTGCCGCGCCGGGCAACAAGCGGTATTGCAGAGGCGCATCAGGCCGCCCCTGGGCGGGGCCGCCACCGGCGCTGGGCTGGCCCACCACGCTGGCGCTTGCCGTCGTTCCTGAGCCGACACGGCTGCCGGTGTTCGCTGCCGCGCTGGCGGCGGCGACCGAAACGGTATCGACCCGGCTGTCTGGCAATTCATCAAAGAAGGCAGACGCCAGGATGCGGAATGCGGTGGTCGTCACCCAAGGCTTCCCGCCCGGCCCTACGGCCACCGATGCGGCCTCACCGTTGAGTTTTTCCCAGCGCCGTCCGCTGCTGTCCCAACGCTGCAGGCGCTGGTCGGTGGTGGTGATGAAAACCGTGCCTTCCGGGCCTATCCCAATGCTGGTCGCCTCGCTGGAGGGCAGGTCAATCCAGCGTTTACCGTCATAGCGCAAGACCTTGCCATCGTCATTGATAACCCATGGCCTGCCGTCCGGCGTGACGGCGATGCGCTGTGTCTTTCCCGCGGGAGCAGTTTTCAGTTGCTGCCACTCCCTGCTGCTGGCCATCCAGCGGGCTGGCGCGCCTTCAGGGGGCAAAATCCACACGCTGCCATCGGCACCGGTCGCAATGTCACGCGCGCGATCCGGCTGTTCCGTCCAGAAGGTCCCCTGAAAACGCAGGATTTTTCCGCTGCTGTCGATGCCCCAGGGCGTGTTCTCGTTATCCAGCGCAATCCGCGAGAAGCTGCCTGGCAGCCGGCCCCAGTTATTGCGGCTCTTCCATTGCCAGACTACGCCAGTCTCACCGAGTGCCAGTACGGCGCCTTTGGCTGAAATCGCCAATTGCCGGGCGCTGCCGCTGACCGGCTGCCAGTTGATCAATTGGGTAAACACCTGCTCGTGCTCAACTACCGCAGGTGCGGTGTTCCCGCCGGTGTCCGGATTGTTGGCATAGATATGACCGTCTGCGGTGGCGATCCAGGGCAGTCCGCCTGGCGCGACCGCAACGGCGGCAGCTGCGTGAGCGGCAACACGACGCAACAGTTTTCCATCAGGGTTCAGTGACAGCAGTTCATCGTCTGCGCCGATAACCCAGAGGCCGCCATTGCCTGCGCCAAGGTCACGTGCACGAATCGAGTCAAATGTTGACCAGCGCTTGCCATCGAAACGGTGCAGCCGCTCATCGCCGGCCACGACCCAAACCTGGTTGCGCTCGTCCACGGCGACGCGTTGCAGCTTGGGCGGGGCTCCGGCCATCGCGAGCGCACCGCGTTTCGCATCCAAGGCGAACAGCTCGCCGTCAATACTGATGGCATAGGCCACACCACTGCCGGATACGCCAACATCCATCGCCTTGACCGGGAAACGGGCTTTCGATGAGCGCCACCAGGTTCCGTTGTAACGATAGAGTTCACCTTGCCCGTTCACGGCCCAGGCCAGCTTGTTACTCGCCACCGAGATCCGTCGAAAAGTTCCAGGAAGCTTGCGCCATGAGGGTTCAGCACCCGGGGGACGCAGCCAGACACGCCCTTGTGAATCGACGGCGAATACGGTGCCGTCTGTTGCAACGTCAAGGTCATCTGCCTGGCCAGGCAACTGGATCCAGGGCATCGTCTCCACTGGCTTGGGTGCCGAAGCCGCGATGGCCGTCCGGGCGCCAAAGGATGTGGCGACACTGATGGCCGCCATGAAAAGAAGCAGTGCAGCGCGCTTCAAGCTCATCAGTAAAACAGGAAGCCCATGGCGGTTTTCAGGCGTTCACCATGGTCGGTGATACGTTGCCATGAACCGCCAAGATCGCCGGTCTGGAATTCACGAAAAAGGGAACTGCGCTCCAGCTTGTGGACGATTTCACCCACGTTGGGAATCGGCTTGAACCAGGGACGGTACTTGTCCTCGAATTCCGCCAACGCCAGATCGGAGGGCGACAGGTTAGCCCTGTCTGCAGCCACATCCTCCTGCGAACGGTTGGTGTACTGGGCACGGCGTGGCGTGAGCAGGATCAGGACCGATTTGTAGTAGTCGCGGGTTACGTTGCGCGAGAAGAGATACTGGACGATGGGGATGTCCTGCAGCACAGGCACACCATCCCGGTCCCGGGACTGATCCCGCTCGGACAAGCCGGAAAGAATCAGGGTCTCTCCAAACTTCATGACGACGTTGGCATTGACCGTGGTTTTGGTGGTATCGAGTCGGAAGTCGAACTTCACCGAGGTGCTGGGTATCGCGAGGAAGGTGCGTTCCGCAGCGATATTGAGCTTGATGAGACTTCTTGGCAGAAATTCCGGCGTCACAGCCAGCTTGACGCCGACCTCCTTCTGGATTTGTACCGCGCTGCCCTGTCCATTGGACACCGCCGCTGCATTGACGTCCACACCTGAAAAGAAGTTCGAGGTCTGATTACCCAGGGCAACCAGTGTGGGGCGAGCGAGAACTTCATTTCTTTTGGCGTTGGCATTCGCAATATTGAGCGAGTAAGTCACTGCCGGCATATTGATCTGGCGTGTCACAACGCTGGTCGCCGTCGAGTTGGCCGGGGTGATCAAATCTCTACTATAGGTCCCGGTATCCGAATACCCTGGTGTCAGGGTCGACGAATTGCCAAACTGCAGTTTCAATCCGTCGAGCAAATTGACGCCCATCGAATGGGTGTTGTCTTCCTCGGTACTGAGAATGACCACATCCACGACCACCATTTGCTTCTCGACGAAATCAGCACTGGCTGCTGCATCGTTTGACTGCTCGGCAGTTTCATTCTGGACGGGATAGACCAACTGGTCTTGCGACTGATCGTCCGTTGCCTGCGGAAATCCTCCCGCGTCGCCTCCCGGAAACTGGGTCTTGATGAAACCACTTCTCTGGTAGGTCGCCGACCAGGAATCGATACGCTCGGCCGCCGAAGCGACATCCTTCTTGTTGTGCGTGGCTGCACGCAATTGATCCAGGAAGTTTTGTGCATCGGCCTTCTGGTCCAGTGCAGCGGCAACGATGGCGGATGCACGAAGCACACGCGGGTCATCCGCTTTCCCCCCTTGCAGTTCGCGCAGACCGGCAAGTGCGGCAGCCGCAGTTTTCGGGTCATGGTTGTAATAGGAAGCGACCGCCAGGTCATAAAGCAGGTCCGGCTGCTTTCCAGCATAGATGGCTGCTTCGACAAGCTTGCTTTGAGCCGCACTCCAGTTGCGCTGGTTCATGGCCAGCAGACCCGCATAGTAACGAGCTAGCCAGTTTGAATTGTCAAACTGCACCGCCATCTGGTAACCCTGTTCTGCCAATGGCAACAGGCCACTCTCCCCGGTCATGCCACGCATCTGATAGGCCACCGCATTGAGAAAATGCAGGTAGGAGTTGGTCATGTCGGTCTTCACCGCGAGGTTGAAAATATCCGACGCCTTGCGATAGTCTTTGGCATCCAGTGCTTTGAGTCCCTCGGCAGCCAACTGTCGGGAAGCCGTGTTGAGCTTGTCCTTGGGGATGGCATCGAACAGATGCGTGTCCGGCTGGCTTGCGGCCAGGGGATTGGTGTTGCTATTGCTGCCCATGCCATCCATGGTGGCGCAGCCAGTCATACCCAGAGTCGTGAGTGCCAGCAAGAGCACAGCGACAGATGAGAGGGGTTGCGGACGCGGGGCAGTGTTCAAAAGCTTCATGGATTTTTTCTGAAGAAAGGGAAGCGGCATGGCAGATATGCCGCTGTCATTGCTGGATACGTGAGTACTACTACTGCACAGCTTTCCAAAGCTGCATCGGCATCCTGGGATTGCATGGCGCCATCGCAAGAGCGGCCCCGCGGCCTTCCAGACAGAGGCCCGTACCGGCGCTAATGGCTTGCCCGACCAGCCTCCATTGATGCAATGGCGTGGGGGTTGCCGGGCATGGACCCAGACTAACGGGACTGCCTGCAACCAAACACTTGCTGCTAGCAGCTGAGTGAAGCGTTTTGCCAGCACCGACACTCCAATTCTTTCCGACTGCAGCGCAGGGTTTCATGACAGCGGCAGCACCGCTTTCATCAAGGCACAAGCCACCCATGCCCACTGAGGCAATCGCAAATGTTGGAACTGAAGCTACAGTTGCAGCAGCCTTCTCGGATGCCTTGCTCGCACTGATTGCCTGGGTTGCGGCACTGGCAGCCTGTACTTTTTGAGCAATGGCATTCTTGTCTTTCGGCAACCTTGCCTCGCCCATCATGGTGGCCCACTGAGCATCCAGTTCGCTGCTGCCGGCGCTGGTCGCCAGCAGGCGGGCAACGTCGACTTTTTGTCGGGCAGTCGCCAGCTTGGCTTTCAAACTCGGGATCAGATTGGCCTCCTGCAAGGCCTTGTCTACAGAAATGACCACCAGTTCGCTCACCACCTCGATCAGGATGGCGGCTCCGCCACTCATGGCGATTTTGATCATCGCCGATCCGGTTTTGGTCGCCCCTTCCACCGCCACCTTCCCCGCAGCTTTTCCAACTGCACCCGCCAGTTTTTTAGCCGCCTCGGTCGACGCTTTTTTTGCAACCGCACGACTACGGTATGGGAAGATGAGATCACGTGTCACAGTTTTCATGATGCCCGTCACGGCCAGGGCACTGAGCCCCGTTCCTGTGGCCAGGCCTCCCAGCACCGCAGATGCCGTGATGTCTTCAAAATCCGGCAGGTCGGTGAACAATACGGAGGCATCCCCTTGCATCACGGTGCGGCTTTGTGCCTTCTTGTACAGCTTGACTTGTTGCCAGGCCTCGCCCGCATTGAGTGCCTCCTGAGCCAGGAACTCGCGAAAACGCATCATGGCCTCGGAGAAGCTGGCCAGCAAGCGCTTCTCCGCCGCACTGGCCTTGGCTGGCTCAGCCGCTGCAGCCTGCAGGCGCGAGTACACGGCGGTTTTAAGTACGCCACTGTCCTCGGGGTGAGTGGCGATTTCACTCCAGGTATCCCGGATGACATCAGCAGCGCTCATCTTCAGACCGGGGGCAATACTCTTGGCAATCTCGATGATCAGCTCGGGGCGCTTGGTAAGGATTTCCTTGACGACCTCTTCCGCACCGTCCAGACCAAACAGCCCCGGCTGGGTGTAGGTGGCAGAGCGCCACTCCGTCCCGATGGACTCACATGCGCCAGGGTTCCAGGCCGCAAAGGCCGTGCGGCGGTAACCCGCAGGGCATGACCAGCAGCTGCCACCACCGCTACTGCCCAGATTGGCCGGGAAGCTGCCGCCCTGCTTGCGAATCAACGCCTGCACTTTGGGGTTTTTGCTGTTGACCAGATCAAACATTTGCCCAGCCGGACAACTCAGCGCACTGGTTTGGGTTGCCTGGGCGTACTTGAAGTTGCCTCCAATCTGGCAAGCTTGACGCCCATTGATGGGGTAGACGGTGCGTGTTGCTGCGGTAGGACAGGTCCAGCATTCGCCACCATGCTTCGGGTCCCTGAGTTTGTCCCGGATCTCGCCCGGCTCGCAAATGGCCTGTTTGATCAGTGTGGCTTTCGACTTCTCGAGCTTGACCAGCTGGGAGCAGGCTTTGTCGCTCGTCATGGCGTGGAGCGTGCGGTTGTAGCCTGCGGGGCAGGCATAACAGCTGCCCGCTTTCGCAAACTGTCCGCCTGGACAATTTGCTTTCAGCAACCCCGTGGCGCTGCCTTTTTTCGTGGTGGGCGCGAATTTTTCTGCGGCTGGCTTGACGCAGGCATCCTTCCATTCGACGGGCGCGGCTGAACGGTTGTAGCCCTCAGGGCAGCTCCAGCATTCACCGCTGCGGGTGGGATCAAAGAAGCTGCCTTTGGGACACGCCGTTCCACGCAAAGTAGCATTCGTGAGCTTCCCCTGAACGCTGCTGTCCTGTTTCTGGCAGGCGCGTTCGCCGGTAACGGCCGTCAACGAACGTTTAAAGCCGGGCGGGCAGGAATAGCAACTCCAGGTGCCCACATCAAAGAAGCTGCCGGGTGAGCACTTGCCCACCGCATCGGACTCAAATACGGCGACCTTGCCTGTGCAGGGTGCCTGAAGCTTGCCATCCACCATGCCGCCACAAAGCGGCCGGGATTCGCCCCGGGGGCCATAAACGCCATACTTTGGCTCGAATTTCATGTCCGGATTTGCGCCTGATTCAACTACCAGCTTGCCACCGTTGCCCGTGTTTGGCACCTTGGACGGTGTGAGCGTTACTTTGCTGCTGTCAAAGTGGAAGGAGCCAGGCGTGACCGTGCCCGTCGCTGCTGGCTGCTGAATGCCAGTTGTGATCGGTGCGATCTGGAGTGTCCCACTGGCGGCCGTCTGCGCAATCACGGCCCTGGAGAAAATGGCCAGTGCCAGGAATATCAGCAGCAAGGGCAACTGATAGTGCGGACGAAGATAGCGACTGTAGATTGAGGTCATGTAGAGGCCTTGTGGAGGGGTAGTTAGTCAGGGGCGCCAGCAGCAGTACGCAGCGGCAAGGCACGAAATGGCATCCGCAAGGCTTGCAAAAGCTCGCGACGAAACCCACTCACCAGATGACTCTGTATGGACGCGCGCTACTCGACTCATGCTTCCCCTCGTTGTTGCAGTCAGCTGAGATCGAGTTCCATGGGAACCCGGGTTCTCAGCCCTTGTGCGGCGAGGTTATCCAAAAGTGAGTGCGCCCACTATCCCATTTCCGCAAAAAGAGAAATTAGCCGAGAGCTCGCCGCAGCGTGGTGGACGGCAGTTCACTGAATAGACTCAGGTAGTCGCGGGAGAACCGCCCCAGATGCCAGAAATGCCAGTGCGTGGCGATAGCGGTCACAGATACATCTGTACTGGCTGGGCGGCTAAGTTGTGCGCGTGCACGATTGAGTCTGTGATAGCGAAGATAGGTATTGGGTGAGAGTTGCAATATCTTTTTGAAACCGTATTGCAAGGCCCGTTCGGATATCTTCAGTTCATAACAGATGTCACTGATGGTCGGACATCTGATTTGATCAAATTCGGCATTGATGTACTCGGTCACCCGGTTCACGATATCTCTCGCGCGACGGCGAATTGATAATTCAGGGTGGGTATCTGGGCTGTTGGGGCATGAAGAATTCAAGGCCATCAATACCTGGTCCATCATGGTTCTTGCCAACGGACCATGATGATCGTTACCCACTGAATTTTTTGTGAAATGCGGGAGCGAATAGATCTCGTCGGTAAACGCATCCAGCGATCTTCGATCGATCGCATCCAGAATTTGAAGGCCTGTGGGGGAGCTCTCCCAACGCGAGGGGTCTATGGCTCTTGCCTTCTCCAGCAGGCGTGATTGATCGATCCGGAAATAGACCGTCTCAGCACTGCCGGGAACATAAATATCAAACTCGGTGCTACTCGGCAGGAAGAATAATGAGTTATCGGCAGGGCTGTATTCGGAAAACCGGGTCTGGGGCTGCCGGGTTCGAAAAAACGAGATGGTGCAATTCTTCTCATCCGTAACACCACGCTTATGGACCGTACAATTTTGCTTTTCGAAATAGACGCTGACGTCAGCGTGCTCAACCACACGCATGTGCCCCTGGTAATTACCCGCTGATATCTGGTTGATGTCCAGTGGCAACCAGTTTTGTGCGGACGCCTGTTCAGAGGCATCCGATAGCGGTATGGTTTGCAGTAGCAGTTGTTTCTTACTCATTGGCTATCGCAGGCTATGGATACTGCATCAATCAACCCCGTCGTCGCGGCATTGTTCGACGCGCACCTGGAGTAAGGTCTGAATCGTTCATACTTTGAGTCTAAGCGAACAAGCAGATGGTTCTGACTGTGCCATCCGGGATACTGATCTGCAATGAATTCAGAGCATTTTCCGCATCGAAACCTCCCCCCTGATGAGTCTGATATTTTCCAGATGCGCAAGCTGGCCAGATCATTCATGCCTCGTGCTTCCAGGGTCTTGAGCATCACCACCAGTTCGGGGGTCTCTGTCTCTGCCACCGGGTGTTCGCCCAACTGCCGGAGCACATTGACCTCAAAGCATCGCATCCCCTTCTGATACCTATCCGATGTTGCAGCGGTATGATTTTTGGGATGGTCATACTGGCATCTGGCCCACTCAGT
This sequence comes from Gammaproteobacteria bacterium, assembly GCA_018815325.1. Classification (GTDB taxonomy): domain Bacteria; phylum Pseudomonadota; class Gammaproteobacteria; order Burkholderiales; family Burkholderiaceae_C; genus JAHIYE01. The sequence continues at coordinate 482,253 of JAHIYE010000020.1, read as the reverse complement.
GAGTGCACCACACTGGCATGACCTGATGGTGGCCCGCCGGTCCTTGATACGATTCTGCCCAGGGACCGAAACTGTAAGTTCAAGCAGCAGACCTTGCGGCTTGCCACGGGGTGCCAATGGCAACAGAAGAAAAACCTGGCTTCAACGCTCGCCTGTGGCGGCGTTTCATCACGATTGCGCAGCCTTTCTGGCGCTCGGATGAACGCTGGCGCTCCAGGGGGCTGCTGGCGCTGCTGATCTCGCTGCTGCTGGCGCAGACGGCCTGCAGCGTCTTGTTCAACCAGGAGACCGGCGAGTTCACCTCGGCCCTGGCCGCAAGGGACCCCGACCGCTTCTGGTCCTCGATCTGGCGTTATACGGCACTCCTCACGGCGGCAGTTCCCATCTATGGCCTCTACTATTTTGTACGCGATACGCTGGGCCTGCGCTGGCGCCGCTGGCTGACGCACCACTTCCTGGCGCGTTATTTCAACCAGCGTGCCTATTACCGGCTCAACTCGATCGCGGGCATTGACAACCCCGATCAGCGCATTGCCGAGGACATCAACGCCTTCACCCAGCAATCGCTGTACTTCTCGATGATCATGCTGGGCGCGGTGATCGAGCTGATTGCTTTCGCCAGCGTGCTGTGGTCGATTTCGCAGGGGCTGGTTTACTTCCTGATCGGCTATGCCGTAGTCAGCACCTGGTTCACAGCCTCGGTATTCGGCAAGCGGCTGATCGGCTTGAACTTTCTCCAGTTGCAACGCGAGGCAGACTTTCGTTTCAGTCTGGTGCGGGTGCGTGAGCATGCAGAACCCATCGCCTTTTACGACGGTGAGGTGCGCGAGATGTCAGCGCTTCAACGCGTCTTCCAGGCGGTCTATGCCAATTTCCAGCGGGTGCTGCGCTGGCAGTTCAAGCTCAACCTGTTCCAGTTCGCACACAGCTTCCTGACGGTCGTGCTCCCCACCGTGATCATTGCGAACGATGTCCTCTCCGGAGAACTGGAGGTTGGCCGGGCCATTCAGGCCGCGGGCGCCTTCGCCGCCATCCTGCTGGCGCTGACGGTCATCGTCGAGCACTTTGAAGGGCTGAGCCGTTTTTCCGCCGGCATTGACCGTCTTCATGCTTTCTCGCAGGCGCTCGATGCCCAGGCTGTCCAGCCCGACCAGGCCGAAGGCGGTGGGTCCTCACAGATCCACACCGTGCATGGTTTTGAGCTCAGCCTCGGTCAACTGACCGTGTTCACACCCAACCGGGAACACCTGCTGGTTCAAGGGCTCACACTTGCCGTGAAACCCGGTGAGGGATTGATGATCGTTGGCACCAGTGGAGCCGGCAAAAGCTCGCTGTTGCGGGTGATCGCCGGGCTGTGGAATGCAGGCTCAGGCGAAGTGGTGCGCCCGGCCGGGCCGGACATGCTGTTCCTGCCCCAACAGCCTTACCTGCCCCAGGGCGACCTGCGCTGCCAGCTGACCTACCCCCAAACCGAACGCGATATCTCGGACCAGGAACTGCTGCAATGGCTGGAACGGGTGAACCTGCCCACGCTGGCTGAGCGCTTCGGCGGCCTGGGCGCCGAGCTGGACTGGGCCAAGGTACTTTCGGTCGGCGAGCAGCAGCGACTGGCCTTCGCCCGCGCCCTGCTCGCCAAACCGCGCTACCTGCTGCTTGACGAAGCCACCAGCGCGCTGGATGCAGGCAATGAGGAACTTCTGTACGGCCAACTCGCCGGCCTGTCGATCACACCGATCAGCGTCAGCCACCACCAGCCCCTCCTGAAACACCATCAGCAGGTGCTGGCGTTATCAGGTGGCGGTAGCTGGACACTGCATGCAACCGCCGCTTATCGCTGGGTTTGAAGTCCGGGCATCAATCGGGCCCCGCTGAGCACGTGTGTTGAAGCCTGTCGCAGATGACACGGGAAATGGGATAGATGACCGGCAAAAGAAAAGGGTTTGCTACTACTTTCATAGCGGCAAACCCTTACATGCTGGCGGAGTGGACGGGACTCGAACCCGCGACCCCCGGCGTGACAGGCCGGTATTCTAACCAACTGAACTACCACTCCTGGTAGTGGTAACGTCTGCTCTTTCGAGCCAAGTCACCGGCCATTGCGGGCTGGCTGTTACCAACTTGTTGCGCCTTCTCATCAAGCGATGAATTTGGCGACCCCACGGGGATTCGAACCCCGGTACTCACCGTGAAAGGGTGATGTCCTAGGCCTCTAGACGATGGGGTCATAAACCTGGGAACTTTGCCTGCAGCGATCTGCTGGCGTCCGGCTCAAAAATTGGTGGTGGAGGTAAACGGGATCGAACCGATGACCTCTTGCATGCCATGCAAGCGCTCTCCCAGCTGAGCTATACCCCCTAAACCTCAGCGCTATTCAAAAAACAACGCCTTCAATTCTTGAGCCTCGAATTATAGCCTGAAATTTAAATGGCTTTCAAACGTTCGACGACTTTTTCTCTTTCCATCAGCTCCAGCACGGCATCCAGCGAAGGCGTCTGGGCGGTTCCCATGACGAGTACGCGCACCGGCATGGCCAATTGGGGCATTTTCATCCCGGCGGCGGTCAATACTTCCTTGATGGCGGCAGCAATGCTGGCCTTGTCCCAGGTGCAGGCAGCGAGTTTGTCGGCAAGCTGTGACAGTACTGGCTTGACGGCGTCCGTCACGTGCTGGGCGAGTTCCTCGGCCTTCGGCGTCACATCGCCGTAGAAAGCCTGCGCCCAGTCGGCCAGCGCCACCGTGGTGTCACAACGGTCCTTGAACAGGCCGCAAATCCGGGGCAGGCGTTCATCGGCCTCGATGCCACGCTTGCGCAGCTGCGCGGCCACCAGCGGGGCCAGTTCGTCATCCGCCATGGCCTTGAGGTGCTGGGCATTGACCCATCGCAGCTTGGCTTCATCGAACTGCGCGGCACTGCGTCCCAGGTGGTCGAGATCGAACCACTCCAGAAACTGCGCACGGCTGAAGATCTCGTCGTCGCCATGGCTCCAGCCCAGGCGCGCAAGGTAGTTGACCATCGCGTCGGGCAGGTAGCCCTCGTCGCGGTATTGCGTCACCGGCTTGGCGCCGTTGCGCTTGCTCATCTTCTCGCCCTGCTCGTTCAGCACGGTGGGCAGGTGGGCATAGACCGGCGGCTCCTTGCCCAGAGCGCGGAAGATGTTGATCTGGCGTGGCGTGTTGTTGATGTGATCATCACCACGAATCACATGGGTCATGGCCATGTCGATATCGTCCACCACCACGCAGAAGTTGTAGGTCGGCGTGCCGTCCGGACGGGCGATCACGAGGTCGTCCAGCTCGTCGTTGCTGATCTCGATGCGACCCTTGACCTTGTCGTCCCACACCACCACACCACCTTGCGGGTTCTTGAAGCGCAGCACTGGTTTCACACCCTCGGGAGTGGCTGGCAGCGTCTTGCCCGGCTCGGGACGCCAGGTGCCGTCGTAGCGTGGCTTTTCCTTGGCCGCCATCTGGCGCTCGCGCAAAGCGTCGAGCTCTTCCACACTCATGTAGCAGGGATAGACATGGCCGGCGGCCTGTAACTCGGCCAGCACGGCCTTGTAGTGCTCCATGCGCTGCATCTGGTAGAACGGGCCTTCGTCATAGTCCAGCCCAAGCCAGGACATGCCCTCGATGATTACATCCACGGCGGCCTGGGACGAACGATCCAGATCGGTGTCCTCGATGCGCAGGATGAAGTCGCCGCCCTGCGAACGGGCAAAGGCCCACGGATAGAGTGCCGAGCGGATATTGCCCAGGTGGATAAAGCCCGTCGGCGACGGGGCAAAGCGGGTGCGAACGCGATGTGTCATATGCAATTCAGAAAACTCCGTCCCGGTTGAACGCGTCGAAGCCCTTCGACAAGCTCATGACGAACGGATAGTCAATCAAGTCAAAGTATCGAGGCCACGGGCCAGGTCGGCCTGCACATCCAGTGGATGCTCCAGCCCCACGGCCACACGGATCAGCCCCTGACCAATACCGGCCGCCTGACGCTGGGCCTCGGACAGCTTGCCGTGCGAGGTGCTGGCCGGATGGGTCAACAGGGTCTTGGTGTCCCCCAGGTTGGTGCACAGCGACAGGGTCTGCAAAGAGTCCAGCACATGGAAGGACCGTGCCCGCGCCTGCTCGGCGCTGTCGGCCTTCACATCGAAGGACAACACCGCACCACCCAGACCGGACATCTGCTTCATGGCCAGTGCATGCTGCGGATGCCCTGCAAGGCTGGGGTAATGCACCCGGGCCACCGCAGGATGTGTTTTGAGCCAGTTCGCCAACTCCAGTGTCAGTGCACTCTGGGCGCGCATGCGCAGGTCCAGCGTCTCAAGCCCCTTGAGGACGATCCAGGCATTGAAGGGCGACAGGATCATGCCGCTGTTCTTCTGCACGGGCAGGAATTTCTCCAGCACCATCTTCTCGGGCGCACACAGGGCACCGGCCATGACGCGTCCCTGGCCATCCAGGTATTTGGTGCCCGAATGCATCACGATGTCAGCCCCCATCTCGATCGGGCGTTGCAGTGCAGGCGTAGCAAAGCAGTTGTCGACCGCCAGCAGGGCTCCCGCGTTGTGGGCGAGGTCGGCCAGGGCGGCGATGTCACACACCTCGGTCAGCGGGTTGGTGGGTGTTTCGGCAAACAGCAGGCGTGTATTCGGGCGCAGCGCCTTTTTCCAGGCCGCCAGATCCGTCTGCGGAACCACCGTCGATTCCACGCCGAAGCGCGCGAACTCGGTACCAATCAGCTTGATCGTCGAGCCGAACATCGACTGGGAGTAGATCACGTGGTCGCCCGCTTTCAACAGGCTGAAGCACATCAGCATGATGGCGGACATGCCGGACGAAGTCGCCAGCGCAGCCTCACTGCCCTCCAGCGCGGCCAGCCTCATCTCGAAGCTGCTGACCGTCGGGTTGCCGGAGCGGCCATAGGTATAGCCCTCCTCTTCTCCTGCAAAGCGGCGGGCCGAGATGTCTGCACTGGGCTGCACATAGCCGCTGGTGAGGAACAGGGCCTCTGAATTTTCTCCATACTGGCTGCGCTCGACGGCCGCACGCACGGCCAGTGTCTGCAGGTGCAGCTTCCCGGGTAATGGCTTGGCGCTCATGCTCACTCCGAATGATTGGGCAAGGCCAGGCGTGAGGTGTCCTCGTCGCGCTCGTCTTCCCCGTTACCGCCAACCCGGCAAGCATTAAGGCTCTCAATGCTGTCCGCGGTGATGTCTCCCGTGACATACACACCATCAAAGCAGGAAGCATCGAAACCATCGAGGTTCTTGCCCAGTGAGCCCACGGCCTTTTTCATGCCCTCGACATCCTGGTAGATCAGGGCATCACAGCCGATGATCTCGCGGATCTGCTCCACGGTGCAGTTGTGCGCCACCAGCTCGTTGCTGGTCGGCATGTCGATGCCATACACATTGGGATAGCGCACGGGCGGCGCGGCGCTGGCCAGGTAGACCTTGCGGGCGCCGGCTTCGCGCGCCATCTGGACGATCTCGCGGCTGGTCGTGCCACGCACGATGGAGTCGTCCACCAGCAGCACGTTTCGGCCCTTGAACTCGCTGCCGATCACATTGAGCTTCTGGCGCACGGATTTCTTGCGCACGCCCTGGCCCGGCATGATGAAGGTGCGGCCCACATAGCGGTTCTTCACGAAGCCTTCGCGGTACGGCTTGCCCAGCAGATGCGCCAGTTGTGTGGCACTGGGGCGGCTGGATTCGGGGATCGGGATCACCACATCGATCTCGTTGGGCGGCACGGTCGAGACCACGCGCTTGGCCAGCGTCTCACCCAGGTTCAGGCGCGCCTGGTACACCGAGATGCCATCCATGACGGAGTCAGGACGAGCCAGGTAGACAAACTCGAAGATACAGGGGTGCAGCGACGGCGCCTCGGCGCATTGCTGAGCATGGACATTGCCTTGCAGGTCAATGTAGACTGCCTCGCCGGGGGCGATGTTGCGCTCCAGCGTGTGGCCCGTGCCTTCCAGGGCGACTGATTCGCTGGCGAGCATGATGGCGTCGCTGTTGCGACCGATGCACAGCGGGCGAATGCCAAAGGGATCGCGGAAAGCCAATACACCGTGACCGGCAATCGAAGCGATCACGGCGTAAGAGCCCTTGATGCGCTTGTGCACATTGCGCACGGCAGCAAAGACGTCGGCCGGCTGCAGGGGCAAACCCCGTGTGGTCTTGTCGATCTCGTGCGCCAGCACATTGAGCAGCACCTCGGAGTCGCTCTCGGTGTTGATATGACGGTGATCGGTACTGAACAGTTCGGCCTTCAGGGCCTGCGCGTTAGTGAGGTTGCCGTTATGCACCAGCACGATGCCAAAGGGCGCATTCACATAGAAGGGCTGCGCCTCTTCTTCGCTGAAGGCATTGCCTGCCGTCGGGTAGCGCACCTGGCCCAGGCCGCAGTTGCCGGGCAGCGCGCGCATGTCACGCGTGCGGAACACATCCTTGACCATGCCCTTGGCCTTGTGCATGAAGAATTTTCGATGCTGCTGCGTCACAATGCCGGCGGCATCCTGGCCGCGGTGCTGCAGCAGCAGCAAGGCGTCATAGATCAACTGGTTGACGGGTGCGTTGCTGATAACGCCGACGATTCCACACATAGTTTTTTCCGGTTGGGAGTGGCAAAGGCACTTGTGATGCCACGGCCTGCCCCGCACTGTTCAAGGAAGATACTGACCAAATTCCCGCGGCAACATCGGTTTGAGCCCCTTGAGCGTCGCGGTCGAACCCGCTGCGCCCCAGGACTCCTGCCACCATTCACTTGTCTGCATCGGCGTCATTCCCACCACCACCGTTGCAGCCAATAACAAAATCACCCCGCGCACCAGGCCAAACATGGCCCCCAGTGCACGGTCTGCAGCCCGCAGACCCACGGCCTGCACGAGCTTCTTGACCACCCAGGCAATGAAGCCGCCCACAAAAACCATCACGATGAACACGACCACAAAACCGGCCACGCTGCGGATGGCTTCACCCGCACCCGACATGGGCAGCCACTGCCCCACATCGGGGCCGAGCCACTGGGCCAATATAAAAGCGGCAATCCAGCTAAGTACGGACAACAGTTCGAATATCAAGCCACGCCAGGCCCCCACCACCAGCGATATCAGCAATACCGCCAGAAAGACCCAGTCCAGCACAGGCATCTGAAGCGCCCGGCTTACAGCGTCAGCACAGCGGCCGGCAGATCAAGCTTCTTGATTTTCTCGGCCACCTTGTTCACTTCGGCCTTGCTGGTGAAAGGCCCCACCCGCACGCGGATGCGCTTGCCTTCACCGGTCTCCACCACCTGGGTGTAGGTCTTCATGCCGGCACGCTCCACCTTCATGCGCACTTCCCGGGCTCGGGCAACATCTGCAAAAGCCCCCACCTGCACCACATAACGTTCATTGCTGGCGGACTTCTTGTCGTCATCCGTCTTGGCAGGCGCCTTGACAGCCACCTTGGACTGCGACTTGCCTTCGAGCAGGGCCTGGGCACGGGCAGCCTCTTCTGCCTTGACATCCGCAGCCACCTTGGCGGCAGCGGCCTTGTCGTCCACCTTCTCCGGCGCAGGCTTGGCAACAGGCGCAGGAGCAGGAGCGGGTGCCGCAGCAGCCGGTTTGTCCTCGACCTTGCCACTGGCCATGGCCTGCTTGCGCTCGACCGGTGCAGGGGCAACAGGTGCTGGAGCCGCAGCCGCAGGCACAGCCGGTGGCGGCGCCGGAATGACCATCGGCTTGACCTTGTTCTTGTCGGGAATGTCGATCGTCATGTCGACGGCAATGGGGCGGGGCTGCTTGTCAAACAGCAGCGGAAAGCCAATCACGCCGGCAATCACCAGCACCGCCGCGCCCAGCAGGCGATAGCGGGCGCGCTTGCGCATGGCCTCGATACTCTCGGGCGGTGCGGCGGCGGCCTGCTCGTCACCACCCTTGCGAAACTTGAAAAAAGCCATTGTGCGTGCCCTAGCGTTTGGCGGAAAGACGGGGTACACCGTCTGTCAAAACGCCCCCCACCGTATAGAACGATCCAAAGACCACAATTCTATCAGCGGGGTCTGCCGCAGCCGCTGCAGCCTGCAGGGCTTGCTGCGGGTCGGCAAAGGTTTGCGCCGTGGCCTTGCCTGGGGCCGTCAGGGCCTGCCATTTGGCCATCAGGCTGGTGGCCGAATCGGCCCGCGCCGTGGGCAGGTCGGTGAAATACCATTTGTCGATCAGCGGGTTGATGCGCGCCAGCATGGGGCCCAGGTCTTTGTCGGCCATGGCGCCGAATACGGCATGGGTGGTGGGGAAATAGCCCATCGCATCCAGATTGGCGGTGAGCGCCGCCACCGAATGCGGGTTGTGCGCCACATCCAGCACCAGCGCGGGCTGGCCCGGGACGATCTGAAAGCGCCCTGGCAGCTCGACAAACGCAAACCCGTTGCGCACGGCCTGCGCCGTCACCGGCAGGCGTTCGCGCAGGGCGGTGAGCGCAGCCAGCACACCGCCGGCGTTGACCAGCTGGTTGGCGCCGCGCAGGGCCGGGTAGGCCAGCCCGCTGTAACGCCGGCCCCGCCCCGCCCAGCCCCACTGCTGCGGGTCGCCGGAGACATTGAAGTCCCGGCCGACCAGCCACAGGTCGGCATCGATTTCGGTGGCGTAATCCAGCACGCTTTGTGGCGGCACCGGGTCGCTCACGATGGCGGGCCGCCCGGTGCGCAGGATGCCGGCCTTCTCACGCCCGATCGATTCGCGGTCATTGCCGAGAAACTCCATGTGGTCGAGGTCGATGCTGGTGATGATGGCGCAGTCGGTGTCGATGATGTTGACGGCATCGAGCCGGCCACCCAGCCCCACCTCCAGAATCGCCACATCAAGCTGGGCCCGGCTCATGACATCGAGAATGGCCAGCGTGGTGAACTCGAAGTAGGTCAGCGAGATTTCCTCGTCATTTTGGCCCCTGGCCCTCTCCACGTTTGCGAAACCAGCTATCAAATCGGTAGCATTCACGATCTCGCCCTGCAAGCGCAGGCGCTCCTCGAAGCGCACCAGATGGGGCGAGGTGTAGACGCCCGTGCGGTAGCCCGCCTGGCCCAGGATGGCCTCCAGCATGGCGCAGGTCGAGCCCTTGCCATTGGTGCCCGCCACGGTAATGACCGGGCAGTCCAGCCGCAGGGCCATGCGCTCGGCGACCTGGCGCACGCGCTCCAGGCCCATGTCGATGTTTTTGGGGTGTAGCCGCTCGCAGTGGGCCAGCCAGTCAGAAAGGGTGTTCATAAGCGGCGTTATTGTCGCCCACCCCGCTTTGTCGCATGATATCGGCCATGAAAAACCACAGCATCACTGTTTACGGCATCCCGAACTGCGACACCGTCAAGAAGGCCCGCGCCTGGCTTGACGCGCAAGACATCGACTACACATTCCACGACTTCAAGAAGCTCGGCGCGCCGCCAGCGCTGGTGGACGGTTGGATTGCCGCCCTGGGCTGGGAGCCCCTGCTCAACCGCAAGGGCACGACCTGGCGCAAGCTGGATCCGGCCACGCAAGGCACGGTGACCGACCCGGCCAGCGCCAGCGCGCTGATGCAGGTCAACACCAGCGTGATCAAGCGCCCTGTGGTGGATTGGGGCACCAGCGGTAAGGATGCGCTCACCGTCGGCTTTGATCCTGAGGCCTGGGCGGCCCGGATCTGACCTGCAGAGGGCGTTTTCTTTTTACCTGAGGTTTACACAACAGATGGTGAAGCAGACAACCGGAGGCGCCAGACTGGCGTTAAAGGTAGAGGATGGCCTTTGACATCCGGGAGATTCACATGAAAAAGAAACCCCTCGTTCTGCTGGCCGCGCTTGCTGCACTCGGCGCTGCAGGCGCCAGCCAGGCCCAGGAAATGGGCCGCGTCATCTCCAGCACACCCCAGGTACAGCAGGTCACCGTGCCGCGCCAGGTCTGCAGCATGGTGCCGGTCGCCGTGCAGGCCCCCAAGTCCGGGGCGGGTGCCTTGATGGGTGCGCTGGCTGGCGGCGCCATTGGCAACGCCATTGGCGATGGCGGTGGCCGGGCCGCCGCCACGGCGCTGGGCATCATGGGCGGTGCCATCATGGGCGACCGCGTTGAAGGCAGCCCCGCAGCCCAGGTCCAGCAAGTGCAGCAGTGCAACACCCAGTACGTGACCGAGAACCGGCCCGTGGGCTACAGCGTGGTCTACGAATACGCGGGCAAGCAGTACCAGGTGCAGATGCCCAACGACCCCGGGCAGTTTGTGCCGCTGCAGGTCTCGCCTGTCGGCGCCGCGGCACCCGCCCAGGCCCCCGCCTACGCCAGCGCGCCGCCCGTGTATGCACAGCCGCCGGTCTACACCGCGCCGGTGGTCATCACCTCCGGCACCTACTACCAGCCTTACTACCAACCCTATTACCCCACCTACGTCCGGCCGTATTACCCGCCTGTGGGGGTGTCGCTGAACTTCGGCTACTCCAGCGGCTATTACGGCCACCGGCATCACCGCTGACGCGGTCACGCCGGGCGGATAGCCCGCCGCAGCGCTCTGACTAGGCTGGCGCGGTACCGGGGCCCTGGCCCTGGTGCCCTAGAATCGGGGGTTCCCTTCTGAATCCATTCGCCATCAGCGAGCCCCCATCATGAGCACCCCCCAAATCGACGGCGTGTCCGTCACCACCCAAGCCAACGTCTATTTCGACGGCAAGTGTGTCAGCCACAACATCACCTACCCTGACGGCACGAAGAAGTCTGTCGGCGTGGTGCTGCCTGCCACCCTGACCTTCAACACCGGCGCGCCCGAAATCATGGAATGCGTGGCCGGTGCCTGCGAATACAAGCTGGCCGGCAGCGATGCCTGGGTCAAATCCTCGGCTGGCGAACAATTCAGCGTGCCCGGCAACTCCAAATTCGACATTCGGGTAACAGACGCCTACCACTACATCTGCCACTTCGGTTAATTGGAAGCTACTGCGGAGTCGTGATGCATCGTTGCAGCCCACACAAAATCCTCACGCACCTCATGTGCGCTGCGGTTTTGCGCGGGCACCCGCGCCTCGCCTGACGACCCCTCGCTACGCTTCCTCCAACACCCCCATCTACCTATGTCCACCATTCTTCAAAACCTCCCGATCGGCCAGAAGGTCGGCATCGCCTTCTCCGGCGGCCTCGATACCAGCGCCGCCCTGCTGTGGATGAAGCTCAAGGGCGCCGATCCCTATGCCTACACCGCCAACCTGGGCCAGCCCGACGAGCCCGACTATGACGAAATCCCGCGCAAGGCCACCGAATACGGCGCCAAGCTCGCCCGCCTGATCGACTGCCGCCGCCAGCTCGCCCACGAAGGCATTGCCGCGCTGCAGGCCGGCGCCTTCCACATCACTACCGCCGGCGCCACCTACTTCAACACCACGCCGCTGGGCCGCGCCGTCACCGGCACCATGCTGGTGGCCGCGATGAAGGACGACGACGTCAACATCTGGGGCGACGGCAGCACCTTCAAGGGCAACGACATCGAGCGCTTCTACCGCTACGGCCTGCTGACCAACCCCGCGCTCAAGATCTACAAGCCCTGGCTGGACCAGCAGTTCATCGACGAGCTCGGTGGCCGCGCCGAGATGAGCGCCTTCATGACGCAGCACGGCTTTGGCTACAAGATGAGTGCCGAGAAGGCCTACTCCACCGACTCCAACATGCTGGGCGCCACGCACGAGGCGAAAGACCTGGAGTTTTTGAACAGCGGCATGAAGATCGTCAAGCCCATCATGGGTGTGGCCTTCTGGCGTGACGATGTGGAAGTGAAACGCGAGGAAGTCTCGATCCGCTTTGAAGAAGGCCAGCCCGTGGCACTCAACGGCGTGGAGTTCAACGACCCGGTAGAGCTGATCCTGGAAGCCAACCGCATCGGTGGCCGTCACGGCCTGGGCATGAGCGACCAGATCGAGAACCGCATCATCGAGGCCAAGAGCCGCGGCATCTACGAAGCCCCGGGCCTGGCGCTGCTGTACATCGCCTACGAGCGGCTGGTCACCGGCATCCACAACGAAGACACCATCGAGCAGTACCGCGAGAGCGGCCGCAAGCTGGGTCGTCTGCTGTACCAGGGCCGCTGGTTCGACAGCCAGGCCATCATGCTGCGCGAAACCGCCCAGCGCTGGGTGGCCCGCGCCATCACCGGCACCGTGACGCTGGAGCTGCGCCGCGGCAACGACTACAGCATCCTCAACACCGAGAGCCCCAACCTCACCTACGCGCCCGAGCGCCTCTCCATGGAGAAGGTGGAAGACGCACCGTTCTCACCGCTGGACCGCATCGGCCAGCTCACCATGCGCAACCTCGACATCACCGACACGCGTGCCAAGCTGGGGGTGTACTCCAAGGCGGGCTTGCTGTCGGTGGGGGTGGGTTCGGAGTTGCTGTCTATTGGCAAGGAGTCTGGGAAGAAATAATTTCTCTGACTTTGTCTGGTTTCAAAAAAGCCCGCGTGTTGCGGGCTTTTTTGTGCTCTGGGCCTTTTGGGAATTGCGCGGGGTGCTATTGAAGTTGTAGCAAGTTGAGATTGCCACTGTGTGTTTTTGATTTGCGCAGCTTGTTGGTGTGCCTGGAAGCCGGGTCTCGCCCCGGCGGGCGAGGCACTTTTTTTGCTTCGCCAAAGAAAAGTCCCCAAAGGAAACGCGATGTTATACATGGCGTATCCAGGCGTCGGCGCCTGTAGGCACTAGTACTGACGCTTTAGAAAAGATCGGGTGAAGGGGTTTTCTTCTGCCAAGCCGCCGAAGCTCCTTTCTTGTTAGGCACACGCTCAATCAAATTGCGCTTCGCCAATCGCAGGAAAACGTCCTTCATCGAGTTTTCTGAACTGATGCCAGTCAGTGCTCGCGCTACGCCGTTCTTGATTTCGGCGTGATTTGCTAAGTAATCCATTACGGATTCCTCCGGCGATGCCATCGGGTCATGGCGGATATCGACCAGCACCGAGTTTTCCGGCTCCATGATTACCGGTGGCTTTAGGCGCAGCTTCTGCATTGCCTTGAACGCGGTATTCAAGCCTTCGCCAACGTCCTTGTTAGGTGGATTCGGAAATTTATTAATGAGCCGCACAAGCATTCCATTTCTGGCGAACTGCTCATCAAGGATGTTCTTCACAGTCACCTGGCCCGGAAGAATGCCCGGGCTTTCCACCTCGACCCGGTTATCAAAAACGCGGATGTGTACGTCTGAAGCGATGCTGTAGTCCCGATGAAGTACAGCGTTGGTCACAATCTCATGGAGCGTTTCTACCGGGTAGACCACCGGTTCAAGCCCCTTCGCGCCCAGCTTCTGGATTCCTTCGATCATTCGCGCAGTCTCTGAAACTGCTTTGCGGATCATGTCAATCATGGGCCCTTCAATCGACACTGGCACGTCTACCAAGGCGTCTCTGCTAGGCGCACCGGTGGTTTTGTAGCGATAGAGCTTGATGCCTGAACGCTTCGGCAGTGCTGCCTGAGGCTCCTCTGCAAACAGCAGTAGCGCGGCAACAGTAGGCTTGTTCCCGCGAATCAGGTTTTGCTTTTGAAGAAACGCCTTCGGCGCAAGGTTGGGTACTACCTGCTTCACAAAATCCTTCAAGATCGCGGACTCTGTGAGCGCGGAGAGGTTTACGTCTACGGTTTGCTTTTCGTAGCTCTCTATTCCTTTGGCCAGCCTCAACTGTTCAAGCGCCTTGCCCTTGACTTCAAGGTTCTGGGCGCCACGACGAACATACACCTTATTCCCGTGCGCCTTGGCTATTTGGGCCGTCCGTTGCACCTGCACATGGAGTACCACGCCATCCGAACCCGGCGCACGCAGGAATTGATAGGAGTACTCGCCTCCAAGCGGGAACAGAGCCTCCAAGGACTGAATGTGCCCATTTGCGGCCTCCTGGTCGACGAACCCGCGCCAGTTCCGCATCTTGACTCCCATGAACTCGTATTCAGCGATTCCGATGTACAGGTCGCCACCGGCGGTGTTGGCAAAGGCGGAGACGGCGGCAGATAGCTTTTTCGTGGACACTTCCATGCCCTTTAAGTCATTGAAGGTGTCCTCTTCGAGGGTTAGCAGGCGATCCCGCTCGACACCGGTAATCTCGTGGGCAGTTATGAAATCCATTCTATGCACCCGTTTTTTTCAAATAACAGGTGTTAATGTATCAAATATTAATGAAATTTCAAAAATAACACCTATTAATTCAAAATAACCGGTGATATAGGCCGATATTAGATATTTTCGTGACCACTTCGATCCATTCCAGCCCACACTTTCACAATGAAGAAGTGGCCTATGAGTTCATCAAGCTCGTCGTGGACTAACGGCGCAATCTGCCCGCACTGTGGTGTGAACGGCTAAGCTGGCAAGTTGCGAGGCAAATCGGTTGAGCGACATTGGCATTCGGTACCCCCGCCGTTATGAGGAGACGAGTAGCGCAGGCTTCGGCGGATTGAGGGGTGCGCATGTTTGAGGCGCAGCCGAGTTTGCGCGCACCCCGCCGAAGCTGAGCAACGCAGCGTGCCCGCAGCGAAGCGTAGGGCCGACGAATCCGGCTCGCCTTTTTTCGGTTCCCTTTTTTGGCGACGCAAAAAAGGGGACTCGCCCGCCGGGGCGAGACCCGGCTACTCCCCGCACCAACAAGCTGCGTAAATCAAAAACACACAAAACGATCTCAGAACGCTACAACTTCAATAGCTACCCACGCAATACCAGAAAGGGCCAGAGCACAAAAACATCAATAAAAAAGGGGGGAACTCAAGGCTGCGGATTCCTGATCCAGCTCGTGATGTCCTCCACCGCCCTCTCCTCCATCCCCACATAGCCGTGCCAACCCCGTGGCTGGCAGGGGTCGCCGTAGGGCGAGCCGCCACCCTCCACCATCTGCAACTTCTTGATGGGTGCGGCAACCAGTGCGGCCACCATGCCGGTGACGCCCGCAGGCGGCGTCTCCCGGCAGCCATCGTCCTTGTGGTGGTACACCAGTGTGGGCACCCTGATGGCCTCGACACCTTGCGTGCCAGCCGGTCCGTCGCGCAGTTTCAGCACATCAGGCGCATACCCCGAGGTCAACACCACACCCGCCACCGACTGGCCCTGGTCCAGGATGGCCGCCGACACCGCAGAGATGGTGCCGCGGCTGGTGCCGACCAACCAGACCGGCTGCGGGCTGGCAGCACGTAGGGCCTTGACCACGGCCAGCACATCCCGGGCATGCTCTTCCGTGGTGCGCGCGTGCTGGCTGAGCATGCGCATGTCGCTGGACAAGCCCAGCAAGGCCACGTTAAAGCCCCTGGCGGCAAACAGGTCGCGAGTACGAATGAGAAAGTTGTCCGAGCCGGGCCGCCCGTTCTTAAAGCCCATGCCACCACCACCACCCGAGATCAGCAGCAGCGTGGCCGTAGCGCCATCCCTGGGCATCCACCAGTAGCTGGTGTCCACCTTCTCGCGATCGGTCGGCACCGAGATCAGCTGGTCGGCCGCCCAGAGCGGGCTGGCCAGACACAGGCACAGGAGAACTGACAAACGCTGCAGGAGTTTCATGGTGCGCACCGCCTTCGCTTAGTAATGGGGCGAATTGAACTGAAGCCGGGCCTGTGGGTCAAGGCGTAGCGATTGTCACACCACCACAGGCTCCGGCTCCAGGAGGATGCCAAAGCGCTCGTACACGCTGGTCTGGATGGCTTTGGCGAGGGTCATGACCTCGCCGCCGGTGGCGCCCTGGGGGACACTGCCGTCCTCACCATCTGGCGCGCTGCCGGCACCGGCGCCGCGGTTCACCAGCACCAGCGCCTGCTTCTCGTACACGCCGGCCTGGCCGATGGTCTTGCCTTTCCAGCCGCAGGCGTCGATGAGCCAGCCGGCGGCCAGCTTCACGCTGCCGTCGTCCAGGTGGTAGTGCACGATTTTGGGCTCGCGCGCGATGATGTCGGCGCATTGCTCGGGCGTGACGGTGGGGTTCTTGAAAAAGCTGCCGGCATTGCCGATGACAGCCGGGTCGGGCAGCTTGGCGCGGCGGATAGCGCAGACCCAGTCGAATATCTGCTGCGCGGTGGGCTGGCTGATGCCGGTCTCGGCCATCTTCTTGTCCAGATCGGCATAGCCCAGCACGGGCTTCCAGGGCTTGGGCAGGCGAAAGCGCACCCGGGTGATGAGCGCGCGCCCTGCCAGCCCCAGGCCCCTGAAGCCAGCCTGGCGGCCGCTGGTGGCATCGGCCGGCGCAGCGGCGTGCTTGAAGACGGAGTCACGGTAGCCAAAGGCGCATTGCGCGGCGTCGAGGCTGAAGACCTGGCCGGTCTGCAGGTCCACCGCGTCGAGCGAGTCAAAGCGGTCTTGCAGCTCCACCCCGTAGGCGCCGATGTTCTGCACCGGCGCGGCGCCCACGGTGCCGGGGATCAGCGCCAGGTTCTCCAGCCCCGGGTAGCCCTGCAGCAGGGTCCAGTGCACCAGCTGGTGCCAGCTCTCGCCGCCACCGGCTTCGACAATCCAGGCCCGGTCGGTCTCCTGCAGCAGGCGCATGCCTTTGACCTCGACCTTGAGCACCA
Organism: Gammaproteobacteria bacterium; assembly: GCA_018815325.1. GTDB lineage: Bacteria > Pseudomonadota > Gammaproteobacteria > Burkholderiales > Burkholderiaceae_C > JAHIYE01. The sequence continues at coordinate 465,732 of JAHIYE010000020.1, read as the reverse complement.
CAGGCTTGACATCCCCCGTGAGCACGATGTTGCTGCCGCCCCCAAGCACAAACTTGGGCTGGGCCGCCAGTGCCGGATCGGCCAGCACCTGATGCACTGCAGCATCGCTGTCCACACGCACGAGCGTGTGCGCCTTGGCCACGATGTGAAAGGTGTTGTAGGGCTGGAGCGGGACATTTTTCTCGACTAACATAGCAAGATTGTCGCATCGGAGTGCTGATGCTTCTGTTCGGGCCGCACCTGTCCTGGCCCATTTGAAGAACATGCGTGCAGCCCACAGACAGGCACGGGGCGCGCGAGACAGACAGAGAACAAGAAAATGCCCTCTTTTGATACGGTTTGCGAAGCCGACATGGTCAAGGTCAAGAACGGTGTGGAGAACGCCACCAAGGAGATTGCCACGCGTTTTGACTTCAAGGGCACCTCGGCCAGCATAGAGCTCAAGGACAAGGAAATCACCCTGGTGGGTGATGCCGATTTCCAGCTCGAACAGATCATTGACGTGCTGCGCAACAAGCTGACCAAGCAGGCCGTGGATGTGCGCTTTCTCGACATCGGCGACCTGCAGAAAGTCGGCGGCGACAAGGTCAAGAAAGTCATCAAGGTGCGCAATGGCATCGAGTCCGAGCTGGCCAAGAAACTCCAGCGCCTCATCAAGGACAGCAAGATGAAGGTGCAGGCCGCCATCCAGGGTGATTCGGTGCGCGTCACCGGCGGCAAGCGCGACGACCTGCAGGCCGCGATGGCGCTGATCCGCAAGGAAGTCACCGACGTGCCGCTGGATTTCAACAACTTCCGCGACTGATGAAAACGGCTGCGCTTGCCCTCACCGCCCTGCTGGCCTGTGCCGGCGCCGGTGTGGCACAAGCGCAATCGGTCACCCTCACGGGCATGCTGGGCGGCAAGGCCCTGCTGATCGTGGATGGCGCGCCGCCCAGGACCGTGGCGGCGGGTGAGTCATTTCAAGGTGTCAAGGTCATCGCCACCCAGGGCGAGCAGGCCGTGGTGGAGATTGCCGGCCAGCGCCACACCCTGCGGGTGGGCGAGGCCCCGGCCAGCGTGGGCGCGGCCTCTGCTGCAGGTGCCGGCGGCAACAAGGTGGTGCTGACAGCGGGCAGCGGCGGACACTTTTTGACGCAGGGGCAGATCAACGGGCAGTCGGTGCAGCTGCTGGTGGACACCGGTGCCACGCTGGTGGCCATGAGCGAGGCTGATGCCAGGCGCATCGGCCTCAACTACAAAGCCGGTGAGCCCATCCGCACCTCCACCGCCAACGGCATGACCAGCGGCTGGCGCATCAAGCTGGCCTCGGTGCGGCTGGGCGATGTGGTGGTGCACAACGTGGACGCCGCAGTCACCCCTGGCGCCATGCCTTTCATCCTGCTGGGCAACAGCTACCTGACCCGCTTCCAGATGGCTCGCACCAACGACCAGCTGGTGCTTGAGAAACGCTACTGACATGCTGCCCACCACCAGCGCCCCACTCACCGTGGCCGTCCAGACCGAGAACGACTATGAAGACCTGCTGAGCCTGTGGTCCGATCTGGAGTCGGGCCTGGGCATCATCCTGAGCAGCCCGAACAGCATTCAGGAGTTCGAAGCACGGGTGCAGCAATACGACCGCTGGATGCAGGCGCTGCTCAAGCAGGACACCGATGTCGGGCTGTACCTGTTGTTCCAGCTGGCGTCCAACTCGTCCAGTGGCTACAGCGCATCACACGCCCTGGTGTGCGCCGTGCTGTGCCACTTGATTGCGGTCGAGATGAAGATCCCGGTCAGCGAGCGCGACAACCTCGTGCACGCCGCGCTGACCATGAACATCGGCATGACCGCGCTGCAGGACGAGCTGGCCCTGCAGATGGAAAAGCCCTCTGCCCAGCAGCGCCAGGCTATCGAAGGCCACGCAGCCCAGAGTCGTGAAATCCTGGCAGCCATCGGCGTCTCGAACAACCTGTGGCTCGACATCGTGTCACTGCACCATGACGACAGCGTCGACCGCAAGGACTTCAGCCGGCTGCCCATCGTCAGCCGGCTCGCGCGCACGCTGCGCATGGTGGACCGCTATGCGGCCATGATCAGCCCGCGTAAATCGCGTACGGGTCGCAATGCCATTGAATCCGCCCGCACCATCATCACCAGCTCCCTCGACGAGAAGGATGTGGTGGGCCGCGCCCTGGTGCGCGCCGTCGGCCTGTGCCCGCCCGGCACCTTCGTGAAACTCGACAGCAGCGAGGTCGCCATCGTGATGGGGCGCAGCAGCAAGCCCAACCACCCCAACGTGGCCATCGTTACGGCCCCGGATGGCAGCCCCCTGCCCCAACCACGGCTGCACCGCACGGCCGTCACCCCGCCCCGGATCGAAAGCGCCCTGACCGCAGCAGCCATCCGCCAGCGGCTCAACCACCATCGCATCCTGCAGCTCGGCGCCTATGCGGCACAACACCGCTGACGCTACATTTTTAATAGCTGCTAGCGCTTTATGGATAAGGGCTAGAGGCCAATTTTTTATTTATTTTAGGCATGCCCCACGAACCCCGTCTCAGTCTGGACCTGCGCACACTGCTGAGCACCCAGCGTGTCGCGGCCCTGGGCACGCTCGGCGAAGACGGCAGCCCCTTCGTGTCCATGGTGCCCTATGCGCTGCTGCGGCAAAGCGCAAGCGTGGTGATTCATGTCAGCGGGCTGGCGGCCCACACACACAATCTGCAGACTAGCCCAACGGTATCGCTGCTCGTGATGCAGCCTGAGTCAGCCGGCGAGCCCGTGCACGCCCTGCCCCGCGTCACCTTGCAGGGGCGTGCCGAAGCGCTGGCAAGCGGCAGCCCGGCGTGGACAGAAGCGCGCACCGCTTACCTGGCGCGTTTTCCCGAAGCCGAGCCGATGACCGAGTTGGGTGACTTCATGTTCGTGGCGATTCGCCTGCTGGGCGCGCGCCAGATTGCCGGCTTTGGCGCGGCCCGCTCGCTGGATGCCGAGGCACTGGCCCGGATACTGGACCCCTTGCCTTAGGCCCCGGGCTTGGCTTTTTTGCCCAGTCGCGACTCGGTGCCCTTGACCAGGCGGTTGATGTTCTCGGCATGCCGGTAGAGCAGCAACAGCGATACCAGGCAGATCACGAGCAGGGTGCTCCTGTGCATGTCCCAGGCCAGGCCGTCGCCGAACACGTAGTACACGGGCGCAAACACGGCCGAAACAAGCGATGCCAGCGAGGAGTAGCGCATGAAGAATGCCACGATGAGCCAGGTCAGCAGGGTGGCCAGACCCAGCATCCAGTTGATGCCCAGCAGCACGCCCAGCGCCGTGGCCACGCCCTTGCCGCCAACGAACCGGAAGAACACCGGCCACAGATGGCCCAGGAAAGCCCCCAGTGCGACCAGCGCCAGGGTGCCCTCCTCCAGCCCATAGGGCTTGCCATACCACTTGACCAGCATCACCGGCAGCCAGCCCTTGAGGCCGTCAAGCAGCAGCGTGATGATGGCAGCGGCCTTGGAGCCCGAGCGCAGCACATTGGTGGCGCCCGGGTTCTTGCTGCCATAGGTGCGCGGGTCATTGAGCCCCATCACATGGCTGACGATGACGGCAAACGACAAAGAGCCCAGCAGGTAGGCGGCGATGGCTGCGAGCAGCGGCAAAAACGATTGAATGGCTTCCAAGAAGGTCTCCTGCAATAGCACCCCGTGGCGGGGCAACAAGCGGCTAAAGCGGCTATTCTGCCAGTGCGCACTGCACCGGCCTTGCCGACAGCAAACGCACGCACTCCTGCGGGTCGATACCCACCAGGTAGCCGCGCCGCCCGCCGTTGATCAGGATGCGCGGCAGCGCGAGGATGCTCTCCTCAATGTACACCGGCATCTCGCGGCGCGTGCCGAACGGTGAGGTGCCCCCCACGAGGTAGCCGCTGTGCCGGTTGGCCACTTCGGGCTTGCAGGGCTCGACCGACTTGGCGCCGATCTGGCGCGCCAGGTTTTTGGTGGAGACCTTGCGGTTGCCATGCATCAGCACCACCAGCGGTTTGGCCTCCTGGTCCTGCATGATGAGTGTCTTCACCACCGTGAAGGGGTCATAGCCCAGCACCTCGGCGCTGTGCTGCGCACCACCATGCTCCAGGTACTCATAGGGGTGCTCGGTGAACACCACCTTGTGGCCCTTGAGCAAGGCGGTGGCGGGGGTTTCGGAGACGTGTTCTTTTTTTGCCATGCGGCGATTTTCTCCGAATGCAAACCCCATGACCTGTTCCTGCGGAAGCTTCGTTGGGGCTATCATGGAAACAGTCTGTACTGCCATCCGCCGTTTTGTGAACCAGGCACCCTGTAACGGCAGGCGCAGGCCATTTCATATCGAGTCTGTCGCAGGAGAGCACCATGAAAAAAACGCTTGAGGAACGTCTGCTGCCAGGGTTTCATCACCTGCGCCATGCCATGCCGTCCATGTCAGTTCAGGCAGGTCTGGCTCTGGGACTGGCGCTGTTTCTGACCGGCTGCGCCAGCCAGAAAACAGATCCCACCCAGAACGCACCGACAACCCAGGTGACCATCATCAACCTGCGCGCGAAGGATCTTCAGGCCGGAGGCATTGCCTTCATCACCCCCTCCTCTGTCACCGGGCAGGAAGAAGACCGGCAGGCCCTGGCGCTTGGCTTTACGGAAGTACTGCGCCAGACACGACCGGACTTGCGTGTCGTGTCGCTGCCGCAAACACTGAGCGAGATCAACCATCAGGGGCTGACACAGGCCTACACGCAGATGTACAAGGACTACCACTCGGCCGGCATCTTTGACCGCGAGACACTCCAGAAGGTGGGCAAGGCAACCGGTGCGCGTTATCTGGCACAACTCAAGCTCGCCGCCTTTCGGCAGGAATCCAGAGACCGCTGGGGCTTCCTGGGCGTGCGCATGATGGAAACCAAGAGCAGCACGATCCGGCTGTTCCTGCAAATCTGGGATACCCAGGACGGCTCCGTCGTCTGGGAGGGTGCCCAGGAGTCCCGGGTGTCGCAGGACTCGATGGCCGAGGAGTACATCTCCATGAAGCGCATCGTCGAGGAATCTGCCCGCCATCTGGTGGCCCGTATCCCCTGAAGCCCGGATCGCATGCTCAGCGAGGTACCCTGCTGGCCATGACCAAGGCAGCGGCATGGTTTGATGAGTTGCATGCACCTGCGGCCATGAGACCTCGCATTCGGCTGGGCAAGGTCTATGTGCGGAAGCGAACAGACAGCAGCGCATCAAAAGCAGCTAATGCATAAACTGCCTGAGACATTTGCCTGTTGCGAATGCCGGCAACTACCTGCAAAGTGAACCTTATGATGAAACTTGACAAACCGATCGTTCTTGGCATTGCCTTGGCCCTCTCGATGGCGCTGCTGTCTGCCTGCCAAAAGCAGGAAGGCCCCGCGGAGAAAGCCGGAAAAGAACTCGACAAGGCCATGGATCAGGCTGGGCAGCAGATCGAAAAAGCCGGCGAAAAGATCCAGGACACGGCCAATGATGCGAAGAAGTAACTGCATCTTCTGAAAGGCCACTGTTGATGAACCCCCTCACACGCCGGGCAGGTGCGCAATCGCTGCGCCTGCTGCTTGTCATGGGCATGGGATTGGCCGCCATGCCTGGTTTTGCCGGGCAGGATGACGCTCCCCTGGAGCCTGCCAGCGGTGGCGCCTGGCGGCTCGAAATCAGTCCGTTCACGCACCACTACCATTTTGATATCGAGCACAAACCGGTATGGGCGCTCGGCCTGGAGCGGGAGTTGCCAGACCACACGCTGTATGGCTTCACGGTCTTTTCAAACTCGTTTGGGCAATCCAGCGCGTATGGCTACTTCGGCAAGGTCTACGACCATGTGTGGGACCGCTTTGACTCCTTGTATCTGAAGTGGACGGTGGGCCTGATTTACGGCTACAAGGCGCCTTTTGATGACAAGATCATGTTCAACAAATACGGCTATGCGCCAGCCCTTGTCCCGGCCATCGGGTGGCACCTGGACGAGCGCTGGAATGCGCAGGTGAACATTCTGGGGACAGCCGCCTATATGCTGATGGTGTCCAGAAAGTTTTAGCACCGGGGCCGCCGGCACACGCCCCGCAACATCCGTCGCTTTAACGGCCTCTCATTTCCCCAGCAGCTCACCGAGCGGCTTGAAGCCGTCAATGTGATCACACACGACCTTGATCATCAGCAGGATGGGCATGCCCAGGAGCAGCCCCCAGACGCCCCATAGCCAGCCAAAAGCAAGCACACCGACAAACACAACCACCGGATTCATCTGGCTGGTCCGGCTGGTCAACCAGGGCGTTAGCAGGTTGCCCGAGATCGTGTGTACCGCCAGTGATACACCCGCCAGCAACAGGGCCATGTCGACGCTGCCAAACTGCACAAATCCGAACAGCGCCGATCCGCCCGTGATGACGAGCGAGCCGATGTAGGGAATGAAGTTGAACACGCAGGCCAGAACACCCCAGACAGCGGCATGCTCAACGCCAAGCACGCTGTAGGCCAGCCAGGTTGCCACGCCGACAATCACACTGATGAAGACCTGTACCAGCAAGTAGCGCTGGATCTGCTCCGTGATTTTGTCGAGTGCCTGCACCGTGATCTTCTTGCTGGCAAGCGTCGGTCCGGCGAGTTTGACCAACTTGCGCCGAAAACTGTCTCCGGAGGCCAGCTGGAAGAAGGTGATGAAGAGCACGATCGTCGCCTGGCCGATGGCCGCCAGCACACCCGGTGTGCTGCTCAGTAGATAGTCATTGAGGTTGAATTGCGGCTTCTCGATCTGGACACGTGTCACACCACGCGCCGCCGTGGAGGGTGACGAACTGCTTTCCTTTGCCGCCTGCTCCAGTTGCGTCGCCGCCTTTTGCACTTTGCTCATGGCCGTCTCGGGCTGATTACGGTTGGCGCGCGTGGCCTGCCGAATCTTCTGTGCAGTCTCCGGCAGGGAATTCAGGAACTGGGTCGCGTCATCGCTCAGCACATAGGCGGTCCAGCCCGCACCACCCACCATCGCCAGAAGCAACAGGGCGGCGCCCATCGCACGCGGGATGTGCCTGCGTTGCAGCCAGCCCACAACCGGATTGAGGGCATAACTGAATGTGAGACCCAGCATCAGGGGAATGAACACCGCGCTGGCCCAGTGCAGCATGAACACGGATCCGAGCACTGCCAGCATCGCCAGAGAAAGGCTTCGAATATCAACCGGCATATCCTGAAACACCCGCTTTGGCCTGGGCTGCTCCATGCTCTCGTTCGTCAGCGGCACCGCAGACGCCGGTGCGGCCAGCGAAGTGGCGATGGTGTTGTCAGGTGTATCGGGCATGGAGCAGGGTACTACATTGAGCCGGTGCAGGGGTCACATTTTTTCGCACGGATGGCCTCGCGAGGTCCCGTTCAGACGAACGCCATGCCACTGCGCGTCAACCGATCAGTCTCTGTTCGTTGTCGCACAGACAGCCCGGATGCGGCACGGCATCATGGGCACTGAGGATTGTTCTGCCGCGCCAGCAACAGGCGCAATCCGGCACACAACAAACGCACTCTCCAAGAGATTTTTGCCATTCAATCGAAAGCCACTTATGCACAACACCAAGATCAAAACGGCCAGCACCCTGGTGCTTCTTGTCGCCGGACTGCTGTGCAGCTCCGGGGCCATGGCTGACAAGCCGGACTGGGCCAACGGCGGCAAGCACGGCAAAGCAGAGCGCAGCGAAGGGCAGGATCGCGCGGGCGAGCATTCACAAAGAGAATCGAATGACCGGGATGAACGGAATGGCGGGCATTTTCGTGATGACCAGCGCTCGATGGTTCACAACTACTACAGTGGGCAATACCGCGCCGGTCACTGCCCGCCGGGACTGGCCAAGAAACATAACGGCTGCATGCCCCCAGGGCAGGCACGCAAGTGGACCGTTGGTCAGCCCCTGCCGCGCAATGTCACCTTCTACAACTTGCCACCTGCCATCAACACCCAGCTTGGCGCGGCACCCGCCGGCCATCGTTATGTGCGGGTGGCCTCCGACATTCTGCTCATCGCCATCGGGACGGGCATGGTGATTGACGCGATTCAGGATATTGGTCGCATGTAGGCCGCCAGACACAGCATTCCAGATACACCACGCAAAAGATATCCACCAACACCCTCTCAGGAGAACTCATGAAAACATTTACATCATCCAGCCGCGCCATCATCAGCCTAGGTGTGCTTGCCGCACTGGCAAGCGGTTGCGCCAACATGTCAGAGACCCAGCGCAACACGGCCATTGGCGGGGGCCTGGGTGCTCTTGCCGGTGTCGCCATCGGCGACAGCAAGCAATCTGCGGCCATCGGGGCCGGCGTGGGCGCTCTGGGTGCTTATATCTGGACCACCCAGATGGCCGAGAAGAAGGCTGCCATGGAGAAAGCCACTGCCGGCACTGGCGTGGACGTGACACAGACCGCCGACAACCAGCTCAAGATGAATATTCCAAGCGACATCTCGTTTGATACAGGCCATGCCAACATCAAATCGAATTTGCAACCGATTCTCGATCAGTTTGCACAAGGCTTGAACAGCCAGCCCAATTCCGAAATACGCATCGTGGGTCATACCGACAGCACCGGTTCCGACAGCATCAACAACCCACTTTCAGTCAATCGTGCCGCCAGCGCCCGCGACTACCTGGTTTCGCGTGGTGTGGACGGACGTCGCATCCAGATCGATGGCCGTGGTTCAAGCGAGCCCATTGGCGACAACAACACAGAAGCTGGCCGCGCCAGGAACCGCCGTATCGAAATCTTTCTGGCAGAGCGTTCAGTCGCAGCGCGGTGAGCCACAGAAAACGCCGGGTGCAAAAGGCCTCTGCGGCTTATACGCACGCGGTCACGCCATCTGACAGTTCGGCAGTTCACCCGAGGGTGCCTGGCGAGCCCGTCGGCGCAGCTGGACATTCATCATGGGCTGGGCCCGTTCAGCCATTCTGGGAGCCGTCCATGAGTGACCGTTTTTTAAATGCCCTTGGGCAGTATGCCGACGTCAGCGGCTTCACTATGCTCAGGGCAAATCTACGGCAGTTCTGGTACCAGATACCCTCCTGGGTTCGAGCCATCTACTGGCTGGAAATTCTGGGGGTGATTGCGGTTCTCAGCTTGTTGCTGGTATTTCACCAAGTGGTGCAAGGCGTGGTGGTACAGGCTGATTTACGACGCGAGGTGATGACTATGCACGCCGAGGCAACCTGGCGTTGCAATGCGCTGCAAGGCCTTCGAGCCAGTCAGAGCTGCCTGTTGCAACTGAAGACGCCTCCCCTGGCCGAGGCTCTGCTGGCAAACCGGTCCACCCCTGTTAATTCACTCGTGGACTGAGTTCTTCGGGCTGCCATCCATGCAGCAGGGCCCGACCCCGTTCAAACTGGTGCTAACCTCTTGGGCACATGAACGAGCCTCAAGACACCTCACCCCTGCGCCATAGCCATGCCGAAGATGCCCTCGCCCTGCTCTCGGGCACCGCGCTGATCGCACTGGCGGTAGCCCTGTTCCAGCAGGCCCACCTGCTCAGCGGTGGCACGGCCGGGCTGGCCTTTCTGCTGCACTACAACCTGGGCGTGGGTTTCGGGCCCGCCTTCTTTGTGCTCAATCTGCCCTTCTACCTGCTGGCCTGGCGCCGGATGGACCGGGCCTTTTTGCTGAAGACCATGCTGGCGGTGGCGCTGCTGTCGGTGATGACCGAGATCACGCCGCTGTTCATCCGCTTCGATACGGTGCAGCCGCTCTACGCCGCGCTCATCGGAGGCGTGATTTTGGGGGTGGGCTTTCTGATCCTGTTCCGGCATCGCGCCAGCCTGGGCGGCGTGGGCATCCTGGCGTTTTACCTGCAGGAAAAGCGCGGCTGGCGCGCCGGCCATGTGCAGATGGCGGTCGATGGGCTGATCCTGCTGCTGGCGCTGGTGACCGCGCCGTTCACGCAGGTAGCGCTGTCGGTAGCCGGCGCTGTGGTGCTGAACCTGTCGCTGGCCATCAACCACCGTGCCGGGCGCTATATCGCCACCTGAGTGCTGGCTGGGCCACAACACGTTGGCCCGCTTTCCCCTTGCTTTAAATGGCGGGATCCTGGATTTCCCGGCGAATGTCGTCGATCGCCTTGAGCAATTCGGGCGATAACGTAGTGCCCCAGGCATCGAGGTCCTCATCCAGCTGGGCCACCGAGGTCACACCAATGATGGTGCTGGCGACCTGCCACTTGGTATAGCAAAAGGCCAATGCCATCTGCGTGGGCGTGAGGCCATGTTGCTTGGCCAGCGCGTTGTATTTGCGAGCGGCCACCAGGGCATCCGGCCGGCCCCAGCGCTGCTGGCGCACCGAATCGTACTTGGCGATGCGGGCCTGTCCCGGTGCTTTGGGCCCCGTGATGCCGCTTTCATCGTATTTGCCGGTCAAGAGGCCAAAGCCCAGCGGCGAATAGGCCAGCAGCGACACGCCCAGGCGGTGCATGGTTTCGTCCAGTCCGTTCTCCAGCGTGCGGTTGATCAGGCAATAGGGGTTCTGTACCGTGGCGATGCGCGGCAGGCCGTGCTGCTCGGCCAGCCGCACGAACTCGTGCACGCCGTAGGGGGTTTCGTTGGACAGGCCGATTGCGCGCACCTTGCCGGCCTTGACGAGCCGGCCCAGCGCGTCAAGCTGGTCGTGGATGCTGCTCATCTCGGGATTGTCCTTGGACGGGTCGAAATAGCGGATGCCGAAGGCGGGCACGTGGCGCACCGGCCAGTGGATCTGGTAAAGGTCGATCACATCGGTCTGCAGGCGACGCAGGCTGCCTTCGCAGGCCTCCTGGATGTCGGCCGGTGTGAGGTTCAGGCTGCCACCACGGACCCAGTCCATACCGCGCGCCGGGCCTGCTACCTTGGTGGCCACCACCATCTTCTGCCGCACGCCGGGGTTGGCCGTAAACCAGTTGCCCAGGATCTTCTCGGTGACATTGAAGGTTTCGGCCTTGGCCGGTACCGAGTACATCTCGGCGGTGTCCAGAAAGTTGATGCCCCGCTCAAGTGCCCGGTCCAGGATCACATGGGAGGCCGCTTCGCTGACCTGCTCACCAAAGGTCATGGTGCCAAGACAAATGGGGGTGACCTGCAGATCGCTCTGGCCAAGCTGGATGTTTTTCATGGGGGACTTGCTCCTTGTTGCCGTTGTTTGTTCTTCTTTGAAGTTACCAGATTACGCCTTGCGGTGCAGGCCCGCCTCATGTGCCCTGGCCTCCTCCTGCAAACGCAGCACACGCCGCTGCACCTTGCCGGTGGTGGTCATGGGCAGGGCATCCACGAACTCGATCTCCTTGGGGTACTCATAGGGGGCGAGCTTGCCTTTCACATGGCGCTGCAACTCGGCCACCAGCCGCGACTCCCACTGCTCGCGCGAGAAGGGCTCGTCGCCACGCGCATCGGCTGCGTCAGCCGTCAGCACCACATAGGCCTTGACCACGGCGCCGCGTTCACGATCAGGTTTGGGCACCACGGCCGCATTGGCCACCGACGGGTGCTTGACCAGGCAGTTCTCGATTTCGCCGGGCCCGATGCGGTAGCCCGCGGCCTTGAACACATCATCGGCCCGCCCCTGGTACCAGAGGTAGCCATCGGCATCGCGCGTGGCCATGTCGCCGGTGCGGCACCAGTCGCCGGTGTATTTGCCCTGCGTGGCGGCCTCGTTTTTCCAGTAGCCCAGAAAGAAGATGGGATCGGGCACGCCATGCACATCAAAGCGGTTCACGGCCACATCCCCTGGCACGCCCACGGCACATTCCCGCCCCTCCTCATCGATCACCCGCACCTGGTGGCCCGGGTAGCCCTTGCCCATGCTGCCCGGCCGCGCGGGCCAGAGCAGGGAGCAGTTGCCCACGATGTAGTTGATCTCGGTCTGGCCGAACATCTCGTTGACAGTGATGCCCAGCTCGCGCTGGCAGTAGTCGAACACCGCATCGCCCACGGCCTCGCCTGCACTCATCATGGCCTGCAGCCTGAGCTTGAAAAACTCACGTGGATGCGGGAAGGCCTTCATCATGGCCTTGAGCGCGGTGGGAAACAGGAAGGCATGCGTCACGTCGTACTTCTGCATCAGCTCGAACGCGACCTGCGGGCTGAATCGCCCGTTGTAGGCCACGATGGGACGGCCGAAGTAGAGCGTGGGCAACAGGGCGTCCATCAAGCCGCCTGTCCAGGCCCAGTCTGCAGGGGACCAGAACACTGCCGTGCTCTGCTCCCCTTCGCTGGGCCTTGCCCCAACAGGGCTCGCCCCTACCCCACCCCTCCCCCGGCCGGGGGAGGGCCTTTCGCTTGCGCTCCCCCGCGCCGGGGAGGGAGTGCGCTGTCCAACCTTCGGGTCGAAACCAAACCAGTTCTGGCTGCAGACAAAGCCCGTGAGGTTGCCGATCAGCGCACGGTGCGGAATCAAGGCACCCTTGGGATTGCCCGTGGTGCCGCTGGTATAGATGAGTACGGCAGGGTCCCCTGCGCGCGTGAGCACTGGCGCAAATTCGGCCGGCTGTTCGGCCAGGATGCGCGCGTAGTCCAGGTCGGCCATGGCGGCGGCACCACCGCCAATATCGCCACGCACACTGTCGCCAACGCCGATCACATGGCGCAGCGCTTCACAGGTGTTGCGCGCTTCCAGCAGGTTCATGATAGAGCTGTCGTCGCAAATGGCGGCCACGGCGTCGCTGTCCTTCAGGCGGTATTCGAGCGCCTCGGGGCCAAACAGCATGGACAGCGGCACCGCCACGGCCCCCATTTGCAGCACGGCCATATAGGCGACTGCAGTCTCAAAACGCTGTGACATGACGATAGCCACCCGGTCGCCCTTGCCCACACGCAGTGCGGTCAGCGCGCCGGACAGCCGGTTGGCCTGGTGTTGCAGCTCAAAATAAGTATAAAACCCGGCCTTGGCTCCCGCCCCATCAGCGTAGATAGCTATTCTTTTTGTAGCATCAGGGGCCTGCGCCCAACGCCGGCTGCACACCTCGGCCATGTTGAAGTACTCGGGCACGAGCCAGCGGTAGCTGCTGTGTATCTGCTGGTACATGTCTGGCTGCGCCTGCGGGGGCGTGTCCCTGTTTTGACTGACGCTCACGATGCTTCTCCGTATGATTCGGTCTAATGTACCAAGTCAAAAGAGCATCCAACAGCGAGTTTGTCCCGATCCGCAATCTCAGCTACCACGTCCGTACCTGGGGCACACCCTCACCTGACCGCACCCCACTGGTGATGGTGCACGGCTGGATGGATGTAGGAGCCTCCTACCAGTTTGTGATCGACGCCTTCAGTGAGGCCTTCGCAACCGGGCGCCACATCATTGCGCCCGACTGGCGCGGCTATGGGCTGACAGGCACCGCCGGGCCGCCCCAAGGTGCCGACGGCCCCCTCGGGGGGCAGCGAGGACACGAAGTGCCGAGCGTGGGGGCTACATACCAGGATGTACACGACAACTACTGGTTCCCCGACTACCTCGCTGATCTGGACTTTTTGCTCGACCACTATGCTCCTGACCGGGCGGTTGATCTCGTTGGCCATAGCATGGGGGGCAATGTCGTGATGCAGTATGCGGGGGTACGTCCCGAGCGCATTCGCCGCCTGATTAACCTGGAGGGTTTTGGCATGCCCGCCACCAAACCGTCGCAGGCTCCGGGTCGATATGCCAAGTGGATGGATGAGCTCAAAAGCCTGCACCGCGGCGAGTTGGCGCTCAAGTCCTACGACAGCTCTGCCAGCGTGGCGCGCCGCCTCATGAAAACCAACCCCCGCCTCGGCCAAGACAAGGCCGAGTGGCTGGCCCAGCATTGGGCCCGCGAGAATGCTCCGGGACAGTGGGACATCCTGGGCGATGCAGCCCACAAGATTACCAATGCCCAGCTCTACCGGGTGGATGAAGTGCTGGAGATCTACCAGCGCATCACAGCCCCCACGCTGGCCGTGGAAGCAACCGACAACCAGATGGCCCGGTGGTGGGACGGCAAGTACACACTGGACGAATACCACGAGCGGCTCAAGCAGGTACCCCAGCTCACTCAGGCCCTCATCACCGATGCGGGCCATATGCTGCACCATGACCAGCCCCGGCAACTGGCCGGGTTAATCGAGAATTTCGTCGCCTGAGGGCCGTCCCGGTGCAGGGACGATGCACTTGTTGACCAGGATAAGCAAGGCGCAACTAAAATAGGGGGTTTTAGGGCTTGCCTGCCGCTTGGCTGCGGCAGCCTCGGCCCTCGCTCTCAGAACAGACAGGATTTCATCATGGACGCAGAACGCATCAACCTCATCGGCACCCAGCTCTCGGACCTGAGCGGTCGCACGCATGATTTACGGGGGTATCTTTGACTACGATGCCAAAGCTGAACGGCTGAGGACAGTCAACGCCTCACTGGAAGATCCGGCGGTCTGGAACGACCCCAAGCGCGCCCAGGAACTGGGTCGCGAGAAAAAAGCCCTCGACGAGGTCGTGGTTTCTCTCGACGAACTCACCCGCGAGCTGGCCGACAACTCTGAACTCTACGAGATGTCGAAGGAAGAAGGCGACGAAGCCGGCCTGGAGACTATCGAAGCGGAAACGGCCAAGCTGTCCGCCATCATCGAGAAGCTTGAGTTCCGCCGGATGTTCAACAACCCAGCCGATCCGCTGAATGCGTTTCTGGACATCCAGGCCGGCGCCGGCGGCACCGAGGCCTGTGACTGGGCCAGCATGCTGTTGCGCCAGTACCTGCGCTATGCAGAACGCAAGGGCTTCAAGGCCACGATCGAGGACGAGTCCCCCGGCGATACCGCCGGCATCAAGGGTGCCACGATCAAGATCGAGGGCGACCATGCCTTCGGCCTGCTGCGTACCGAAACCGGCGTGCACCGGCTCGTGCGCAAGTCTCCGTTTGACTCGTCAGGCGGGCGCCACACCTCGTTCGCCTCGGTGTTTGTGTACCCGGAAGTGGATGACTCGATCGAAATCGACATCAACCCCTCCGATGTGCGCACCGACACCTACCGCGCCAGCGGCGCAGGTGGCCAGCACATCAACAAGACCGATTCAGCCGTGCGCCTGACGCACATCCCCACCGGCATCGTGGTGCAGTGCCAGGACGGCCGCAGCCAGCATAGCAACCGCGATGTGGCCTGGAAGCGCCTGCGCAGTCGGCTGTACGACCATGAGATGCGCAAGCGTCAGGAAGAACAGCAAAAGCTAGAAGACACCAAGACCGATGTGGGCTGGGGTCACCAGATCCGAAGCTATGTGCTGGACCAGAGCCGCATCAAGGACTTGCGTACCAACTACGAAACCTCGGCCACCCAGAAGGTGCTCGATGGTGATCTCGATCCATTCATTGAAGCTTCGCTGAAGCAAGGGGTATAGCCATGTGGCGTGAAGGACAAAGCACCGTAATCCGCCGCGAAGACTATGCGGCACCGGCCTACCTGATTGAGACGGTCGACCTGACCTTCGACCTCGATCCCGCCAAGACGCGTACGCTCAACAAGATGACGGTGCGCCGCAACCCTGAGGTCGCAGCGCAGCCGTTGCGCCTGGACGGCGAGGAACTCAACCTGGCTCGCGTGCTGGTCAATGGTCAGGGCACGTCCTTCCGCATTGAAAACGAGCAACTCGTGCTGGAAAACCTGCCCACCGGGCCCGAGCCCTTCGAGCTGGAGATTTTCACCACCTGCATCCCGGCCAAGAACACCAAGCTCATGGGCCTGTATGTCAGCAATGACTCGTTCTTCACCCAGTGCGAGGCCGAGGGCTTCCGCCGCATCACCTACTTCCTGGACCGCCCCGATGTGATGGCCAGCTACACCGTGACACTGCGCGCCGACAAGGCCAAATACCCGGTGCTGCTGTCCAACGGCAACCTCGTGGCACAAGGCCCACTGGAAGGCACCGGCAACGAGGGCCGCCATTTTGCCAGGTGGGTGGACCCACACAAGAAGCCCAGCTATCTGTTTGCCCTGGTGGCCGGCCAACTGGTCTGCCGTGAGCAGCGCATCACCACGCGGGAAGGCAAAGACCATCTGCTGCAAGTCTATGTGCGCCCGGGCGACCTGGACAAAACCGAGCACGCGATGAACTCGCTGATCCAGTCCGTGGCCTGGGATGAGGCACGTTTTGGCCTGCCACTGGACCTGGAGCGCTTCATGATCGTCGCCACCAGCGACTTCAACATGGGCGCCATGGAGAACAAGGGCCTGAACATCTTCAACACCAAGTACGTGCTGGCCAACCAGGCTACCGCAACGGACACCGACTACGCCAACATCGAGAGCGTGGTCGGCCACGAGTACTTCCACAACTGGACGGGCAACCGGGTGACCTGCCGTGACTGGTTCCAGCTGAGCCTCAAGGAAGGCCTGACCGTGTTCCGCGATCAGGAGTTCTCGCAGGATCTGGCTGGCGGTGCCTCGGCCCGCGCGGTCAAACGCATCGAGGACGTGCGCGTGCTGCGCACCGCCCAGTTCCCCGAGGATGCGGGCCCCATGTCCCACCCGGTCCGGCCCGACAGCTATGTCGAAATCAGCAACTTCTATACCGTCACCATTTACGAAAAAGGTGCCGAAGTCGTGCGCATGATGCAGACCCTGGTGGGCCGCGAAGGCTTTGCCAAGGGTATGACGCTGTACTTTGAGCGCCATGACGGCCAGGCGGTGACCTGTGACGACTTTGCCCAGGCCATCGCTGATGCCAACCCGGCCTCCGACCTGGCCCGGCTGCTGCCCCAGTTCAAGCGCTGGTACTCGCAGGCCGGCACGCCCCGCCTGAATGTCAGCAGCCATTACGACGCACAGGCCCGCACCTACAGCCTGACCTTGAGTCAAAGCTGTGCACCCACGCCAGGACGGGAAGCCAATGCCAATGAGCCCTTTGTGATCCCCGTCAGCCTGGGCCTGCTCAATCCACAAGGCCAGGCCCTGCCCTTGCAACTTGCTGCGGACGGCAACGCTGCAGCACCACTGCAACGCTCCCATGTGCTGACCACGGCCAGCGAGACACTGACCTTTACCGGCATTGACGCCATGCCTGTGCCCTCCATCCTGCGAGGATTCAGTGCCCCCGTGGTACTGGAATATGACTACACCGATGCACAGCTGCTGACCCTGCTCGCACATGACAGCGACCCCTTCAACCGGTGGGAAGCTGGCCAGCGCCTGGGCCTGAACCGCGCCATTCGCGCCATCCTTGACCCGCGCCCCGCGGTGGAAGCCAGCCACCTCGATGAAGGCTACATCGCCGCCATGCAGGCGCTGCTACGTCACCCCACACTGGACGCAGCTTTCAAGGAACTGGCGCTTACCCTGCCCTCTGAGACCTATATCTCGGAACAACTGGACATCGTGGACCCTCAGCGCGTACACGCGGTGCGCGAAGCCATGCGCGAACAGCTCGCCATTGCCCTGAAGGACGACTGGCAATGGGCCTTCGAAACCCACCAGGTCAGTGGCGCCTACAGTCCGGATGCCATCTCGTCCGGCCGCCGCGCGCTGGCCGGCATGGCGCTGCGGCAACTGTGTCTTGCAGCCCGCAGCAGCGGCAACATGGTGTGGCCCGGCAAGACCCTGCAATGCTTCAAGGATGCGGGCAACATGACCGACCGTTTCAACGCCCTCAGTGCACTGGTTGGCAGCGGACATGAACTCGCGGCCCAGGCCCTGGCTCGCTTCCACACCATGTTCAAGAATGAGGCGCTGGTGCTCGACAAATGGTTTGCCCTACAGGCCGGCGCCTGTGACAGTGGCGGACAGGTATTGCCCGCGGTGCGTCAGCTCATGAAGCACCCGGACTTCAATATCCGCAACCCCAACCGTGCCCGCAGCGTGATCTTCAGCTACTGCAGCGCCAACCCCGGGGCGTTCCACCGCGCGGATGCAGGTGGCTACCTGTTCTGGAGCGAGCGCGTGGTGGAACTCGACGCCATCAACCCGCAGGTTGCTGCACGCCTTGCGCGCGCAATGGACCGCTGGAAGAAGCTCGCCGAACCCTACCGCAGCGCAGCACGTGAAGCGATTGCACGGGTCGCAGACAAGAGCAACCTGAGCAACGATGTGCGCGAGGTCGTCAGCCACGCACTGGCCGAATAGACCGTTGAGCCGTCCACCGGTGCAGGACAAAAGCAAAAGAAAGATACATCATGGCCCAGAAAATTTCATTGACCCGCTATCTGGTTGAGCAGCAACGTGTAGATGGCCTCATCCCCGCGCAGCTGCGCCTGCTGCTCGAAGTCGTGGCCCGGGCCTGCAAAAGCATCAGCCAGGCCGTGAACAAGGGGGCATTGGGCGGCGTGCTGGGCAGTGCCGACAGCGAAAACGTGCAGGGCGAGGTGCAGAAGAAACTCGACATCATCGCCAACGAGGTGCTGATCGAGGCCAACGAATGGGGTGGTCACCTGGCCGCCATGGCCTCCGAGGAGATGGACGCCATCTACGTGGTGCCCAACCGCTACCCCAAGGGGGAATATCTTCTGCTGTTTGATCCGCTCGACGGCTCCAGCAACATCGACGTGAACGTGAGCATCGGTACCATCTTCAGCGTGCTGAAAATGCCCGAGGACGACCGCGGTGTGGATGAAGGCGATTTTCTGCAAGCCGGTTCCCGGCAAGTGGCCGCTGGCTACTGCGTCTATGGCCCCCAGACCACGCTGGTGCTGACCGTGGGCGATGGTGTGGCCATGTTCACGCTGGACCGCGAGCAGGGCTCATTTGTGCTGACCGAGGAAAACGTACGCATTCCCGAGGACACCAGGGAATTTGCCATCAACATGAGCAATATGCGGCACTGGGATGCCCCGGTGAAACGCTACGTGGCCGAGTGCCTGGAGGGCGTGGAAGGCCCGCGCGGCAAGGATTTCAACATGCGCTGGATTGCCAGCATGGTGGCCGATGTGCACCGCATCCTGACCCGCGGCGGCATCTTCATGTACCCCTGGGACAAGCGCGAGCCCAACAAACCCGGCAAGCTGCGCCTGATGTACGAGGCCAATCCCATGGCCTGGCTGGTCGAGCAGGCTGGCGGCGCCGCCACCAACGGCAAGCAGCGCATTCTGGACATCCAGCCCAGCAAACTGCACGAACGGGTGAGCGTGATCCTGGGTTCCAAAAATGAGGTGGAACGCGTCACGTCCTACCACTCCGGGATATAATTAAAAGCTTAGCCGGTGTAGCTCAGTCGGTAGAGCAGCTCATTCGTAATGAGAAGGTCGGGTGTTCGATTCATCTCTCCGGCACCAAATGAAGGCCCCCTAGCTGTCATGGTTAGGGGGCTTTTTCTTTGGCAGTCCAATGTCACAGTGAATACAAGAAGACTTACTCAATCCAGTGCAGGATCAGGGTCTAGACTTGTGGTGCCCTCCCGCCTACAGTAATAGCCACCATGAACCGCCAACTTGTATTGCTCGACTCGATTGCGCTCGTTGACGAGACCGCTGCAGGCCATGTGATCGTGTCTGGTTCACATGGTGGATCATCTGCCGCTCAGTTCGTGCTTGATCTGAAGGCTTTTCCTCTTGTCGTTTTTTACAACGATGCAGGCGTAGGCAAGGCCAATGCCGGGATCGTTGGCTTGGATATGCTGGGTAGCGCTGGTGTTGCCTGTGCCACCTATTCACACACGTCGGCTTGCATTGGAGACGCCAGGGACGGACTGGAAAATGGTGTGGTGTCTCACACCAATTCACTGGCTGCGATCCTGGGCGTATCTCCAGGCGCAAAGGTGAGTGATGTGGTGAATGCTTTATGTCGTGAGATTGATAGCGTTTAGTCAACGGGGTTTTCGCCGCTAGCTCGTGTGCAGCCAAAAGCCAAGCAACATGAAGCTTTGGCGAGATGGCATGATGCCTGTGAGCATCTCTGCGGCACCCCATGAAACGCTACAGCTGTCATAGCCAGGGCTGTTTCTCTGAAGGCGCTTCTCGGCACCGTATCATCGCAGGTACATAATTTTTACTGCTTTGCAAAACCCTCCGGCAGAGCACCCACCATGGATACAACCTTGAATCTTGCCAATTTGGGTCTGGAGCTTCCAAGCCCGTCCTATCTCGTCGGTGCCTTGATCTTTGGCCTGATCGGGTATGTGGGCTACCGCCGTGGGCGCCACACCTCCAGGCCAGCACTGACATGGACGGGCGTTGGCCTGATGGTCTACCCCTACGCCATTTCACAAACATGGGCACTATGGCTTGTTGGCGCCATTCTGTGCGGATGGCTTTACATGCAGTGGAATGGATAGAGTCGGGAGCGGTCAAGCCTCCTTCACTCAGCCACTACTGTCCATGCATCATGCCGTGATGATGTTGATGGCCCGCCATCGCATCGACACCATGGTCTGAGAGCTGGGCATCGAACCAGGCATTAAACGCAGCGACCAACTCGGCGCTGTCGGTGTGATAGGTAAGCTCGGCGCCCCCTTCGACGTCCCGGTACGTTATCGTGATCTGCCCCGGTTTAGCTGTCTTGAGTTGCTGTAGCCCTGGCATGCTGTCGCCGTGAATGTGCGAGGGGCCCGAGAAATCGCCATGACGGAACTGCGCCTGAATGTCATGCAAATGCTTTCGTATCAGCCTGACTTGTACCTTATTTGACGCATCTTTGGCGATCACGCGTTGCACGCCACCGTCACTTGTCTTGGTAAAGATATGCGTCGTGGCCTTCAGGTCGAAGGGCATCACATCCGCTCCCAGCTTCGCGACCTCGGCCTGGCGAGGTGTATCCGCAGCATGCGTCCAGAGTGGCAGGCTTGCGGCGATAACAAAAACAAGTCGTAAAAGGTTCTTTTCCATGTGGTGTGGCAATCGTGACAG
The DNA here is from genome assembly GCA_018815325.1 of Gammaproteobacteria bacterium. Lineage (GTDB taxonomy): Bacteria > Pseudomonadota > Gammaproteobacteria > Burkholderiales > Burkholderiaceae_C > JAHIYE01. The sequence continues at coordinate 444,951 of JAHIYE010000020.1, read as the reverse complement.
TAGATGTTGCAGGACAAGGTTCTGTCAGACTCGCTGCGCCTGACAAAGTTCACGAGGGCGCACTCTGTGCGCAATCTGGAGTACGCCTCAGGTCAACCCAGAGGGCTTTTAGACCAGGCGGCTTGGGAAAGAGCGATCACCCACCGCCAAAGCTGCACCGAAGTCTATTTCTGTGCCGGTGTCGTCGGTGCAGACACAGTGCTTCGTGGTGCGATGGTCAGGGTGACACTGGATTTGCTGCCCAGGCCGCTGCCTTCAGCAATCTCCACCGTAGCAGTACGGTCCTGCTTGAAGAAAACCAGAATGCTGTTCTTGGCCTTGGTGGAGGACACCAGGGTCCAGCCCGCGGCCGGGTACTGTTCGCGAAAGTACGAGAAGGTCTCGGACGGGGAATGGGAAACCGAGAGCACGAGCCTGCCCGCCCAGCTATTGCCTCCCCCCAGAATCAGGGACTGGTCATCGAGCAGGCGCGAATCGCTGGGTAAAGGGAGGTCGCCCACCAGCTGCTTCTGGATGCGCCCGAGGTCTTCGCCTTCGGTGCCCGAGCCGCCCCCCAAGGTCGTGCACCCAGTGATCAATACGCTGACCGCTAGCAGGCCAGTACTCAGCAGTCGATGGTTAAGTTTCAGCATGAGCGACAGGTAGGATGAAATGGTGACAGAAAGTATGCATTCATTCTAGACGAGCCCAGGCAGCCATGTAAGCCCCATAGAATCAAGAGTCCCGCCCTCTCACTGACACCATAAAGCCCCATGTTTGTTGCCTCCAAGCTGCTCTCTTTTGCCATTCAGCCCCTGAACTGGGTGTTCATGCTCCTGGGTTTTGGCCTGCTCATCATGGGCTTGCGCCGCAGACTTGGCCTGACCCTGTGCTGGTTTGCCCTGCTGGTTTTGACCCTGACCGGCTGGGAGGCTCCGCCTGCGGCTTTGCTTCGTGCGCTGGAAGCGCGCTACCCGGCACAATCATCCGCTGTGGTCGAGGCAGACCTGAATCGTTATGTGGGACTCATTGTGCTGGGAGGGGCCACCGAGTCCTCTTATCTCTGGACAGACCATGGCCAGACAGCTCTCAACGGAGCGGCAGAACGCATGACAATTCCCGTTGCCCTGATGCAACGTCACCCGCATCTGCGCATGATTTTCACAGGTGGTGAAGGCCAATTGTTTGGCGCGGGACTCCCGGAGGCTGAACGCGCCCGTATCTTTTTCGACGACATGGGTGTGCCTGCCAAACGCGTGGTGTATGAGTCAGCGTCTCGCAATACTTATGAAAACGCGGTGCTGAGCGCCCAACTGCCGGGCATTGATCCTCGCCAGCCCTGGATGCTGATCACCTCTGCCTCGCACATGCCACGGGCCATGGCGACATTCCGGAAAGCAGGCTGGAATGTCACGGCCTTGAGTGTCGATTTCAGCATGGGCAAACAAATGCGTTGGACAGACTACTCGCTGATAAGTGGTGCATCCAAATGGGAGGCTGCGCTTCACGAACTACTCGGCTTGCTGGCCTATTGGCTCATGGGGAGACTTTAGTGACCCGGCTGACGCAAGCACCCAAGCTGTAACAAGCAGTTCGTCATCGAGGGATGATCTCACTCTGCCGCACAGCACCCGGAGTTGATTTTTCGTTACAGCATGACGCTGAGGTGGTCTTATACTTTCTTCACCTTATGGGTTCGGCACGGATGGATACACTACTCGCCCACGCTCCAACTCCTCTCGGCTTAGCTTCTCAACCCTCAGCCAACGCGTTTGCCTTCATGTCATGCTCACCCACTGAACTCCAGAAAAAAAGCGAGGAGTTCTGCTCCAGGTGGCAGGGTTATGTTGAAGCGCCCTGTTTCGAGCAGTTCATCGAGTTCGCCGTTTCCGCCTCCAGTTTTACGGCATTTCTGGATAGCAAACGGTTTTCCGGCCTGCATAAGCTGTGCCGCGAACTTGAGCAGCATGCACTCACGCTTTTTGGGAATGAAAACAGCCATCCCATAGCCGAGGATGTGCTGGCCAAGCTCAACGCTCAGGTTGAAGGATTGCGTGCCCGGGTCGACAGCTTCATCGACAACAATACACGCCCGATCGATGAGCGACGTGCACACCATGCACCGGAAGTCATCTGCGATCTGACCCCAACGCATCGCATCTGCCTAATCGGCGACCAGGCCAGCACATGGCAGGACTTGACTACTCAATTGGGATATTTCGGTATTCTTGCTGAAGCCCATACTTGGGACCAACTGACCACGGCCACGACAGAACCCGCGATCGTGATGCTGGATGTCGCCAGCATGGACATGGACCTGGTCTGCAAGAACCTGAAGCAATTGCGGACACGCTTTTCAGCCACCAAGCTCATCAGCGTCAACCTGGAGGCCGACTTCAACACCTTTAACCGGACGCTGGGCGCAGGCTGCGATTTCTGCTTTGTCAATGCCACGCCAGAAGTGGTCATCATGGACAAGCTCATTGAGCTCTGTAGCAACGAAGATGAACCTCCTTACCGTGTGCTGGTGGTTGAGGACTCCATAACAGCCTCCAAATCCATCCAGCGCACACTGGAGGCATCCGGTGTCGAATCCTTCGTCATCAACAAGCCCCAGGAGGTTCTGGATGGACTGATGCGGGTGCGGCCAGACCTGATCCTGATGGACATGTTCATGCCGGGCTGCACCGGCGTGGAAGCCGCACGGGTGATACGTCAGCATGCCGAGTTCCTCTCCACGCCCATCATTTACCTGTCAGGTGACACCAATGTGCCACTGCAAGTGGATGCGCTGCGGCTGGGTGGAGACCATTTCCTCACCAAACCCTATAACCCCGTTGTCCTGAATGCCATCGTAAAGAGCAAGATCGAGCGTTACCGCGCCCTGCGCCGCAGCATGGTCAGGGACAGCCTGACCGGATTGTTCAACCACATCACGGCCAAGGAAAAGTTGACGCAGGCCCTTCATGCCGCCCAGGCAGAGAATTCGGCATTGTCAGTGGCCATGATCGACATTGATCACTTCAAACAGGTCAATGACGACTATGGTCATCAATCCGGCGACCATGTCATCCGCTACCTGGCCTGGTTCCTGAAACAACGTCTGCGCAAGACTGACCTTGTCGGGCGTTATGGTGGCGAGGAGTTTCTGGTGGTTCTGCCCGGTGCAGATGCCGAACAGGCGATCACCGTGCTTGAGCGCATACGGCAGGATTTCAGCCAGATCAGGCATCCCTTTAATGAAACCTGGTTCAACACCACCTTCTCGGGGGGGGTATCAGAATTTCCTTCGCATACGACTGGCGAATCCTTGATCAAGCGTGCGGACGAGGCACTCTATCAAGCCAAGCGCGGTGGCCGTAACTGCCTGGTACAGGCCTAGCTAGGGCAAGCCCGCTTCTGCGGCCGTAACGCGGGTAGCGAGCACCTTGTCAATGCGCTTGCCGTCCAGATCGACAACCTCGAACATCCAGCCTGCGCTCTCGATGCACTCCCCCGTCACCGGAAGATGCCCGGAAACAGCCATCAGCAGACCCGCGACCGTGTTGTAAAGACCTCTGTCCTCATCTGGCAGCACCTTGATGTCGAGCCGGACCTTGAGTTCGCCCACCGGCATCAGGCCATCGAGCAACCAGGAGCCGTCGCTGCGCGGCGTTGCCCATGCCTCTGCCTGTGTGTGTGGCTGCAGTTCACCGGTGATGGCCTCCAGCAGGTCGCCGGGGGTGACCAGGCCCTGGACCACGCCATACTCATCGACCACAAATACCATGCGATTCGAGCGTGCGCGAAGTTGCTCCAGCAGCTCCATGCCGGTGAGGGTTTCAGGTACAAACACCGCGGGTTGCGCCAATAATCCGATGGGATCGGGACACTCCGAGCCTAAGGCCAGCAGTTTGCCAACGCTGATGATGCCCACCACATCTTCCAGTGAGCCACGGCATACGGGGTACCAGGAATGGGTTTCATGGCCATCGCCCTGCCCCGCTTGCTGCAGGCTCTGCGCCACTGAATTGCTGGCATCCAGCCATTCAATGTCCGAGCGAGGCACCATGAGCGAAGTCAACGGCCGCTCATCCAGGCTGAACACATTCTTCACCATCTGGTGCTCATGGTGTTCAATCACCCCCGCATCACGCCCCTCTTCCAGACTGGCCGTGATCTCTTCCTCTGTCACGGAGCGGGCCGCGTTGGTGTCGACACGAATGAGTTTGAGAACGCCCTGTGTGGTGGCAGACAGCAGTTTCACAAAAGGCTTGGCCACCGTGGCAAGCCACAACATGGGGCGCGCCACCCAGCGCGCCACAGGTTCAGGAAACAATTGGCCTATGCGCTTGGGCACCAACTCGCCAAAAATGATGGTGGTGAAGGTGATGATCACGACCACAATTGCCGTGGCGCTAATTTCAGAAGCCGGCCCCGTGATGCCAAGGCCCTGCAGCCAGGCAGCCAGATCAGCACTGAATGCGGCCTCCCCCACGATACCGTTGAGCATGCCAATTGAGGTGATGCCCACCTGAACCGTAGAGAGGAACTGATTGGGATTGGCCATCAGTTGCAGGGCCGTCTCAGCCCCCCCATCCCCCGCCTCGGCCATGGCCGCCAGGCGCGCCTTGCGGCTGGATGCCAGTGCCAGTTCCGACATGGCAAATACCCCGTTGAGCAGGGTCAGAAAGGCAATCAGCAAAAATTCCATGAAACAGCAGCGAGAATGGACACCATGGCACTCTACCTGATTGGCGATGTGCAGGGTTGCAACTCGGCATTGCAGCGCCTGCTCGATGAAATTGCATTCTCGCCCAGCCGCGACCACCTGTACCTGCTCGGCGACCTGGTCAACCGTGGACCGGACTCAGCCGGCGTCCTGCGCAGACTCATGCAGTATGGTGATTCAGCGACATGCCTGCTCGGCAACCATGACCTTCACCTGCTGGCCATCGCACACGAGGTGCGGCGCCTGCATCGCAGCGACACTGTGGCCGATATCCTGGCTGCGCCGGACCGGCAAGCCATGCTGTACTGGCTGCGTCAGCAGCGCATGGCGATGCTGACGTCTGCATGCGGCGAAGACATCCTGATGGTCCACGCCGGTGTATTGCCCTCCTGGACTGCGACCCAGACCCTTTCGCTGGCCGCAGAGGTGGAAAGCGTCCTTCGCAGCAACCAACTGGGTGATTTTCTGCATCAGATGTACGGCAATGAGCCCGCTTCATGGCACGATGATTTGACAGGCTTCGCGCGACTGCGTGTGATCGTCAATGCCTTGACCCGACTGCGTTTTTGCACGGCAGACGGCATCATGGAATTTGATGGCAAGGATGGCTCTGCAGCAGCACCCGCAGGCTACCTGCCCTGGTTTGACATCCCGGGGCGCAAGACTGCAGACATCACCGTCGCGTTTGGGCACTGGTCTACCCTGGGTTGGCTGGATCGAAGCCACCTGTTGTCACTGGACACCGGCTGCGTCTGGGGCGGTAGTCTCAGTGCAGTGAGGTTGACTCAAAAGGCAGGCAAAGCATCAGGAGCCGGGCATGAACTGATACAAGTGTCCTGCGAGCAGGCCCAGAAGCCCGGAAACTAAGAGAACACGGGCCGTGTGACGCTCACTCGGCCTTGAACAGTGCAGCGACCTTGCGCTTGGTCTTGATATTGGCAGAAACACGTGAGGTCGTTGGCCGCACGCTTGTCTCCCACGCTGGTTTGACGTCTGAAGGCGGCTCATAGGGCTTGTCGAAGAAAGGATCTCGCGGCGCAGGCGGTGGCCGTGCAAAATCACGGCGGGGCGCACGCTCGGCACGCGCAGAGCTATCACGCCCGTTGTCCGTACCTTCCTCTGAGTACATGCGTCGGCCATCATTGAGACGCCCCTGCTTGTGGATATCCGGCAAATCTTCATCAAACTCCACGGCCTCGAGTTCAATCTTTTGTTTGACGAGTTTTTCAATATCCCCGATCAGACGGGCGTCCTTGCCAGAGACAAAGCTCACGGCCAGTCCCTCGGCACCGGCTCGACCCGTGCGGCCAATACGGTGCACATAGTCCTCGGCATTGAAGGGGATATCAAAATTGAAGACAGCTGGCACATCCTTGATGTCCAGGCCGCGCGCGGCCACATCGGTGCAAACCAGCAGATCGACCTCGCCCTTCTTGAAAGCATCCAGTGCCTTGAGGCGTTCATCCTGGCTCTTGTCGCCATGCAATGCCGTGGTCTTGAGCCCCTCGCGCTCCAGGGAGCGCGCAAGCCGGGCGCAACCGAGCTTGCTATTCACGAACACAAAAGCCTGCTTCATGCCGCGACGTCGCAGAATCTGGTGCAGCGCATGGCGCTTGTCTTCATCGTTCACGCTGTAGAAATGCTGCTCTACGGTGGAGGCCGTGGCATTGGATCGCGCCACCTCGATGGTGACCGGATCCTGCAGGTAGCTGCCCGCCAAACGCTTGATCTCGGGCGAAAACGTAGCCGAGAACAGCAAGGTGATGCGCTGCTTCGGCAGGTAGCTCAGGATGCGCTGCAGATCAGGCAGAAAGCCAATGTCCAGCATGCGGTCGGCCTCGTCCAGCACCACATATTCGACCTGGTTGAGCACCGCATTCTTGGCTTCAATATGATCGAGCAAGCGCCCCGGCGTCGCCACGAGCACCTCAACCCCTTTTTTGAGTTCAGCTGTCTGCGGCTTCATGTCCATGCCACCGAACACCACCGTGCTACGCAAGTTGGTGTGCTTGGCATAGGATTTGACGGCCTGTGCCACCTGGTCGGCCAGCTCACGGGTCGGCAACAGCACCAGAGCCCGCACGGGGTGACGGGCAGGCGAGGTGGAGCTGTTCTCGTGTTTGAGAAGGCGCTGCAGCAAGGGCAGCGCGAACGCGGCCGTCTTGCCCGTACCAGTCTGCGCGGCCCCCATCACGTCACGCCCCTGAAGCACCACTGGAATGGCCTGGGCCTGGATAGGCGTCATGGACTCATAGCCCATGTCTGCCACGGCGCGGGCCAGCGGCTCAGCCAGTTGCAATTGAGAAAATGCGTCGAGGCGGGTTTCGTCGGATCCAGAAGGTTCGGTAGCAGCTTGGGTCATCAATACCTAGTAGGGGAAAGTTGTGCCCTGTTTCTTGAGCAAACCTCTATTATCCCCCATATAGCACAATTGCTGCAGGCTGGCATGGTCAGCAACCCTTGCATGGCTTTCCGGGGCTCCTGTCCAGATCGTGCCCGCATCATGAGTTCGTCCAACTTGAAAACCCAAACTGCCCAAAAGCGTCCACCACGGCCAGCACCGTCAGCCCCAGGGAAACGGCCAGCCTTGGCGCCACAGCCGCTGGTATTGTTGACGGGTTTCGATCCTTTCGGCGGTAGCGAGGTCAACCCCAGTTGGCTGGCGGTTCAGGCCCTGCATGGTCGCAAGATTGCGGGGCATCGCGTTGTGTGTGCCCAGCTACCGACCCGGTTTGCAATGGCTCCGGGAGAACTGGCAAGGCTCGTGCGACTGCATCGCCCCGTACTGGTGATCTGTGTCGGTCAGGCCGGTGGACGCAGCGCATTGTCACTGGAGCGCATAGCGATCAACCTCAGTGATGCGTCATTGCCGGACAATGCCGGCGTACAAGCCCGGGATGAGCTCATAGTTCCAGAGGGGCCTACGGCCTATTTCAGCACCCTGCCCGTGAAGAACATGCTGACGGCACTCCAGCGGGAAGGCCTGGCTGCCGAGATATCACTGTCAGCCGGCAGCTTCGTCTGCAACCATGTTTTCTATGGGCTGATGCACATGCTTGCCACACAACGCGGCTTCAAGCGCACACAGGGAGGATTCATTCATGTCCCGTACCTGCCCCAGCAGGGCTTGCCCAATATGCTGCTGGACGACATGATCCGCGGCTTGCGGATCGCCATCCGCTGTGCATTGAACTCGCCAGGAACGGTAAAGTAAGACCATGCACAAACCCACCGACACGCCCGACGTTTTGATGGATGCCTTGCAGACTGCTGCGCTACTGCCCTATACGGCCTTGACTGAAGAAATTCGACGCCTGCTGCAGGATGATTTGGTGCAAGTGCCCGCTCGAATCGTGCAAGCCCTGCCTGACGGCGGCAGTCTCTTCGTCATGCCCGCCATAGACCAACGCGTAGCCATCACCAAACTGATTACCTTCACACCGGCAAATGCCAGACCAGGTCCCCTGGGCGTGAGGCGCCCCACCATTCAAGGCGACGTCGTGGTATTTGACGTGACCAATGGGGAGCGCCGCCTGGTGCTCGATGGTCCCACGGTCACCGCCCGGCGTACGGCCGCCGTGTCCCTGCTTGCGGCCCGGCTCCTGGCTCCCAACACGGCGGGACCACTGTTGATCGTCGGTGCTGGCGTGCAGGGCAAAGCCCACCTCGAAGCGTTTGCCGCAGGTCTGGAATTGCAGGATGTCGTGATTTCCTCACGCAGCGAGCAAAGTGCCCAGTCACTGGCACAACATGCCAGAAACCTGGGCCTGAAGGTCCGGGTCGCAAAGGACCCCAATAGCGCACTGGCCGATTGCCCCTTGGTCGTGACCTGTACTCCGGCCAGTGCCGTGGTGCTGCACGCGCTGCCGCGCAAGGACAGCTTCATGGCGGCCGTAGGCGCGTTCACCCCCGGCATGGTGGAGTTGAGCCCCGACTTGTGCCTGCACATGGCTCAACATGGTCGCATCGTGGTGGACACCTCGCAGGCTCAGCACGAAGCTGGCGACCTGCTCCAGGCTGGACTGGATGTGCATGGCTTGGCAACGCTGGCAGAGGTCGTTCGGCAGGGTCATGACAAACCCGCCGGGCCCGTGCTGTTCAAGAGCTGCGGCTGGGCCGGCTGGGATTTGGCGGCTGCCAGATTGGCCTTGCGCAGGCTTGATGCGCAGGACAAGGCCCTGTCCATCTGAGCGACATCCGAACATCAAGAGCATAGTCATGCCATTCAGCTTCATAGCCTGCACCGGGCTTGAGCCGTATCAAGTCCAGTGACAATCTGCCGGACTACACTGGCTTGGTGTTTTTCTTAGTCACTAGGCCCGCACATGAATCTCCAGTTTCTCGGCGCAACCGACACGGTCACAGGCTCCAAATACCTGCTCCAGCACAAGAAATCCCACCTCCTTATCGACTGCGGCCTGTTTCAGGGCTACAAGCAGCTGCGCAATCGCAACTGGTCACCCCTGCCTGTACATGCTGAAGCCATCGATGCGATAGTGCTCACCCATGCCCACATTGACCATTCAGGGCATATCCCCCTGCTGGCTCGGAACGGCTTCAAGGGCAAGGTGTTCTGCACCCAAGCCACGTTCGATCTGTGCAAGATCATGCTGCCCGATGCCGGCTATCTGCAGGAAGAGGAGGCCGAATACGCCAATCGCCACAGCTTCTCCAAGCATTCGCCCGCATTGCCCCTCTACACACGTGAAGATGCCGAGCGCTGCCTGCGGCTTTTCAGTCCGGTCGAGCTTCGCCACAGCTTTCAACCTGCGCCCGGACTCAACGCCACGCTGGAGCATTCCGGACATATCCCCGGTTCATCCTTTGTACGCATCGACAACGGTTCTCGCTCCATCCTGTTTTCGGGTGACATCGGCCGCCCCCAGGATCTGGTAATGGCTCCGCCAGTGCGCATGGAGGGTGCCGACTACCTGGTAGTTGAATCGACCTACGGCAATCGCGAACACAGCCACAGCGATGTGATGAAAGAACTCGCGCAGGTGATCAACAGAACCGTGAAGCGCGGTGGCGTTCTGGTGATTCCTGCCTTTGCCGTGGGACGCACACAAACCCTGCTGTATTGCATCCACCTGCTCCAGAAGCAGGGCACCATTCCCCACGTTCCGGTCTACCTGAACAGCCCCATGGCATCGCATGCGACCCGCATCTTCCAGCACCATCACCAGGAATTGCGACTCAGCGCCTCAGAATGCGAGGCCATGATGCGGGATGTCAAGATCGTGGAGACCCCCGACGAGTCACGACAACTCAACAAACACCGCAACCCCATGATCATCGTGGCAGCCAGTGGCATGGCGACGGGCGGACGCGTGGTGCATCACATCAAGGCCTTTGCGCCAGATGAGCGAAACACCATTCTGTTTGCAGGGTTTCAGGCCGGCGGCACACGCGGAGCCTCTTTGGTCAGCGGAGCCGCGACCGTCAGAATTCATGGAGAAGACATCCCCGTTCGGGCCGAAGTCAGCTCACTCGACAGCCTGTCCGCGCATGCCGACGCGGGAGAGATCATCGGCTGGCTGCGAGGCTTCAAATCTGCCCCCCGGCAAACCTTCATCACCCATGGCGAGCCCAGTGCTGCAGATGCCATGCGCCAGCGCATCGAACGCGAGCTGCACTGGTCCTGCCACGTGCCGTATTACCTGGAATCGGTCTCGCTGGGTGCTGCCTGAGCGTCAGGTGATACACCATGGCGATGTACCGGGCGGCATCATGTCCATCCATATCGTCCATGCAGCCACCGCCACCAGCAGCAAGCCGGCCAGCCGTGTGCCCCAGTCCTGGCGCCAGCGATTGGCATGGTCATGCAGGTACAGCACCAGCATCGGCGCCAGTAACAATGAGACGCTGCTGCCTGCAGCGAACAGTGCCATGAACATGGCACCGTCCAGCCAGTCACCACTGAGGCCTGCTGCCAGCAAAGCAGAATAGAGCAAACCGCAGGGCATGAAGCTCCAGAGCGCCCCCGTGACAAGCGGGCCTCCGCGTTTGCTGGCCAGTGGCCGGATGCGCGCCCACACCGTACGGCCGGAAGACTCCACCCAGGCCGGCTGACGTGCCTGCAGCAGCAACATGAGCCCCCAGACCAGCACCGCCACATGCATCAAGGTCCAGGCCGGTCTCAGCACACTGGTCTGTTGACTCAGCCAGGCCAGGCTCTGCATGGCGGCAGCGGCCACGGCTCCCGCAGCCGCATAGCCGAAGACACGTCCCACCTGAAACTCCCAGGCCGAGCGGGCCTTGGGTGCGACTGAAACCCGTGTAATCCCTGTGCAAGCTGCTCCGCACATAGCCACACAATGCGGGCCACCTGCCAGCCCCATGACCAGTGCTGTCCAGGCGAGTGTGGATTGCATCGTGCTCAAATAATCCGGGAAAACCGCGTGCGCTGTTGGTCGGCACGCAGGTACTGGTCAAACACCATGGCAATGGCCCGCACAAAGTACCAGCCACGCTCGGTCACCTCGATATCAGAATCGCCCACCTTCACCAAACCTGCATCGGCCAGCTCTTGCAAAGCCTCCAGTTCCACCGAGAAATAACGGCGAAAATCCAGTAACCAGGCCAGTTCGATCGACTCGAACACCACGCGGCCCTGGCACATCAGCGCCATGATGACGGCACGGCGCACCATGTCTTCCCGTGTGAGTGCCAGCCCCCGGATCACGGGCAGACGCCCCTGGTTCAGGCGGTCACAGTACTCATCCATGGTCTTGGCATTCTGGCTGTAGGTCGCACCCACTTTGCCAATGGCAGAAACACCCAGCCCGATCAGATCACAGTCCGGTTGGGTGCTGTAACCCTGAAAATTGCGGTGCAAGCGCCCCTGGCGCTTGGCCACTGCCAGCGGGTCTTTGGGAAGCGCGAAATGGTCCATACCAACATAAGCATATCCTGCTTCGGAAAAGATCGAGAGCGATTGCGAAAGCATGCCCAGCTTGGCCTCGGCGCCAGGTAACTCGGCCGAAATAATGCGCCGTTGCGGCTTGAAGCGCTCCGGCAGATGGGCATAGGCATACAGAGCGATGCGCTCAGGCCGCAGGCGTACGACTTCAGCCAGCGTGCGGTCGAAGGATTCAGGGGTCTGCCTGGGCAAACCATAAATCAGATCCACATTGGCGGATTCAAACCCCAGACCACGCGCGGCTTCCATGAGCGCGAACACCTGCTCGGCAGGTTGCACCCGGTGCACGGCCTTCTGCACCTCGGGGTCAAAGTCCTGCACCCCAAAGCTCAAGCGGTTGAAGCCGAGTTCTGCCAGCGTGGCAAGCCGGGCCGCATCCACGGTACGAGGATCCACTTCGATCGCATATTCGCCATCCGGTGCCAGCGTGAAACTGCGCCGCAACATGGCCATGAGTTCACGCAGTTCGTCGTCACTCAGAAAGGTCGGCGTACCGCCACCCAGATGAAGTTGGCTAACTACCTGACCGGTTCCCAATTGGGCCAGGTAGAGATCAATCTCCCGACTCAGGTAACGCAGATAGGGCTCGGCCCGCTCATGGTGTTTGGTGATGATCTTGTTGCAGGCACAGTAATAGCACAAGGACTCACAAAACGGAATGTGCACATACAGCGAGAGCGGCATGGACATGGCGGCAGCGCCATGGCGACGCTGGGCCAGTGCCTGGGCATAGTCGGCCTCGGTAAATGCCTCGACAAAACGGTCCGCTGTCGGGTACGAGGTATAACGGGGCCCCGGCACATCAAATCGACGTAATAATTCAGGTGAAACGACGCTCATCAGGGTTCCTAAAAACACGCCTCCACTGTGCCCTGATGCCTCTGAATCAGCGTTGATATAGGTCAAACCTGATGGAATGAACGCCTCCCGGCCAACCGTCTTCCGCAAGACAGGATGCGAGCTGTGCAACAGCCGGCACCAGATGGCCCGGTTAGCCCCACAGGATTAACAATGGTAGAGTCAAACTCTTAATTCACAACCGGTCGTCGCATGAAACTGGAAGCCATCAAAGTCGCCTGCTCGAATTGCAACCTGCGTGAACTGTGCATGCCGGTTGGCCTGAATACGGATGAACTGAACAAGATCGACGAACTGGTGGCAACCCGCCGGCGAATCAAGCGTGGCACCGCCCTGTTCCACAACGGCGACACCTTCACCTCGCTCTACGCCATCCGTACCGGCTTCTTCAAGACCTGCGTGACCACGGAAGAGGGGCTGGACCAGGTCACCGGCTTCCAGATGGCGGGGGAGATCATCGGACTGGATGGCATCGTCAACGACCACCATACCTGCGACGCGATAGCGCTGGAAGATGCCGAAATCTGCGTGCTGCCTTTCGACCGGATCGAGGAACTCTCGCGCGAAGTCAATGCCCTGCAGCACCATGTACACAAGATCATGAGCCGGGAAATCGTGCGTGAGCACGGTGTGATGCTGCTGCTGGGCAGCATGCGCGCCGAAGAGCGCCTGGCCGTGTTCCTGCTCAACCTGGTGCAGCGCCTGCACGCCCGGGGTTTCTCCCAGTCAGAACTGGTCTTGCGCATGACGCGTGAGGAAATCGGCAGCTACCTCGGCCTCAAGCTGGAGACCGTGAGCCGGACTTTTTCAAAGTTTGCCGAAGACGGCATTGTCGAGGTCAAACAGCGTCACATCCAGATCAACGACATTGACGCCCTCAAGCTGGTCGTCAATTCGCATCCCTGCCGCTGATTGCCGAGGGCTGCGACAGCAGCACCGACAAGGCGCAGGTGGCCGCTGTGATGATCCAGAAGGCGAAAAAAGCCAGGGTATAGACGCCCATGCGCGACATCGAAAGCAAAGAGCCGAACCAGTAGAGTTCATGCGGGTCTACCAGCGCAAACACCAGCAACTCCAGCACACAGGCCGCCAGGAATGCCGGCCAGGCAACATACATCAGCATCCGGGAGCGGGTCAACATGCTTTTGTCTCCTCTTTGTTTTTTTGCACGTGTCTTGTCTCTCTCAATTTATCCACTCAATCATGATGGAGCGTCCGCACCTGCTGTTCAGGGCTTGACGGGCAACTCGGGTGTCGCCGCATGATTGCGGGCCTTCATGGCGGGCGTCAGACTGGCATCCGACTGCTCCAGGGTCTTGTTGATGTTGATCCCCTGACGGTAATAGTCATCAGCCACCACGGGATCAGGAATGCGGATGGCAATCCAGAGGGTGGCAAAGCCCGCGACGATGACGATTGAAGGGCCCGCGATCACCAGCCAGACATAGCCATACTTCCACCAGGGACGCGATGCAACAGGCAGAGTTTCAGAAGACATGGATTGTTTTCCTCAGCGGGGCACCAGAAATGCCGATTTCTCGGAAACATGGACATCCGTACCAACAACATCAATGTCGAAATGGATGGGATGAGAGCCGGGCGCAGCCGATCCGTAGGGGATATGCAGCCGCACGGACACCCAGCGTGATTGCGCAGGCTCCACGGTGAACTGCGCTTCCGTGGCAACGACCAGCCCCGACAGACCGCTCGCGCTGATCCGGTAACTCTGGGCTTGTTCAGTCGCATTCATCACCTGCAAGCGGTACACATTCTCCAGTTGCCCGCCCGCGACGATACGCGAGAGCGTGGCCCGGTCACGCACCACATCGACCTTGAGCGGGGTGCGCCAGTACAGGCTGGCAAGCAGCGCCACGCACAGCGCCAGCAAAATGCCGGTGTATACCAATACCCTGGGCCTGAAGACCCGGCGCAGCATCTGGCTCTGGGTCCACTGGTTGCGCATGCCATTTTGCGTCGAGAAACGCACCAGACCACGCGGGTAGTTCATCTTGTCCATCACGGTATCGCAGATGTCCACACAGGCGCCACAGCTGATGCACTCATACTGCAGCCCCTCACGGATATCAATGCCGGTCGGACATACCTGCACGCACAGCGTGCAGTCCACACAATCGCCCAGTCCGAGCTGCTTGGGATCATCCTTTTTGGAGCGTGCACCACGTGCTTCGCCGCGCACCTCGTCATAGGTCACGATCAGGGTGTCCTTGTCGAACATGGCACTCTGGAAACGGGCGTAGGGACACATGTACTTGCAGACCTGCTCGCGCATGAAACCGGCGTTGCCATAGGTCGCAAAGCCATAGAAAAATACCCAGAATGTCTCCCAGGGTCCCATGCTCCACTGCATGAAGGAAAGACCCAACTCCTGAATCGGCGTGAAATAGCCGACAAAGGTGAAACCTGTCCACATGGCCACGGCAATCCAGACGACGTGCTTGAGCCATTTCTTGAACAGCTTTTTCGCAGACAAGGGGGCGCCATCCAGTCGCATACGGGCTGTTCTGTCACCTTCAATCTTGCGCTCGATCCACAAGAACATTTCCGTGTAGACCGTTTGCGGGCAACTGAAGCCACACCACAGGCGCCCGGCCACCGCCGTGAACAGAAACAGTGAGAGTGCGGAGATAACCAGCAGGGCCGTGAGGTAGATCAGGTCCTGCGGGTAAAGAACCAGGCCGAAAATATAGAAGCGCCGTGCGCCGAGGTCGAACAGCACGGCCTGTCGCTGGCCCCATTCAAGCCAGGGCAGGCCATAAAACACAAGCTGAGTGAGGAACACAAAGCCCCAGCGCCAGCGTGTGAACAGGCCACTGACCGAACGTGGATAAACCTTTTGCTGCGATTCGTAGAGCGACACCATCTCCTCATCCAGCCCGGCAGGCAGGATAGGAATGATTTTTCGCTTGGCGTCAGACTCCAACATCAACTCCCGTATCGGTCACAGCTTCTTGTCGCCAGGCTTGTTCGAAAAACCCCAGACATAGGATGCCAACACGTGAATTTGCGCTTCGGTCAGCTTGCCTTCCTGTGCCGGCATCTGGTTGACCTTGCCGTTGTTGATCATCGCCACAATGGCATCCTCACCCCAGCCATGCAGCCAGATGTCGTCAGTCAGGTTCGGCGCGCCAAGTGCCTGATTGCCCTTGCCGTCCATGCCATGACAGGCGGCACAGGCGGCGAATTTCGACTTGCCCAAGGCTGCGCGAAGAGAGTCATGCGGGCTACCGGAGAGCTTGAGCACATACTGCGCTACGTTCTTGACATCGTCAGGTGTTCCCACAGCGGCCGCCATGGGTGGCATATTGCCGATGCGACCCTTGGTAATCGTCTCGACAATCTTCTCAGGCGTGCCACCGTGCAGCCAGTCACCATCCGTCAGGTTGGGAAAGCTCTTGCTGCCACGGGCGTCAGAGCCATGACACTGTGAGCAGTTGTTCATGAACAGGCGGTCGCCGATGGCCATGGCCTGCGGGTCGCGCACAATGTCCTCTGCCGTCATGGCGGTAAAGCGCGCATACAGCGGCGCCAATTCACGCTGCGCCTTGTCCACTTCGGACGTGTAGGCACCACGTGAACTCCAGCCCAGAGAGCCGGCGTAGGTTCCCAGTCCGGGGTAGGCGGCCAGATAGCCAAAGCCGAACACGATGGTGATGACAAACAGCCACATCCACCAACGCGGCAGTGGGTTGTTCATCTCGCGGAGATCCTCGTCCCAGACGTGGCCGGTCGTGTTGTCAGCGCTCGGTGCGACCTTCTTGCGGGCCGTGACAATGAGCAGGATAAGGCAGGCCACGATGCTGACCACGGTCAGAACCCATACATAGGTGGACCAGAAGTTGCTTGTGAAGTCGCTCATGATGCGTTTTCGCTTTCAGGTTCAGTCTTGTTCAAAGGGCAGTTGCGCTGCTTCCTCGAAGCGCTCCCGGTTGCGACCCGAATAGGCCCAGACGACGATGCCAATAAAGATGGCAAAGCTGGCAAGCGTGGTCAGTATCCGCAGTGTGTTGATATCCATGATGGCCATTCCTTATTTCAATGCGTGCCCAAGCACCTGCAAATAGGCCACCAGCGCCTCGACCTCAGTCTTGCCTTTGACCTCATCAGCAGCGCCTGCAATCTGCTCATCGGTATAAGGCACACCCACAATGCGCAATGCTTTCATGCGAGGAGCGACACTGGCAGGCTCGACCGGTGTTTTTTCCAGCCAGGGGTAGGCTGGCATGTTGGACTCGGGCACCAGGTCACGCGGGTTGTTCAGGTGCACACGGTGCCACTCGTCGCTGTAGCGGCCACCCACACGCTGCAGGTCGGGCCCGGTGCGCTTGCTGCCCCACTGGAAGGGGTGGTCGTAGACAAACTCGCCCGCCACCGAATAGTGGCCGTAGCGCAGGGTCTCGGAGCGGAACGGGCGGATCATCTGCGAGTGGCAGTTGTAGCAGCCCTCGCGCAGGTAGATATCACGGCCTACCAGTTGCATGGCCGTATAGGGCATCACCCCTTTGACGGGCTCGGTGGTGGATTTCTGGAAGAACAGGGGTACGATTTCCACCAGACCGCCAACCGCCACCACGATCAGGATCAGGATGATCATGAGGAAGTTGTTGGTCTCGATCTTCTCGTGACTGAAGCCGGGTTTGGCCTTGCTATCGGTATTCATCAAAGCTACTCCTCAGGCGTGGGCCGCTACGGCGGGAATGGATACGGAGGTCGAGCGGCCGGAGGCGATCGTCATCGCGACGTTCCAGGCCATGACCAGCATGCCTCCCAGGTAGAGCAGACCACCCAGCATGCGAATCACATAGAACGGGTAGGTCGCCTTCACCGATTCAACAAAAGTGTAGGTCAGGGTGCCATCGGTATTGATGGCACGCCACATCAGGCCCTGCATCACACCGGCAATCCACATCGCAGCGATGTACAGCACGATACCGATCGTGGCAGTCCAGAAGTGGATCTCGATCGCACGAATCGAATACATTTTCTTCTGGCCGTAGAGCCGCGGAATCAGGTAATAGAGCGAACCCATCGTGATCAGACCCACCCAGCCGAGCGCACCGGAGTGCACGTGGCCAATGGTCCAGTCGGTGTAGTGCGACAGCGCGTTGACGGTCTTGATTGACATCATCGGGCCTTCGAACGTGCTCATGCCGTAGAACGAGAGGGACACGATCAGGAAACGCAGGATCGGGTCGTCACGCAGCTTGTGCCAGGCACCTGACAGGGTCATGATGCCGTTGATCATGCCACCCCAGCTCGGTGCGAGCAGAATCAGCGAGAACACCATGCCGACAGATTGTGTCCAGTCCGGCAGGGCTGTGTAGTGCAGGTGGTGCGGGCCCGCCCACATGTAGGTAAAGATCAGCGCCCAGAAGTGCACAATCGACAGGCGGTAGGAATACACCGGCCGCTCGGCCTGCTTCGGGATGAAGTAATACATCATGCCCAGGAAACCGGCCGTGAGGAAGAAGCCCACCGCGTTATGCCCATACCACCACTGCACCATGGCGTCCTGTACACCTGCATAGGCGGAGTAGGACTTCATGAAGCTCACGGGTATGGCCGCGCTGTTGACCACGTGCAACAGCGCCACAGCCAGGATGAAGGCGCCATAGAACCAGTTGGCCACATAGATGTGACGAACCTTGCGAATGCCGATGGTGCCGAAGAAAACAACCGCATAGGACACCCAGACCAGCGTGATCAGGATGTCAATTGGCCACTCCAGCTCGGCATATTCCTTGCCGGAGGTGTAGCCCAGCGGCAGGCTGATGGCCGCGGCCACGATCACGGCCTGCCAACCCCAGAAACTGAAGGCCGCCAGCCGCCCCGCGAACAAGCGAACCTGACAGGTCCGCTGCACCACGTAATAGCTGGAACCAATCAGCGCACAGCCACCAAACGCAAAGATCACCGCATTGGTATGCAGTGGTCGCAAGCGTCCGTAGCTGAGCCATGGAATACCGAAGTTGAGTTCTGGCCAGGCCAGCTGGGAGGCAATAATGACGCCCACCAGCATGCCAACCACACCCCAAACCACGGCCATGATGGAAAACTGCCGGACAACTGTGTCGTTATAGGCAGAAGTCTGTGTCGCAGTAGCGTTCATCAAGCACCTCGTTTTTTTGTTCTACAAAGTATCCGGGTATTCACCCCGGCGCGGTTTGATTCAAATCAATCGTTATGGAGAATGCGCTCGCCTTCCTGCTCGATTTCCTCGAACTGGCCCCGGTCAACCGCCCACCACAGGGCGGCCAGAATCAGCAAAACCAGCACCACAGACAGCGGAATCAGCAAAAAGAGAATATCCATTAACGCCCCCCCGCCATGGGCAGGCGTGCTGCCAGCCGCAAGGCATTGACCACCACCAGCAGTGAACTCGCTGCCATACCGATGCCCGCAGCCCAGGCTGGCAACCAGCCCACAACCGCCAGCGGTATGCACACCGCGTTGTAAAGTGCGGCCCAGAGCAGGTTCTGCCTCACCACGCGCATGGTGCGTCGTGCCAGCCGCCAGGTTTGCAGCACACCGGCCAGTTGCCCGCCCGGCAGCACGAAATCTGCCCGGTCACGGGCCAGCGGCACAGCCTGGCCAATGGCAAACGAAACATGTGCACCGGCCAGCACCGGGCCGTCGTTGAGCCCGTCCCCCACCATCGCCACCTTGCACCCGCGCTGCTGAGCTGCCTGCAGATAAGCCAGCTTGTCGTCCGGACTGCAGCCGCCCCGAACCTGCGCAATACCGGCCTGAGCCGCCACGCGCGCCGCTGCCCGGGGCGTGTCGCCCGACAGCACCTGCACCTCCAGCCCCGCAGCCTGCAAGGCTTGCAGGGTCTCCCGGGTGTCAGGCCGCAGGTCTTCCTGGAATGCAAATGTCGCCAGCCAGCCCTGCGCGTCCGCCAGGTAAACGAGCAGCTCGTCACCCTCTTCTGGTTTCACCTGGCAAAAAACTGGCGAGCCCAGCCGCAGAGCATGCAGTGCCGTCACATCACCCGGCTGATGCACCTCGCCCGACAGGCCCTGCCCCATGACTTCCTTCACCTGCGTGGCCTGCCAGGCTGTGACTCGCCCGGCCGCAGCCAGGGCCCTCGACACGGGATGCAGGGACTGCTGCGCCAGTGCTGCCGCCATGCCCAGCACGCGCTCACGCGTCTGACCCGCGCGCAGGCGCACATCGCTGAGCACAAAGGCGTCCCGCGTCAGGGTGCCGGTCTTGTCAAAAACAAAGCTGTCCACCTCGGCCAGTGCCTCGAAGGCCTGCAGACGCCGCACCAACACGCCACTGCGCGCCAGTGCACCCGCCGAAGCCAGCATGGCCGCCGGCGTGGCCAGTGACAGCGCGCAGGGGCACGTGACAACCAGCACAGCCACCGCCACCATCAAGGCATGGCCCGGATCCTGCGGCCACCAGTAGGCCCCGGCAGCACCGGCCGCCAGCAGCACCGCCAGCAGAAAAGGCCGTGCAATACGGTCGGCCAGTTTGGCCAGCTGGGGCTTGTCTAGCGCCGCACTCTCCATCAGCGCCACGATCTGGGCGAAGCGGGTTTGCGCCCCCACCTTCATGACCTGCACCAGCACGGGGGCCGACAGGTTGTGGCTGCCCGCCACCACCGCGGCACCGGGGCCGCGCGGCAACGGGTGGGACTCGCCGGTCAGCAGCGCCTCGTCCGCCAGCGTCTCGCCCTCCATGACCAGCCCGTCCGCCGGAAAAGCCTCGCCAGCCTGCACACGAATAAAGTCGCCCGCCTGCAGCCTGCGCACGGCCACGCGCTCGAAGCGGCCGTCGGCAGCACGGCGTTCCACGCTGTCAGGCAGGCGGTTGACCAAGGCATCAAGCGCGCCCGCCGTGCGGTCGCGCAGACGCAGCTCCAGCCAGCGCCCGGTGAGCAGGAAAAACACGAACATCGTGAGCGAGTCGAAATAAACCTCCTGCCCAAAGCTGCCATTGGGCTCAAAGGTGCCGGCCGTGCTGACCGCGAAAGTGATGAGAATGCCCAGCGCCACGGGCAGGTCCATGCTGATCTGGCGGCGCTTCAGGTCACGCCAGGCCTGCTGGAAGAAGGGACCGCTGGAAAACAGCAGCACCGGCAGGCTCAGCACCCAGGAAGCCCAGCGCAGCAGCGACAGCATGTCGGGCGTGATGTCCCCCGGCTCGGCCACATAGGCCGGTGTGGAATACATCATCACCTGCATCATGCACAGTCCGGCGACCAGCCAGCGCCACAGGGCCCGGCGGGACTCGGCCTGGCGGCGGTTGGCAGCCTGCATGTCGCCCACCAGCAGGGCGCGGTAACCCGCGCGCTGCAAGGCGGTCATCCACTCGGAGGGCCGTGTCTGTGCGTCCTGCCAGCGGATGCGGGCCCGGTGGCTGGCCGCGCTGACCTCAGCACCCAGCACGCCGGGCACGGCTTTCAGCACATCTTCCACACTCAGGGCGCAGGCGGCACAGTGCATGCCTTCGATGGCGACACTGGATTCCCAGGTGCCGGGGGTGGCCGCCAGCTCGCTGCTGAAGGCCGACCATTCGACCGGATCGTCCAGCAGCTGCAGGGCAGGATCCACGCCGAGCATGGCCGGAGCCTGTGCAAGCTCGCAGGCAGGGAAAAAGGACGGTTCTACCGTAGCAGCAACTGGCATGCCTTGAGCGTACCGGGGCGGTCCGGCATGAGGCTTGACCTGGATCAAAGTCTGGGGCATGGCTGCACACTAAGCTGGCGACGTCTCATCATCCTGGAAAAACAGCATCATGTCCATGTACGAACGCATCCTCGTCGCCACCGACGGCTCGGCACTGTCCAAAAAGGCCGTCACCCACGCCATCAAGCTGGCCGCGTTGAACGGCGCCGAGCTGGTCGCCCTCAAGGTTGTGCCACGCTACCCTGTGAGCTACTTCGAGGGCAATGTGGCCATGCCGGCCCAGGACATCAAGCGCATCGAGAAAGAGTGGACCGCGCATGGGCAGAGCATTGCCGATGCCGTGAAGGACGCGGCTTTCGCCAAGGGCGTCAAGGCCCGCGCGGTCACGGTCAAGTCTGACCTGATTGCCGAAGCCATTGTTGCCGCCAGCAGCAAGTACAAGTGCGACCTCGTGGTCATGGCCTCGCATGGCCGCAAGGGTATCAAGCGCCTGCTGCTGGGCAGCGAGACCCAGCACGTGCTCACGCACTCGACTGTGCCGGTGCTGGTATTGCGCTGAAACGCGCGGCGATCCTTGCACGGCTCGCTGGTTAAGCCTGCGGGCCTTTGTTTTGTGCCGGCCGCTCAGGCCTTGGGCAGCGTGACCCCGCGCTGGCCCTGGTACTTGCCCCCGCGGTCCTTGTAACTGGTCTCGCAGACTTCGTCGCTCTCGAAGAACAGCACCTGGGCGCAGCCTTCGCCCGCGTAGATCTTGGCCGGCAGCGGCGTGGTGTTGCTGAATTCCAGCGTCACATAGCCTTCCCACTCGGGCTCAAAGGGCGTCACGTTGACGATGATGCCGCAACGCGCGTAGGTGCTTTTCCCCAGGCAGATGGTGAGCACGTTGCGCGGGATGCGGAAATACTCCACCGTGCGCGCCAGTGCAAAGCTGTTGGGCGGGATGATGCAGACGTCATCGTGGAAATCCACAAAGCTTTTCTCATCAAAGTTCTTCGGGTCCACCACCGTGCTGTGGATGTTGGTGAACACCTTGAACTCGGGCGCACAGCGGATGTCGTAGCCATAGCTGCTGGTGCCGTAAGAGATGATCTTGCTGCCCTCGCGCTCGCGGATCTGGCCGGGCTCGAAGGGCTCGATCATGCCGGAGGTCTCCGCCATGCGGCGTATCCATTTATCGCTCTTGATGCTCATTCGAATGTTTCCTTGCGTTGCCCGTGATTGTAGGCAAGCGCGCGAACAGTCTCGGCAAGCGGCAATTTGCTATCAGAAATATAGCTTTCTACGCCCATCCATCATGGGCGAAGTGCCAATTTGGCACCAAATCTCAAGCTGGTATCGCCCCGGGACTGCGCGCCTGCGAGATCACGGTTTTCTCGATCAGCCGGTCGTCTCCCAGCACAATCATCGCAAACAGCAGCTCATCGAGGTTACCCGCCTGGGCCGTCTTGCGTGCCAGCAAGGGGGTGGCGCTCGGGTTCAGCACGACAAAGTCGGCCTCGCAGCCGGGCTGCAGATTACCCACCACGCCGCCCAGACCCAGCGCTTGCGCTGCACCCGCCGTGTGCTGCCACCACAGCTGCTGGGGTGGCAGCGAGATGCCCGGCTTGGTCTGCCCTTCGCGCCCCACATAGTAGGCCGCCAACATGGTGTGAAACGGGCTGAAGCTGGTGCCGCCACCCACGTCGCTGGCCAGGCCATAGGCATGGCCCACGCGGTCGGCCGCCACGTAATCGAAAAATCCGCTGCCCAGAAACAGGTTGCTGGTCGGGCTCACCGCGGCAGCGGCGCCGGTGTCCCGCAGCAGCGCACGGTCCTCGTCGTCCAGATGGATGCAATGTGCATAGACGGCGCGTGGGCGCAGCAGGCCAAACGCCTCATAGACGCCGAGGTAGCTGCGCGCCTGCGGGAAGAGGCGGTGCACCCAGGCAATCTCATCCTTGTTCTCCGCCACGTGCGACTGGATCCACACATCGGGGTGGCGTGCGGCCAGCTCGCCCGCGCCGCGCAATTGCGCCTCGCTGCAACTGGGCACAAAACGCGGCGTGATCGCATAGCCCAGCCGGTCCACACCATGCCAGCGTGCAATCAGCGCCTCGGTATCCAGCAGGCTTTGTTCGGTCTCGTCGCGTACCCCGTCGGGCGCGTGCTGGTCCATCAGCACCTTGCCGGCCATCATGCGCATGCCATGTGCCTGCGCCTGGCCCAGCAGCGCATCGACCGAAGCCGGGTGTGAACTGGCGAAGGCCAGCGCCGTGGTGACCCCGTTGCGCAGCAACTCTGCTATGAAAAACGCAGCAGCTTGAGCATTGTATTCAGGGGATGCAAACCGTTTCTCATGGGGAAAGGTGTAGTGCTCCAGCCAGGGCAGCAGGCCCTCGGCGGGCGAGCCGATCACATCGAGTTGCGGGTAATGGATGTGCATGTCCACAAAACCGGGGGCAATGATGCGCCCGGGCAGGTGCTGCACATTCACGTGCGGATAGTGCCGGTGCAGCGGGTCATAAGGCCCCAGCGCCTGCACCACCCGCCGTCCGCGGGCGTCCGGCCCCACCACCAGCAAGCCATCCGACTCCAGCACGGCTTGCGCGGGACCGGAAAAGTAGAGGATGGAGGCTCGGTAGGCGTTCATGCCGCTAGCGTAACCCAGCGCCCTGACCACGGTATAGGCCGGGGCCGATAAACCTTATTGTCCGGTCCTGCCCCTGCGGGCATGTGGCTTACTGGAATGCGTCAAAACAGGCATCCAGTTGCGCGATATGGCGCTGCTTGGCTGCGGCGTCGATAAAGCTGGCCTCGAAACTGTTGCGTGCCAGCGTGTAGGCATGCTGGGCGTTCAGGCCCAGCGCCGCAAAAGTCTGGGTGAAGTTGTCGTTCATGTAGCCACCGAAATAGGCCGGATCATCCGAGTTGATGGTGACGGCCAGCCCGGCATCGAGGAGTTCGCGCAGATTGTGCTGTGCGAGATCGGGAAACACACAGAGCTTGAGGTTGGACAGCGGACACACGGTCAGCGCGACTCGCTCCTTGGCCAGGCGCTGCATCAGCGCGGGGTCTTTGCTCGACTGCACCCCATGGTCGATGCGCTCCACCTTGAGCACATCGAGTGCTGCCCAGATGTAGGCAGGCGGCCCCTCCTCGCCGGCGTGTGCCACCAGATGCAGGCCCAAGGCACGGCAACGCGTAAACACCTCGGCAAACTTTTCGGGCGGGTTGCCCACCTCGCCGGAGTCCAGCCCAACGCCAATGATCTTGTCGCGGTAGGGCAAGGCCTGCTCCAGCGTCTCCAACGCCTCCTGCTGCCTCAGGTGCCGCAGAAAACACATGATGAGCGAGGCACTGATGCCCAGCCGGGCCTGCGCATCCACGCAGGCGCGGTGCAGGCCGTTGACCACTGTGCCCATGCCCACACCGCGTGCGGTGTGGGTCTGCGGGTCGAAAAACAGTTCGGTGTGCACCACGTTATCGGCAGCAGCCCGCTCGAAATAGGCCCAGGCCATGTCGTAGAAATCGGCCTCGTGCAGCAGCACGCTCGCACCGGCGTAGTAGATGTCGAGAAAACTCTGCAGGTTGGTGAAGGCATAGGCAGCGCGTAAGGCCTCCACGCTCGGGTAAGGCAGGCTCAGGCCGTTACGCTGGGCCAGGGCAAAAATCAGTTCGGGCTCCAGTGAGCCTTCGATATGGATGTGCAGCTCGGCCTTGGGCATCTGGCACAGCAGTGCTGGGAGCCGGTCGGCAGCAACAGCTTGGATGTTCTTCATGTTCATTCCCCTCTGGGGCCTGTTCACCCACCCTGCAGGATGCAGAATGGGCCGGCCAAAAGACAAAGAGCTGCCCGAAGACAGCCCCTTGTGCGACTCGGTCAACCGGCGTTTTACTTGCCGCCCGGCACCTTGCCTTCAACACCCTTCACATAGAAGTTCAGGCCGCCGAGGAACTTGTCGTCGGCCACTTCATCCTTCTTGATCATTTCCTTGCCGGTGTTGTCCATGATCGGACCTTTCCAGATAGCAAACGTGCCGTCCTTCAGGCCCTTCTTGACTTCTTCCACTTTGGCTTTGGTTTCAGCAGGCACGTCGTCAGCGATGGAGACGAGGTCGATCGCGCCTTCCTTCACACCCCACCAGGAAGCCGTACCCCCCTTCCAGCTGCCATCCAGTGCCTCGCGCACGGACTTGATGTAGTACGGACCCCAGTTGATCACGGCAGAAGCCAGGTGAGCCTGCGGGCCATAGGCGGTCATGTCGGAATCCCAGCCAAAGGCGCGCTTGCCCTTGTCCTGTGCGGTCTTGAGCACAGCGGCAGAGTCGGTGTTCTGGAACAGCACGTCAGCGCCGCCGTTGATCAGCGAGGTGGCGGCTTCGGTTTCCTTGGGCGGGCTGAACCACTCGTTGACCCAGACCACGCGGGTCTTGACCTTGGGATTGCTCGACTGCGCACCCAGCGTGAAGCTGTTGATGTTGCGGATCACCTCGGGGATTGGGATCGAGGCCACCACGCCCAGCGTGTTGGTCTTGGTCATCTTGCCGGCGATCACCCCCGCCATGTACGCACCTTCGTAGGTACGGCTGTCATAGGTGCGCATGTTCTCGGCCTGCTTGTAGCCGGTGGCGTGCTCGAACATGACAGCCTTGTTGTCAGCCGCCACTTTGAGCATGGGCTCCATATAGCCAAAGGTGGTGCCAAAGATCAGCTTGTTGCCCTGGCCTGCCATGTCACGCAGCACGCGTTCGGCATCAGCCGACTCGGGCACGTTCTCCACGAAGGAGGTCACCACCTTGTCGCCAAACTCTTTTTCGACAGCCTTGCGGCCATTGTCGTGTGCAAAGGTCCAGCCGCCGTCGCCCACCGGGCCGACGTAGGCAAACGCAATTTTGAGCGGCTCAGGCTTGGGCGCAGGCGCCGCCACAGGTGCCGGTGCAGGCGCCGGTGCCGGCTCTTCCTTCTTGCCGCAGCCGACCAGCACAGCGCTGGCCACGGTACCCAGCGCTGCGATTTTCAGCAGCGAACGTTTTTGCAGATCAGTCATGGTGAGTCCTTCTTGTTAGAGAGTTAGCGAAGCAAAGGCGGGATCAATTATGAACCCGGATAAAAAGGTTTTCCAAGTGAAGCGGCCATATTCACGCGAATCCATTGTGGATTACGCGAGATCAGCACCAGCACGACAATGGTCGCCACATAGGGCAGCATGCTGAGGAACTGGCTTGGCACCTGCACCCCAACGCCCTGCAGGTGAAACTGCAGCATCGTCACGCCACCGAACAGGTAGGCTCCAAGCAAGACACGTGCCGGCCGCCAGGTGGCAAAAGTGGTCAGTGCCAGCGCAATCCAGCCTTTGCCTGCGACCATGCCCTCTACCCACAATGGGGTGTAGATGATGGAAATATAGGCTCCCGCCAAGCCGCACAGCGCACCGCCCGCCACCACGGCCAGCAGCCGGATACGGCGTACCGGATACCCCAGCGCATGGGCCGACTCGGGGCTTTCCCCCACGCTGCGCAGCACCAGGCCAGCCCGCGTGCGGTACAGAAACCAGATCAGCCCCAGTGCCAGCAGCACCGTGAGGTAGACCATCGGGTGATGCCGAAACAGCGCTGGCCCCACCAACGGTATATCGCTGAGTCCCGGAATGGCAAAGCTGGGACGGGGTGGCAATTGCGCCTGCACATAGGTGGTACCGGCAAAGGCCGAGAAGCCGGCGCCGAACAGGCTCAGCGCCAGGCCGGTGGCGTACTGGTTGGTGTTGAGCCAGATCACCAGCACGCCAAAGAACGCGGCCAGCAAGGCGCCCGCCCCCATGCCGGCGAGAAAGCCCAGCGTATCGCTGCCGGTATAGACCACCGCCGCAAAGCCCGCAAGTGCTGCGCAGAGCATCATGCCTTCGGCGCCGAGGTTCACGATGCCAGCCTTCTCGTTGATCAGCAGGCCCAGCGAGGCCAGCGCGAGTACCGTGCCCGCGTTCAGCGTGGCAGCCAGCAGGAGCGCGTAGGAGTCCATCAGCTGTGCCTCACTTCTTGCATCATTGGAATCATCTCTTCCCCCACTTCAAGCGGTAGTTCACCAGCGTGTCGCAGGCCAGCAGCGAAAACAGCAGCAGCCCCTGAAACACCCCGGTCAACGATTTGGGCAAACCCAGCCGCGACTGCGCGAGCTCACCGCCGATATAGAACATGCTCATCAAGATGGCCGAGAACACCATCCCGACCGGATGCAGTCGTCCCACAAAGGCCACAATGATGGCGGCAAAGCCGTAGCCCGCCGGTACATAGGGTGTGAGCTGGCCGATCGGCCCGGCCACTTCCAGCGCGCCGGCCAGTCCCGCAGCGCCACCGGACACCAGCAGCGCCAACCACAAGGCCTGGCGCGATGAGAACCCAGCATAGCGCGCCGCATCGGGTGCCAGCCCGCCCACCAGTTGGGCAAAGCCGGCTCGGGTACGGAACAGGAACACCCACAGCGCCCCCACCCCGAGAAGCGCGAGCACCAGCCCAATGCTGACCCGCGAACCATCAAACAAGCGCGGGATGCGGGTGATGGCTTCGAAGGTCTTGGACTGCGGGAAGTTGTAGCCCTGCGGGTCTTTCCAGGGGCCATAGACGAGGTAGCCGAGCACCAGGCTGGCCACATAGACCAGCATCAGGCTCACCAAAATCTCATTGGCATTGAAGCGGTCACGCAGCAGCGCCGTGATGCCGGCCCACAGCATGCCGCCCAGCATGCCAGCCAGCAGGACCGGAATCACGATCCAGCCGCCCGTGGACTTGTCGGCCAGCAGCGCCACGCCGCTGGCGGCCACCGCGCCGATGATGTACTGCCCCTCAGCGCCGATGTTCCACACATTGGAGCGAAAACACACGGCCAGCCCCAGTGCAATGAGCAGCAGCGGCGTGGCCTTGACCATGAGCTCGCCCAGGGCGTAGCCACTTTTGATGGGCTCCCAGAAGAACACCTCCAGCCCGCGCACCGGGTCCTTGCCCAGCGCCATGAACAGGATCACACCGAGCACCACGGTCACGGCCAGCGCCAGCAAGGGCGAGCCGTAGCCCCAGAAGCTGGAGGGTTGAGGACGGGTTTCAAGCTTGAGCATCTTGCACCTCCAGGGGGTTCCACAGTCCGCTCATCCACTCCCCGATCTTCTGAACATTCGCCTCGCGCACCGACATCGAGGGCGACAGCCGGCCACGTGCAATCACATGCAGGCGGTCGCTGACTTCAAACAACTCTTCCAGCTCGTCGCTGAATACCAGCACCGCACAACCGGCGTCGCGCAAGGCCAGGATTTCGCCACGGATCTGTGCCGCAGCACCCACGTCCACGCCCCAGGTCGGCTGCGACACGATCAGCAGCTTCGGTTTGGCGTCGATCTCCCGGCCCACAATGAATTTCTGCAGATTGCCACCCGAGAGGGAACGTGCCGCCGCATTCGGGCCATGGGCCTTCACGTTGAAGCGCGCAATGATGTCGGCCGCCTGGTTCTGCAGGCGGTGCAGATTGATCCAGCCACCGGCAAAGCCCGGAAAAGCAATGGCCTCCCGCCGTGTGAGCAGCAGGTTGTGGGCCAGGCCCATGGTGGGCACGGCCCCGCGCCCCAGCCGCTCTTCCGGCACGAAATGCAGGCCCAGCTTGCGCCGCGCGCCTGGATGCAGTTTCGAAGCATCGGCCTCACCCAGCAGGATCGCGCCCGGTGCAGCGCGCGTGTCCTCTCCCGACAAGGCGTACAGCAGCTCACGCTGCCCATTGCCCGACACGCCGGCGATGCCGAGCACCTCACCCGCCCTCACCTGCAGCGACACATCTTCCAGGTTCACGCCGAACTGGTCCTGTCGTGCCAGATGAAGCGACTGCACGCGCAGCACCGGTTCACCCAGGTGGGCTTCGCGGTGCGTGAGCTTTGGCGGCTCGGCACCGATCATCAGGGTGGACAGGGAGGCATTGGTCTCGTTCGCCGGGTTGCACACCCCGGTGACCACGCCGCCCCGCATCACGGTGCAGGCATCACAGAGGGCGCGGATTTCGTCGAGCTTGTGGCTGATGTAGAGGATGCTGCAACCTTCACTGGCCAGCTTGCGCAGTACCACGAACAGCTTTTCCACCGCCTGCGGCGTCAGCACCGAAGTCGGCTCATCAAGGATCAGCAACTGCGGCTGGCTCAAGAGCGCACGGATGATCTCCACCCGCTGCATTTCCCCCACGCTCAGGGTGTGCACGGGGCGGGCCGGGTCGATGTCGAGCCCGTACTCGGCGGCCTTGGCCGTGATGCTCTTCGTGACGTCGGCCAGGCTCAAGCGCTTGTCCTGCCCCAGCCAGACGTTCTCGGCCACGGTGATGGTGTCGAACAGACTGAAATGCTGGAACACCATGCTGATGCCCAGCGCGCGCGCCTCCTGCGGATTGCGGATGCGCACCTCCTTGCCGTTGAACAGCACGCGGCCCTCGTCGGGCTTGACCGCGCCGTAGATGATCTTCATCAGCGTGGACTTGCCTGCACCGTTCTCGCCCAGTACCGCATGGGTCTGGCCGGGCAACACGGTCAGGGACACGTCGCGGTTGGCCACCACGCCCGGGTAGCGCTTGGTGATACCTTCTAGCTGGAGTCGGGGCTGGGTCATGCGGCGCTCATCCTCATTCTCCTCATTCTTTTCTCAGCGTGGCGGCCACTGACTTGACGCGCTCACGCAGCCACTTGGCACTGGCCGAGGTGTGGGTACGCTCATGCCAGAGTTGGTAGTACATCAGACGCGGAAACTCGATGGGGCATGGCAGTATTTTCACCGGCAGGCTGTCCAGATAGCGCTCGCAGTACTGACGACCCGTGGTCAACACAAGCAAGGTGGATGCCACCATGGCGGGAATCAGGCCGAAATGCGGGCAGCGGGCCGTGATGTTGCGCTGCAGGCCCCGTGAGTCGAGGTAGTCGTCAATCACGCCGCGAGCCCCGGGATGGGTGGGTGTGGGCGCAATGTGGTCCGCTGCCAGCCACTCGTCTGGCGTCCAGCCCCGGCGCACGGCTGGGTGCTTCTTGGCCACCAGACACACCACCTCGTCGCCAAACAGTCGGCCCAGATGCAGATCATCCGGCGGTGTGGGCCAGTTGCCGATGACCACGTCAAGCTCGCCCTGGGCGAGATGCGTGCGGTAGTCTGATGTGGCTGACAGGGGGTGGATTTCGATATGGCACAGTGGGGCCTGCGACTTGATCTGCGCCACCAGTTGCGGCAGAAACAAGGGGTCGAGGTAATCGCTCGCGGCCACGCGGAAGGTGTCGCGCGCGGCCTCCGGCTCGAAACCCCGGGCATCGGAAAACAGCATCTCTGCCGCCCGCAGAATGCGTGCCGCAGGCTCTACCATGCGCAGGGCTGCATCCGTGGGCACCATGCCGGTGCCCGAACGCACCAGCAGGGGATCGCCGGCAAAGTCACGCAGGCGTTTGAGCGACGCGCTCACCGACGGCTGGTGCATGCCCAATCGGATGGCGGCTTTCGAAACGCTGCGTTCAGTCAACACGGTATGCAAGACCCTGATCAAATGTAGATCTATCTTGTCGAAAAGTGCGTGATCCCTCATACCTGTGTTCGCATGGATGTCATATGCTCGTCCTTATGTCCCCGCCGCTTGCACTGTTTTACCCTCAAGCTGTACCTTAGAGCAAATTGACCTGCCCATGAACAACCCTGTGATCCGATTCGTGCGGCGCGACGAACTTGTCTCGCTGCGCAATGTACCACCCACCCGCACCCTGCTGGAGGTGCTGCGGGAGGATCTGGGCTGTACCGGCACCAAGGAGGGCTGCAACGAAGGCGACTGCGGCGCCTGCACCGTGGTACTGGGCGAGGCCGATGGCCAGCATATCAAGTACAGCGCGGTCAACAGCTGCATCCGCATGGCGCACTCGGTGGACGGCATGGCTTTGTGGACCGCCGAAGACCTGGCCGGCACAGACGGCACGCTGCACCCCGCACAACAGGCCCTGGTGAACTGCCACGGCAGCCAGTGCGGCTTTTGCACACCGGGCTTTGTGATGAGCCTGTTCGGCATGTACCAGAACCATGTGGCCCGGGGCGAGGCCGTGACACGGGAACTCGCGCAGCATGAACTCTCGGGCAACCTGTGCCGCTGTACCGGCTACCGGCCGATCCTGGACGCTGCCCAGCAAATGGCCCAACTGCCAGTCGTGCGCCTGGACGAGCCCCGTTTGCTACAAAAAATGAAGCTGCTTGTGCCCACTGGTAAAGGGCTGGAGGCCAATTTTTCCTATATTTCTCCAACATCGCTGGCCGCTCTGCTGGCCGCGCGAGCCACCCACCAGGATGCCCAGCTCGTGGCTGGCTGCACCGATGTCGGCCTGTGGGTCAACAAGCAGCACAGGCAGTTCGCCAAGGTGATCGACGTGACACGCGTCGCAGAGTTGCGCCGCATCGAGGACTACCCCCATCACATCGCCATCGGCGCGGCCGTCACGCTGAGCGATGCCTTTGCGGCCCTGGTGGCCGGCCGGCCCCAGCTCGACAGCTTTGCCAAGCGCTTTGCCGGCCTGCCGGTGCGCAACTCCGGCACGCTGGGCGGCAACGTGGCCAATGGCTCCCCCATCGGCGACTCGATGCCGCTGCTGATTGCACTGGGTGCGAACGTGGTGCTGATGAGCGAACACGGTCACCGCGAGCTGCCGCTCGAAGCCCTCTACACCGGCTACCGCCAGAACATCATGCGCCCCGACGAGGTGCTGGCCTGGATCAAGGTGCCCAAGCCCCAGGCTGAGTTCTCCCGGGTGTACAAGATTTCCAAGCGTTTTGAGGATGACATCTCCGCCGTCTGCCTGGCCCTGAGCCTGCACCTTGAAAACGGCCGGGTAGCAAACGCCTCCATCGGTGCGGGCGGCGTGGCGGCCACACCGGCACGCGCCGTCAGGACCGAGGCTGCGCTGACCGGCCAGCCCTGGACGCAGGCCACGGTGCAACAGGCCATGGCCGTGCTGCGCGCCGAATTCACCCCGCTGTCAGACATGCGCGCCTCGGCCAGTTACCGCAGCGAGGTGCTGGGCAACCTGCTGCAACGCTTCTGGCTGGAAAGCCAGGGCCAGCAACAGATCAACCTGGAAGCCCTCTCCCTCGACACGCTGGAGGCCAGCGCAGCATGAACGCCCCCGAGCATCTCCAGGCAAGCACAGCGGTCACTGCGACGCCAGGCGCCAGCGGCCATTCCGTGCACCACGAAAGCGCGGCCGCCCAGGTCGCGGGTGCTGCCCACTATGTGGATGACATCCCCGAGGTCAAGGGCACGCTGCATGCGGCGCCCGTGCTCTCCCGCGTGGCGCATGGCAGGCTCCTGGGCGTGGACACGCGGGCAGCGCTTGCCATGCCCGGCGTGCGCGACGTGATCCTCGCCCGCGACATCCCCGGCCACCCGATGCTGGCCACCTTTGTGGGGGATGAGCCCATCCTCGCCACCGACAAGGTCGAGCACATCGGCCAGGTGGTCGGCATCGTGGTGGCCGACACCGTGATGCAGGCCCGCCATGCCGCACGCAAGGTCGAGCTGGATATCGAGCCCCTGCCCGCCATCCTCACGGTGCAGGAGGCGATGCAGGCCCAAAGCTATGTGCTGCCGCCGGTTTTCGTCAAGCGCGGCGATGCGGCGCAGGCCATCGCCGAGGCAGCACACCAGCTCAGCGGCACGCTGGAGGTGGGAGGGCAGGAACACTTCTACCTCGAGGGCCAGGTGGCCTATGTGCTACCGCAGGAGCAGAACCAGTGGCTGGTGCACACCAGCACCCAGCACCCCGGCGAGGTGCAGCACTGGGTGTCGCACGCCCTTGGCATCGACAACCATGCGGTGCGCGTGGAGTGCCGGCGCATGGGCGGCGGCTTTGGCGGCAAGGAAACCCAGGCCGGGCACCTGGCGGTGTGGGCCGCGCTCGCGGCACACAAACTCAAGCGTCCCGTCAAGCTGCGGTTGGACCGCGACGACGACTTCATGGTCACCGGCAAACGTCACCCCTTCGCCTATGACTGGGTCGTCGGCTTCGACGACAGCGGCCGCATTCTGGGCTTGCAACTCACGATGGCGGTCAACTGCGGCTTCAGCGCCGACCTCAGCGGCCCGGTAGCCGACCGCGCGATCTTCCATTGCGACAACGCCTACTTTCTCGAACATGTCGAGATCGCCTCCTACCGCTGCAAGACCCACCTGCAGAGCAACACCGCCTTCCGCGGCTTTGGCGGCCCGCAGGGCATGATCGTGACCGAAGCCATCATGGGCGACATCGCACGCCAGCTCGGGCTCGATGCGCTCACCGTGCGCCAGCGCAACCTCTATGGCGTGGAGGACCGCAACACCACCCATTACGGCATGCAGGTGGAGGACAACATCCTGCAGCCATTGCTATCGAAACTGGAGCATACCTCCCAATACCAGGAAAGGCTAAGCGCCATTTTCGCCTGGAACGCCAAGAGCCCCGTGCTCAAGCGCGGCATCGCCATCACGCCGGTGAAGTTCGGCATCTCGTTCACCGCCACGCTGTTCAACCAGGCCGGCGCGCTGGTGCATGTGTACACCGACGGCAGCGTACAGGTGAACCACGGCGGCACCGAGATGGGCCAGGGCCTCAACACCAAGGTGGCGCAGATCGTCGCCGACGAACTCGGTGTTCCCTTCGCGCGCGTGCTGGCCACCGCGAGCGACACCAGCAAGATCCCCAACGCCTCGGCCACCGCCGCCTCGGCAGGCACCGACCTCAATGGCCGTGCGGCCCAGTTCGCGGCACGCCATGTGCGCGACAACCTCGCGCAATTCGTCTGCGGGCTCGACGGCTGCGGCGCAGGTGCGGTGCGCTTCGAGGCGGGTCAGGTGATCACGCCCAAGAGCACGCGCGGCTTCGATGACGTGGTGAAACAGGCTTATGCCAACCGCATCCAGCTCTGGAGCGATGGCTTTTATCGCACCCCCAAGATCCACTACGACAAGACCACCCTGAGCGGGCGACCCTTCTACTACTTTGCCTATGGCGCAGCCTGCACCGAGGTGGCGATTGACACCCTCACCGGCGAAAGCCGCGTACTGAAGGTGGACATCCTGCATGACGTGGGCCGCTCCATCAACCCGGCCATTGACCTGGGCCAGATCGAAGGGGGCTTCGTGCAGGGCATGGGCTGGCTCACCACCGAGCAGCTTGTGTGGAACGACAACGGCCTGCTGAGCACGCACGCCCCCAGCACCTACAAGATCCCCACAGCCGGCGATGTGCCCGCACAGTTCCGGGTGGATTTCTGGCCCGAGCCCAACCGTGAAGACAACGTGTTTGGCAGCAAGGCGGTGGGCGAGCCCCCGTTCATGCTCGCCATCAGCGTGTATGAAGCCCTGCGCCATGCCGTGGCCGCGGCCCGCGGCGACAGCCAGCCTGTTAAGCTCACAGCCCCCGCCACGGCAGAGCATGTGCTGCAGGCCCTCCAGGCCTGAGCACACTGCCGGCATCCTGCATCCTTACCATCGGACGACATGCCTTTTTCCACCCTGGGTCTGTGCCCCGCCCTTGTCCGCGCCGTCAGCGAGCGCGGCTACCTGGCGCCCACGGCCATCCAGAGCGCGGCGATTCCCGCGATCCTGCAGGGCCAGGACGTGCTCGGCTCGGCCGACACCGGCTCCGGCAAGACGGCGGCCTTTGTGCTGCCACTGCTGCAGCGCTTTCACGATACGCCGCGTGAGCGGCCACGGCAGGCGCGCGTGCTGATGCTTGTGCCCACCCGCGAACTCGCGGCCCAGATCGGGGAGTCGGTCCGCACGCTGGCCCAGCATATGAGCGAGCCCGTCAAGGTCAGCGTGGTCTTTGGTGGCGTCTCCATCAACCCGCAGATGATGGGCCTGCGCGGGGGTACCGACATCGTGGTGGCCACGCCGGGCCGCCTGCTGGACCTGGTCGACCACAACGCGCTCAAGCTCTCGCAGGTGGCCACTCTCGTGCTGGATGAGGCTGACCGTCTTATCGATCTGGGCTTTGCCGAAGAACTGTCCCGCATCCTCGCGCTCTTGCCCATCCAGCGCCAGAACCTGCTGTTCTCGGCCACGCTGCCACCGGCTATTCAGGGTCTGGCCCACGACATGCTGCAGGCGCCTGTGCGCATTGACGTGCCGTCCGAGCTCCAGACCCAGCCGGATATCACGCAACGCGCCATCGAGGTGGATGCCAACCGGCGCACCCAGCTGCTGCGCCACCTGATCCAGCAGCACGCCTGGGAGCGCACACTGGTGTTTGTGGCCACCAAGTTCGCCACCGAGATCGTGGCCGACAAGCTGCGCAAGGCCGGCATCGATGCCGAACCTTTCCACGGCCAGCTGAGCCAGGGCAAGCGCACGCAGGTGCTGGCCGACTTCAAGGCCTCCCATATTCAGGTGGTGGTGGCGACCGACGTGGCAGCCCGCGGCATCGACATTGCGCAACTGCCGGTGGTCGTGAACTATGACCTGCCGCGCTCGGCAGACGACTACACCCACCGTATCGGCCGCACCGGCCGTGCCGGCGCCAGCGGCCTGGCCGTGAACTTCATCAGTGCGGACACCGAAGCCCATTTCAGGCTCATCGAAAAGCGCCAGCACATCCACGTGGCACGCGAGCAGATCGCGGGCTTCGAACCCACTGCTGTGCCAGCCTCCCCCGGCAACTCACCCCATGCGCCAGGCAATGGCGGCATCAAGGGCAAACGCCCCAGCAAGAAAGACAAGTTGCGGCAGGCTGCAGCCAGGCAGTAAGCCGCTCCAGCGGCCAGCCATTCTTCGCGCTGTTCGCCAAATCACCCGCCCACCTCTGCACCGGCACGCTCTGGCTCGTCTAGTTGTTCGAGCCGGCTGCATCCTGGGCGCACCGCCAGCCAGCCCCCAGGGTCTGGACTCGCTTGGCTTTCACCAACTGCAAGTCATTAAAAGCATTGCTACAAATGCATGAAGTCGTATTAATGATAGATATGATATAAATGATGAATGAAAAATAGAGTGTGCGGCCATTGGCATGCCCCCCACGGCCTTACCAAGGCCGCTCCCGGCATTTCCACAGAAGGCGGGCTAGACCTGTGCACTGCGCCTCAGGCAACTAGAAAAGTCTCACATGCAAACTGAAAAAAACTTCCTCACCACAGGTAGTGCCGCCAGTCTTCTGGGCGTTTCCCTGCGCACAGTGCAAATGTTGGTCAACAGTGGTCAGCTCAAGGCCTGGAAAACGCCAGGCGGACACCGGAGAATTCCCCAGACCTCCATTGTGAAATTGCTGGAAGCAAAACAATCCGTGCAGTCTGCGAGTACCAATCCGGAGGGCAGGTTCAGGGTATTGGTTGTAGAAGATGACCCCGCCCTGCTGAAGCTGTATGAGTTCATGCTGAGCAAATGGCCCATGGCGCCACATATTCTGACTGCCAGCGATGGCATCGATGCCCTCAATCAGCTGGAGCAGCAATGCCCCGACCTGATGATTGCCGACCTGAACGTCCCGGGCGTGAACGGATTTGAACTTATCAAGCTGATCAAGAAAAGCCCCAGGTATGCCTGTATGACCCTTGTTGCCGTGAGCGGCCTGGGAGATGACATTCTTGAGGCCAGGAAAGACATCTTGAATGAAGTGTTGGTACTTACCAAGCCAATACCTTTTGAGACCTTGAAAACAGTTGCCTGCTACCTGGAACGCACTCGATCTGACGTTTTGGAGATGCAGACGCCATGATGTTTGAACTCGAAATGGCGCAGATCGAAACCCTGTCCTGCGGGGTCGTCATTTTGAATGACAAGGGACAAGTCACCGATTTCAATCAGGCCGCGCGGTCGCAAATCCGTGCCTGCATGCAATCTTCGGCAAAGTTCGCAGCGCTCATCGAGTCAATTCAACAGGGCAGCAGTCAGCCGCCATTGCGCATCAACCACCTGCTCCCCATCGATCCTCCTGTTGGTCAACTGGACATCTACCTGGGCAGAGGGGGCGGCAAGCATTTCTCTCTGGTTTTCCTGCCCAGGCTCCCGGCCTCGCCAGACTTCAAACCGGACACCCAGAGCGTCAGTAGCTTCACCCTGCTGGGAACAGATATCCGGCACGAAATCACGCAATTCAAAGCGCTGTTGCAACAGTACTCGCACTCGATTGACCCCGAGCACAAAGCGATTGCGCAGCAATGCGACCGCATAAACCGCCTGCTTATTTCGCTGGACATGCTGTCTCGCCTGCAGGATGAAAGCGACGACCTTCAAAGCGACCGGGTGGCATTTCCGGAACTTGTGCACACAGTCCTGCACGAAATTCCGCATCGAAAATTTGACGTAGCGCTGGTCACCAACACACCGCAAGCCAACCTGCAGCCAGGCATGGTCTACGGCAACAAGGAATGGTTGAAGTGCATGCTGCTCAGCCTCATGGAAGATTTGAGCGAGAGTTCGCCGCCCCATTGCAAGGTCGAAATCAAGCTGACACAAAGTGGCCACTTCATGGTGATGAGTGCGACGTATGTAAACGCATTTACCCCAAAAAATACTCCGCAACAAGGGCCAGCTCATGATGGTGAGCCCATCTGCTCCTTCGATCTGGAGAGCGATCTGCGACGACAGCTATGCAAACAGATCGCCGTGATTCATGGTGGTGACCTCAAGCTCTATGAGCTTGAAAATGAGAGCCAGGAACCCCGGCGCAAGCTCCTCGATTCGATAACTCTCATTTTGCCAACGGGCCTGCCGACACTGGCCCGTAACCAGACAGCT
The DNA here is from genome assembly GCA_018815325.1 of Gammaproteobacteria bacterium. GTDB lineage: Bacteria > Pseudomonadota > Gammaproteobacteria > Burkholderiales > Burkholderiaceae_C > JAHIYE01. The sequence continues at coordinate 407,108 of JAHIYE010000020.1, read as the reverse complement.
TGCGCAAGTTGCCGCTTTCCCAAACAAGCGGAGGTCTATGCCAAAGATCTCGCAGCATTGATGCCCCCCAGTCCACGAGGATCAGGCTTGACGCAGGAAGAAATGCAATACCTGACCCAATTGTCAACCCAGCGCGTCCCAGACAAGCAGATACCCCAAGAGCCCCTATGACAGCCATACTCGTCGCCGATGACCATCCCGATATCGTTACCCTGCTCAGCATCACGCTGGGACAAGAATTCGAAATTATCAAAGCCCATGACGGTGAGACGGCACTCAGCCTCATCCGCAACCGCAAACCAAGCGGCGTAGTTCTCGACATCATGATGCCCGGCCTGCTCGATGGTCTGCAGGTTCTGCAGCAGATTCGTCATGACCCCGAACTCAAAAATACCGTGGTAGCCATGGTAACCGCCCGTGGCCAGAAAAAAGACGTGGAAGAAGGTGAACTCCAGGGTGCTGATGGCTATTTCATCAAACCCTTCAGTCCACTGGAGTTAGTTCGCTGGTTCAAGGAGAAACTCCATGAGTGAAAGACTGGTTTCCATGCTGCTTGCTTCCAGCAAGTATGAGAACTCCCTGGAACGGCACCTGCGCGAGAACGCGGAGGACATGAAAACCCTGATGGCACAGCACCGGGCCCTGGAACTAAGGCACAAGGCACTGCAAGAGTCCCACCAGCGGTTGACGGATTCTGGACAAATTTTAGGCAGCCTGCATCGCTCAACAGAAGAACTCTGCCTGCTGATCGATCTGGACGGTCACATCTGCGGCAGCAGCGATGGCGCACGCGACAGGTTCCAGGTGCAGCAAGGCCATGTTGCCGAACTGACGCAACTGGTCGAGCAGTTTCACCTGCCTCACCTGGAGATGATGCTCACGGGCATAGCCAATGGAGACGAAGACTTCTCCACCGAGCAAACTGAATTCATGCTCCAACCCGGGGGCGATCCAGGCAGATCCTCCCTCATGGCGACCAATTTTTTAACCTGCTCCCTGGCAGGATCCACGCACATTCTCTGGATCATGCGAGACCTCATGCTGGGAATGGAAGACAGCCTGGATACTGACAGGCTGTCTGTTCTGTACCGCAAGTTGTATCAGGGCGCGATAGTGACCAACACCCGGTGTGAAGTGTTGGCAGTCGACCATACGTTCACCACAGTCTCCGGTCATGTCAGCCTGGACATGCATGGCCGGTTCCCCGACATGCTCCAATTACGCGATGGCGTTATGCAGCAAGAGAGCATTCTTCACCACCTTGAGGCCAATGGATCATGGCGTGGCGAAATTACGCACCAGGTAAGTGGCAGGTCTCCCCTGGCACAGTGGCTCTCCATCACCGCCGTCAAAGATGACGCCCGGAAAACCATCGCATACGCCTGGATATTTTCTGACATCGAGGTATTGCTCAATGCAGAACGAACCGTCATTGATTCCGCCGGCAAGGATGCCCTGATCGGCACACCCAATTTCTCCCTGTTCCGTTACAGGTTGGATCAAAAGATTGACAGCGCCTGGCGCCAGGGTACACATCTGGCCATTTTGTACATTGCGCTGGACCGTCAGCTTTGGCAAGAGTCCCCTGAACACGACACCCTTAGCGAAACCATTCTCAAGACTGCCAGTACGCGGATTCAAGAGATGATCCGCGGATGTGATTTCATTGCCCGCTCCGGCCCGGACAGGTTTGTGGTGTTTCTGGATAACCTGCAGGAGCAATCCCATCTGGCGCAAATTGCGCAACGCATCACAGATGCCCTGGCAGTGCCCATGAATTATCAAGGGCGCATGCTGGAAGTCTCCCATGCCATTGGATGCGCGTATTTTCCGCAGGATGGTGTGGACACCTCCATGCTTCTGAAAAACTCTGAAACTGCCATGCAGTGGGCGGCCAAAGCGGGGAAGAACCGGTATCAGGCCTTCAGCATGAAGTCACCCACCGGAACTTCACGGTCCAATCAGGCAGAGGGGTTGGCCGATATTCCCATACTGCAGGACGAACTTGCTCTGCTCTACCAGGCACATGTGACAGGTGATGGTGAGCACAAGTTGCTCGCCTGCGAACCACAGCTGCGCTGGCATGGCGAGGAATCAAACGATCTCGCGCAGGAGACTCGGGCTGGCAAGCGCATTTCGGCGACCCTGTGGATGCTGCAATCTGCATGCGACCAGTTAAAGAACTGGGAGGCGATCGGTCTCAATGAAGTCCATCTTGTCATCCCGCTGGAGATAGCGCAGCTCCAGAGCGAAGCCTTCATCTTGAAAATCACCGCGATGCTGGTGGCATCTGAGCTCGCCCCCGAACGACTGACCCTGGCGGTGATTCAGTCCGGCTCCCATGAACGGCTGGATAGGGACGGGGCGTCAGTTGCACTGCAGCGCCTGCGCAATCTTGGCCTCCAAATTGTGGCGCGCTACACGAGCGCCCCCCATCTCCGTCTGGTGCAGCTTAAAAACCTGCCGGTGGACGCCTTGCAAGCGGAATTCGGCTTCACCGAGGCGCACGAAGTGAATGACATCCACAGCGCCGAACAGGATTGGGTAGCGGCCATGGGGATGACATTGCCGCTGGCCCCGAATGACCACACCAGCGCCGACTTACAGCAGTATGTCCTGTTGCCAGAGCGCAGCAGGCATCCCACACAAAGCTATCTCAAAAGCCACCCAATGCCCGCTGCAGAGTTCGCTTACTGGGCGCTGGCGATTGCTCATGTGCCGAGCAACGACAGGACAAGTGACTCGCGTTGATGCTATTTACGCTACGAAACAGCATAGATCACACAGACATGAATTCAGCGGAATCTGTGGCACCTGTGGCACCTGTGGCACCTGTGGCATCGACTGCATGGCGGCCTGTTGTCTTGATCTGGAGCATCACGCTGCTGTTGCTCACCCTGCTATATCAATACCGTGACAGCCAGGTCGAAAATTTACGCCACAACGAGATCAAGCGTGCCTCGGACCAAATTTTCAATCTAACGCGTGTGATGCAAGAGCATGCCTTGCGAACCTTTCGTGCGGCAGATCAGACCCTGCGCTTCATGGTAGACCAGTATCAGCTCAAAGGCAGCCGGCTGAATCTCAAACACCTGACCGACGCTGGGGTCATCGATGCCAGCCTTTTCCCACAGGTAGGCATCATCGATGCAGAGGGGATATATCAACTTAGCAATCTCCCCATCACCAGGAAAATCGACCTGTCGGATCGCAAACATTTCACAGTGCACCGCGACGATGAGGCCATGGGTTTGTACATCTCCGCCCCGGTGCTGGGCCGCGCATCCAAAGAATGGTCAATTCAATTGACGCGCCGCATCAACCACCCTGATGGTCGTTTTGCCGGCGTTGGCGTGGTATCGCTGCGTGCAAGCTATTTTTCAAATTTTTATTCGGAATTCCAATTTCCAAAAGATGCTGTGGCAGTCCTGGTTGGCAGGGATATGGTTTTTCGTGTCAGGACGTCCAATGGAAATTCGACCTATGGCGAACAGGCAGCGCTCGATAGCGCGCTCTTCACGGAGTTGGCAAAAGGCCGGCGCCATGCTAGCTTCATACCTGTTCAAGGCATAGACGGCATCAGACGTTACATCAGCTACCAACGCACAGAGGCTTTTCCCATGGTGGTGATGGCCGGCTTATCCCAGAGATCCATTGAGGAAAGTTTGAACGCCAGCCGCGCTATTCTTGACAAGCAGGCTATTGGCCTGGGCCTGCTGCTGCTGCTGCTAGCCTCGGTGCTGACCTATTACATCTGCCATCTCGAAAACCTGCTCAGGCAGCGCAGCCGCTTATTGAATAAATTGCAAGCTGGCGAGGAGCGTCTTGCCATGGCCATACGGGGTGGCAGCATGGGCGTTTGGGACTGGCATTTGTCACAACAGACTTTCGACTGCAATGCCCAGCTCCCAGCACTGCTGGGCTACCAGCCAGAGGAATTGATTTTTTCCCAAAACGTCCTGATGGAAATGCTCCACCCGGACGATGCACAACAACTGCTTCAGCGCCTGCACCTGCACCTGAAGGGGCATCTACCTAACCTGGAGGAAATAGCACGTTTCCGCAATATGCAGGGTGGCTGGGAATGGCTCAAAATCAACAGCCAGGTGACAGCTCGAAACACAGCGAACAGAGCTGAACGCCTGTCGGGGACGGTTCAGAACGTCACGGCCAGACTCCAAGCCTTGCGGGCGCTGCAAGCCAGCGAGTCACGTTGGAATCGTGCGATTTCGGGGTCCAACGAAGGCATCTGGGACCTTGACCTCGAATCTGATGCACTCTATGTATCAGCGCGCTTGCTGAGTCTGCTGAACTTAAAACCCAAGAAATCTCATTACACTCTGCGCCGCTGGCGTGCATGGATTCATCCCGAGAGTGTTGGACCACTCACAAATAGTCTTCAGGAACTTCTGTCGGACAGCACTGGCCATCTGCAGCTTGAATGCCAGATCCGCGACCAGACGGGAGAATACAAATGGATGTTGCTGCGGGGGTGCACAGAACACGATGCAACCGGCAAGCCGACACGGATCTCAGGCTCCGCCAATGATGTAACAAATGCGCACCTCGCCCAGCGTTTGCTCCATGAGCGAACGGCCCAACTGGATAGCATTTTGGAGGTCAGCACGACAGCTTTTGTCACGTTCGGAAATGACTGCTGCGTCAGCTATGTCAACCCCGCATTCCATCAGATCACCGGGCTACAAGCTTCCAGCGTGGTGGGCATGCATGAAGATCAGTTGCTAGAGCGCATGAATCTTTGTGTAAAGAATTCATCCATGCTCTTGTCTTTGGAACTCCTGCGAAAGAGAGCGCTACAAGGCTTGGAAGAAAAAAAATACCTGGTCGAGCTGCACACACCCACGCATAAAGTCATCGAATACAAGCTGTATTCCCTTCACAACAAGGCTACCGGTGTATCACATGTTCTGTCACTGAGCGACATCACACAAGAGTCCATGCTGGAGCAGATGAAAAGCGAGTTTCTCTCCACCGCAGCGCATGAAATGAGAACGCCGATGGCCAACATCATGGGCTACTCGGAGATTTTGCTGCAAATGGAACTTGACCCACAGCAAAAACGTGAATTCCTGGAGGTCATTCACACCCAGTCCGAACGCATGCGGGACATCCTGGATGAACTGCTGGATTTGTCCAGAATTGAGGCCCGCCGTGGACTGGATTTCGTTTTCGAAGAAATCCATCTGAAAGAACTGGTTGAGGATATTGTCAATAGCTTCAGTCTGCCCATGGACAGAACGCTACCCTCAGTTGAATTGCCAGACATCTGTGTATACGGAGACCTCAAAAAGACTCGGCAATCTATTCTGAATACGCTTTCAAACGCATACAAGTATTCAACCGTAGGCACTGCAGTGCGCATTGTTGCAGCGGATGGGATGGGTGAAAACAAGCAGTCGCTGACAGGCATTTGTATCGTGGACCAAGGCATTGGCATGAGCGCAGATGAACTCAAAAGAGTCTTTGAGCGCTTCTACCGGGCAGACACCTCCGGCCGGATACCTGGAACTGGCCTGGGCATGTCTATCGTCAAGGAAATCATGGAGATTCAAGGTGGGACAGTTGTGATCGAAAGCCAGAAGGATCAAGGGTCCAAGGTCAGCCTGCTTTTTCCATCACTCCAAACACCAACTCAGTCATAAAAATACAAACCTCATTTATGGACCTGTTCACCCCCGAAAAACCTCGCGTGCTGACCATAGACACACCCTTTCTCAACTCCCGCCAAGTTCAACCACAACTTCAGGATCTATGCGAACTGGTGTTTTCAGAAGCCAGCGCTGCATTGATTCAAGATGCACGTGATTCACAAGCCATCGATTTGATTGTGCTGGACAACAATATGCACGACAAAAAGGGGCATGAGATTTGCCGCTTATTGAAACAGGACCCACTCACCTGGAATATCCCTGTGATACTTTTTGGCGACTCACGAAGCGATGGCGGAGAGCTGAAAGCCCTGGAAAGCGGCGCCATTGACTTCATCACGCTGCCGACCAGCCCGGACATCTTTCTTGCTCGTGTCAAGACACAACTGTCGCACCACTCCGCGATAGATCTTGTCAGGAAAATCAACGCTGCGCTGGAGGATGCTGTTGCGCTCAGAACTGAAGAAATTGCAGCAGCCCAGGATGCTACCGTTCTGGCCATGACTGCACTTGCACAAACACGTGACAGTGAAACCGGCCTGCACATCCAACGCACACAACACTACATCGAGACGCTGTGCTTCAAGCTGCAACAGCACCCACGCTTTGCAAAGTACCTGACGAACCAAAAAATCCGGGTGCTGTTCAAGTCTGCCCCACTTCACGATATCGGGAAGATTGGCATCCCAGATCGAATATTGCTCAAGCCAGGAAAATTTGAACCTGCCGAGATGGAGATCATGAAATCCCACACCACATTGGGACGGGATGCCATTGAATATGCCGAAAAATTACTCGGAAAAGAACTCGAATTCCTGACGACAGCCAAGGAGATTGCGTACTCCCATCAAGAAAAATGGGATGGTTCTGGCTATCCACAAGGTTTGTCAGGCGAGGCAATACCGATTTCGGCAAGGCTCATGGCGGTTGCCGACGTCTACGATGCAATCATCAGCCGCCGCGTCTACAAGGAGGGCATGCCCCATGCCAAAGCCGTGAGCATCATATCGGCAGGCAAAGGCAAGCACTTTGATCCGGATATTGTGGATGCGTTTCTATCTGTGTCGGATCAATTTGAAGCCATTGCCGCGAGGTTTGCCGACTCCGATGAAGATATGAAGTTAAAGGCTGCATACATGGCCATGGCAGCGGAGGATGCGCGTGGATAAACCTCAGTTACGCTTCGGAGAGGATGCGCATCCCCTGATGAAGTCATTGCAAAAATGTATCGACGAGCTTCCCAAGGAGTCGCTCAATTTTGTCGCGGCGGTGGTAGCTTCAAAATGTCTGATAACTCCACCGCTGTCTGACCTTATTTTTGGGATGATATACATACGTAATGGAATCAACATCGAGCCCGTGCACGCGGCACTCGCCACGGTCATGACGCACCGATCGAGTCAGGATTCGAGGCTCTTAGACTTGCGTGATGAAAAGCTGGCCTTCATTCGCGCTTGTGGCAGCCTCAAAGCTGCCGAAACAGCACTGCAGTTCATCTACGATTTGCCCAAACTGGTCAACCCGACGACTTAAGAAGTTGAACCATTCCTCGATAGACAGTTTTTTCTGGTCGCCACCTTGACACTGGCATGTGGCAGAGACTCAGGCAGACTTCTACCTGGACTCCATGCTGAACTGGCCCGAATGCAAAAAAGCCTCGTGCACGCTGAGGAACACCTTGCCCTGCAGGCGCTGTCCCAGTTCGGTCGAGCGCAGCCGATCCATCACCGGCCCCTTGACCTCGGCCAGCAGGAGCACCATGCCGCGCGCGTCAAGACTGCGCTCCAGATGCGTCAGCACGCCGAGCGCCGTCGCATCGATCTGGTTCACGGCCGAGCAGATCAACAACACACGCCGCAGCGCAGGGTCTGCCTTCAGCAGCGACTCGATCTTTTCTTCCACCACAGCGGCGTTGGCAAAAAACAGGTTCTCATCCACCCGCAGCGCCAGCAGGCCGGGTTGGGTCTGCACCGCATGCCGCTCGATATTGCGAAAGTGTTCGGTGCCGGGTACCCGCCCCACTACGGCCATGTGAGGCCGGCTACTGCGCCAGACCAGCGCACCCAGCGAAAGTGCCACACCGATGAGGATGCCAGCCTCCACCCCCAGCAGCAGCACGCCCAGCGCGGTGGCCAGCAGCGACAAGGCATCGGCCCGGTCGTATTGCCACGCCTCCTTGAGCGTCTGGCTATCCACCAGCGAGATCACCGACACGATGATGGTCGCTGCCAGCACCGCATGAGGCAGGTAGTAGAACAATCCAGTCAGGGTGGCAATCACCAGTGCCAGCAAAACGGCAGCAATCACGCCTGCGAGCGGCGTATGGGCACCGGCCTCGAAGTTCACCACCGAACGGGCGAATCCACCCGTGACGGCATAGCCGCCAGACACGGCACTGGCCACATTGGCAACGCCCAGACCGAGCAACTCCCGGTTGGGCTGAATGCGCTCCTGCCGCTTGAGCGCTGCCGACTGGGCAATCGACACGCTTTCCACAAATCCGACCAAGGTAATCAGCAAGGCAGGCAACCAGAGTTGCCCCAGCGCATGCATGCCCGGCACGGACAAACTGAAGCTGGGCAAACCCTGCGGCACATGTCCCACCACGCTGACACCGGCCGTCGCGTCGAGCCTGAAGACACCCACCACCACACAGGCAGCGAATACGGCCAGCACGGGCGCGAGTTTGGCCAATATCCCCGACAGGGTGGCCGGCAAACCCAGCCCGGTCAGTGCGCGGGCCATGTAGCGTCGTGCCCATAGCAGGAAAACCATGCTACCCACGCCGATGAAAAGAGCCACCGGATTGCTCTGCGGCACGCCCCGCAACAAGGCCCAGAGAATCTCCAGCACATGGGTGCCATCCACCTTGATGCCCAGCACATACTTGAGTTGCCCCACCGCAATCAGGATGGCTGACCCGGAAATGAAACCACTGATCACCGGATGACTCAGAAAATAAGCCAGAAAACCCAGGCGCAAGAGGCCAAAGACCAGCAGCATGGCACCGGAAATCAGCGCCAGATGAATGGCCAATACAGCGTATTCCGGAGAGCCTGACGTCGCAAGTGGCTGCAAGGCACTTGCCGTCATGAGCGATGTCACCGCCACGGGCCCGATGGCCAGCGTCATGCTGGAGCCCAGCACTGCATAGGCAATGAGCGGCAGGATGCCGGCATACAAACCCATTTCTGGCGGCAGCCCCGCCAGCAGTGCATAGGCCAGTCCCTGAGGAATCAGCATCACCGAGACAATCACACCCGCCGTGATATCCCCCGTGAGCCAGGCCGGTTGGTAATTCCGGAGCCACTCAGGCAACGCGTTCATGAAAATGGGGTCTTGTCGTCAAGCACCCGGCTGCGCGCCAGACCTGTCAGGAGCAAGGCCTGGCATGGTCACGTCAGGTCCCAATGGGCCACCGCAGGCAGAGACTCGAAGCCGGGTTTGGCAAAGTAATAGCCCTGCATCAGGTGAATGCCCTGTGACTTGAGCCAGCGCGCCTCGGCCTCGGTCTCTATGCCTTCTGCCACCACCTTGATGCCCAGCATCTGGGTCGTGATGAGGATGCCCATGACAACGGCCTGCTTGACGGGGTGACTGTCAATATCGCGCACCAGATGCATGTCGATCTTGATCAGGTGTGGCTGGAAATTTGCCAGCAGGCTCAGGCCGGCATAGCCAGCACCGAAATCATCAATCGCTGTTGTAAAACCGCGGTCACGGTAGTACTCGAAAATCGACAGCAGCTTCTCGGGTTCGAGAATTTGCTCGCCCTCGGTCACTTCGAAAATAATCCGGTCCAGCGGAAACCCGGCCGACTCAGCCGCTGCAATCGTGGTGCGGATGCACAACTCGGGCTGGTAGACCGCATTGGGTAAAAAGTTGATCGAAATGCGCTCCTTCATGCCCAGACGCTGGGCCAGGAAGATGCTGCGGATGCGGCACTGCTGGTCAAACCGGTAGCGGTTATCGTCGTTCACATAGGACAGCACAACGCCGGCCCCCTCGCCCTTGACACCGCGCACCAGCGCCTCGTAGGCATAGACCTCCTGCAGGTTCAGGTCGACGATGGGCTGGAACGCGAAGGTGAAGTCAAAGCCCAGGGGGTCTTTGCACACCACGCAGCCGGGATCAGGAATCTCCACGTCGGGATACACAACAGGCGAGATAGGGATGATGGGCTTGGTCACGGAGATTCAGGTTATATGGGTGTTAAACGACTGCTGAATGCTAGCACTTGCGCCTCCGGGACTGCTCATCCGTAAAAAAGCATGTGAGCGGGCCCTAGAGGATCAGAATTCCGCGGAAGTCGTTGACGTTGGTGTGCGTAGGGCCACTCACCACCAGATCACCCAGTGCATGGAAGTAGCCATAGGCATCGTTGCGGTCCAGGTAACGGTCAATCTTCATGCCCCTGGCCTGTGCGCGGGCCAGCGTACCCGGCTCCACCCAGGCGCCAGCGTTGTCCTCCATACCATCGATGCCATCGGTGTCTGCCGCCAGCGCATACACGCCGGGCTGCCCCTGCAGCGCCAGTGCCAGGCCGAGGCAGAACTCACCGGCTCGGCCACCCCGGCCCCGGGCTTCGCCAGCAGGTACAGGACGCACCGTTACCGTGGTTTCGCCACCGCTCAGAATCACGCAGGGTCGCTCGAAGGGCTGGCTCCGGTGCGCCACGGCGCGCGCCAGTGCCGCATGCACCTTGCCCACCTCGCGCGACTCGCCTTCCATCTCGTCGCTCAGGATGTAGGCCTTCAAGCCCGCCGCACGCGCAGCTTCCGCCGCGGCCTCCAGTGACTGCTGCGGCGTGGCGATCATGTGAACCTCATGGCCTGTAAACAGTTCATCACCAGGTTTCGGCGTCTCCAGAGCGCCTTGCGCCAGCATCTCTGCGATTGGCCCGGGCAGCTCGATGTTGTAGCGCTTCAAGATGGACAGTGCGTCGGCGCAGGTCGTCGCATCGGGCACGGTCGGGCCACTGGCGATGACAGACGGGTCATCTCCCGGCACATCGCTGATGGTCAGCGTCACCACCCGCGCCGGCGCACAGGCTGCGGCCAGCCGCCCGCCCTTGATGCGCGAGAGGTGCTTGCGCACACAGTTCATCTCGCCGATGTTGGCGCCGCTGTTGAGCAAGGCCTTGTTGATGCGCTGCTTGTCCTCCAGCGACAGCCCCTCGGCCGGCAAGGTCAGCAGGGCTGAGCCCCCACCCGAGATCAGGCACAGCACGAGATCGTCCGCCGTCAGCCCCTGTGTCATCGCGAGAATGCGTTGCGCGGCCGCCAGACCTGCGGCATCAGGCACGGGATGCGCGGCTTCCACGACCTCGATGCGTTGCGGCAGATTGGCGGGACGTGGCGGAATATGGTCGTAGCGCGTGACCACCAGGCCTGCGAGCGGGGCATCGACCGGCCACAGGGCCTCAACGGCCTGGGCCATCGAGCCCCCGGCTTTGCCAGCACCGAGCACGATGGTGCGGCCCTTGGGTGGCTTGGGCAAATGCGTGGCCATGTTGTGCAAGGGCAAGGCGCGCGTAACGGCCGCCTTGAACAGGTGCTCCAGAAACTGGCGGGGTTGGGTCTTGTGATCAGGTGCTGTCATTTTTTGTCTCCAGCCCTGATTGTGCCGTTGTAACCCAGCCGTAACCCGGTGCTGTCCTGGAACACGGACCGGTTATTCCCATCGTCGCCATCAGTCGATGTGCGCACCCGCCTCAAACCAGGCCTTGAACAAGGCACGCTCGGCCTCGGTGATCTGGGTGGCATTGTTCATGGGCATGAGTTTTTGCACCACCACCTGCTGGTAGATAAGTAGCGCATGCTGCTTGACGCTGTCGGGTGAATCCAGCCGCACGTTTTTCATCTGCACCTGCTCGCCATGACACAGGTAGCAGCGCTGGGCCAGTACCGGTTGCAGTTGTTGATAAGAAATTTGGCCTCCAGCCCTTTCACTGCTTGCCTGGGAAGCTACTGAATTAATAGCGCTTGTTGCCTGTACAGCCTGTGGCTGAGGCCGCAGCCAGACAATCACCGCCATGATCGCGAGCACGCCCACCAGCGCATAGGGCCAGGGATGCCGGTTGCGCCCCAGCTTGAAGCCATGACGCAAGACAAAGAACTGGCGAATCGCCGCCCCAGCGAACATCATGAGGATCAGCACCAGCCAGTTCTGCGGATGGCTGTAGGTAAAGCTGTAGTGGCCACTGAGCATGGCAAACAGCACGGGCAGCGTGAAGTAGGTGTTGTGCACGCTGCGCTGCTTGCCACGCTGGCCGTGGATCGGGTCTACCGGCTGGCCGGCCTTGATCGCCGCCACCACTTTTTTCTGGCCAGGAATGATCCAGAAGAACACGCTGGCGCTCATGGTGGTGGCCATCATCGCGCCCACCAGCAAAAAGGCGGCGCGGCCGGCAAACCACTGGCAGGCCAGCCACGCGGCAATGCAAACCAGCAGCAGCACCAGGGCGCCCACGATGGCGTCCCCGTTTTTGCGCTGGCCGAAGAAACGGCAGATGGCGTCGTACAGCAGCCAGAACACCACGAGAAATGACAGCGCAACCGTGATGGCCATCGCAGGCGACCAATCCATTCGTGACTTGTCAATCAGGTAGGTGCTGGCACTCCACAGGTAAGAGACGGTGAACAGGGAAAAGCCCGACAGCCAGGTGCTGTAGCTCTCCCAATAGAACCAGTGCAGGTGAGACGGCAGCTTGGGCGGCGACACGTTGAACTTGACCGGATGGTAGAAGCCACCACCGTGCACAGCCCACAACTCGCCACTGACGCCCTGACGCTTGAGGTCTTCGTCCACCGGAGGGGTAAGACTGCTGTCGAGAAAGACGAAGTAGAACGAGGAGCCGATCCAGGCAATGGCGGTGATGACGTGAACCCAGCGCAGCAGCAGGTTGGCCCAGTCGAGTAAATAGCTTTCCATAGCCTCAGCCTTTCAGGTATGAGCGGCGCGAACCGCCCCCGTCAAAGCTGCTCACCACTGCGGGCGCTGTAAGCAGTCCATGGGTCGCGAACAAAAGCCGGTGAATCCAGCTTCGCTCCGCTGCGACCTGCTCAAAAAATTGTATACAGTTTACAAGGTTCACTGCCGACCTTCAAGGGAGACCCAAGCGGGATAAACCCTAGTGCGTCAGGCTTTGTGTTTGCAAGATCTGTGCCGCCACGGCCACAGCAATGACCTCGGGTTGCTTGCCATCGACGCCGGGCACCCCAATGGGACAGGTGATGTGGGCCAGTTCCTGCGCGGTGAATCCACGCACCTCCAGCCGGTGCCGGAAGGTCGCCCACTTCGTCTTGCTGCCGATGAGACCCACATAGGGCAGATCACCCTGCTGGCGCTGACGCAGCAAACAGGCCGCCACCACGTCGAGGTCTTCCGCATGGCTGAAGCTCATGATGAGTACGCGCGAACCCGGCACCAAATCGGCCACGGCAGACTGCACAGGATCAGAATGCTCGCTTGTGACATTGTGTGGCAGTTGTGCGGGAAATATTTCATCGCGGCTGTCGATCCAGCTCACCTGTACCGGCAATAAGCCGAACACCGAGATCAGTGCGCGCCCTACATGACCGCCGCCGAACAGCGCTACCGGCATGCCTGGCGTGCTGAGCCGCTCGCGCAGCATGCCCACATCAGCGGCATTCACAGCTTCATAGCGCAGTTGCACCTCGCCGCCGCAACACTGCCCCAGGCTGGGGCCCAGGCTGTAGCGCAACACAGGCTCCGCCACACCCTGGTGCAGACAGGCTCTGGCCTGGCCAATGGACTGCAGTTCCAGATGGCCGCCACCAATGGTGCCCAGCACTTTGTCCGCAAATACCGCCATCCAGGCATCCGACTCACGCGGCACGGAGCCACGCGTGGCCTGCACCGTGACCAGAATGGCCGGCTCGTGGGCAAGTTGCCCGAGAAAGGTGTTGACTGAACTCACAGACGGATACCGTTGGAAACCAAAATGAACGCCCCACCTTGCAGACTTCGCGCACAGTGGAGCCCGCAAACCTGTTGCCCGTGCCCGAATCACAGGCGTACACTATCCCCACTGTCCAGGAGCCTCTCCATGAACAAAGCCATTGAACGCCGCGAACTCTTGCTGGCAGCCGCCTCGATGGGTGCCATGAGCATTATCGCGGGCTGCAGCACGCCACCACCACCACCGCAAGCGGAGGCCGCCCCGACACCGCCGCCGGCAGCAGCCCCTCCTGCCCCCAAGCTTGCTGAAGCCGCTCCCTCCATGGTGTCCCAGGCCACGACACCCCGTGCCTACCGGCGTGATGCCGCCAGCCACCTCTATGGTCAGAACTCCACGCGCATCTACAAGGGCAGGATGCCACCCCTGCTGTATGCCGTGGGCGTATTGCAGGTGGAGCTCGATGCGCGCGGCAACGTCCTGCGCACCGACTGGATGCGTGCACCCTCACATGCGCCTGAGGTTGTGGCCGAAATTGAACGTACCGTGCGTCTGGCCGCGCCCTTTCCCGCTCCGGTTCGCATGGGCCACGTCACATACACCGACACCTGGCTCTGGCACAAGAGCGGCAACTTTCAACTCGACACCCTGACCGAAGGCCAGGCCTGAGGTCAATACCTGCGCGGCGCCGACTCAGGAGCCACGGTAGGTGGAATAACTCCACGGGCTCACGAGCAGCGGCACGTGGTAGTGCTCATTGGTATGGGCCACACCAAAATCAATGCTCACCTTGTCCAGAAAGCTCGGCTGCGGCAAGGCCACCCCGCGTGACTTGAAGTAGCCCGCCACATCGAACATCAGCCGGTAAGTGCCTGACCTGAGGCTGGCGCTGTCGTACAGCAGTCCATCCGGGTTGCGGCCGTCATCATTCAGCGTGAAGGTCTTGACCAGCGTCGCCTTGTCCCCGTGCGTGGTATAGAGCGTGACCTGCATGCCGGAGGCCGGCGTGCCATGCATGGTGTCCAGTACGTGTGTGCTCAAGCCCATGGTGACTCCTTGTTTGTGGGTGCCGTAAATATTTTTCAGCGGTCGACCGAAAGTGTATACACTTTTTGAGAATCCGGCTATCATGCCCACATGGACACCTCGACCAGCTTCATCGTCAATGCCCTGACCAAGGCCATCGTAGAGCATCGCCTGCACCCGGGCACCAAGCTGGCCGAGCAAAAGCTGGCCGACCACTTTGGTGTCTCACGCACGCTGGTGCGCCAGGCCCTGTTTCAGCTCTCGCAAAACCGTCTGATCCGCCTCGAACCCGCGCGTGGTGCTTTTGTGGCCGCCCCCTCGGTCGACGAGGCTCGCCAGGTTTTTGCCGTGCGGCGCATGCTGGAGGCCGAGATGACGCGTGCTTTTGTACGCGAAGTCACGCCCTCCAAGATCAAGGCGCTCAAGGAGCATGTGGCCCAGGAGAAGGCAGCCGTGGAACGCGATGACGTTTCCGGACGTACCGAGTTGCTGGGCGACTTCCACGTTCGAATGGCCGAGCTCATGGGTAACCAGGTGCTGGCCCAGTTGCTGGCCGAGCTGATTTCTCGCTGTGCGCTCATCACGCTGATGTACCAGAGCAGCGGTGCGGCCGAACACTCCAATGCCGAACACGTCGATATCGTGAAGGCACTGGCCGCCAAGGATGAGGTGCGCGCTGTACGCCTCATGGACGAGCACCTGCAGCATGTGGAGGCCAACCTCACCTTCGACCGCAAGGTTCCCACCAACGACATCTCGATGGCCCTGAGCTGACACGATGAAGAACTACAACACCACCGCTACCTACCCGCGTGACCTCATTGGCTACGGCGCGACGCCGCTGCAGGCCAACTGGCCCGGCCAGGCCCGCGTTGCAGTGCAGTTTGTGCTGAATTACGAAGAGGGCGGCGAAAACAGCGTGCTGCATGGTGACGAGGGTTCGGAGCAGTTCCTGTCGGAGATGTTCAACCCGGCCAGCTACCCGGATCGCCACATCAGCATGGAAGGCATCTACGAGTATGGCTCGCGTGCCGGTGTCTGGCGCATCCTGCGCGAGTTCGAGCAACGTGGCTTGCCACTGACCGTGTTCGCCGTGAGCATGGCGCTGCTGCGCCACCCCGAACTCACAAGCGCCTTTCGCCAACTCGGGCACGAAATCGCCTGCCACGGCCTGCGCTGGATCCACTACCAGAACATTCCGGAAGACATCGAGCGAGAACACATGCGCCAGGCCATGGCCATTCTCCAGACCCTTACCGGTGAGCGCCCGCTGGGCTGGTATACCGGGCGTGACAGCCCGAACACGCGGCGCCTGGTGGCAGACTACGGCGGTTTCGAATACGACAGCGACTATTACGGCGACGACCTGCCCTTCTGGATGAAGGTGGCGCGCACCGATGGACAGGTGGTGCCCCAGCTCATCGTGCCCTACACCCTGGACTGCAACGACATGCGTTTTGCGCTGCCACAAGGCTTCTCGCATGCCGATCCATTCTTCCAGTACCTCAAGGACACGTTTGATGTGCTCTATGCGGAAGGGGCCGACACACCCCGCATGATGAGCGTAGGCATGCATTGCCGCCTGCTCGGTCGCCCGGGCCGCATCACGGCGCTGCAACGTTTCCTGGACCACATTCAAAAACACGATCGCGTCTGGGTATGCCGCCGCATTGACATTGCACGGCACTGGCAGCAGGCCCACCCCTATACCGACTGAACGATTAAAAAGGCTGAGCATGACCGTCACCCTTGAACAACTCAACGCAGCCACGCCTGATGCAGCCCTGCAGATGCTGGACGGACTTTATGAGCATTCGCCCTGGATTGCACAGCAGGCGCTGACCCGGCGTCCGTTTGCCTCGCTGGCCCAGTTGAAGCATGCCATGGTGCGGGTGCTGGAAGATGCTGGCATTGAGCCCCAGCTTGCGTTGATCAGGGCCCACCCCGAACTGGCTGGCAAGGCCATGGTCAGCAAGCGCCTCACGGCCGAATCCACCAACGAGCAAAGCAAGGCAGGGCTGACAGAGTGCACGCCGGATGAGTTTGCGCGGATCCAGCAACTCAATGCCGACTACAACCGCAAGTTCGGCTTCCCCTTCATCCTTGCCGTGCGTGGGCCGCGCGGCACGGGTCTGAACAAGGGCGAGATCATCGCCACCTTCGAGCGACGCCTGCAAGGACACCCGGATTACGAGCGCCGCGAGTGCTTGCGCAACATCCACCGCATTGCCGAAATCCGCCTCAACGACAAGTTCGGCCATGTCCCTACGTTGGGCCATGACGTGTGGGATTGGCACGAAGCACTCGCACAATTCAGCGATCCGGGTTTCGCAGAAGAAGGCCAGCTCACCGTCACCTACCTCACCGAAGCACATCGCGCCTGTGCACGCCTGATCTCCGAACAGATGCGCGCCTGCGGTTTTGACGAGGTCAGCACCGATGCCGTGGGCAATGTGGTGGGGCGTTACCACGCCACCACACATGATGCGAAAACCCTGCTCACCGGCAGCCATTACGACACGGTGCGCAATGCCGGCAAATACGATGGCCGACTGGGCATCTATGTGCCCATGGTCTGCGTGCGCGAGCTCGCACGTGCAGGCAAGCGGCTGCCCTTCCACCTGGAAGTGGTCGGTTTCGCCGAAGAAGAAGGCCAGCGCTACAAGGCCACTTTTCTTGGCTCCGGCGCCCTCACCGGCGACTTCAAGGCCGAGTGGCTAGACCAGAAGGATGCTGACGGCATCACCATGCGCCAGGCCATGGTGCAGGCCGGAATGTGCGTCGAGGACATCGCCGCCATCCGGCGTGAGCCCAGCCGCTACCTGGGCTTTGTCGAAGTTCACATCGAACAAGGCCCGGTGCTCAATGAGTTGGACCTGCCGCTGGGGATCGTGACATCGATCAACGGCAGCGTGCGCTATGTCGGCACCATTCGCGGCATGGCCAGCCATGCTGGCACCACCCCGATGGACCGCCGCAGCGATGCCGCCGCCGCCGCGGCCGAACTCGTGCTGTACGTTGAGCGCCGCGCCGCCCAGGATCAAGACTCCGTCGGTACGGTCGGCATGCTGCAGGTGCCCAATGGCTCCATCAACGTGGTTCCGGGCACCTGTCATTTCTCGCTGGACCTTCGCGCCCCGCTGAACGCACAACGCGATGCCCTCGAGGCTGACGTGCTGGCTGAGCTCCAGGCCATCTGCACACGTCGCGGCGTGCACCACAGCCTGGAGCTGACCGAGCGCGCCAGTGCCGCGCCCAGTGCACCTGCATGGCAACAGCGCTGGGAGCAGGCCGTGCAGGCACTCGGCGTGCCATTGCACCGGATGACCAGCGGGGCCGGCCACGACGCCATGAAGCTGCACACCGTGATGCCCCAGGCCATGCTGTTTGTGCGTGGCCTGAACGCCGGCATCAGCCACAACCCGCTGGAGAGCAGCACGAGTGACGACATACAGCTCGCCATCGAGGCCTTCCAGCACCTTCTACAACACCTTGCCACGGAATAAACATGACCGACTACGACCAACTGGATGCCTGGATCGACGCCCACTTTGACGAGCAGGTGGCCTTCCTGCAGGCGCTGATTCGCGTTCCCACCGACACCCCGCCAGGCAATAACGCGCCACATGCTGACCGTGCAGCAGAACTGCTCGGCGCCATGGGCTTGGCTACCGAAAAACACCCGGTACCTGCCAACTTGGTACACGAGGCCGGTCTGCAAACGATCACCAACCTGATCGTGCGCCGCAACTACGGCCCCGGTCGCACCATTGCACTCAACGCCCATGGTGACGTGGTACCACCTGGCGAAGGCTGGACCAAGGATCCCTACGGCGGCGAGATCGAGGACGGCAAGATTTTCGGTCGTGCCGCTGCGGTCAGCAAATGCGATTTTTCCACCTACGCCTTTGCCGTGCGTGCGCTGGAGGCCGTCTGCAAGCCCACCCATGGCAAGGTCGAAATGCTGTTCACCTACGACGAGGAGTTTGGTGGCGAGGTAGGGCCAGCCTGGCTGCTCAAGAACAAGCTCATCGCGCCTGACCTGATGATTGCGGCAGGCTTCAGCTACCAGGTCATCACGGCCCACAACGGCTGCCTGCAAATGGAAGTTACCGTGCACGGCAAGATGGCTCATGCGGCCATTCCCGATTCCGGCATCGATGCCCTGCAGGGTGCGGTGCACATCCTGAATGCCCTGTATGCGCAGAACGCCCTGTACAAGAACATCAGCTCCAGGGTCGAAGGCATCACCCACCCCTACCTCAACGTGGGCATGATTGAGGGCGGCACCAACACCAATGTGATTCCGGGCCGCGTGAGCTTCAAGCTCGACCGCCGCATGATCCCCGAGGAAAACCCTGCCGAAGTTGAGGCCACGCTGCGCCAGATCATCACGGATGCGGCAGCCCAGCGTCCCGGCATCACGGTCGACATCCGCCGCATCCTGCTGGCCAATGCCATGAAGCCACTGCCGGGCAACCAGCCACTGATCAACGCGATCCAGAAACACGGCCAGCAGGTGTTTGGCGAGCCCATTCCCGCGCTGGGCACACCGCTGTATACCGATGTACGCATCTTCTCCGAGGCCGGCATACCCGGCGTGATCTATGGTGCCGGACCCCGCACCGTACTGGAGTCGCATGCCAAGCGGGCCGACGAGCGCCTCGAACTTGAGGACCTGCGCCGCGCCACCAAGGTGATCGCCCGCGCGCTCAAGGACTTGCTCGCCTGAATCCCGTCCCTCCTGGACGGGCTCAATTGAAATCAGCCGGCCATCAGAGAGATGGCTCGCGCAGCCCTGCGAGCCTTGCTGAACGCTCCAACTCTTCCTCGGGTTTCCCACTATACAAATAGTCCACTAATGTGTATACAGTTTGGCATACGGTTAATTTGACCCATTCGGGTTGGATACGCGAGCCATGAAGACTTGTGCAAGACCGGGAATCTCTTCCTTCCTCACGACAGGAGACACTGATGACAACAAGCACTCACCCGGTGGACGAGCGTCTGCCAAACGGCAAGCTGGGCGCCCTGGGGCTGCAACACGTGCTCGTGATGTATGCCGGCGCCGTGGCGGTTCCGCTGATCGTGGGCCGCGCGCTCAAGCTCAGTCCTGAACAGGTCGCAACCCTGATTTCGGCTGACCTGTTTTGCTGCGGCCTCGTGACCATCATCCAGTCGCTGGGCGCGACGCAGTGGTTTGGCATCCGGCTGCCCGTGATGATGGGCGTGACCTTTGCGTCCGTCTCACCCATGGTGGCCATGGCCAACAACAACCCCGGTGTGGCTGGTGCAGGCCTGATTTTTGGCGCCATCATCGGTGCCGGCATCATCTCGATCCTGATCGCTCCGGTCGTCAGTCGCATGCTGCGGTTTTTCCCGCCCGTGGTGACCGGCACCATCATTGCCGTCATCGGGATCAGCCTCATGCGCATCGGCATCAACTGGATTTTTGGCAATCCCTTCGGCCCCACCGCCCCCAGCGTCGTGAATCCGGAACACGCCAAATGGCTCGCTGAGGTCGGCAGCCTGGCCAATGCAGCCGTCACCCCCGCGGCCGGTGTCAACGCCGCCGCAAGCGCTGTCGTTCCAGCCATCCCCAAAGGCTTGTCACTCGCGAGCAGCGTGCCCAACCCCAACTATGCGCAACTGCCACACATCGCGATCGCAGCCACCGTGCTGGCTTCCATCCTGCTGATTGCCAAATTTGCCAAGGGTTTTGTGGCCAACATCTCCGTGCTGCTCGGCATCATCGTGGGTGGCGTGATTGCTACCGCTGTCGGCTTGATGAATTTTGACAAGGTGGCCAAGGCCAACTGGTTTGACTTGGTGCTGCCCTTCTCCATCGCCACACCGGTGTTCGACCCGATCCTGATACTGACGATGACCCTGGTGATGATCGTGGTGATGATCGAGTCCACCGGCATGTTCCTCGCGCTGGGTGACATGACCGGGAAGAAAGTGGACCAGAAAATGCTCACCGCGGGCCTGCGTACCGATGGCCTGGGCACGCTGATTGGTGGCATCTTCAACACCTTCCCCTACACCAGCTTCTCGCAGAATGTCGGCCTCGTAGGCGTCACCGGGGTGCGCAGCCGCTTCGTCTGCGTCGCCGGCGGCCTGATTTTGATCGTGTTGGGCTTGCTGCCCAAAATGGCTGCGCTGGTCGAGTCGCTCCCCACCTTTGTGCTCGGCGGTGCCGGTCTCGTCATGTTCGGCATGGTGGCTGCCACAGGCATCCGGATTCTGTCGAACGTGGACTACAAGAACAATCGCAACAACCTGTTTATCGTGGCGATTTCGATCGGCTTTGGCATGATCCCGCTGATCGCCCCCAACTTCAAGCAATGGCTGCCGCACGCCATCCATCCGCTGATCGACTCGGGCATCCTGCTGGCGTCGCTCTCGGCCGTGCTGCTGAACCTGTACTTCAATGGTTCACAAGGCGACAACAGCGATGCCGTGCAGGCGGCCAAGGTAGCCGACAGCCACTGAAGACCACAACACAAACCCTTCCCTCAATATCCCGCTTCGGCGGGATTTTTCATGCCTTGGGCAAACTCTCCCACCAGTGCTTGTCCAGCCGCCCCTGCAAGTAGGCGATGAAGGCCAGCACCTTGCCCGGCACCAGCTTGGGCGAAGGGAACACGGCATGCATCTCCTGCTCGGGCAGTGTGTGGTTCTTGAGCACTTCCACCACGTGGCCCAGGGCCAGTGAGTCGGTCGCTACATAGCGTGGCATGGCAGCAATGCCCAGGCCATTACGCGCGGCCGCCAGCACCGCAGACAGGTTATTGGAACGCAGGCGCCCCGACACGGCGACCGACACCACATCCCCCTTGGGTGTGCTCATGCGCCACAAGTCATCGCCCAGCACACTGCTGTAGATCAGCGCATCATGGCCACTCAAATCTGCAGCCTGACGTGGCGTTCCCTGCTTGCGCAGGTATTTGGGCGAGGCCACCATGAGCCAGGGGTTCACGCCCAGAAACCTCGCGCCCAGGGTGGAGTCCGCCAGCTTGCCCATGCGAATGGCCACGTCCATGCCTTGCGCCACGAGGTCGGTGTAGCGATCCTCGAAGCTCAAATCCAGCTGCACCTGGGGGTGCTCACGCATGAAGTCGAGTGCGAGCGGCAGAATCACGCGGCGACCAAAAGCCACCGAGGTACTGACACGCAGCAGGCCCTGGGCCTGGGTCTGCTGCAGACGTGCAATGTTGTCGGCCTCGTCCGCCTCGCGCACGATGATCTTGCACTTTTCGTAATAGAGTGCGCCCGACTCGGTCAGGCTCACACCACGCGTGTTGCGGTTGAGCAGCCGCACCTTGAGGCGCTCCTCGGTAGCCGCCACCATCTTGGTCACGGTGGGCTGCGTGGTCGCGAACTCCTTGGCGGCACGCGAAAAGCTGCCACTCTCAACCACCCGCACAAACACATGCATGGCCTGCAAACGATCCATCCGTCATCTCCTTGTTTATTCCACCAGGGAATAGATGTTATGGGCTGGCGCCCTCTTCCGCAAGTGCGCTGCTCTTTTTAAAGTGGACCCATCGAGTAATACAACTATTGGAGACACGTCATGGCCAAAATGAAAGCAATCGAAGCTGCCGTCTGGGTAATGGAAAAAGAAGGCGTCACACAGGCCTTCGGCGTTCCCGGCGCAGCCATCAACCCCCTGTACGCCGCCTTGCGCAAACAGGGCACGATCAGCCACATTCTGGCCCGCCATGTTGAGGGTGCATCCCACATGGCCGAGGGCTATACCCGCGCCACGGCGGGCAACATCGGCGTTTGCATCGGCACCTCAGGCCCCGCCGGCACCGACATGATCACCGGCCTGTATTCGGCCCAGGCCGATTCGATTCCAATTCTGTGCATCACCGGCCAGGCCCCGCGGGCACGCCTGTACAAGGAGGACTTCCAGGCGGTCGACATCGAGTCGATCTCCAAACCCGTCACCAAGTGGTCCGTCACCGTGCGCGAGCCCGCGCTGGTACCGCGCGTATTCCAGCAGGCCTTCAACGTGATGCGCTCGGGCCGCCCTGGCCCGGTGCTGATCGACCTGCCGTTTGACGTGCAGATGGCCGAGATCGAGTTCGACCCCGAGACCTATGCCTCGCTGCCGGCCTACAAGCCTGCTGCGACGCTGGCCCAGATCGAAAAAGCGCTGAGCATGCTCAACGAGTCGGCCCGTCCCCTGATCGTCGCCGGCGGCGGCATCATCAATGCCGACGCCTCCGATCTGCTGGTTGAGTTTGCAGAAATCACCGGGATTCCGGTGATCCCGACCCTCATGGGCTGGGGCACCATCCCCGACAGCCATCCCCTGATGGCCGGCATGTGTGGCCTGCAGACCAGCCACCGGTATGGCAACGCCACGATGCTGGCCTCCGATTTCGTCATCGGCATCGGCAACCGCTGGGCCAACCGCCACACCGGTTCAGTCGAGGTTTACACCAAGGACCGCAAGTTCGTGCACGTGGACATCGAGCCCACCCAGATCGGCCGCGTGTTCTCGCCCGACTACGGCATCGTGTCGGACGCCAAGGCCGCGCTGGAACTGTTCGTCAAAGTCGCCAAGGAATGGAAGGCCGCAGGCCGTCTGACCGACCGCAGCCAGTGGTCTGGCGAATGCCTGCAGCGCAAGGGCACGCTGCACCGCAAGACCCACTACGACAACGTGCCGATGAAGCCGCAACGCGTCTACCAGGCCATGAACGAGGCCTTTGGCGAGGATGTCTGCTACATCAGCACCATCGGCCTGTCGCAGATTGCCGGGGCACAGATGCTGCACGTCTACAAGCCACGCCACTGGATCAACTGCGGCCAGGCCGGCCCCCTGGGCTGGACCGTGCCCGCCGCACTGGGCGTGCGCGCTGCTGATCCAACGCGCAAGATCGTGGCGCTCTCGGGCGACTACGATTTCCAGTTCATGATCGAGGAACTGGCTGTAGGTGCGCAGTTCAAGCTGCCCTACATCCACATGGTGGTCAACAACTCCTACCTCGGTCTGATTCGCCAGGCCCAGCGCGGCTTCGACATGGACTACTGCGTACAGCTGGGCTTTGACAACATCAACACGCCGGAAGACCAGACCGTCAAGGGCTATGGCATCGACCATGTGAAGGTCGTCGAAGGTCTGGGCTGCAAGGCCATTCGGGTGCACCGCCCTGATGAGATGGCTTCCGCGTTCAAACAGGCGGAAGCATGGATGGCAGAATTCCAGGTGCCGGTGGTGATTGAGGTGATACTTGAGCGAGTGACCAACATTGCCATGGGCACTGAAATCGACAACATCGTCGAGTTCGAGGAACTGGCCAAGACGCGTGCTGATGCACCGGCCACCGTCGCCTCCATGCTCGACTGAACCCGGAAAGACTTATGCCTCAATTTGCCGCCAACTTAACCATGCTGTTCACCGAACAGCCTTTCATGGAGCGATTTGCCTCTGCCAGTGCCGCCGGCTTCAAGGCTGTGGAGTACCTGTTTCCCTATGCCTACGACAAGGCCGATCTGGCCAAGGCACTGAAGGACCACGGCCTGCAGCAAGTCCTGCACAACCTGCCAGCCGGCGACTGGGATGCGGGCGAACGCGGTATCGCCTGCCACCCCGACCGTGTGGAAGAATTTCGCGCCGGTGTGACCAAGGCTATCGATTACGCCAGGGCGCTGGGCTGCCCCCAGGTCAACTGCCTTGCGGGCAAGCTGCCCGCTGGCGTGAGCCGTGAACAGGCCCAGGCCACTCTGGTGGCGAACCTGCGCTTTGCCGCCGACAGGCTCAAGGCCGCAGGCATCAAGCTGCTGATCGAACCGATCAACAGCTATGACATCCCGGGCTTCTTCCTGAACACCACCGCGCAGGCCAACGCCATCATCGACGAAGTGGGCAGCGACAACCTGTTTATCCAGTACGACATCTACCATGCACAGCGCATGGAAGGCGAACTCGCCGCGACCGCGCAGAAGTACCTGCCGCGCATTGCCCACATCCAGCTGGCCGACAATCCGGGCCGCAACGAACCGGGCACCGGCGAAATCAATTACCCTTACCTGTTCCGCCACCTCGACGCGATAGGCTACAAGGGCTGGATTGGCTGCGAGTACAAACCCAGGACCACCACCACCGAAGGTCTGGGCTGGATCAAAGCCTTGGCTTGAAGGTGCCTCGCACCTGCTTCTCAACCCCGCTGGGGCGGAACCGTCAACGGGATCATGTCTCTGACATGCCCTGTTTCGCCCCGCCCAGGGCAAACGAATCAACAGGAATTTTTTCATGACCACACACAAACTCGGCTTCATCGGCCTCGGGATCATGGGCACGCCCATGGCCCTGAACCTCATCAAGGGTGGCCACACCCTGTTCGTCACCACCCGCAGCAAGGTGCCGCAGGAACTCACCGACGCCGGCGCCACCGCCTGCACCAATGCTGCCGAAGTCGCCAAACAGGCCGACATCATCTTCACCATGGTGCCCGACACCCCCGATGTGGAGAAGGTGCTGTTCGGCGAAGGTGGAGTGGCCGCAGGCCTGACGGGTCAGGGTGGCGCCCCTGCGGGTCGGGGCAAGATCGTGGTGGACATGAGCTCCATCGACCCGATCGCCACCAAGGAATTCGCCAAAAAAATCAACGCTCTCGGCGCGTCCTACCTCGATGCCCCGGTCTCCGGTGGTGAGGTCGGCGCCAAGGCCGCCAGCCTGACCATCATGGTCGGCGGCGAGCAGGCCGCGTTTGACACCGTCAAGCCGCTGTTCGAGCTCATGGGCAAGAACATCACGCTGATCGGCGGCAATGGCGACGGCCAGACCTGCAAGGTGGCCAACCAGATCATCGTGGCACTGAACATCGCCGCCGTGAGTGAAGCCCTGGTGTTTGCCTCCAAGGCCGGGGCTGACCCCGCCAAAGTACGCCAGGCCTTGATGGGGGGCTTTGCCTCCTCACGCATCCTGGAAGTGCACGGTGAGCGCATGATCAAGCGCACCTTCAATCCGGGCTTTCGCATTGCGCTGCATCAGAAAGACCTGAATCTGGCGCTGCAGGGCGCCAAGGCACTCAATGTGGCCCTGCCCCAGACGGCCAGTGCAGCCCAGCTCATGCAGTCCTGTGTGGCGCTGGGTCATGGCCAGGCGGACCACTCGGCGCTGGTCAAGGCGCTCGAGTCCATGGCCCAGCATCCGGTCGCACCGGACGCCTGAACATTCGGGGCTGAGCTGGATCAGTCCTTTCGGACTGCCCGCTTGCCCCTGCTTCGCTTCAGGCGCAGACTGATTCTCTCAGCCTGCGCTGGTCGGTCTTTTGACCAATCTCCCTCGACCAGTGACGTCATTTAAGCACTGAGGCCATGTCCCTCCACGTCGGTATTCACTGACACGGCTGTCGCCATGCCGACAAACTCTAGGGTATGTCCGGGGAACTTAGGCCCGCCTGCAGGTTTTCTTTGCGGCTAACTTGACCGAAAATTGCACAAACAAGAAGACAAGCTGGGCAAGCGCCCGCCAATCCGGCACAGTTTTTGCAAGACCACTGTCACATTCCCTTTCTGGAGCCTTCATGAAAAAACGCACCCTCCTCAAAACTGCTGCCGCACTCACCGCATTTGCTGCTTTCAGCACAGTCCAGGCACAAACCACCCCGATCAAGTTCCAGCTCGACTGGCGCTTTGAGGGCCCGGCGGCCCTGTTCCTCACGCCCGTGGCCAAAGGCTATTTCAAGGATGCCAAGCTGGATGTGACCGTGGACTCCGGCAACGGCTCGGGCGGCGCAGTCACCCGCGTGGCGTCCGGCACCTATGACATGGGCTTTGCCGATCTGGCCGCCCTCATGGAATTTCACGCCAACAACCCCGATGCGCCCAACAAGCCCGTCGCTGTGATGGTGGTCTATAACAACACGCCAGCATCGGTCATGGCGCTCAAGAAATCGGGCATCAAGAAACCCGCAGACCTCAGTGGCAAGAAACTCGGCGCACCTGTATTCGACGCCGGCCGTCGTGCCTTCCCCATCTTCTCGCAGGCCAACGGCATCAGCGGCGTGCAGTGGACTTCGATGGACCCACCGCTGCGTGAAACCATGCTGGTCCGGGGCGATGTGGACGCCATCACCGGCTTTACCTTCACCTCGCTGCTCAACCTGGAAGCGCGCGGCGTGAAAGCCGAGGACGTGGTCGTGCTGCCCTATGCCGACAACGGCGTCAAACTTTATGGCAATGTCATCATCGCCACGCCCAAGCTCATCAAGGAAAACCCGGCCGCTGTCAAAGCCTTCCTGCAGGCCTTCACCAAAGGCGCCAAGGACGTGATCGCCAAGCCGGCGGCAGCCATCGAGTACGTCAAGGCACGTGACGGCATCATCAACGTGGCGCTGGAAACGCGTCGCCTGCAGCTCGCGATCGACACCGTCATCAACAGCCCCGACGCCCGGGCCGAAGGCTTTGGCCAGATCCAGGGCCCGCGCCTGAGCCTCATGGCCTCCCAGGTGTCGGATGCCTTCGGTACCAAGAACCGGGTCGACCCCAACGCGGTATGGAATGGCTCCTTCCTGCCCAGCAAGGCCGAGTTGAACATCCTCCCCGCGAAAAAATAAGATCGGTCGATCACTACTATTTTGATAGCAAAGAAGCCCCTTCCAGAAAGGGGCTTTTTCCAATTTAATGCATAAAATTTCCTGATGTCTGCCGCCCCATCCAGTTTCATCAACTTCTCAGACGTCTGGCTGGCCTACAACGACGAGTTGCTGGCCCAGAACCACTTTGCCGTCGAGGCCATCAACCTGCACGTGCAACAGGGGGAGTTCATCGCGATCGTGGGACCTTCCGGTTGCGGCAAGTCCACCTTCATGAAGCTCACCACCGGTCTGCGAATGCCCTCGATGGGCAAGATCCTGATCGATGGCGCCCCTGTAACCGGGCCGCTCAAGATCTCGGGCATGGCCTTTCAGTCATCCTCCCTGCTGCCCTGGCGCACCACCCTGGACAATGTGCTGCTGCCGCTGGAGATCGTCGAGCCCTACCGCAGCAACTTCAAGGCCAAGCGCAAGGAATACGCCGAGCGTGCCTGCCGCTTGCTGCAAAAGGTGGGGCTGGGCGGGTATGAAGACAAGTTCCCCTGGCAACTCTCGGGTGGCATGCAGCAGCGCGCGAGCATCTGCCGGGCGCTCATTCATGAGCCCAAGATGCTGCTGCTTGACGAGCCCTTCGGTGCGCTCGACGCCTTCACGCGCGAGGAGCTCTGGTGCATCCTGCGTGACCTCTGGACCGAGCAGAAATTCAACGTGATCCTGGTCACGCACGATCTGCGAGAGTCCGTGTTTCTTGCCGATACCGTCTATGTGATGAGCAAGAGTCCAGGCCGCTTCGTGGTCAAGCGCGAGATCGACCTGCCCCAGCCGCGAGAGCTGGAAATCACCTACACCAAGGAGTTCACCGACATCGTGCACGAGTTGCGCGGCCACATCGGCGCCTTGCGCAAAACCGGCGCTCCCATCAGCCAGTAGACCCTGTCATGCAAAACAAACGTTTCGAAACCTGGTCCCCCTGGATCCTGCTGGTTGCGGTGCTGCTGCTCTGGCAGATCATCTGCTCGGCCTTCAATGTGTCCGAATTCATCTTCCCAAGCCCCTGGCGCATCTGGACCCAGTTCTGGGAGTTCAAGGGCATCATCGCAGCCCATGCCTGGCGAACCTACTGGGTCACCATGGCCGGTTTTGGTATCGCCATTGTGGTGGGTGTGATGCTGGGCTTTCTGATCGGCAGCTCCCGCCTGGCCTATGCAGCGGTCTACCCGCTCATGACGGCATTCAATGCGCTGCCCAAGGCGGCCTTCGTGCCGATTCTTGTTGTGTGGTTCGGCATCGGCATCGGACCGGCCATCCTCACGGCTTTCCTGATCTCCTTCTTCCCCATCATGGTCAACATCGCCACCGGTCTGGCCACGCTGGAGCCCGAACTCGAAGACGTGCTGCGCGTACTGGGCGCCAAGCGCTGGGATGTGCTGGTCAAGGTCGGGTTGCCGCGTTCCATGCCCTACTTCTATGGCTCGCTCAAGGTGGCCATCACGCTGGCCTTTGTAGGCACCACGGTGTCTGAGATGACGGCCTCGAATGAAGGCATCGGCTACCTGCTGATCTCGGCCGGCTCGTCCATGCAGATGGGCCTGGCTTTCAGCGGCCTGGTCGTCGTGGGGGCCATGGCCATGGTGATGTACGAACTGTTCAGCTATGTGGAGAAGCACACCACGGGCTGGGCACATCGCGGCTCGCAAAATACCTGAACACAAGCAGCGCCCCCATCCCGCATGTCCTGGCTTGCCCGACTACAGCTTGACTACCGCGCAGAAGCCGCCCGTACGGTCGCCCGTTACGAACATGATGGCCCGCTGCGCATCCTGCAAAGCCTCTATCCCGAGGGCGATGCCATCTGCCATAACGTGCTGGTGCACCCGCCTGGTGGCCTGGTGGGAGGTGACACCCTGCAGATCCGGGCCAACGCGTCAACAGGTGCACATGGCTTGGTCACGACACCAGGAGCCACCCGCTTTTACCGCTCGCTTGGAGAGCCCGCGGTGCAGGACACCGAGCTGACACTGCAGGCTGGTGCCCGCATGGAATGGCTGCCGCTGGAGACCATCTGCTACAACCACTGCATCGCCGAAAACCGGCTGCGTCTGACGCTCGCACCAGGAGCCGAGTTCATGGGCTGGGACGTGACCGCACTCGGCCTGCCTCAAGCGGGACAAGCCTTTGAACAAGGCAGCTATTGCCAACACATCGAATTGCCCGGTGTCTGGCTGGAACGCGGACGCATTGACGCCACCGACAGACGCCTGCTGAACAGCCCACTGGGCCTGGCGGGTCAGCGTTGCATGGGCTCGGTCTTTTTTCTCAGTGGCAGCCCGCTTGACAGAGCCCGGCGCGAACAGGCGCTGGAACTTGCACGCCAGGTCATTGCCGCTCATCCGCTGGCCAGCCTGACTGGCTGCACCAGCCCGGATGGACAGGTGATTGTCGTGCGCGTGCTCGCCCCGCTGGTCGAGCCCGTGATGGATCTGCTGAAATCCATTCGCGCCATCTGGCGCCAGACGCTCTGGGCACTGCCCGCCGTCAACCCGCGTATTTGGGCCATGTAGGGGGACACTGCCGCCTTTATGCTCGCTCTTCGCGATGGAACCCTGGGCAGGGTAAGCCCACACAAACAGACGCGGTCAGACTTCAGTCCCCTGCGTCAGCTCGCAAGATGGCAAGTAGACACTGAATACGGCACCACTACCAAGCATGTTGGCGGCTTCGATTCGACCACCATACGCCTTGGCAATTTTGCGGCTGATTGCCAATCCCAGCCCCGTCCCGCCGGAGCCATCTTTGGTCAGACTTGACTGGTGAAAGGCTTCAAATATTTTGTCCAGCTCATTGACGGGAATGCCTGGTCCATGATCCCGCACACTGAAGTGCACCTCGCCATGATTGCTACGCTCACCTCGTACGAAGATGCTTGCCCCTATGGGTGAAAACTTGATTGCATTGGCAACGATATTGCGCATGATCTGCTCGAATCGGAATGGAGGAATCGCAGCTGGCAATGGCACAGGGTCCAGGTCCAGTTGCACCCTCACCCCCCGGTTCAACACCTGCGGCGACAGTTCGTTCAAAACCGAGCGCAGCGCTTGACTGAGGTCTATGCAACCCTCATCCGAGATATCACCCAACTCCAGAAGACTGTCAAATTTTGAAAGATCAAGCAGATCGTTGACGAGTGCAAGCATCCGGTGTCCTGCCGAATTGATATCCAGAAACATGCCTTTGAATTGAGGCTGACCGCCCCCCCGGACAAGACCCAGTTCTGAAAAACCGAGAATAGACTGTAGCGGCGTACGCAACTCATGACTGATATTCGAGATGAATTCCGTCTTCGCTCGTGACGCTTCCTCTGCCAACTCCTTGGCTTCGAAGATCGCGCGTTCAGCCTCCCGAAACTCGCTCACATCGATCAAGGTGCACAGGATTCCAACAGCCAGCCCGTTTTCCCCTGATACGGGCACCTTGGCAATGACGACATCCCGCCGTCGGCCATCACGATGCAGCGCCTGCGCTTCGTAGCGCACCTGACCTGCGTTTTGCAACAGTGCAGCATTGTTTTCATCGTGAATAGCGGCTTCGCGAGGAGACATGAATTCCGAGCTGGTAAGCCCAACCACCTCCGCCCGTGGAAAGCCGATGAAGTTCTCCCAGGCTCGATTGACCATCTGGTACCGGCCTGTGTTGTTGAACATGCAAATCGGTTGCGGGCTAATTTCCAGCAACAACTCGGTAAAAGCAAGTTGCTGACGCAATGCCTGCTGCGCGAGCCAGCGACTGGTGACATTCATGGCGCTACCCGCAAATCCCGTAATCCCGGCAGGCCCCCGCAACGGCGCCACGAAAATCTCCATATGCCGCTCTGCACCGTTGTGCGCCCGTATCACTGCCGACGCAGTACTGACACGACTGATCTCATCGTGTTCAAAAAGTGCAGCCACAACCGCCCTGTCCTCCGACTCGACCAGCTCGGAAAAATGCCTCCTCAAGGCAACTTGCCTGGGCTCACCCGTCATTTCGGTCCAGCGCTCATTGACAAAGGTAACGATGCCTTTGTCATCTGTCCGGAAAATCAGCTCCTGGACACTTTTCACGAGAACACTCATCTCCTGTTCACGTTGTGCTACCTGTATCTGCACTGTATCGAGTTCTTTTCGCACCGACTCTCTCACACGAAGACTTCGCTGGGCCGCCATCACGGTTATCACAACAAATGCGATGAAGCATGCACCAACCAGACCAAAACCGCGCATGACAGCGATCCAGTGCGTCACCGTTTCTGCATAAGGCTGCTCCACCACAACCACCAGAGGCAGTAATCTCGATACGCGAAATGCAACAATCTTTTTCCCCGCATCAACACCCTGTCCTAGGTAGCTGGCGTATTCTTGGTGAGGCAGGTAATGACGAAAGACGGGATGCCAGTTGAGCTGGCTCCCGGGCACTGGCATGGCCTCGCTGCTGGCGGCAAGCAACTCCCCGGTGTAACTCAACAGCATGGCTGCACTGCCCGTATCGCCCAGCGTCATCGCTTGAAAGTTGGTAAAACCCCCGGGATTGATCAAGGCCAGCAACAGCAGCTGTTGGCCTGAGCGCCATTGGATGGTCCGCAACAATGGAATAACCCCGACGCCAGGCGGCACTTGTCGCGAATTACCAGCCACCAGATCGGAAAGTCCTCGTGCCGATACGAATGCCCCTAGTTTTTCGCGCCCTGCAGCGGGCCATGGCCCCAAACGCCCCTGGTCCAGCACCGCATGGATATCTGCATCCGATGAGCTTGCCAATACCTGACCATCTTCGTTCAACACAGCCAGATCACGCAAAACCGGGAAATTAGCGCGTATATCAGCCAGGGCCGAGTTCGCTCTTGCCTCATCCAGCGAAGCCGTCTTACTGGTCAGTTTCTCAGACACGGAATCGAGAACGACTGAAACTGTTTCGATCGTTCTTGTCGCATTGTCATCCAGGACTCGAGCCATGAGCTCAGCTCGCGCCAGATCCGCTTTCAGAATGCTGGCATGCTGATACCAGCCGAGCGAGACCAATGCCCCTATCACTGACAATGCCAGCAGTGTTCCGCTCCAGAGCGCGACCCGACTACCGAGCCAAAGCGTGATCCTTGAGTAATGCATAAAACACCGCTTGACTGACGGCTATCGCGAGCCCGTCATCGAACCACGATTTCCGTCAGTCCATGACGTTTGGCTGCAGCATCAAGTCTGCCGTCTTCCTTGATGCGTGAAACAAAACCATCGACATACGAGAACCAGGCATCATCGCCGGGCCTGACGGCGTACGCATACGGGAGCGGATGGAAGGGCGACGGGGGTGATATCAGGATGGCCCAGTCTGCGTTGTCGAGCAGGCGGCGGCTGTATGGGTAATCCGTCATGAAGACATCCGCACGGCCTGACTCAAGCTCCCGCTCACGAGTAGCCGGCGGCCTCACCACCATCAGCTGCGCATGCTTGAGGTAATCGACCATGACAGGCTCCATGAAGGTTCCCGCCTGTACGGCAACAACAACACCCGGCTTATCAAGATCACTCCACCCGCGGACCACTTGGTTACCTTTTGCAGCTAGCCCATAAATGCTGCTCTGCAGATAGGGCCGGGTAAACCGCAAGTGTTTTGTACGGCTCGGCAACAAGCCGATGGCGAACATAGCGACATCACATCGTCCCTGATTGACATCTTCTATCAATGTCGCAAAAGAGGAATCAATATAGGAAACTCTGGCCTTGAGTTCGCGTGCTAATTCTGCAGACAAATCAATATCGATGCCCTGCAGTATTCCGGTGCGGGGACTGCGAAAACTGATGCCGTAATAATCAGGCCAGATGCAGACCTTGAGCACCCCTGATAATTTCACCCGCTCAAGTACTGGCTCTGCGCTCGCCAAACCGGCACTTATCAGCAACCCACCCAGAATCAGGGCCAATCGCAAGACATATTCGGTAACCAGATTCAGCTGCTTTTTCATACTGGCTATCCCTTTCCGCAAGCACAGGTTCTGGTCAGGCAACATCGATCAG
This sequence comes from Gammaproteobacteria bacterium, assembly GCA_018815325.1. Classification (GTDB taxonomy): domain Bacteria; phylum Pseudomonadota; class Gammaproteobacteria; order Burkholderiales; family Burkholderiaceae_C; genus JAHIYE01. The sequence goes on along the minus strand of JAHIYE010000020.1, from coordinate 373,888 downwards.
GTCAGAAAAAGTCAGGCTGGCCTGATTGATACGCTCGCGCAGTGCAATCATCTCGCCGGAATTGGCGAGAAAGACATCCACGATGTTCGGATCGAAGGCCAGCCCCCGCTGTGAGGCAAGCATGTTGAGCGCAACGTCATCCGCAAAGGCCTTGCGATAGCAACGATCCATCGTGAGGGCATCGAAGAAGTCAACTACTGCCACGATTCGCCCCACCAGGGGAATCTGCTCTCCGGATTTTCCTGCTGGATAGCCCTGCCCGTCCCAGCGCTCATGGTGCGAGAGTGCGATCTCCGCAGCCAGATCAAACAGGGATATCCGTGTTCCACCCAATATCTGAGCACCGATGGCGGGATGCTGGTTCATCGTGATCCGATCTGCCGCAGAGAATGCCCCGGGTTTCTTTAAAACACTGTCAGGAACACCAATTTTTCCTATGTCGTGCATGGGGGCCGCCTTCTTCAGCATCCCCGCCTGCCTGGGTGTCTGCCCGAGCAACAGGGCCAGTGCCTCGGACAGGTAACCAATTCGGACGATATGAACACCGGTATCGTCATCCTTGAAATCTGCCGCCAATGACAAGCGCAACAAAGCCTCATGGTGTGCTCGTGTTACCTCTTCGCGAGCTTCGTTGCGCTGCCGATACATTTGCCTAAAGTCAAGCACCATCCGTTCCATCTGGATGCTTGCATTCTCGGCAAAACACGGCTGTGACAACGATGAGTTGAGTGTCATATCCATACCCCTCTCAGGCGCACAGACCACCGCCCCACTTGAACACGGCTCCGCGTCTCTCAAATGAATTTCTGAAATCTTCATGTTGCATGCCTGTCACATTCATATTTATCAATATTATCATATTTATCCGGCTATCACATCAAAATGACCCCATGATTAGATAGAATTTGCCGTATGACCACACCTTCCTCCCGCAGCAGCGAGCCCGACTATTTCACGACTCTGGAGACAGCCAGGATCCTTGGTCTGGCTGTGCGTTCGGTGCAATTGATGGTCGATCGCGGCGAACTGGCTGCATGGAAAACATCCGGGGGCCATCGCCGCATCGCTCACAGTTCGGTCCAAAAATGGCTGGATGAGCGCCCATCCCAATCGCGCCATGAGCAGACCAAAGTCAATCCCCAAAACCTGACAGGGCGGAAGAAAACAAAACCCTCAGGCAACACGCCGGTCAAGGCAACCGTGTTGGTTATCGAAGATTCCATTCACTATCAGAATCTGGTGAAACTTTTGATCAATCAACAGTTTCCGGAAGTTGAGTTGCATATCGCCAATGACGGTATCGCTGGACTCGCCATGGCCGGACAATTGCAGCCCGCCGTCCTGATCATCGATATCCTGCTGCCTGGGATCGATGGCGCGACCCTGATCACCAGTTTGCGGTCGCACAAGCAATTCAATCAAAGCCAGCTGATCGTGATGACCTCGCTGGAGGCGTCTCAGCGTGCGCCCTACGCATTTGCATTGACCGGTTTGCCTGTGATTCACAAGCCTCACCTGGCTGCTGAATTGCCGCTTTATCTGACAAAAGCGCTCGCCCAGGCAAAAGCAGAAGCACCCCGTACATCTGCCAGATGAAAAAAGCACGCGTCTTGCTGATTGAAGACGATGCCACACTAAGCCGCTTCGTAGATGTAGCATTTGCCGAGTTACCTGTTGACCTGACGTATTGCAAATCGGTCGCAGAAGGTCTGCAACAGCTCGCAGAAAACGCGTTCAATCTGATACTGACCGATCTGATGCTGCCGGGCGATTCAGGGCTTGATTTGATGGAACGGCTTGCCAATGAACCCCATTTGCAAGGTAATGCCAAAGTCGTTGTCTGGAGCGGGGGCATGACTCAAGACATCAGCAGACAGCTCAAGGCTCTTGGCGCTTGGCGCATTTTGATCAAACCGGTTCCCCTGCGTGATTTGCAGGCCTGCGTGCGGGATGCGTTGCATGCTCCCCCCCTTTTTGCACCAACACTTGCCCCTCTTCCCCGCGAAAGTGATGACGTTGTCGAACTGTATTTCAATGGCAATGTGCCGCTATACACACAATACCGTCAAAAATGTCTCACCCAGTTCGAGGCTGATGTCGAAAACGGTGATGCCGCCCTTGCACGTGATGACCTCGATAGCCTGCGTCACCTGGCTCACAGCCTGAAGTCTGTGCTGATGACACTGGGGTTCTCAGCCGCAAGCCAGCTAGCTCGTGAACTGGAAGTACTCTGCGGTGACGGGAAGCCAAAGCCGGTACATGCACACTGGCACAAGCTGCGTTTGCTGCTGCTCCGGCTCAGCCAACTCCAGTAGCAAGTGGATTGCGCCTGTTTGAGCATAGGGCCCAAGGCTGCTCGCTGTTCCCGTACCTGTTCAGAGAGCGGCCTCGGTCATGGTCGGCAGACTGGCAGGTATCCACATGCGTGCGGTGGTGCCATTGCCAAAAATACTGTCCATCTCGATGACTCCATCGTGCAGGTCAACAATCTCTTTCACCAGACTCAGCCCTAGACCGGTGCCTGGAATATTGCCTGAGGGGTCTGCACGGAAAAAGCGCTCGAAAACCCGCTGCAACTCCTCAGGCTTCAAACCGATTCCCTCGTCAATCACTTCAATGACGGCAAATATTTTCCCTGCACGTTCGTCCACGCGTGTTCTTAATGCGATATTCCCGCCTTCGGGAGAATACTTGTAGGCATTGGTCAACAAGTTGGTGAGTGCCTGCTGCAACTTCTCTGCATCAGCCACGATATTGATGCCGGGAATCGGAGCAACATCTACACGCCGGTCGCCGTCCTTGATCATGAGCGCACGAATGCTGTTCTCAATCATCCCCTCCAATGGCTGCTCAACGAGGTGAAAGTCCTTGCCCTGCCTCGCCTCAATCCGTGCCAGATCCAGCAATTCGTTCAGCATCCTGACCAGCAGACCGGCCTGCTTGTGCATCGTATCCAGCATATCGCGCTGCCGTTGCTCCGGGTATTTCCGGTTCAACATCAATTCCGTGAAACCGAAGATGCTGGCCAATGGGGTCCGCAACTCATGGGCCGCCGTCGACAGAAATTCGCTTTTCATCCGATCTACTTCTGTCTCGCGCGTGATGTCTCGAAAATACACGATGGTTTCCCCGTGTCCGGCAACATTGTGTCGAACCTGGCGTTCAATAACACGCCTCTCCGGCTGCACCAATGACAGAATTTCCCTTGCCGATGGATCATCGTTGCTCTCCATGCATGGCAGATAGGCTTGTTCCTTGTCGCACAGGCGCTCAAAGCGAGTATCAAACTGCGGCAGACTCACTGCCCCAGGCTGCAGACCCTGATTCCAGCCGGTCATCGCCTTCAAGGCCGGATTAGCAAATACCAGCCCCCCATCCTTGTCGAAAAGCACAAAGCCGTCAGGACTGAGGTCAAAGATGGCATTCAGCCGGGCACTCCGCTCCAGGATGGTCTTCTCTGCCTCTACCCGTGCCGTCACATCCGAAAGAATGCCCACGTAATGGGTAACCTTGCCATCACTGTCCTTGACCGGCGAAACGGAAAACTGGTTGTAGAAACGCGACCCATCATTGCGGTAATTACGCAGTGTCACCGTCGCCTCGTGTCCGGCTTGCATGGCCCCTGCCAAGACCAGTATCTCTGCCTGATCAAGATCTTCACCATGCAGCAAATCCCAGTTTCGCCCCAACACCTCGAAGGGCTTGTAACCGGTAATCACTTCGAAGGCCGGGTTGACGTAAACCATCGGCTGACCTTCCCGGCCAATGTCAATGATGGCGACGGCATTGTGGCTGCAGTCCATTGCGCGACTGAACAGGTTGAGCGATTCTTCCGCCTGCTTCATTTCAGTGATATCGCGAACAATCAACGCGTATCGTGCTCGCCCTTCCGGAGGAATTTCACCAATTGAGACCTCCAGTGGAAATGCCGTCCCGTCCTGGCGCAGGCCGGAGAGTTCAAGGCGCGCAACATAGCAGCCGGTTGAGTGCATCCATATGCCATTCTGGATAACCTCGGAAATTTTCTCTGCGCTCAAAGATGGGATCAGATTTTGCAGCGCCCGGCCGACGACCTGGTCATTTTCACGTCCAAACAGGCTCGTGACTGAAGGGTTGGCACTGACCACGAGACCATTCTGGTCAACACTGAAAATTGCATTGATCGCTGTGTTCAAGATCGCTGAACTTTGCGCTTGATTGGCTCCAATTTCAGCCAGCTGATGAGCCAATTGTGTAGAGGCATAGTTCAAAGCAGCCCCCATCTCCCGTGCCTCTCTGCTACCCCAGGACAGGTTGATGCTGGCTCCCGTATCGCGCGGCAGCCGGGCAGCGAAGCGGGAGAGGTGCCCGATGGGCAGAAGCATGCGCCCGACAAATGCCCAGAATGCAAACAGGGTCACCATGCCCACCACCAGCGAGGCGAGCAGCGACTGCAGCCAAAGCATACGTGCCTGGGCATACTGCTCTTCGAGCTTGTATTTGACGCTGACCCAGGCGGGGGTGCCCCCCTCCAATCCTCCCACCGGCGCCCAGGCGCGCAGGAATTCCTTTCCATTGAATTGATCCTGCTCGACCAGAGAGGACCGGGGCACAAGCCTCGCCTGAGCGGATTGGAATGTGCTGCGCGATTGGCCCTTCTCATCAAGCGTCAAGGCAAGCATCAAGCGCCCTTCTGGCCGCACGATCTCGATGCCATCAATGCCCGGTAACTGGATGATTTCAGTAAGGACATTTTCAAGAGTCCCCAAATCATTGGTCACCACAGCATTCGCACTTGAATTGGCCACCATGAAGGCAAGTGAACGCACCCAGCGCATGCCGTTCTCATGCGCCAGGTTAGACATCCTGTAGTACGACAGCGAAATACTGAAAACGGTAGAGAAGAATACGATCAGGCCAGCCAGCCAGAGCATCTGCCGCCGCAAACTTGCATTTTCGTTTCTCAGCCAGCGGGCTTGCAAGAATTGCCTCAACCAGTTAAACCAATGTGAATAGTGGCTTGTCATTCCTGCCTTCCCACTTATTCAAGAACCACGAATTTTTCCAGTTTCAGCTCTTGCAAGGGTGCATAGTCGGCAAGGTAATTCGCGGCCATGGGAGACGACATCTGGATGCCATCCATCAGCATCTTCTTGTCTGGATCGCGCCCCAACTCAATCATGGTTTGCGTCATCACTGTCCGCAATTCCTTGTTCACCCTGGGATGCGCTGCCAGCGGATGGGCTGGGACGCCAGGTGTCTCAAAGATCACCTTGAGCGCTTCCCGTACATCTGGATCCTCCTTCTGGAAGGTGGCCTTCACGCCACCAGCCGCTGCGGATGCCCCGGACAGTACCATTCGGTATGCATTTCGATGTGTCATCGCGTAATGCGGGTTGATGTTGACGCCATGCTTGCGTGCCAGCAAGGCCCTCATGTACAGGGATGCACCAAACGCGTTGGGGGCGGGAAACGATATCTGTTGCCCTGCAAGCGCAGCGATGGAACTGACACCATCCTGGGCACGAACAACCAGTATCCCGCTAAGCAAGCGGCTGCTGTCCCGCACCAGAGGTACATAGCCGTGGTTATTGTTCGCCATCACCATGTGGTACGGATTGAGATACACCAGGTCCGCATTTCCTTTGAGAAACTCCTGCTCGAACGCTGCTATCGAGTTCGCCACTGCAAGCTCGATGCGGATCTTGCACCGTTGCTCAAGCAGTGTAGCCAGGGGAGCCCATGATTTGTAGATCTCGACTGCCGTGAATTGCGGCACGATAGCCAGCCTCAGCGGCTGATTCGCTGCATGGACCTGTGGCAAAGCGACCGCGCTGGCCATGGCAGCGACCCGCTTGAGAAGATGGCGTCGGGTCGTACTCATGCCGGCACCTGAGCGACCAGTTTTTCCAGCAATTCCAGTAGCTCAAGAGGACTGAACGGCTTGGTCAGGTAGGCATCACATCCCGCCCGCTGTCCCTGCTGGAGGTCACTCTGCTGGCCACGCGCTGTCAACATGACTACTTTTGTCTTCTGCCCCAGCGTGGGATCTTTCTTGATTTTTTCGCAAACCTGGTAACCATCCAGTTCGCCCGGCATCATGACATCCAGCAAGACGATGCTGGGTTTGAGTTGCTGAGCCAAGCGCAAACCATCGGCGCCGTTATCGGCTTCATGAAGCTCGTAATCTTCGAACTCCAGGGTCATGCGGATCAGTTTTCGGATGTCTGGCTGATCTTCGGTAATAAGTACTCGATGCGTCATTTGCTACCCTTTCTTGCTCGCGCCATTAACTTGGCAATATCTGCTGCATAAGCCTGTGCCTGCTCCATGTCGAATTTGACCCCTCCACGCTGAGGTGCTCCGGTCGGGAATTCCATGAGTACTTCCAGTCCTGCCGGGTTTTCCTCATCAATCTTCAGGCTGCCGCCATGCAGCTGAACGATCCGTTTTGCCATGGGCAAACCGATGCGAAGATTCTTGTTCCCGCCAGATACACCACCACCGGGCAACGTTGAGCCCTTCGTAGCTTCGTCTTGTCCTGCTTCCGCCTTGACGAAGAGTGTCTCGGTGTCCTTGCCAAACCTTCTGTTGGCATCGGCCGTAACTGCACCCAGGTTTCGGATGCCAATCAAGAGGTGCATTCCGGTTGCCCTCAAACTGATCTCGACTACCAGTGGTTCGCTGGATGCAACATCACGTCGGGCATGCTTGACCGCGTTATCCAGGCATTCATGCAGCCCACGAAGCACCAGTCGACGACTCCCGTAAAGCGGGGGCAAGTCTGAATCCATCCCCAACACTGTGAATTTGATTCTTTGCTTCTCGGCGGATGGCCCAAGATGCTGGCACAAGACTTTGATCATGTCTGGCACCAATATCCGCTCATCCGGAATCAGCACATCGTCACCAAACGTATTGACCAGATCTACCAGGCGACTCAAACGATCGACAACTTTGTCCGCCGCGTTGCGAAGGTCCCCTCCCGCATCCGCCGGCATCTCATCAAGCAGCTTCAACAGGTCGTTGACCGGCGGTGCCAGGTCTGCGCGAAGCATGTCCATGATTTGTTTCAGCGACAGTCGGCTGCTTTCTTCGTCACTGGTGGCACGCCCCCCTGGCATGACAAACGCCACATCAGAGCCAGATGGCCCGGTCACACAGAGACCTTTGACCATTTTTTTCTCATTGGCGGTGGACTCTACTTCGAAATCCAGTGGCAACTTCCGTTTCCCAAGGGCAACGTCGGCTACCAGTGCCTTGACGTCGGGGTGTCCACTCAACATGTCTACCGCTTGGGTTGGCAACGACCTGGCAGCGCTGTTCGCAAAGGTCACCACCCCGGCTACGTTGAATACGATGATCGGGTTGGATGCCTGCTCGAGCAAGCCCAGCACGGCATTAGCATTTGGCGCGGAACTCATGGCTTTTCCTCATTTTGTTCATTTATATCATTTTAATCATTTATTTGCAACTTCGACCGAAATCACCTGAAACTTAAGTTGCCTGCAATTCAAATACCCCACACAAGCCAACCGGAAATTGCATTGGGGTGATAGACAGACCCCTAGCGCTCCTGTGTCCTGCCTGTTCGCCGTCAGGCCAAGTTCCACTTGCCCATTGGTGCTACCATTTGCCGAAATAAAAAGATGAGTACACGTTGAGCAGCCCGCCTCCCATCCCATCTCTGCAGGTGACCTCGCGTGGCGTTGTCTAGCGACGATCTTTCGGGCACACAAGCCCTGGTGATTGATAGCAACCCCACCTCTCGCGCCATTCTTGTTACCCAACTGCGTGAATTCGGGGTTGGTCGCGTTGCCCAAAGCTCACGGATCGCGGATGCACGTCGCCAGCTTGAAACCCAGCGCTACGATGTGGTGCTCTGCGAGCACTACTTCCAGGACAGCGCCTCGTCAGGTCAGGATTTGCTGGACGATCTGCGTCGCAACCAGTTACTGCCTTTTTCCACCGTGTTCATCATGGTCACTTTTGAAGCCACCTACGCCAAGGTGGCAGAGGCGGCCGAGTCCGCACTGGACAGCTACTTGCTCAAGCCTCACCGTGCCAGCAGTCTTGAGTTCAGATTGCGACAGGCGCGAGATCGCAAGGTCTCGCTGGAGTCGATCTTCGAGGCCATCGAAGTTGAAGATTTTGAAAAGGCCGCAGAGCTCTGCCTTGAACGGTTCAAAACACGGGGGGAGTACTGGCTCTATGCCGCCCGCATTGGCGCTGAGTTGCTGCTCCGTGTTGGCCGGCATCAGGAGGCCCAGCAGCTCTATCAGGCCGTGATCGACGCCCAAACATTGCCCTGGGCCAAGCTGGGAGTGGCGCGCTCCATGGTCGAGTCCGGTCAAAAAGCCAACGCCGTGACCATGCTCGAAAAAATGGTGAGTGAGGATCCCCAATACTCAGATGCCTACGACGTACTCGGTCGTGTCCATATGGAGCTGGGTAATTTTGAGCAAGCGCGGGCCGTCTACAAAACGGCCAATGAATTGACCCCCACATCCATCAGCCGACTGCAGAATCTGGCCACCATCACCTTTTACGCCGGTGACTGGGAAGAGGCCGAGAAGTTGCTGGCCCGCACTACGCGCATGGGCCGTGACTCCAAGATGTTCGATACGCAGACCCTGGTGCTGCTGGCGTTTACACGTTTGGAGAACCACCACGCCAAGGCACTGCAGCACTGCCATGACGATCTCGCCCAATTGGCGGAGAAAGCCCTTGATCCAGCCCGACATGCGCGCCAGACGGATATCGTCAATACGCTGCTGTTGATTCAAGACAGTCAATTTTCCAGAGTGGTGTCTACCCTGCGCGCCATGGCCCAAAGGGTCAGAGACCCCGAGTTCGATTTTGAGTCTGCGTCCAACCTGCTGATCCTGATCGGGCTGATGAGTCTCAAATCCATCCAACTGGATGAAGTCACTTATCTGATTGATGCGCTGGGACTGCGCTTTTGTACCAGCCGGCCCATGAGCGAGCTGCTGGCATCAGGCGTCGCCAAGCAACCCGAATATGCCCAGCGAATCAGGGATTGTCAGGTGCGAATTTCCAAGGCCACAGACGATGCCTTGACCCTCAGCCTGCGAGGCGACCCCACTGCCGCGTTTGACCGTCTTGTCGAATCCGGCGAAGCCACTCGCAACGCCAAGCTCATTGAAACAGCCTATCTGGTTCACCAGCGTTACGAGGCCAAGATCCAGGACGCCCCTATGCGCGCGGAAACCATTGGGAAATTGCGCACGCTCTACTCGACCGCCAACTTGCGCCAGACCGTGGGCGCACCAGCACGCCAGGCCGGTGGCCTGGTACTGCGTACCAGCAGCCGTGTCACCCCCGAGCGACGAACCGTACCGCGTCCTGAGCCGCAAACGCAGCTGCAGCCCGAAGTGCAGCCACACCCAGAAACGGATTCAGATCCGGCTTGACGCGAGCATGGTCTAAATCGCGACCAGTTCCCGCACGCCGTCGGCCTCCATGTTCTTGCCATCCCCGCTGGCCAGAACGGCACCGCGTTCCATCACAACATAGTCGTCCGCGAGATCCCGGGCAAAGTCGTAGTACTGTTCCACCAGCAGAATCGCCATGTCACCCCGGTCAGCCAGCATGCGGATCACGCGGCCAATGTCCTTGATGATGCTGGGCTGGATGCCTTCGGTAGGCTCATCCAGAATCAGCAATTTGGGGCTGGCCGCCAGGGCCCGCGCAATCGCCAGCTGCTGCTGCTGCCCGCCGGACAGATCACCACCGCGCCGGTTGAGCATCTGCTTTAGCACCGGGAACAATCCAAACAACTCCGGTGGAACAGGTGTGCTGGCGCTCTTGTAGGCCAGCCCCATCCGCAGGTTTTCTTCCACCGTGAGGCGTGCAAAGATTTCGCGCCCCTGCGGCACAAAGCCGATGCCGGCACGGGCCCGTTCATACGGTGTGGCCTGGTGGATGGACTTGCCGTCAAACTCGATGCTGCCGTTCTTGATTGGCACCAGACCCATCAGGGACTTCAACAGCGTGGTCTTGCCCACACCATTGCGTCCGAGCACGACCGTGACCTTGCCCAGCCTGGCCTGCAGGCTCACATCGCGCAGGATATGGGAGCCGCCATAGTATTGATTGATGTTCTTGACATTCAGCATGGTGTTTCCTGCATGGGTCATCGCCCCAGATAGACCTCAATCACCCGTTCATCCGCTTGCACCTGATCCAGCGTGCCCTGTGCCAGCACCGAGCCATCACACAGCACCGTCACGATGTCGGAAATCGTGCGGATGAAACTCATGTCGTGCTCCACCACCATCAGCGAGTGCTTGCCCTTGAGCGAGAGAAAGAGCTCGGCCGTGCGCTCGGTCTCGTCGTCGGTCATACCGGCCACCGGCTCGTCCAGCAGGAGCAACTTCGGTTTCTGCATCAGCAGCATGCCGATTTCCAGCCACTGTTTCTGCCCATGGCTCAGGTTGCCCGCCTGCACGCCCACACTGTCCGCCAGATGAATCGTGTGCAGCACATCGGCCAATTGGTCGGATTGCGCCGAGTCCAGCCGGTAGAACAGCGATGAGCGCACATCCTTGTGCATGCTGAGCGCCAGCTCCAGGTTTTCGAACACACTGAGTTGCTCGAACACCGTGGGTTTCTGGAACTTGCGCCCAATGCCGAGCTGTGCAATCTCGGGCTCGGTATGGCGCAGCAGGTTGATCGTGCTGCCGAAATACACGGTGCCTTCATCAGGGCGCGTCTTGCCTGTGATGATGTCCATCATGGTGGTCTTGCCAGCGCCGTTGGGGCCAATGATGCAACGCAACTCGCCTGGCGCGATGTCGAGCGAGAGTTTGTTGATGGCCTTGAAACCATCGAAGCTCACACTCACATCCTCCAGGTAGAGGATGCGGCCATGGGTGACGTCGACATCGCTTGATGTCACCAGGCGGGAGAAGCCCGCTGCGCGTCCACCGGATTCCGTGTTGCCTTTTCCCGCCGCCAGCGCCGCCATGCGGGCCTCGACCCGGCGTGCGCCCTGATCCAGTAAATCCGGGGTCATTTCACTCCCCCCTTGAGCTTTTTCACCAGTCCCACCACACCGTTGGGCAGGAACAAGGTAACGATGATGAAAAGGCCTCCCAGGAAGTACAGCCAGAACTCCGGGTAGGCCACGGTCAGCCAGCTTTTCGCACCGTTCACGATGAAGGCGCCCACGATCGGTCCGATCAGCGTGGCCCGACCGCCCACCGCTGCCCAGATGGCAATCTCGATCGAGTTGGCCGGACTCATCTCACCCGGGTTGATGATGCCGACCTGCGGCACATAGAGTGCACCAGCCACACCACACATCATGGCCGAGAGCGTCCAGATCGTGAGCTTGTAACCCAGTGGCGAATAGCCAGAGAACATGACACGGGTCTCCGCATCACGAATGGCCTGCAGCACCCGGCCAAATTTGCTGGCGACCAGCCAGCGCGCCAGCAGGAAAAACCCCAGCAAGGTCAGCCCCGTGAGCACGAACAGTGTCATGCGCATCTCCTGCGTGGCCAGCGGAATGTCCAGGATTCGCTTGAAGTCGGTGAAGCCGTTGTTGCCACCAAACCCCGTCTCATTGCGGAAAAACAGCAGCATGGCGGCGAAGGTCATGGCCTGCGTGATGATGGAAAAGTAAACGCCCTTGATGCGCGAGCGGAAGGCAAAGTAGCCGAACACAAAGGCCACCAGTCCGGGCACCGCCACGATCAGGAACAGGGTGGCGATAAAGCTGTCGCTGAAGGTCCAGTGCCAGGGAAGTTCCTTCCAGTCCAGAAACACCATGAAGTCCGGCAACTCGCTCTTGTAATTGCCGTCCAGGCCGATCTGTCTCATCAGGTACATGCCCATGACATAACCCCCGAGCGCGAAGAACACGCCATGGCCCAGCGACAGGATGCCGGTATAGCCCCAGATCAGGTCCATCGCCAGCGCAAGGATGGCATAGCACATGATGCGACCGCACAAGGCCACGGCGTAGTCGCTCATGTGGAGCGCACTGCCCTCAGGCACCAGCAGATTCAGCACCGGGGCAAGCGCGCACACCACCAGCAGCGCAATGACAAAGCTGCTCCAGCCTGCACGCGTGAGCAGCGGGCCTTTGGCAGGCAGCACAAGTGCCTGTTGGATATCGGGTTTGTTATTCGAAGTCGTCATCATTCAAGCCTCGGCGCTACGGCCCTTCATGGCAAAAATGCCTTGAGGACGTTTCTGGATAAAGACGATGATGAACACCAGCACCGCGATCTTGGCCAGCACCGCACCGGTCCAGCCCTCCAGCAGTTTATTCAGGATGCCCAGACCCATGGCGGCATACACGGTCCCGGCCAACTGGCCGACACCCCCGAGCACCACCACCATGAACGAGTCCACGATATAGCCCTGCCCCAAGTCGGGCCCCACATTGCCCACCTGGCTCAAGGCACAGCCTGCCAGCCCGGCGATACCGGAACCCAGTGCAAACGCATAGGTGTCCACGCGCGCCGTGTTCACTCCCATGCAGGAGGCAATGGGGCGGTTTTGTGTGACGCCGCGCACAAAAAGCCCCAACCGCGTTCGACCAATGAGCCAGGCAACGCCCAGCAGCACGGCTACCGCGAAGCCGATGATCACGAGCCGGTTGTAGGGCAGTGACAGATTACCCAGCACCTGCACGCCACCGCTCATCCAGGATGGGTTTTCCACCCCCACGTTCTGCGCACCAAACACGGTACGCACCAGTTGCATCAATACCAGGCTGATGCCCCAGGTCGCCAGCAGCGTTTCGAGCGGGCGGCCGTAGAGGAAGCGGATTACGCTGCGCTCCAGCACTGCGCCCATCAGCGCTGAAGTCATGAAAGCCACGGGCACGGATGCCACCAGGTACCAGTCAAAGGCGCCAGGCAGGTATTTCTGAAACAGGCCCTGCACCACATAGGTGGCGTAAGCGCCGATCATCATGAGTTCGCCATGGGCCATGTTGATCACGCCCATGAGCCCGTAGGTGATGGCCAGGCCCAGTGCCACCAACAGCAAAATTGACCCCAGGCTGATACCACTGAACATCGCGCCCAGGCGGTCTCCCCAGGCCAGCGAAGCCTCTACCGACTTGAGCGAGGCGCCAAGCGCCGCTTTCACAGCAGCATCAGTTTCAGTTTTCAGGCGCTCAAGCAACAAGGTCTTGGTGTTGGCCTGGGTGCTCTGCGCAAGCAAGGTGGCGGCCTGAAGGCGCTTGGATGCATCCGCACTGCTGAGCAGTGCTGCAGCCCGAACCAGGCCCAACGCTTCTTTCAAATCCTGGTTCTTCTCGGTCGCGTAGGCTTTCTCGATCAGGGCAAGCCTGGACTCATCGGCATCACTTTGCATGACCTTGATGGCCTCGCCACGGATGTGGTCATCCCTGGAAAACAGTCGAAGGGACGCCAGCGCCGAGTCCAGCTCTCCACGCATGCGGTTGTTGCTGATCACATCCTCGGCATCTTCGGGCATGGGAGTTTCTATACCGCTCACCGGATCCAGGCTTTTGTCGTCCTTGAGCACAAACACCTTGTCACCCGCTACCCTGACGGCATCCTCCGACATGGCCTGCAGAAATGCAGCCGTGCGCTCATCTGCCGACACAAGGGCTTTGTTCAAGGCCTCAATACGTGCATCGGTTTCACCGATGGCAATAGCTTTCGCTTCTTCAGCCATCAAGGCATAAGCATGAGATGCTATTAAAAATGCAGCAAAAAATAAAAATGATCGAATGCGCATAAAAGAACCTGTAGGGTGGACACAGCAGGCCGTGCCCACGCTGCAACTTCCTCGGCGACGCCCCGCAGGGCGTCGCGAGCAGTTTCTTATTTCTTCACCGGCTCATCAGGCTTGGAAGCGTTCCCTTCGATGAAGGGAGACCATGGCATGGCTTTCACCGGGCCGGGCGTCTTCCACACCACATTGAACTGGCCATCGGCCTTGATTTCACCAATGAACACCGACTTGTGCAGGTGATGGTTCTTCTTGTCCATCATGGAGGTGATCCCGCTCGGTGCCTTGAAGGTCTGGCCCGCCATGGCAGCGATCACTTTGTCAGTATCCGTGGACTTGGCCTTTTCAACGGCCTGCTTCCACATGTTGATGCCGATATAGGTGGCTTCCATCGGATCGTTGGTCAATGGCTTGTCTGCGCCGGGCAGTTTCTTGGCCTTGGCATAGTCAGACCACTTCTTGATGAACGCGGTATTGGTCGGGTTCTTGATGGACATGAAGTAGTTCCAGGCGGCCAGGTGCCCCACCAGCGGCTTGGTGTCCACGCCGCGCAGTTCTTCTTCACCCACCGAGAACGCCACCACGGGCACGTCCTTGGCCTTCAGCCCTGCATTGCCGAGTTCCTTGTAGAACGGCACGTTGGAGTCGCCGTTGATGGTGGATACCACAGCCGTTTTGCCACCCGCTGAAAACTTCTTGATGTCAGCCACGATGGTCTGGTAATCGCTGTGACCGAATGGGGTGTATTTCTCATCGATGTCAGACTCTTTCACGCCCTTGCTCTTGAGGTAGGCGCGCAGGATCTTGTTGGTGGTGCGGGGGTACACATAGTCCGTTCCCAGCAGTACCCAGCGCTTGGCCGCGCCGCCGTCCTTGCTCATCAGGTAGTCCACCGCAGGAATGGCCTGCTGGTTGGGAGCCGCACCTGTGTAGAACACATTCTTGGAGAGCTCTTCACCCTCGTACTGCACGGGATAGAACAGCAGGCCGTTCATTTCCTCAACCACCGGCAGCACCGACTTGCGCGACACCGACGTCCAGCAGCCGAAGATCACGGCAACCTTGTCCTGCCCCAGCAGTTGCTTGGTCTTCTCGGCAAACAGCGGCCAGTTGGAGGCCGGGTCCACCACCACGGGCTCGAGTTTCTTGCCCAGAACGCCGCCCTTGGCGTTGATCTCGTCAATCGCCATCAGTACCGTGTCTTTCAACACGGTCTCGGAAATGGCCATGGTGCCAGACAGGCTGTGCAGAACGCCCACCTTGATGGTGTCGGCAGCATGGGCTGGCAGGGCAGTAAGGCCCGCCAGGGAGGAAACGGCTGCGGCCGCAGCCAGCGCCTTGAGGGTAAATCGACGTTGCATGTGTGCTTCTCCAGTGAGTGAAAGTGCGGTTTCGCTGTACACCGGTCTGTTCAGACCGCGCTTTGTGCAGCGATGGGTTCACTCTAGGGAAGCAGAAGGCATGTGGAAATACGCCGGGTGGCGTATATCGGCCAGGACCAGACCCGGCCCCTGAGCCGACAGCCTGCATACACGTGCCAAGTCGCTGGGCAGCTTGAAACCTGCCCCATTCATAGCTGCGGTGCTAGGTCGCAGCGCTCGCCTGATGCGGAATCCCCTCAATAGGGGCCTCGTCCGTCCCCACCGTGGTGCGGGTCAAGGACTCCACCATCTTGCGCGTGCCCTCGGGATCACGCAGCCAGTTGGCATAAAAATCGTAAGGGCAGGCGGCCAGCCCCTTGTCCCCCTCGCCCGAATTGATCAGACCCGTATAACCACGGTGCAGCAGCTTGAAGAGATGGTTCTCCGACTGACCATTGCGGCGGAAGTCACGAATCAGGCTCTTTGACAACGCCGCATACTGGATCCCCATTTCCTCCTCACCGCATTCGCCCAGCGTGCGGCCATCGAAGCCGATCAGGGCCGAATGCCCGAAATACGAATACACCCCGTCGAAGCCAGCGGCATTGGCAACGGCCACATAGGTGTTGTTGGCGAACGCCATGGCTTTGGAGATCAGTATTTGCTGTTCCTTGGCCGGGTACATATAACCCTGGCAGCGCACGATCAGCTCGGCCCCCTTCATCGCGCAATCCCGCCAGATCTCCGGGTAGTTGCCGTCGTCGCAAATGATCAGGCTGACCTTGAGCCCTTTGGGCCCATCCGTCACATAGGTTTTATCCCCGGGATACCAGCCTTCGATCGGGGTCCACGGCATGATCTTGCGGTATTTCTGGACAATCTCGCCCTGGTCGTTCATCAGGATCAGGGTGTTGTAAGGGGCCTTGTGAGGGTGCTGCTCATGTCGTTCACCGGTGAGCGAGAACACCCCCCATACCCTGGCCTTGCGACAGGCCTCCGCAAAGATGTCTGTTTCGGCGCCTGGCACGGTAGCCGCGTTCTCGTACATCTCTTTCGAGTCATACATGATGCCGTGGGTGCTGTACTCGGGAAAAATAACCAGATCCAGACCAGGCAGGCCCTGCTTCATGCCCACCACCATGGCAGCGATCTTGCGCGCATTCTCCAGTACTTCAGCTTTGCTGTGCAGGCGGGGCATCTTGTAGTTGACCACCGCCACGCCGACAGTATCTTTGCTGCTTGAAATATCTCCGTGAATCATAGGAACCTCATAAGTTGACAGGAGGGTCGTCTCAATGACTGATCATCCAGGGACGCTTGCTGGGAAAGGCCTTGTTGCCGTTGGGCGCTGTTACCGTCGCGCCCCGCTTGCCTGACGAGCAGCAGCCGCAACCCGCCGGGTGTTTCAGCCGTGCGTAGTCACCCGAGCGCTTGGGCTCATGCCGGGCACGCTCGTTGGTTTCCAGTGCCTGGCGTATGCCGCCTTCCATCAAGGCCAGGCGAGGGGCACTGGCTAGCACGCGCGGCGCGGCCCCGCCACATTCGGGACACGCAGCGGGCTCATTGCGCGTGGCCAGCGAGCGAAAGGCATCAAAGCCTCCACACCGGGAACAGGCGTAGTCATAGGTGGGCATGGTGCGGTTCTCGCTTCAAGGGTTTAGATCAAGTCGGGTGACAAGGGCATGTCGATCTTGCCGTCCAGGTGCTTGATGGGCCCGGCTGCATTCGGGTTGATGTCGAAGTCGAAAATCTGCGTGGGCAGCCACAGGGTGGCGCAGGAGTTGGGGACATCGACCACGCCACTGATATGCCCCTGCACCGGAGCCGTACCCAGAATGGAATACGCCTGTGCGCCGGAGTAGCCAAACTTCTTGAGGTATTCGATGGCGTTCAGGCAGGCTTGACGATAGGCGACGTTGACGTCCAGGTAGTACTGCTTGCCCGCCTCATCCACCGAAATGCCTTCAAAGATCAGGTAGTCGTTGTAGTTTGGCGTGATCACGCTGGGCTTGAAGATGGGGTTCTTGATGCCGTACTTGGCCATGCCGCCCTTGATCAGGCTGACCTTCATGTGCACCCAGCCCGCCATTTCAATGGCGCCGCAGAAGCTGATCTCGCCGTCACCCTGGCTGAAGTGCAGGTCACCGACGCTCAGGCCGGCACCATCGACATAGACAGGGAAGAAGACCTTGGAGCCGCGCGACAGGTCCTTGATGTCGCAGTTGCCACCATGCTCACGCGGCGGCACGGTACGCGCGCCCTCTGCAGCTGCCTTGTCACGTGCCGCGCCGCTCATCTTACCCATATGGGCCGTGCCCGCCGAGGGCGGATTGGCCAGGCCCGGCACACGGTCCGGATCGGTGGCGATGAGGTCCATCTCGCGCTTGTTCCACATGTCCAGCATGGCCTTGTCGGGCAGGCAGCCGATCAGGCCGGGGTGGATCAGCCCAGCGAAGTTCACGCCAGGGATATGACGCGAGCTGGTGAACATGCCCTTGAAGTCCCAGATCGATTTTTGCGCCTCCGGGAAATGATCGGTCAGAAAACCACCACCATTCTTCTTGCTGAAGAAGCCATTGAAGCCCCACAGGCTGTCCTGCTTGGCGCCGATATCCAGCAGATCCACCACCAGCAGGTCACCCGGCTCGGCGCCCTTCACGCCCACAGGGCCCGACAGGTAGTGCACCGTGCTCAGATCAATGTCGCGTACGTCATCGGCGCTGTCGTTGTTCTTGATGAAGCCGCCGGTCCAGTCGAAGGTTTCCAGAATGAAGTCATCGCCAGGCTTGACCCAGCAAGCCATCGGAATGTCGGGATGCCAGCGGTTGTGAATGTTCTCGTTTTCAGTTGGCGACTTGGTCAGGTCAACTTTGATCAGGGTATCTGTCATGTCATTTCTCCTGGAGTGGTTGGTAAGTAATAAAGTGGAATCAAACGGAGAGGAACTGCTTGATGCGTGCGGTATCGGTTGCGGCTCGGCTGCTTTCATGCACCAGACAGCCACCCTCGATGACAAAGAGGCGGTCCGCCACATCCATGGCAAAACTCAGTACCTGCTCTGACACCACGATCGTGATCTCGCGCATCTTGCGGATTTCGTTGAGCGCTTTGGCAATGTCCTTGATGATCGATGGTTGAATGCCTTCGGTCGGCTCGTCCAGCAACAACACCTTGGGATTCGTCACCAGTGCGCGGGCGATGGCCAACTGCTGCTGCTGTCCACCTGACAGGTTGCCTCCTTTGCGACTGCGCATGTCAAACAGCACAGGAAACAAGGCATAGATCTCGTCAGGGATTTTCTTGTCGCGGGAGTTTTCCAGCCCGGTCTGAATGTTCTCCTCCACCGTCAGGGTCGAGAAAATCATGCGTCCCTGCGGAACATAAGCCATGCCTTTGGCGACACGTTTATAGCTTTCATCCTTAGAGATGTCCTGCCCATCGATGTCGATCGATCCCGACTTGAGCGGCAGCACACCCATCAGAGACTTGAACAGCGTGGTTTTACCCATGCCATTGCGTCCCATGATGGCCACGGTTTCATTTTTCTTGGCAGAGAAAGTGATGCCGTGAAGTGCCTCGCTTTGACCATAGCTGACATAAAGCTTGTTGACGTTAAGCATGGTTCATCCTTCCTAATTGCTCAGTGACCCAGGTACACGTCGATCACGCGGGGATCGGCCTGCACTTTCTCCATCGACCCCTCGGCCAGGATTTTTCCCTGGTGCATGACAGTCACCTTGTCGGCGATCCGTTTGACGAACTCCATGTCATGCTCGATCACGATCATGGCCCGCCCCTTGCAGATGCGTTTGAGCAACTCCGCGGTCAATTCACGTTCGCGCACGCTCATGCCGGCAATGGGTTCATCCAGCATCAGCAACTCCGGGTCCTGCATCAGCAGCATCCCGATCTCTAGCCATTGCTTTTGCCCATGAGACAACAAGCCGGCCTCCATTTCCAGTTGATCCGCCAGGCCAATTTCCTCTGCCACGGCCTGCACCCGGCTTTTCACTTCATCGTCGCAGGTGAAGAAAAGGGCACCGAACACCCCTCGCCCACGAGGAAATGAAACCTCCAGGTTCTGGAACACAGTCAGGTTTTCGTAAATGGACGGTGTCTGGAACTTGCGCCCAATGCCGGAGCGGACAATCTGGTACTCGGGCAATGTGGTCATCTCATCGTTCTTGAATTTGATGCTGCCGGCACTGGCCCGGGTCTTGCCGCAGATCAGATCCAGCAGCGTCGTCTTCCCCGCCCCGTTGGGGCCGATGATCACGCGAAGCTCGTTTTGATCGACATAGAGATTCAGGTTGTCGATGGCCTTGAAGCCATCGAAAGACACCGTGAGGTCTTCGACCGAGAGCACAAAATCTGTGTTTTTCATGGCTGTTCTCCGCGGGTTCAGGTTTGCTGACTGCTCAGACCGGCCGGCATGTCGGGCGTGTCTGGCTTGTCGGGTGAGTGGCTGGAAGGAGGGTTCGCCACTTCAGGCTTGCGGCGTGAAGCCAGACGTCGTGTTACCCAGGGCTTGATGCGGTTGTTGTAAACACCGGCCAGGCCATCAGGGAAAGCCAGTACCACACCCAGGAACATGGCAGCCATCAGGAACAGCCAGAGGTCAGGGAAGCTCTCGGAGAAATAGGTTTTTCCAAAGTTGACCAGCAAGGCGCCATACACCGCCCCGACCAGTGACATGCGCCCTCCCACGGCGGCAAAGATCACCATCTCGATCGACGGCACGATCCCTACGAGCGAAGGCGACATGAAGCCCACCTGCAGGGTGAACATGGCCCCGCCGACCGCTGACAACATGGCAGCAAAACAGAATGCAAACACCCTGAACATGGACACGTCATAGCCCGAGAAACGCACCCGGTCTTCCTTGTCACGCATGGCAAGCAGCAGCGTGCCGAGTTTGCTCCGCTGAATCCAGCTGCACAGCACAATGGAGCCCAGCAACAGGCCAACCGTGAGGTAATACAGGATGTACTTGGCGCTGTCCGTTCGCGTGTCCCAACCCATGAGTGTCTTCAGATCGGTCATGCCATTCACCCCCCCTGTGACGCCCTGCTGCCCAATGATGAGCACCGTGAGGATCAAGGCCACGGCCTGGGTAATGATGGCGAAATACACCCCCCCTACCCTTCGCTTGAACATGGCGTAGCCAATGATGAAGGCCAGCAAGGCAGGCACGACCATGATCAGCAGCAGCGTCAGCGGAAATGAGCGGAAGGGCTCCCACCAGAATGGCAATGCCGTGATCTGGTTCCAGTCCATGAAGTCTGGAATGCCGGGGGTGGACTGGATCTTCGTCGTGATGGGGTCGCTGGCTTCCAGTTTGAGAAACATGGCCATCCCATATCCTCCCAGGCCAAAGAACACGCCTTGCCCAAGACTGAGCACGCCGCCGTAACCCCACAACATCACGAGTCCCAGGGCCACAAACGAGTAGCTCAGGTACTTGCCCATCAGGTTCAGCCGAAACAGGTCAAGCGTCAGGGGGAATACAGCCAGCAGAATCACCGCCAGCAACAACACGCTCCCCATGCCGTTGCGGTCTACCCATTGCTTGATGTTGTTCATAGAGGACTCCAGTTAGATATCAATGTGTGACAGCGGCCTGGTCAGGGTCTTCAGCGCCGCACCTTGGCGGCAAAGAGCCCTTGAGGACGCAGCATCAGAATGGTCACAACCAGCATCAAGGTCAGTACCTTGGCCATGGACCCTGTGATGAAGAATTCCGCGATGGATTGGGTCTGGGCTATGCCGAAGGCCGAGACAACCGTACCCAGCAGGCTGGCTGCACCGCCAAACGTCACCACCAGGAACGCATCCACGATGTAGAGTGAGCCACTGGTCGGGCCGGTCGAACCGATGGTGGTGAAAGCCGCACCCGCCACGCCAGCAATGCCGCAACCGATGGCGAAAGTCAGTCTGTCGGTTTTCTTGGTGTTGATACCGGTGGCGTTGGCCATCACACGGTTCGCCACCGTAGCGCGGACACGCAAACCCCAGCGTGACTTGTAGAGTGCAATCAGCACACCACCGGTCGCAACAAAGGTGAGCATCAGCACAAACATGCCGTTGATCGGTATATCCAGGCCCTCGACCGGAGCCCACGAGCCCATCAGCCAGTCGGGCAGCGTGGGGCTCACCTCCTTGGCGCCAAAGGCGGTTCGAAAAATCTGCTGCATCCCCAGCGACAAGCCCCAGGTGGCCAGCAAGGTGTCAAGAGGCCGCTTGTAGAGGTGGCGGATGAAGGCCCACTCAGCCAGCCAGCCCACGGCAAAAGCCAGAACGAAGGCGGCAGCGATGGCGAACGGGAAATAGACCTGTACGAGATCAGGAGCGTAAGTCTCGGCCAGGTGCGAGAACATGTAGATGGTGTAGGCGCCGATGGTCATGAACTCACCATGTGCCATGTTGATGACACCCATCTGGCCAAAGATGATGGCCAGTCCAAGCCCCATCAGCAACAGCACGGCAAACAGGCTCAAGCCCGCAAAGCCTTGCATCAGGCCAATATTTAGCAGATCAGAAAATGACATGGCGGGCTCCCTAAGGGATAACGTGAGATGTTTTGCGGCGAAAAATCACCCTTTTGAACACCCCGCCTGGAGCGCACCCAGCCAAGTGGGTACAAACCAGACGGGTACTCCGTGCTTACTGATAGCCCTTGGGGAAAGGGTTGGGCTCAATGAGGGCTGGCGACTCGGCCACCACCTTGAACTGCCCGTCAGCTTGCGCCTGACCGATGCGTGCCTTGCTCCACAAATGGTGGTTCTCATGGAGCTTCACATAGCCTTCGGGCGCCGTCTTCAGTTCAATGCCCGCCGATGCGGCTGCAATCTTGTCCACATCGAAGCTGCCTGCTTTCTCGACCGTGGCTTTCCACAGCCAGGGGCCCAGATAGCCGGCTTGGGTCACGTCGCCGATCACAGCATCCTTGCCATACTTGGCCTTGAAGGCCGACACAAAGGCTTTGTTGTTGGCGTTGTCAAGCGACTGGAAATACTTCATGGAGGCATAGAAGCCTTCCATGTTCTCACCACCAATGCCCAGCACTTCATCCTCTGTCACCGAGATGGTCAACAGGAATTGCTTCTTGGCGGTGACACCCGCGGCCTTGAGCTGCTTGTAGAACGCCACGTTGGAGCCACCGACCACGGCGATGAAGATGCAGTCGGGCTTGGCCAGCTTGATCTTGTTGATCAACGAGTTGAAGTTGGTGCTGCCCAGCGGGTAGTACTCCTCACCCACCACCTTGCTGCCCGCAGGAAGGTGCCCTTCAATGTGCTTGCGCCCGATCTTCATGGAGGTACGCGGCCAGATGTAGTCGGAGCCCACGAGGAAGTATGTCTTGGCCTTCTTCTCTTTCGCCGCCCAATCCAGGCCGAACAGAATCTGCTGCGTGGCTTCCTGACCGGTATAGATCACGTTCTTGCTCTGCTCCAGGCCTTCATAGAAGGTCGGGTAGTACAGCATGCCATTTTCTTTTTCAAAGATCGGCAGCACCGCCTTGCGGGATGCGGAGGTCCAGCAGCCGAAGACAGCGGCAACCTTGTCGTTCACCAGCAGCTTCTTGGACTTCTCGGCAAAGGTAGGCCAGTCAGAGGCGCCATCCTCCTTGATGACCTTGATTTTTCGACCCAGCACGCCACCCATGGCATTGATCTGGTCAATCGCAAGTTGCTCCGCCTGGATCGAGCCCGTCTCGGAGATGGCCATGGTGCCGGAAGAGGAGTGCAACTGCCCGACCGTGACCTCGGTGTCAGTGACGGCCAGCTTGGTGGTGTTGACCGCTGACGTGGGGTACTTCGAGGCTTGCGCCTGCGCCCACATGGGCAGGGATGCCAGCGGCAATGCCGCCATGCCCTGCATGAGGCGCCGACGGTTGTTGGATGAAGGGTTATCGCGATGGTCATTTGACATGGTGAGCTCCTGCGGTTGATGAAAAGGTTGATGAGTAGTGCCGGATGTGTTGAATCATGTTCAATCGGCCGCTACAACCCAATACGTCAATCAACGTAGTCGGGCCCACTTTCCATTGCCCCATTGAATGGGCACACTTCTTGCGCATGGAAACTCTGTTCGTTGGAGTACGCCTTGACCATCGCTACCCAGAAAATATTTCGCATACGCAGGGAATACAACGCGTGGGTGGCGGATGAGTCGATCGAGGACTACGCACTACGCTACACACCACGCAGTTTCCGGAAGTGGTCAGAGTGGCGCGTCGGCAATACCGCTTTTGGTGCGGTGTCCTTTCTCGCGCTGGAGGCCATCGGCGGCGCGATTGCGCTGAACTATGGCTTCACCAATGCCTTGTGGGCCATCGTGGTGGTCGGGCTGATCACCTTCCTGACCGGCCTGCCCATCAGCTACTATGCGGCCCGATACGGCGTGGACATGGATCTGCTGACCCGCGGTGCAGGGTTTGGCTACCTGGGCTCCACCATCACCTCGCTGATTTATGCCAGCTTCACGTTTATTTTCTTTGCGCTAGAAGCAGCCATCATGGCGCTGGCACTGCAGATGTACCTGGACATACCGATCACCTGGTGCTACGTGATCAGTGCCTTGCTGATCATTCCCCTGGTCATTCGGGGCATCACACTGATCTCCAAGCTTCAGATGTGGACGCAACCACTCTGGGGCCTTCTGCTCTTGCTGCCCTATCTCGCGGTACTGTGGAAGAATCCACAGGCCTTTCAGGAGTTCACGGGGCTCGCGGGCCATGCGTCTGGCAGCAGCGACTTCAACCCGCTCATGTTTGGTGCAGCCGCAACTGTTGCATGCTCACTTGTAGTGCAGGTTGGAGAACAGGTTGACTTTCTGCGCTTTCTGCCCGAGAAAACCTATGCCAACCGCAAGCGCTGGTGGGCAGCCGTGTTGATGGCGGGCCCAGGCTGGATCGTACTGGGCATGCTCAAGATGCTGGGCGGTGCATTTCTCGCATTCCTGGCATTGCAGCATGAGTTGCCGGTCACCAAAGCCGTAGAGCCCACCCAGATGTACCAGGCCGGGTTTGCCTACGTCTTCAGCGACCCGGCTGCGGTGCTCGCGGTCACTGTGTTGTTTGTGGTGCTGTCCCAACTGAAGATCAACCTCACCAACGCCTATGCCGGCTCACTGGCCTGGTCCAATTTCTTTGCACGGTTGACACACAGCCACCCGGGACGCGTGGTCTGGCTGGTTTTCAATGTCGCCATTGCCCTGCTGTTGATGACCCTGGATGTCTTTTCGGCACTCGAAAAAGTGCTCGGCCTGTATTCCAATGTGGCCATTGCGTGGGTGGGCGCACTCGTGGCCGATCTCGTCATCAACAAACCCCTGGGGCTGAGTCCGCCAGGCATTGAGTTCAAGCGCGCCCACTTGTATGACATCAACCCGGTGGGTTTAGGTTCTATGCTGCTGGCCGCCATCGTTTCGGTGATCGCCTACACCGGCGCCCTGGGCCCACAGGCCGAAGCCTTCTCTCCCTTCATTGCACTCGGCATGGCGCTCCTGTTGTCACCTCTGCTGGCCTGGATCACCCAGGGACGCTACTACATCGCCCGGCAGCCGCAGTCCATGGGCGCACCAGGCCAGATGGTCCGTTGCCATGTGTGTGAAAACCGCTTCGAGGCAGAGGACATGGCCAGTTGCCCAGCCTACGGCGCTCCGATTTGCTCCCTCTGCTGCACACTGGAGTCCCGCTGTCACGACCGCTGCAAAACCGGCTCCCGTGCAGCTCAGCAGGCTGAGCACTTCATCAGCAGCCTGCTGCCCAGTTACCTGTCGACACGGGTGAACTTCCGGGTGGGTCATTACCTCGTGGTGATGCTGTCGCTGTGTGCCCTGCTCGCCACGGTCATGGGTATGGTCTACATGCAGGAGATCAGCCATCCCCCTTCTGCCGACCCCACGGAGCTGCTGCACTCGGCGCTGATCAAGGTGTTTGCCATGCTGTTGCTGGTAATCGCTGTCTGCAGCTGGTGGGTGGTGCTGGGTAGCGAGAGCCGCCGTATGGCGCAGGATGAGTCCAATCGCCAGAACCAGTTGCTCTCAAGAGAAATTGAGGCACACAGTCGCACCGATGCAGCCCTGCAATCCGCCAAGGAACTTGCCGAATCTGCGAACCAGGCCAAGACACGCTATGTCGCCGGCATGACGCATGAGTTGCGTACGCCGCTCAACAGCATACTGGGTTATTCACAGATACTGCTCAAAAGCGAAACACTGGCCAACACGCCACGTGAAGCCGTGCAAACCATTCACCGCAGTGGCGAGCACTTGCTGGCGCTGGTGGACGGGCTGCTGGACCTGGCCCGCATTGAGGCAGGCCGGCTGCGGCTGGAGCCCAGCCCTCTGCCTTTGGCCGACTTTCTGGGTGGCCTGGTCAGCATGGTGCGGCCACAGGCTGAAGCCAAAAACCTGGATTTCCACTACACCCACAGCGGCCGCATGCCGGGCTGGGTGCAGGCCGATGCCAAACGGCTGCGTCAGATCATCATCAACCTGCTGAGCAATGCCGTGCGCTTCACCGATGCGGGCAAGATCACGCTGCACGTGGATTGCCGGCGCGAAGTCATCCGGTTTGATGTGGTGGATACAGGCATCGGCATCGCGCCGCAAGACCAGCAACGCATCTTTCTGCCCTTCGAGCGTGGTGCTGCCGGCCGCCGCAGAGGTGAGCCGGGCACGGGCCTGGGCCTGACCATCACCGCCATGCTCACCGCGCTCATGGGCGGTGAGCTGACGCTGCAAAGTGCGCCCGACAAAGGCAGCACATTTACCGTTCGCCTGTACTTGCGGGAAATCGATGATCCAGGCCCGTTTGCCGACCCGCCACGCCAGATCGTAGGGTTTTTCGGCCAGCGAAGAACCTTGCTCGTCGTCGACGATCAGCCTGTCCAGCGCCAGATGCTGGCAGGCATGCTCAGTCCGCTCGGGTTTGTCGTCCATGAGGCCGCCAGCGGCATGGAGTGCATTGACAGTCTGAGTGACATGCAACCCGATGCGATTCTGCTCGACATCAGCATGGATGACATGGACGGCTGGCAAACCGCCATGCAGATACGCCAAAAGGGCTACGACACCATCCCCATCATTGTGGTGTCAGCCAATGTCTTTGAGAACCAAGCCACGCGCCTGAAAGAATCCGGGTGCCAGGCCTTTGTTGGCAAGCCCGTCCTCGAATCGGAACTCATGGAGGCCTTGCAGCGGCACCTGGGAATTGAGTGGGTTACCTCTGAGGTATTGCCCTACGCCGCATCAAGCGCATCAGTCGGCGACATTCCCAAGCTGCCAGACGATGCACGTGCCGAGTTGATCCGCCTGGTACGACTCGGCCATGTATACGGCCTGCACAAAGCCCTGGATCGCCTCGCGACAGAAGACCCATCGCTCAGCGCCAGTTGCACCCAGCTGCGCGGCTTCGTCAACAGCCTGGAGCTGGAGTCGCTGCTCGATCAATTAACAGAGTGGGAAGATGCCTGAAAACGCCGATTCACGCCCTGTCGTCCTGGTCATCGACGACACCCCCAGCAGCCTGGGCATGCTGTGCGATACGCTGGAAGGCGAGGGTTACACCGTACTCGTTGCCCGGGATGGCGCCACGGCGCTTGAGCGTCTTGAATTGGCCGTGCCTGACGCCATTCTGCTGGACGCCGTCATGCCCGGGCTGTCAGGCTTTGAAACCTGTCGCCAGATCAAGGCCAACCCTGCGCTGGCCCACATCCCCGTGATCTTCATGACCGGCCTCTCGGAAACCCCACATGTTCTGGAGGGCTTTGCCAGTGGTGGTGTCGACTATGTCGTCAAGCCCCTGCGTGCACAGGAAGTCGTGGCAAGGTTGCATACCCACACACGCAATGCCAGGATCACCCGCCTGGCACGCGATGCCGTTGACGTCGCGGGGTTCGGGGTAATCCTGGTCGATGCCCGAGGGCGTATTGCATGGCATTCCCCTCAGGCCACCATATGGCTTCAAGCGCTTGAGGATGCGACCGAGGATGGCCAACTTCCCAAAACTGTGTCAGCCGCGCTCACGAATGATGCAAGCCAGATACTCCAGACCTCAGCTGGCGTGCAGCTGTCAGTTCGCAACATGGGCCAGGTCGGCATGGGAGAAACCATGCTGCTGCTGGAGCAGCGCAGCCCGCATGGCGCCACGCCCTCCCGCTTGTCCAACGCGGCGCTGACGCCACGCGAAACCGAAGTCCTGTCATGGCTGGCCAAGGGCAAGACCAACCGCGATATCGGTGACATCCTCGGCATGAGCCACCGAACGGTGAACAAGCACCTGGAACATATTTTTGAAAAGCTCGGGGTCGAAACCCGTGCTGCGGCAGCGGCACTTGCTACCGGACATATGGCCTGACACAACCCTCCTGAGCTGGATGGATCAAGCGCAATGCCCAACCAGGCGCCAAGCTCGACAAAGTGAGCGCAACTTAACGGAGGAAGCCCATACAACCACGGGTCAGCGATTGGGCGAATGACGGCGCCCGGGTGCCGGACTGCCACCACCCCCGGCACGTCGCTCTTCCCGCAGCATGAACAGGTAAAGACCCTCCACCTTCTCGCGCGCCCAGGGCGTTTTGCGCAAGAAATTCAGGCTGGATTTGATGCTGGGGTCGCTGATGAAACAGCGCACGGGGATTCGTTCGGCCAGACCCGGCCAGTCGTAGTGCGCCACCAGCGCGGTCATGATGGCCTCCAGCGTAAGGCCATGCAGGGGGTTGCGTGGTTGCGCAGGTTTGTCGGGTGGCGGGCGGGCTGAGGACGGGTCGGCTTCTGTCATGGGGTGATTTTCGCACTGCGCTGACACCCCCGCCGTGCATGCGGTTAGCATCAGGCTGAACATCACCACAGGGAATACAGATTGAACCGAAACGACAACGACGAAAACAGGTCGGTCGCACTCTACTGGGACTTTGAAAACCTGCACGCCAGCCTGGTGGAAGAGCGCTTTGGCGAGGGCGCCTACAACAAGCCGGATGGGCGCTTCAAGGCGCAGGAGCCGCTGGTGGACGTGCAGGCCATCGTGGAGTTGGCCTCCTCCTTCGGCCCCATTGCCATCAACCGCGCCTACTGCAATTGGCAGTATTTTGGTCGCTACCGCGATGCCCTGCTGCAAGGCGCCGTCGAGTTGATCCAGCTGTTTTCACCCGGCGCCTCGGCCAAGAATGGCGCTGACATCAAGCTGTGTCTGGATGCAGTGGAAGACATCAGTCGCTTCGGTCATATCGGAACCATCATGATTGTGGGTGGCGACAGCGATTTCATGCCGGTCTCGCAAAAGATCAAGGCGGCAGGCCGCACCCTCATTGGTGTGGGAGCCCGCAAGTCCACCAACCGGCATTGGGCCAAGAGTTGCCACGAGTTTCGCTACTACGAAAACCTGGTGGGGGCACCTGCCGATGCAGCACCTTTGCCACCAGACACCCAAACAGCACCCATCCCGCCCACGCCTGTGAACCCGGCTGCTGAGATGTTCAAACGCGCCATCCGACTGCTGGCAGAGACCCAAGGTGACGCCTGGGTCAACAAGGGTGCGATCTGGCACATGATCAAGCGACTGGACCCCACCTTTGACACCAAGGACCACGGCTATGCCAGCTTCCCTGCCATGGTGAAGGCACTGGACGAACTGATCGAAATCCGCAAAGGCGAATCAGATCAGGTGGTGCGCCTGAGATAAGGGTCAGCCCATGCCGTAGGCCGCGCTGTATGGCGCTGCCGCGCGATACGGCTGGGCGGGTCGCAGCAAGACGGTGCGCAGCACCGAGGTAGCAGTCGATGCCGTTTTCATCTGTGGCGTCACGAGCATCTGGGCCAGCTGCCTGATGACATCAAGGTTGACCTGCTGAACATGCTCGGCAAGGGCAATCACTTCGCTGACCTTCACACTGCGCACATCCTCCAGACTCACATGCAAGCGCCGCCACTCGCCGCGCAACCTCAACTTCGCAAAGGTGCCATTGGCCACGGCAATCAGCGAAAGCAGCCCTAGTGGTTGCAGCAACTGCTCAAGAATGCTGCAGCGCTCGAGCGGACTGGCATTCTCATAGACGCGACCGATCAGCTGCGCAATCATGCGATTTTTCTCAGCAGGCGTTGCATCCGCATAAACATCCACAACCAGCTGTTCCATGGGGATATCTGCAGCCTGACGGCTTGATGAAACCGAAGGCAGCCGAGCAGAAATGACTTGAGCGTTCATGGTGTTGACCTTCTTGCGGCGGACAGGGCCAGTGCGTCCAGGTTTTTTGTCGATTGATGCATGCAGGCAGTTTGCCTGTTTGACAGGGAAATCCAACTAACCGCAGGTGAAGCAATCGTAAAGAAATTTATCGCCCGTAACATCTCAGATCCATGACGCACCTTCGCAGATGTGGCACCGTCACAGCCCATCGGGCGAATGCCGCCACATCGCGAATCCTGGATCCGCAGCCAATCACAATTTATTACGTGCGGTTAGCTGGAGTTACGAGCTGACAGGCTGCGTGTCAATGGCCCATACCGCAGCCCAGTCAGTCCGCACGCCAAAGAACCTGCCTGCTGAATGGCCATACCGCGTCCTGCAAACTGCTTGAGCAGCCTCAGGGTTTGGCCGCGGGGCTTTGCTGGCGCTGACGGCGTGCCAGCGCGGCATTCACGTCACGCTTGTCCATGCCGTACATGTCAGCAAACTCTTCTGCCGACTTGCCACTGCCATCAAAAGCCCTGAGCAAGGCTTCCTGCCGGGCCAGTTTCTGGTCGTATTGGTCCAGTGCCGCTTCAAGCAGGGCATTGGTCTCGGCATTGCTGGTCTGCACACACGCCAGGTAGTCCACCCGGGACAAGCCGGAAGCTTCAAACGCGGCACCCAGCTGTACCAGCAGTTTGGGCCGCAGGTCGACATTGCTGCGCCCCTGCCGACGCCGGAACAACTCCAGCAAGGACTGGCAGACATGCTCTGGCGCCACCCCTTCTACCGCGTTGCCATCGAGGTCATGGCGCGCTTTGCCAGTTGCCATGCATTGCAGGTAAGGCGTGGAGCGCGTATGCAGCGCCAGCGCGGCCTTGAGCTCGTCACGCTTGAACTGCTCGGGATGCCGGTCCAGCAGCTCCTGAAAAATGCCGCGCTTGAGCGGCAGGAACTCGGCGCCAAACAGGTGCGGATAGAGTGCAAACAACTGCTCCAGCACGGGCAGAACGGCGCGGTTACGCTCGCTCTTGCTGACAGGCTTGGCCGTGGAGGTCCCGTCAGCAGGCGCGCTGGCCTCTGGATGGATAGCGTCGGCCTGTACGGGATCCCGTGCGGGGGCGTGTTCGGAAGTTTCTGGGAACATTCGGGTCATGCAGTCATCAAACGTTGAAGCCCCGATTGTCAACCATATGGACGTGCGGCATTCTTGAGCCTGGATTGCCTGTGGTCATGCTGGGTGTGTCAGGCACCCGAACTGTAAGTTTCCCGCAATGGCCACGACTGACTTTTATCACCTGGTCGATAGCGCGACCTGTTCACGCCGATGGAGAAGACAAGATGTCAAATTCGCCTCAAGGTTCTTCCGCCCGCTTCTGGGCACTCACCAAACCCGCCCTCCTGGCGCTCGCAGGCATCCTGCTGGTTGGCGTGCAGTTCCTGGTACCCGCAACCGAGACCGAAAAAGCGGTGGCCATTCCACCACCCTCACCGGATGTGTTTGCTGCGCTGCCAGCCTCCAGCACCGTGCCAGGTCATACCGAAACAGCCGTATTCGCGGGGGGCTGCTTCTGGGGCATCCAGGCCGTCTTCCAGCACACGCAGGGGGTGCTGAGCGCAGTGTCGGGCTATGCGGGAGGTGATCCGGGAGACGCCAACTACCAACGCGTCAGCAGTGGCGGCACACGGCATGCCGAGGCCGTGGAGATCACCTACGACCCTCAACAAATCAGCTATGCGCAGTTGCTGCAGATCCACTTTTCCGTGGCGCACGACCCCACCCAGCTCAATCGCCAGTATCCGGATGTCGGCCCGCAGTACCGGTCTGCCGTGTTCTATGCCGATGAGGTACAAAAAAAGGTGGCCGGGCGCTACATCGCCGAGCTGGATGCCGCCAAGGTGTTCCCCCGCAAGATCGTGACCGAACTCAGCCCCCTCAAGGCCTTCCATGCGGCCGAGAAGTACCACCAGAACTACGCCACGCTGCATCCGGAATCTGGCTACATCGCTCGCTTTGACTTGCCCAAGATCAGCAACCTCAAGACGCTGATGCCCGCGCTCTACCGCGCCTCACCCGTGCTGGTCAAACTGGATGGCCTGTAAGCAGGCCGCCGAGGCTCTCATTCCAGTCTTGTTCCAGTTCGGCGGCCAACACGGCCACGTGGTCAGGCACCTGGCAGCTGCCGCTTCGCCCGGCATCTATGGCTGCGGTTTCAATGCCAGCGGTCTCATGGTCCGGCCATAGATGCGCTTGACACGCTCCTCCAGCGAGGGGTGACTGTCAAACCAATGGCCCAGCAGGCCAGCCGAGCTTCCCTCTACCAGCAGCATGTGCTGCACGGTGGGGTGATCAATGCCACCATGACCTCCATGGGCCTCCTGACCATCCTGCCGCTGCGTCATGACCTTGCGCAACACGCCACCCAGGCCGTCGCGGCTGCGCGTCCACTGCACGGCACGGGCATCAGCCAGAAACTCACGCTGCCGTGAGACCGCGGCCTTGAGCATGCGCCCGGCAAGCCAGCCCGCAAAGCCCGCCACCATGATGGCCGGACCAAACCAGAGCCCCAGACCACCACGTTCACGCACGGTATCGCCAAAGTTGTAGACCAGCTCCAGTCCGAACACCATGCCCGCCAGGCGCATCTTCAGACGCGTGTCGCCTTCGCGTAAATGGCTCAGCTCGTGCGCCACCATCCCCTGCAATTCCTCACGTGTGAGCATGTCAAGCGCCCCCTGGGTCACTGCGAGCACCGCGTCACGCTCGTCCCAGCCGGCAGCAAACGCGTTGATGGCATCGGTGCGTGTGATCACGATGGGCTGCGGCCGCGACACGCTGCCAGCGATGCACAACTCATCAAGCACATTGCAAAATCGCTGCTCAGCGTGCGAGACCGCCGGGCGCGCCTCGCGGGCGCCGATGCGTTGGGCCAGCCTGAGACCCCCCGCACGCAGCTGCGACGTTTCAACCCACCAGCCGCCCAGCACCAGCAGCAGCGATACGCCGACGTTCGCGGTCAAAAACCCGGTGGGAAACGGCAGCGTCACCGGCAGCATCCAGGACACCAGTAGCGCCATGAGCCACCAGGCCAGCGCGAGTGCGGCATGGACCGCCACCACCAGCAGCAAAACTGCAAGCGCAAAGGCCAGCAGCAGACGCCGCGTTTCGCCGCGCGCTGCCTCCTGATGCTCAAAAAAGCGCATGCGGGGCGCTCACGCGTTGATTGCTAGAAACGCACCTGGGGTGCGGCACGCTCTTCGTCGCCTTGCGTGGCCTGTAGCATCGCCGCCGGTGTGAACGCCAGCAAGCGGGCCACGATGAGGGCCGGGAACTGGGTGGCCTCGTCGTTGAACTCCAGCACCTGGTCGTTATAGGCCTGACGTGCAAAACCGAGGCGGTTTTCCGTACTGGCCAGCTCTTCACTGAGCTGATGCATGGTGGCATCGGCTTTGAGATCGGGGTAGTTTTCTGCCACCGCCATGAGGCGTCCCAGGCTGCCGAGCAACCCGCTCTCGGCCACTGCCAGCGCGCCGATGCTGGCCGCATCGACCGGGTGCGCACGTGCCGCGTCCGTGGCAGATTGCGCAGCCCCCCGTGCCTTGATCACGGCCTCCAGGGTAGCGGCTTCATGCTTGAGATAGCCTCGCGCGACTTCCACCAGATTGGGCACCAGATCATGGCGGCGCTTGAGCTGGACATCGATCTGTGCAAATGCATTGGCAATGCGATTGCGCGATTGCACAAGACGGTTGTAAACCAACACGCCCCAGAAACCCAGCATGACCACCAAAGCCAGCAGTCCCCACGTTATCGTCATCAGCATGTGTGCATCTCCATTGACTACAGTGGGCATCATAACGGCGCGTGGTGAACGCATGGCCAGATCCCATTCATCCGGCGCAGTGCAAAATGGTGCCCATGAAACCACCCAAGAGACTGCAAGCATTGATCGAGGAAGGCCTGATCGATTCGGTCGTGCGCCAGCTGATGAGCGGCAAGGAGGCGATGGTCTATGTGGTGCGCTGCGGCGATGACACACGCTGCGCCAAGATCTACAAGGAGGCCACGGAGCGCAGCTTCCGCCAGGCCGTTGACTACACCGAGAACCGCAAGGTCAAGAACACCCGCCAGGCCCGTGCCATGGCCAAAGGCACCCGCTTCGGCAGACAGGCACAGGAAGCCGCCTGGCAGAGCGCGGAGGTCGATGCGCTTTACCGTCTGGCCGCCGCCGGTGTGCGTGTCCCCAAGCCCTACAACTTCTTTGAAGGCATCCTCCTGATGGAGTTGGTGACTGACGAGCACGGCGCTGCCGCCCCCCGACTGAATGATGTGTCGCTCACGCCCGAGCAGGCAAGCGCCCACCATGGCATGCTGGTGATGCAGGTGGTGCGCATGCTGTGCGCTGGCGTTGTGCACGGGGATTTGTCGGAATTCAATATCCTGCTGGGAGCAGACGGCCCCGTGATCATTGACCTGCCCCAGGCGGTGGATGCGGCGGGCAACAACCACGCCAAGCGCATGCTGCTGCGCGATGTGGCCAATCTGCGCAATTTCTTCGGCAACTTCGCGCCCGAACTGTTAAAGACCGACTACGGCAACGAGATGTGGGATCTGTACGAACGCGGCATGCTGCAAACCGACACTGTGCTCTCCGGCCGCTTTGAGCACAAGAGCGGAGCGGTGGATGTGGGCGGCGTGCTGCGCGAAATCGATGACGCCCGGGCGGAGGAGTCCGCGCGCCGTTTGCGCATGCAGTCTGCCGGCTGATTGCGGACTGCACGCGGCTGAATGTGCAGCCCCTGTCGTGGTCTATGCCACCGGAGGGGTAGCGGCTGAATGAAAGGCTGAAGGGGCGGCGTCAATAGTGCGGCGGCAAATCGTCGCGCAAGCTGCGGAATACCCCGCCCCCCTCTTCCGGCGCCTGCTGGCGAAGTCGCGCTACTTCGCTGGCCAGCAGGTCGATTTGCTGCTGCTGACGGATGATGACCTGGTTCAGCTGGTCCAGCAGGTCTTCGGTGAAGCTGGCCTTGATTTCCAGATCGGTGATGCGCTGCTCGTTGTCGTTCGCTTGTTCCATGCCCCTATTGGACCTGAATTCAGACGCCCTGCGCTAGGGCTGAATGTGTGGCATGTCAC
Source organism: Gammaproteobacteria bacterium (assembly GCA_018815325.1). GTDB lineage: Bacteria > Pseudomonadota > Gammaproteobacteria > Burkholderiales > Burkholderiaceae_C > JAHIYE01. Next base: position 339,498 of record JAHIYE010000020.1, on the reverse strand, counting down.
AACTGCCATTCCTGACCATGAGGCAAACCGGCTACTCCATCAGTTCACGCTTGATCTTCTGGTACTCCTGCGCATCGATTTCCCCACGCGCGTAGCGCTCCTTGAGGATGTCCATCGCAGATTTCGACGTACTGCTGGCACTTCGGTCGGAGCCGGATGACTTGCTCATCCACCTCACCAGGGCCAGGATGCCCACAATGATGATCACCCACCACAGGATCATGAAAAGCCCGCCGAAGCCAAACCCAAAACCACCGGGCATGCCAAAACCGTCCATCATGTGTGTTCTCCCAATAAGGCTCCCTGAACTCCCTTGATTCATGCCATTCTTCCGTGCATACCGTCAGAGCAGCAGCGGGCAAGAGAGTTCCGGGCATTTAATTTAAATAGGGATCGGTAGATCACAGGCGCTGCGCTAGATCAGCAGCGGCGCGTCGGGCAACTCGTTTGTATCCGACTCACTTCGGGGATAGTGTTGCTTCAAAAACTGGGCAACGGCTTCCACTCCGGCCACTGCGCCCAACTGGTATGCCTGACGCTTGAAGTGGGTCTCGATCTCGCGACAAATGTCGCTCCAGGCCTGCGCAGCCAGCCGCGTATCGATACCCCTGTCGGCCACGATCTCGACCGCATGGTCGGCCAGCAACACATAGATCAGCACGCCGTTGTTGTGCTCGGTATCCCACACCCCGAGCTGTGAAAATACCTCGATCGCACGCTCACGCGGTGACATGCCGCGCAGCAGATCCCAGGGCTCCAGAGAACCCTCGATGACAAAGCGAAGTTCGCCATCATGTGTTTGCTCAGCTGCACTGATGGCCGTCGCAATCTCGGCCATGGTCTTTGGGGGGAAGGCTCGCCGAACCTGCCAGCGCGAAGTCAGCAGATGCCGGATAAAACGTGGGATATCCATCATCACCACCGCCCCGACGCACCGCCGCCACCAAAACCACCGCCGCCACCGCCTCGAAATCCGCCACTGCCACCGCCGCCAAACCCGCCACCACGGCCATAGCCGCCCCCCCAATGCCTGCCACGCCCCCCGAGCAGCGTCACAACGAAGCCGATCAGAGCCGCCAACAAGGCCATGGCAATCGCACCCGACAGGAACCACGCAACGACCCCGATCGCGCCGGCCGTCAAGCCAGCGCCAGGCAGGCGACCAAGGGCCGAACGCAACACGCCGCCCAGGACCAGCGCGATCACCAGCAGCACAGGGGCCAGACGGTCAAAGTCGGATGACGTTTCGCCAGCCTGCGTACTCGGTGCCGGCAGCGGCTCACCATCCACCAGCTTGATCATCTGCTCAATGCCACGATCGATACCACCAAAGTAGTCGCCCTGCTTGAAACGGGGCACGATGATCTCGCTGATGATTCGCTTGCTGATGGCATCGTTCAACACACCTTCCAGCCCATAACCCACTTCAATGCGCACGGCACGGTCCTGCTTGGCCACCAGCAGCAGCACACCATCGTCGACCTTCTTGCGCCCGAGCTTCCACTGTTCCACCAACCGCAGCGCATAGGGCTCGATCGCCTCGGGCTGGGTCGTCTCCACCATCAATACCGCGAGCTGGCTGCCCTTGCGCTCCTCGAAGGCCCGCAGGCGAGCCTCCAGACCCGCGCGCTGCTCGGCAGTCAACGTGGCGGTCTGGTCGATCACCAGGGCTTGCAGCGCCGGCACGGGCACCAGGTTTTGAGCAACCCCCGCCACGGGCATCAGGGCCAAGACCAGTGCCAGCAGGCAGCACAGAGCAAGCCACATCCTGACGATGCAGTGCTGGCCCCGCCTGTCTGTTGCCATGACCATCACTGTGTGCCTGCCGGTTTTTTGGCGCCGCCTCCAAAGTCCACCTTGGGCGGCGTTGCAATGGCTTTCTCGTCAGCAACGCTGAAGTTGGGTTTGACCGCGTAGCCAAACACCATCGCCGTCAGGTTGCTGGGGAACGTGCGCACCGCAACGTTGTAATCCTGGACCGCCTTGATATACCGGTTGCGGGCCACGGTGATGCGGTTCTCGGTTCCCTCGAGCTGCGCCTGCAAGTCACGGTAGTTCTCGTTGGCCTTCAATTCGGGGTACTTTTCAACCACGACCAGCAGCCTGGACAATGCAGAGCCGAGTTGTGATTGCGCAGCCTCGAATTTGGCAAAGGCCTGCGGGTCATTGATCAATTCGGGCGTCGCCTGGATGCTCGTGGCACCGGCCCGTGCATTGGTGACAGCAAGCAGGGTGTCCTGCTCAAATGCCGCCGCGCCCTTGACGGTACTCACCAGGTTGGGCACCAGATCGGCCCTGCGCTGGTACTGGTTCAGTACCTCTGACCAACTCGATTTGACCTGTTCGTCGCTCGTCTGAAACGTGTTGTAGCCGCAGCCTGAAAGGCCCAGAACCGCCAGCATCAAAAAAAGTACCAAGATTTTTCGCATATCAGTTTCTCCGGTGTGGTTTGCTATATGGGTCTGTTGGGTGATATTTCAACATCAGATGGAGTGCGTGCGGTAGCGGATAGTTGACATCCCGCAGCACGCAATGAGCCATCGTCAGGTCTTGCCCCGTCGCAGGCGTAACGCATTCCCGATCACGGACACTGAGCTAAAACTCATGGCCAGCGCCGCAATCATTGGAGATAGCAGCCAGCCGGTCCACGGATACAGCACGCCAGCGGCGACCGGAATACCCAGCGCGTTATAGAAAAGTGCAAACATCAGGTTCTGCTTCATGTTGGACACCGTGTCTTCCGACAATACCCTTGCGATGGCAATGCCACGCAGGTCGCCCTTGACCAAGGTGACTTGCGCACTGTTCATGGCCACGTCAGTTCCGGTCCCCATGGCCACGCCGACATCTGCTTTGGCAAGCGCCGGCGCATCGTTGATGCCGTCACCCGCCATCGCCACAATACACCCTTCTTTTTGCAGCCGTTCAACCAGAAGCAGTTTGTCTGCCGGTTTGACTTCGCCGTGCACCTCGTCAATGCCCAGACGGGCACCTACGGCCTTGGCCGTGGTCAGGCCATCGCCGGTGGCCATCACAATGCGCAAGCCGGCAGCCTTCAGTGTGGCCAGCGCTTCGGGGGTGCTCTTTTTGACGGGATCGGCCACGGCCAGCAAGCCAGCCAACTTGCCATCAACGGCCAAATGCATCACGCTGGCACCTTCTGCACGCAAGGCTTCGGCCTGTGGCAACAGGCTATCGACAGAAATGTCCAACTGCTGCATCAACGCTGTATTTCCCAGTGCCAGCTGATGTCCTGCAACCGCGCCACGCACACCGATACCCGAGCCTGAGTCAAAGTTGTCCGGCTTGTCCAGCGACAACCCTTTATCCCGCGCAGCGCGCACGATGGCATCTGCCAGCGGATGCTCGCTGCCCTGGTCAAGACTGGCGGCCAGTCGCAACACTTCGTCAGCCTCAAAACCCGGACTGGGTACAGCACGGTCGAATGCCGGACGGCCTTCTGTCAGGGTCCCTGTCTTGTCGATGATCAGGGTGTCGACTTTGCGAAAATTCTCGATGGCCGCTGCATCGCGAAACAGCACGCCCTGCGTGGCCCCCCGGCCGGTGGCCACCATGATGGACATCGGTGTGGCCAGCCCGAGGGCGCACGGGCAGGCGATGATCAGCACCGCCACGGCATTGATCAGGCCGAAGACCCAACTTGGTTGAGGACCCCAAAATCCCCAGGCAAAGAAAGTCAGCACTGATGCGGCTACGACCGAAACCACGAAGTAAGCCGCGACCTGGTCAGCCATGCGTTGCATGGGCGCTCTGGAGCGCTGGGCTTGCGCGACCATCTGGACAATTTGTGAAAGTACCGTCTCGGAGCCAATACGTTCCGAGCGCATGACCAGCGCACCCGTGGTGTTGAGGGTGGCACCAATCACCGTGTCTCCTGTCCGCTTGGTCACCGGCATCGGTTCACCCGTGATCATGGATTCATCCACTGAGCTGCTGCCTTCGGCAACCGTACCATCGACTGGCACCTTCTCTCCCGGACGAACCCGCAGCATGTCGCCCACATGGACGTGGCTCAAAGGCACATCCTCCTCACTGCCGTCGTCTTTGATGCGCCTGGCTGTCTTGGGTGCGAGCCCAAGCAGGGATTTGATCGCCGCCGACGTTTGAGAACGCGCCTTCAGCTCCAGGACCTGTCCCAACAGCGTCAGCGAGATGATCACGGCTGCCGCTTCAAAATACACAGCAACCCGCCCCATGTAGATAAATGAATCCGGGAAAGCTTGAGGTGCGATGGTCGCTACCGTACTGTAGACAAAAGCTGAACCAGTTCCAAGACCGATCAGTGTCCACATGTTGGGGCTGAGATTCACCACAGACTGCCAGCCACGCTTGAAGAAGGGCCAGCCGGCCCATAGCGTGATAGGCAGGGTGAGCACCAGCTCCACCCAACTCTGCACCGCAGCATCCATCAATTGCAGGCTATGCCCAAACATGGCGAGCACGAAGACCATGGCCGTGAGAGGCAGTGTCCACCAGAAGCGCCGCTGAAAATCACGCAGCTCGGGATTATCGTCATCCTCGAGGTTCGGCATCTCCGGCTCCAGTGTCATGCCGCACTTGGGGCAATTGCCTGGATGGTCCTGGCGTATCTCCGGGTGCATCGGGCAGGTATAGATGGTTCCTGCGGGCGCTGCCAACGGGGGTGCCACCGAATCACCGGCTGGCGCTGGCGTCACATACTGCTGCGGATTGGCGGTGAACTTGCCCAGACACCTGGCGCTGCAAAAATAATAGAGCCGGTCCTTGTGTTCCTGCTTGTGAGGCGACTGCTCGGTCACAACCATGCCGCAGACAGGGTCCTTTAACGCATCAGCCATTTCCAGCTCAGACTGCCCATCAGGAAAGTCACGACTTTCTTTACTGTGCGTATGATGATTCTTCATCTCGCATGCCCTTTCAGGAAGTCAAGACAGATAGTCCCTCCACCATCGGAGGACTTGATGAGCAAAGCTTAGACCTTGCCACGGGGGCAAGGTCAAACCCTGATGGCAGTCAGGTCAAAGAGTGCAAGGCGGAGATTTCTTTACCGGAACTGTATGGCGCCGCAAGCCGCTGGGCAAGCCACAGCGTTCATTCGACCTGATTTTCCCAGCGCCCGCCTTTGCGGTCTGCGTGTTCGGCAGCCCAGATCCAGGCCGCATCCGACAGGGCCGCGATGCGTTCGATGCCGCCGAAAGGTTCTGCCAGCGCTCCTGCCTGGTCAAGGCTCTGCGTCTCCAACAGTGCGGAAACCCGCAGGTAGTCGTACCACGGGCCACTTTGCTCCAGCAGGGCTTGCCGTGCAGGCTCGGGCAGGTTGAGGGTGTCGATCACTTCGAGCAGATCGACTTTCAGAATAAAGCCAAGCATCGACGCAAGCCCCAGCGTGAAGAACTGGCCGGGCGCCTCCTGCTTGCGCTCGATCGCCAGCAACTCCAGCAGGCGCGAGCGCCACAGCGCCACCTCCTGCAGCGCGGAAGACGCTTTGCGCTGGCCGGCGTACTGCATCATCATGATGGACAGCCAGCGATAAAGCTCATTGCGGCCCAACACCATGACGGCCTGCTCGATGCTCGCACCCGCATGCAGTTGTGCAAAGCTGGCGCTGTTGATCAGACGCAGCAGGCGGAAGGACAGGCCGACATCGCCCTTGATCTCTTCCGCAATCACGGCAGTTTCCGCTCCCGTCACTAGCTGCTTGAGCAAATGGCCGATACGTCGAACTTCGGGCGGCACGGGCCGGAGCTCCCTGGCATTGACCACCGTCCCCATGGGCGCCAGTTCACCGCAAACATAGTGGACACCCTGGTGCAGGGCCTCCTCCAGGTCTTCCACACTGGAGATATCGGTGGCGAATATGGGCTGTCCGGCCTGCGCTACGGGCAGGTTCTTGATGGCTTCAACCCGGCTGGTCATGGGCTCGGCACCCTGCGGCAACAGCAGAAAATCAGGCATCATGCCCGTCACCGAGCGGCCCATCGTGGCGCTTGATACATCCCACCCGACCTTCACCCCGACTGCGCGCATGCGCACGATGGCTTGGGCTACGGCCTGCAGATAACCCGGCTCGGGCTTGTCATTCGAGGGCGGCTCCAGCCCTACAAAAATGCCCGCATCCTCGTTGTTGCCCATGGCGTGAATGAACCAGTCGGTCGGCAGGCGAACAAAACCCACGCGCCCCGATTGCTGCACCATACGCGCTGAAGTCTGCACGGCCAGCACATAGGCCGCCTGCGCCTTGTGCTCACTGGCATGGCGCAGACGCCGCAAGATGTCCTCGCTGATGCGGAACTCGAAGCCCGCGACATCACCACCAGTCGAGATGAGTGGCCTGCGCGTGCTAACGCCCAGCAGCGCAGCACTGGCCTGGGCTTTTCTGGCGATTGTGTCTGCCTTGGCTGGCGCGGCGTCGGGCCTGCGTGCCGCTGCTTCGTCCGCTTTGCTGGCGGTGGCGGGCGTCACTGTGTTCGCTGCCACGCTGCCCGTTGCGCCTCCAAACAGGCGTTGAAGAAAAGTCTTCATGCTGAACTGCCCTCTTGAACCGGTCTTGAACCGAGAATGTTCGCCTCATTATGCGGTCATAGCCGCACGCCACTGTCGGCTTTCAGAGACACGAGCGCAGTCTGTTCACATCCGTTTCATCTTTTTTTATGCTATGTATTTAATAGCTGATGGTGCAGCATGGGAAAGGGCCAGAAGCCAAAAACACCATTACCTAGCCTTCAAACTGGGGATGCAGCTGGCGAATTCGGCTCATGGCCATGCCGGCTGCCGCGGTGCGGGTCTCCACCCCGAGCTTGGCAAACACGCGTTCCAGGTGCTTCTTCACCGTCATGGGGCTGGTGCCCAAAATGTCGCCGATGTCCCGGTTGATCTTGCCCTTGACCACCCAGTACAGCACCTCGGCCTCGCGTGCTGTCAGCTTGAAGCTCAGCTGCATGGCCTCAATCACGCTCTCGTCCGACACCTCCTGCATGATGATGAGCCAGTCGCCTCCACCCTCACTGCCTCCCTCGCCACTGCCATCCTCATCACCAGTCTGCTGATGCAGCCGGAAGGTCAGCCGCTTGGGGCCCTGCTCGACGTGCAGCCGCGGCGGCTCCACCTGCACCGCGGCATCGGCCATGGAGTATTCGATGCAGCGATGCAGCCAGCTCAGCACCGGCTCGGGTGTTTCCGGCGCGGTCGTGCCGTAGTAGCGCAACAGCAGGTCACGCGCCAGCGGGGTCTGCCACATCAGGCGGCCGTCGTCGGCCCGCACCGTGATGCTGGCATAGCCAAACGCATCCAGCGCACTGCGCGCCTGGCGCTTCTCGCGCGCGCCCTGCAGGTGCACGCCCATGCGCGCGAGCACCTCCTTGGGCTTGATCGGCTTGGTGACATAGTCCACCCCACCCGCTTCCAGCGCGGCCACGAGGTACTCGGTCTCGGTCAGGCCGGTCATGAAGATGATGGGAATGTGCGCGGTCTGCGGCATGGCCTTCAGGCGCCGCGCCACCTCGAAACCGTCCATGCCGGGCATCATCGCGTCCAGCAGCACGATGTCGGGCAGCGCCTGGGCAGCGCGCTGCAGCGCAGCCTCGCCGTGGGTGGCCACCAGCACGGTATAGCCCGACTCATCAAGCGCATCGTGCAGCACCGAGAGGTTGTCCGGCACATCGTCCACGATCAGCACGACGTCGTTGTTGGCGCGGTCCAGCGCACCGTCAAGCCGGGCGCGCTCCAGCGCCTGGCTCAGGGATTGGGGAGGCGAACAGGGTTTCATGCACTTCTTTCGTTCAGATGCTCGGCCATGGTCTCGAACTGGAACTGCGCGGCCAGTGCACGCATCGCGTGGACAAAGGCCGCGCAAGCAGGTTCCTGCGCTTCGATGGTGTCGAGCTGGTTCATGATGCCGCGGTAATAGCCCAGGCTCACCACCTCACCCAGGGCGCCACGTGCGGCCGCCGAGGGGTACACCACCGCAGCGGGCAACGCACCGGTGGCCGCTGTGGTGGTGGCAGAGGCCACAGGCTCCGCCACGGGAGTCTCCAGCCAGGTCAGCGAGAGGCGCCGCTCCAGCCAGTCGAGCAATTCGGAGTGGCGCACCGGCTTGAGGATGAAGTCCTCGCTCTGGATGTCCACATCGTTGTCCAGTCCCTTGTCAAAGGCATTGGCCGACACGATGGCAATGTGCGCCCGACCATGGCCGAGCGCGCGCAGCCGGCGTATCGTCTCCCAACCATCGATGCCCGGCATGGCCAGGTCCATCAGGATCACGTCGGGCCGGTAGCCCGCGGCCAGCAGGTCCAGGCAGTCATGTCCGCTGGCGGCCTTGCGCAGCTCGAAACCCAGCGGTTGCAGCAGGCTTGCCAGCAACTCGCGGTCGGCCTCCTCGTTGTCCACCACCAGCACGCGGCGGCGCGGCCCGGTGTAGCCGTGGCGCGGACGGCTCGTCAAGGAGCGGGGCCAGTCATGCCTGCTGGCGCCCGTGCCGCCCTGCGCAATCTGCGTCACATGCACTTCGGGCAGAAACAGCTTCACCAGAAACACCGAGCCCTCGCCCAGCGTGCTCGTCACCGTGAGTTCTCCGCCCATCAGGTCGGTCAGCATCTTGGCAATCGTCAGCCCCAGGCCCGCGCCGGGGGCGCTCCCGCCCGTTGTCGCGCCACGGGTAAAGGGCTCGAAGATGCGTGCATGCTCCTGCGCCGACAGGCCCGGCCCGGTGTCCTCGATCTCGATGGCCGCCATCTCGCGCGCATAGCGGATGCGAAAGGTCACCTGCCCCTGCGCCGTGAACTTGATGGCGTTGCCCAGCAGGTTGAGCAAAATCTGACGCACACGTTTTTCATCGGCCCGCACCACGGCCGGCAAAGCACCTTCTGTCTCAAAACGGAAGGCCAGGCCCTTGGCCTGCGCCTCGAGCTCGAACATGCTCGCAATCTCCTGCACGAAGCCCGCAAAGTACATGGGCTTGACGTTGAGGGTGAGCTTGCCGCTCTCGATGTGCGCAATGTCCAGCGTGCCCTCGATCAGCGACAGCAGGTGCTCGCCCCCGCGCTTGATCACGCTCACCGCCTGCTTGCGGTGCGGCGGGATGGACGCGTCCTCCCCCATGAGCTGCGCATAACCCAGGATGCTGTTGAGCGGCGTGCGCAACTCGTGGCTGATCGTGCTGATGTAGCGGCTCTTGGCCTGGTTGGCCAGGTCGGCCGCGAGCCTGGCCTGCTCCGCCACCTGCTTGGCGTTTTGCAAGGCTTCGTCGGTCTGGCGGTGCGACTCGATCTCTTGCATCAGCAAATGCGTTTGCCGGTTTGACTCTTCCTGCGCCACCTGGCGGCTCTTGTGCGCCAGCACCACCCACCAGGCCACCAGGCCCGCAATGACCAGCAGCGCCATGAAGGCTTTCAGAAAGCCCGAGCGCAACGCCGCCTGCGGGTCCTGCAGCAGCGCCAGGTCCGTCACGGTGTGCTGCAGGGCACGCAACTCCTGGTGATAGAGCATGCCGAACACGCTCGCGAGCAGCGGCACGATCACCAGCATCACCAGCAGAAAGTGTCCCAGCCCGGTGTCCAGATACGGCCAGATGCGACGCGGCGTCAGCCAGTGCAAGGCGGCCGACCATTGGCGTGACAGACTGGCGTGTGGCTTGCACATGTCGCCACAGCGCGCATCGAGAGTGCAGCACAGCGAGCAGATCGGCCCCTGGTAGGCCGGGCAATGCGCCATGTCGGGGCCTTCGTAGTCGCGCTCGCAAATCACGCAGCGCTTGAGCGCATAGCGCTGGTACGCGCCCTCCTCCGTTGACACCGGGCTCTGTCTTGCGATGTAGTACTTGCCCTGGGTGGCCCAGGCAATCAGCGGCGAGGCAACAAAGGCCGTACCCAGCGCGATCAGCGCCGAGAACGCCTGCGCCAGCTCGCCAAACAGCCCGAGGTGGGCCGTGATCGAAAGCACCGAGGCCAATGCCATGGCCCCCACACCGACCGGGTTGATGTCATACAGATGAGCGCGCTTGAACTCGATGCCCTTGGGCGACAGGCCCAGCGGCTTGTTGATGACCAGGTCCGCCACCACCGCCATCATCCAGGCGATCGCAATGTTCGAGTACAGGCCCAGCACATCGCCCAGCGCCTGGAACACGTTCATCTCCATCAGCATGAAGGCGATCAGCGTGTTGAACACCACCCACACCACCCGCCCCGGATGGCTGTGCGTGAGGCGCGAGAAAAAGTTGGACCAGGCCAGCGAGCCCGCGTAGGCATTGGTCACGTTGATCTTGAGCTGCGACACCACCACGAACAGCGCCGTGGCTGCCACCGCCCAGCCGTAGTGGGGGAACACATAGGCGTAGGCGGCCAGGTACATCTGGTTGGGGTCCACCGCCCGCTCGATCGGCACCGCATGGCTGATGGCCAGATAGGCCAGCAGCGCACCGCCCAGCATCTTGAGCACGCCCAGGCCTACCCAGCCCGGCCCGCCCACCAGCACCCCCAGCCACCAGCTGCGCCGGTTCGCAGCCGTCTGCGCAGGCATGAAACGCAAATAGTCGGCCTGTTCGCCCATTTGGGTGATCAGTGCAATGCCCACCGTCAAGGCCGCACCAAACAAGGGCAAACTAAAGCCGGATGCACTGGCTTTCTCACCTTTGTAGTGCATAACTTCCGAGAAAGCACCAGGATCGAGCACAAACACCACCACAAAAGGCACAAACAACATCAGCAGCCACAGCGGCTGGGTCCAGACCTGCAGGCGGCTGATGGCCGAGACCCCATGGGTGACCAGCGGGATCACCACCAGCGCACAGATCAGGTAGCCCCAGCTCGGAGGTATGTCCAGCGCCAGTTCCAGCGCATAGGCCATCACGGCGGCCTCCAGCGCAAAGAAGATGAACGTGAAGGAGGCGTAGATCAGCGAGGTCAGCGTGGAGCCGATGTAGCCAAAGCCTGCGCCCCGCGTGAGCAGGTCCATGTCCACCCCGTAGCGGGCGGCATAGATGCTGATGGGCAGGCCGGCCAGAAAGATGATGAGCCCGGTGGCCAGGATGGCCCAGAAGGCATTGGTAAAGCCATATTGCACCAGCAGCGTGGCGCCCACGGCCTCCAGGATCAGGAAGGAGGCGGCACCAAACGCCGTGTTGGCCACCCGCCACTCCGACCACTTGCGAAAACGCTGGGGCGTGAAGCGCAGCGCGTAGTCCTCCATCGTCTCGCTGCCCACCCAGCTGTTGTAGTCACGCCGGATCTTGATGATGCGCTGCACCGCCACCTCGGGCGCAGGTGCACCAGCCGCTGCGCCGGGGGCGGCACGGGCGGCTGGCATGGGCAATGAGTTGACCGAGGCGTCCATTCGGGGGGTGTCGGATTGGGTGGAATCGGCTGGGGCCGGGTGTGATCGGGCAAGTTGTCTACCCTCTGTCAGTGCAGGTTTTGTGCCACTGCGCATAGGGCTATACCCGCACACAGGCTTGTGGCACTATTCTTGCACCCAGCCCTGTCAGCGATGATGGCGGCCCGCCCCGGAGAGACACGATGGAATTGACCCCCAGAGAAAAAGACAAACTGCTGATATTCACCGCCGGCCTGCTGGCCGAGCGCCGCAAGGCCCGCGGCCTCAAGCTCAACTACCCCGAAGCCGTGGCGCTCATCAGCGCAGCCGTGATGGAGGGCGCACGCGACGGCAAGACCGTGGCCCAGCTCATGAGCGAGGGCCGCACCATCCTGACGCGTGACGACGTGATGGACGGCATCGCCGAAATGATTCCCGACATCCAGGTTGAAGCCACCTTCCCCGACGGCACCAAGCTCGTCACCGTGCACCAGCCCATTGTCTGATCTCCGTGCACGAACACACGAACACACGTCGTCATCAACACACCTGCTCCCATCGACAAAACCCCACAAGGAATTGACACCATGAACAGCCCCACCCTTCGCAGCACGGCACTCATGATCGGCCTGGCCCTGCCCGGCCTGGCCCTCGCGCACACCGGCACCGACCTCGGCAGCCACCACGCCATGGGCTTCATGGACGGCCTTACCCACCCGCTGACCGGGCTGGACCACCTGGCCGCCATGCTCGCCGTAGGCTTGTGGAGCGCGCTCACCGCGCGCCGCCTGTGGCTCGCGCCGCTGGCCTTTGCCGCCATGCTGCTGGTCGGCGCACTGCTGGGCCTCGCGGGGGTCACCCTGCCGGCTGTCGAGCCCATGATTGCCACCTCGCTCCTCGTGCTGGGCCTGCTGGTGGCCCTGCGCAAGTCCTTGCCAGCGCAGGCTGCCGCCGCGCTGGTGGGCGGCTTTGCGGTTTTCCATGGCCTGGCCCATGGCGCAGAGCTCGCCGGCAGTGAAGCCATCTGGTTGCCGCTGGCCGGCATGCTGCAGGCCACCGTGGCGCTGCATGTCTGCGGTCTGCTGCTGGGCCTCACGCTGCGCGCACAAAGCCCCTGGTGGCCGCGCGCCGCGGGCGTCATGGTCACCCTGCTGGGCAGCGTGCTGCTGCTCAAGATGATTTAAGAGGTGCCGCCATGACCCCCGGAGAACTGCTGATCGATGGCGCCGACCACCCGCTGAACCCGGGGCGCCGCACCCTGACGATGGTGGTGCAGAACACGGGCGACCGCCCCATCCAGGTCGGCTCGCACTACCACTTCGCCGAAACCAACAGCGCGCTGGGCTTTGACCGCGCCGCCGCACAGGGCATGCGCCTGAACATCGCCTCCGGCACGGCCGTGCGCTTCGAGCCGGGCCAGCAGCGCACCGTGGAGCTGGTGGACTACGCCGGTGAGCGCAAGGTCTACGGCTTTCGCGGATTGGTTCAGGGTGCGCTCTGAGCCTGAAACACGGCGCACTCATTGCTACTAAATTTATAGCTACTAGCGCTTTATGGGCAAGGGCTAGAGGCCAATTTTATTGCCAACTCATGACCTGCTGGCACGCACAAGAAAGATTGAATCATGGCAACCCTAGGACGACGCGCTTACGCTGAAATGTTTGGCCCCACCGTGGGCGACCGGGTGCGCCTGGCCGATACCGACCTGATCGTCGAGGTCGAGCAGGACCACACCCTGCGCGCTGGCGGCTATGGCGAAGAGGTGAAGTTTGGCGGTGGCAAGACCATCCGCGACGGCATGGCACAAAGCCAGCGCACCCGCGCCGAAGGCACCATGGACACGGTGATGACCAACGCGCTCATCATCGACCACTGGGGCATCGTCAAGGCCGACATCGGCCTGCGCGACGGCCGCATCGCCGCCATCGGCAAGGCCGGCAACCCGGATACACAACCTGGCGTGGACATGATCATCGGCCCCGGCACCGAGATCATCAGCTGCGAAGGCATGATCGTCACCGCCGGCGGCATCGACTCGCACATCCACTTCATCGCGCCCCAGCAGATCGAAGAAGCGCTGTGCAGTGGCGTCACCACCATGCTGGGCGGCGGCACCGGCCCGGCCACCGGCACCTTTGCCACCACCTGCACGCCCGGCGCCTGGAACATCGAGCGCATGCTGCAGGCGGCCGACGCCTTCCCCATGAACCTGGGCTTTCTGGGAAAAGGCAACGCCAGCCTGCCCGGCGCGCTGCACGAGCAGATCGAGGCTGGCGCCATCGGCCTCAAACTGCATGAGGACTGGGGCACGACACCGGCCGCGATCGACAACTGCCTGAGCGTGGCCGAACTCACCGACACCCAGGTGGCCATCCACACCGACACGCTCAACGAATCCGGCTTTGTGGAAGACACCGTGGCCGCCTTCAAGGGCCGCACCATCCACACCTTCCACACCGAGGGCGCAGGTGGCGGCCACGCACCCGACATCCTGAAGGTGGTGGGCGAGGCCAATGTGCTGCCCTCCTCCACCAACCCCACGCGTCCCTACACGGTGAACACGCTGGACGAGCACGTGGACATGCTCATGGTCTGCCACCACCTCGACCCCGCCATTGCCGAAGACCTGGCCTTTGCCGAGAGCCGCATCCGCAAGGAAACCATTGCGGCCGAAGACATCCTGCACGACCTCGGCGCCATCAGCATGATGAGCAGCGACTCGCAGGCCATGGGCCGCGTGGGCGAGGTCATCATCCGCACCTGGCAGACTGCGCACAAGATGAAGCAGCAGCGCGGCAAGCTGCCCGGTGACAGCGAGCGCAACGACAACTTCCGCGCCAGGCGCTACATCGCCAAGTACACCATCAACCCCGCCATTGCCCACGGCATCAGCCACGAGGTGGGCAGCATCGAGGTGGGCAAGTGGGCCGACCTGGTGGTGTGGCGGCCGGCCTTCTTTGGCATCAAGCCCTCCACCATCCTCAAGGGCGGCTTCATCGCCTTTGCCGCCATGGGCGACCCCAATGCCTCCATCCCCACGCCCCAGCCCGTGCACTACCGCCCCATGTTCGGCGGCTATGGCCGGGCGCTGACGCAAACGTCGCTGACCTTCGTCTCGCAGGCCGCACTGGCTGCCGGCATCGGCCAGCGCTACGGCCTGGCCAAGCCGCTCGCCGCAGTGAAGAACATCCGCAGCGTCGGCAAGCGCCACATGATCCACAACGACTACGCCCCCCGCATGGAGGTGGACGCCCAGACCTATGCCGTGCGCGCCGACGGCCAGCTGCTCACCTGCGAACCCGCCACCAGCCTGCCCATGACGCAACGCTACTTTTTATTTTGATGCTGCAAGTCTCCAAACTCATCCCCCAGGGCAAGGGCCTGGCCTCCGTACTCACCAAGCGCGCCGCCACGGTCGAGCTCGACTGGGACGTGCGCCAGAAAAGCCGCTTTGACGCCACCGACAGCCAGGGCCGTGCGCTCGGCATCTTTCTGCCGCGCGGCACCTCGGTGCGTGGCGGCGATGTGCTGGTGGCGGAGGACGGCTCGTTCATCCGCGTCATTGCCGCACCCCAGGCCGTGCTGCGCATCACCGCCTGCACCGAGCACGGCTCGCCGTTTGACCTGACCCGCGCCGCCTACCACCTGGGCAACCGCCATGTGCCCATCGAGCTCAAGCCCGACCACCTGAAGATCGAGCCCGACCATGTGCTGGCCGACATGCTGCGCGCCATGCACCTCACCGTGAACACCGTGAACGAGGCCTTCGAACCCGAGGGCGGCGCCTACGCGGCAGGCGGGCACGCTCACGCACATGGAGAGCATGGTGGGCACGACGCGCATGGGCACAGCCATGCACCGGCCCACAAAGGCGAACACACGCACGCGCACACACAAGCGCAGCACCAACATGACCACGCGCATGAGCATGAGCATGAGCATGAGCATGAGCATGAGCATGAGCATGAGCATGAGCATGGACACGAGCACAGCCACAAGCATTGATGCGCGCCAGCCCCCGCCTCCAGCCCACTGACAAGGCCATGCCGGCCCCCAGCCTGCTGCAACTCATGTGGCTGGCCTCGCCGGCGCTGCCCGTGGGCGGCTTCTCCTACTCCGATGGTTTGGAGGCGGCAGTGGAAAGCGCCCGCGTCACCAATGAAGACACGGCGGCCGACTGGCTGGTGGACCAACTGCACCTCACGCTCTCGCGCGGCGACCTGGCCGTGGTGGCCAGGGCCGTGGCCGCCTGGCGGCGCGACGACCTGCCCCGCCTGCGCGAGCTCAACGACTGGGTGCTGCAGACCCGCGAGTCCAGCGAGTTCAGGCTGCAGACCGAGCAGATGGGCCGCTCGCTGCTGCTCTGGCTGCAAAACCACAACACCGCCAGCGCTGCGCAACTGGAGGCCTGCGGCCAGCTGCGGCCCAGCTACCCCATTGCCTTTGCGCTCGCGGCCTCGGCCACGCAGGCCCCGGTACGCGACTGCCTGATGGCCTTTGCCTTTGGCTGGGCCGAGAACATGGCGCAGTCGGCCATCAAGTCGGTGCCCCTGGGGCAAAGCGCCGGCCAGCGCATCCTGGCCCGCCTGACGGCCGACATTCCCGCCGCCGTAGACCACGCCATGGACCTCATGGACAGTGAACGGCAGGCTTTTTCTCCCATGCTGGCCATCCTCTCGGCCCAGCATGAAACCCAGTACTCACGACTCTTCCGATCATGACACTTCATCACATACAGAACCGCAGCAAGAAACTCCCGCCCCTGCGCGTCGGCATCGGCGGGCCTGTGGGCTCCGGCAAGACGACGCTGCTGGAGATGCTGTGCAAGGCCATGCGCGACAAATACGACCTGGTGGCCATCACCAACGACATCTACACCAAGGAAGACCAGCGCCTGTTGACGGTGAGCGGCGCGCTGCCGGCCGATCGCATCATGGGCGTGGAGACCGGCGGCTGCCCACACACCGCCATCCGCGAAGACTGCTCCATCAACCTGGAGGCGATCGACCGCATGCTGGTCGAGCACCCCAATGCCGACATCGTGTTTGTGGAGAGCGGCGGCGACAACCTGGCCGCCACCTTCAGCCCCGAGCTGAGTGATCTGACGATCTACGTGATCGACGTGGCCGCCGGCGAGAAGATCCCCCGCAAGGGCGGCCCCGGCATCACCAAGAGTGATCTGTTTGTCATCAACAAGACCGACCTGGCCCCCCATGTGGGCGCCAACCTGGACATCATGAAGTCCGACACCGAACGCATGCGCGGCGCCAAGCCTTTTGTGATGACCAACCTCAAGACCCTGACCGGGCTGGAGCAGGTGATTTCTTTCATCGAAACCAAAGGCATGCTGCAGGCCAGTTAGAATAGCCGGCTCGGAAGCTTGGCAGAGTGGTCGATTGCACCGGTCTTGAAAACCGGCAAACCGAAAGGTTTCCAGGGTTCGAATCCCTGAGCTTCCGCCAGTTGGCGAGCGCCTGACCCGGCGCATCTTTTGCCACTGCACCTATCGGCGCAACGTCGATACCGGTTACCCACCCCCACCACACCGATTTGTGGGTGAATCTTTTCAGAATCTCATTGAGTCCATTGACACCAAGACCCTAACTGGGCGCATGATGATGCAGATGTTGGGTGCGTTTGCTGAGTTTGAGGGCGGCATGATTCGTGGGGTTCATTGCGGTAGACCTCGATCCTTATTGCCTAAGGATGAGGCCGATCTCGTGAAGCTCTGGCAGCAGAACTTTTATACCCTAGACACTCTAGCCAAGATTTTCAATGCCCATCCTTCAACTGTGAAACGGGCCGTATATAAGGTTATCAAGCTTGGACACTCTAGTCTTCTATAGCTTCATTGTTTTTCTATTTTTCTTTCTCTAAATCGTTGATTTTGTATCTTGTTGAAGCCTGTTTATTTATTTCATCTTCTTTTCTTCTGCATCCGTATGGTTCATCCTTCTCCGAAATATTAGGGAGAACCATTCTTCCTAGACCATCTATTGCGTCTTTGTCATTGAAGTTGAATGTCAGCTTACTTGTTGCGATCCAAATCTCTTTAATTTTTCTTGTTAGCAAGTTGTGTGTAATTGTTCCGATTTTTTTGGAAGCCACAAACTGTTTATTTTCAGGGGATAGTGCGCTGAAATTGAATACCAAATTCTGAGGCATTTCTTTGTTAATGGCATTCGGTTTTAATATTTGCTCAGAGTCAAATTTAACTGTGTAGTAATGATGAATTGCTTTACGAGACTCTATTGTTATAGGTTGAAAACACTCCTCTAGTTCATGAACACTCATTTGATCCGGTTTACTTTTTGGGCTCAACGTAACGTCCCCTGCCGTTATTACTTCCGTGTAATCTCCCTGGTTGCTAAATACCACCCCAAAAGTAACTTCATCATTTTGGATTTCATACGATGACACGATTGCATATAGTGCGTGTGTTTTGTCGAAAAACTGAAGATAGATTGAAGTTCCTGCGATGATGATTCCTGCGATAGAGATCACCAATCCCAAAAAAGAAGCAGCGAGGCTTATCCAAGCTACGGCTTCTGTTGTCGTCCCAAAGTGCTTCCGTACTGACTCAATGAATGTCTTCCACATCATTTTTGCCTTCCTAAACGGTGCTTTGTTCTTAGTTGTTCCGCTTGCATCTTAGTCTTATGAAAGGTGTGTTGTTGTCATTCGAGAATGAAAGAGCTCTTATGTACGGGCTCTTTGAGTGTCGTTCCTAAGCAACCGCTACTGACAGGCGCAAAACAAATACGGGCCGTAAGGCCCGTATTTCATTTCTAGCTCATAAAAAGCCATGGCATGTGCCACGGCCTGCAAGCACTATTCCATCGTCAGCACCACATTGCCCACCACCTGCCCGCCTTCCACGGCCTCGTGTGCAGCGGCAATGTCCTTGAGTGCAAAGCTCTGCCCGATCTGATGCACCAGTTGCTTGCGCTCCAGCAGCCCGGCCAGGGTGGCGAGGGTCTCGCGCCGGTCCTCGGCGCTGAGCTCATAGACCAGGAAGAACTTCAACCCCAGTGAGCCCCACAGCAGGGGCCTAAAGCTGACAGCTACCTCGTTCATGTCGTTGGAGCCGTAGCAGACGAGTTGGCCATGGGCCTTGAGTGCGCCCTGCCCCAGCAGCTTGCTGGTGCTGGAGAAATCCATGTCCAGCATCACGTCCACGCCCTGGCCCTGCGTGAGCTCCAGGATGCGCTGGGCCACGGGCTCGGTCTTGTAGTTGATGATCTCGTGGGCACCGGCGTCGCGCGCGTGCTGCAGCCGGGCGGGAGCGCCTGCGGTGCCGATGACGCGGGCACCCTGCAGCAGCGCGAGCTGGGTGATGTAGTGACCGACGGCATTGCCGGCGCCGGTGACCAGCACCGTTTTGCCCTGCAGCGGGCCAGCCAGACGTATCGCCTGCACCGCGGTGAGCGCGGGGATGCCAAAGCAGGCCCCGGCGGCAAAGTCCACCCCCGCGGGCAGCAGCACGGCCTGCTCCTGCGGCAGGGTGATGTATTCGGCCGCCGTGCCAAAGGGCCGCTTCCACTGCCCGTTCCAGAGCCAGACCCGCTCGCCCACGCGCGAGGCGGCCACGCCGGGGCCCACCTGGTCGATCACACCGGCACCATCGCTGTGGGGGATGATCTTCTCGGCAATCAGCGGGCGGCCCATGCGGGATTTGACGTCCGACGGGTTGACGCCCGAGGTGGCGAGCTTGACGCGCACCTCACCGGGGCCGGGCACCGGGTCGGGCAGCTCGCCCAACACCAGCACCTCGCGTGCTTTGCCATTGTTGGAATACCAGGCAGCTTTCATGTCGCAGTCTCCGTTGTGTTTGTTGTTCAGGGGTACCGCCGGTGATGGTAGCGAATGCAGCGCCTGGAGGCGTGGCGCAGCGGGAAAGGCCACTCAGCCCGAACGGCTTGGGGTCATGAATGACGGGAACATCGATACAACACGCTCACTCTGTGAACCATTTCACCGGGTTTTTGGGGGCACCCGACAGCCCGGTAATGGCTGCCCCAGCCACCGATTTCGTGCACCAAATCAAGGCAAAAGTGGTTTCCATGCACTATAAAAATCAGAGCGCCATATGTCCCGATAGCGGGAAGCACAGGAAAACCAGGGGAAAACACCCCTCCATATATCAATAGACAGCACCCGAATGATTGACTAATTACCTTTGGAGCTATAGAATTGGAGGCTTCGCTAATATTAACGGGGCAAATTGCGTGAGGAAACCTTGGGTTTCGCGAACGCTGCCCTTTTAGGTTTGACTGAACTAACACAACATTCCAAAGCGGCCTTACCACCTGTCGCCACCCAGTTTTCTCCTCTCACCCCCTTCGACGGCCCCGCGCTGCATCGGCTCGTCGAAGTGTGCACCCCTCTGGATACCAATTCGCTGTACTGCAATCTGCTGCAGTCCAGCCACTTCGCCGCCACCTCGATTGCCGCCAAGGCCGAGGACGTGCTGATTGGCAGCATCACCGGCTACCGCATCCCCGAGCGCCCCGACACCCTGTTCATCTGGCAGGTGGCCGTGCATCCCCAGGCACGCGGCCAGGGCATCGCGATACGCATGCTGCGTGCCCTGATGGCGCGCCCCAGCCTGGCGGATATCCGATTCATTGAAACCACGATCACCGAAGACAACAGCGCCTCATGGCGTCTGTTTCTGAAATTCGCCGACGAGTGCTCTGCCGAAACGCAACGCTCGATCATGTTTGAGAAAGCCCAACACTTTGATGGCCACCATGACAGCGAGCAATTGCTGCGCATTGGTCCATTTGCAGAGGAAAGCTTTGCTCACATCAACCACCCAGGAGAGTTAGTCCATGAAAATCTTTAACCAAATGGAATCGAAGGTTCGCAGCTATTGCCGCTCCTTTTCGTGTGTGTTCGACAAGGCGCAGGGCGAGTTCCTGTTTGACACCGATGGCCGTGAGTACCTGGACTTTCTGGCCGGTGCCGGCACGCTGAACTACGGCCACAACAACCCCGTCTTCAAAAAGGTGCTGATCGAGTACATCGAGCGTGATGGCGTGACCCATGGGCTGGACATGCATACCCAGGCCAAGTCCGACTTTCTGGAGGCCATGCGCGACAAGATATTCGCCCCGCGCGGCATGGACTACCGCATCCAGTTCACCGGCCCCACGGGCACCAATGCCATCGAAGCGGCCTTGAAGCTGGCCCGCAAGGTCACCGGCCGCCAGACCATTGTGTCCTTCACCAATGGCTTCCATGGCGTCAGCCTGGGCGCGCTGGCCGCGACCGGCAACTCGCACCACCGCGGTGGCGCCGGCACACTGCTGACGGGTGTCACGCGCATGCCCTACGACGGCTACCTGGGCCAGTCGGTTGATACGACGGAATACCTCGACAAGGCCTTGCGCGATGGCAGCAGCGGTATCGACAAGCCGGCCGCCGTGGTGGTGGAAACCGTGCAGGGCGAAGGTGGCCTCAACGTGGCGAGCTACGAATGGCTGCGTGCGCTGGAGCAGGTGTGCCGCCGCCACGAGATCCTGCTGATCGTGGACGACATCCAGGCGGGCTGCGGCCGCACGGGTACCTTCTTCAGCTTTGAGCAGGCTGGCATCAAGCCCGACATGGTGACCCTGTCCAAATCCCTGAGCGGCTACGGCCTGCCCATGGCCGTGGTGCTGATCCGCCCGGACCTGGACGATTGGGAACCCGGCGAGCACAACGGCACCTTCCGCGGCAACAACCTGGCCTTCCAGACGGCGACAGCGGCCATCAACCACTACTGGTCCGATGACAGCTTCTCGCGTGAAGTGGGCCGCAAGAGCCGCGTGGTGTCGACCCGCCTGGACCAGATGGCCACCAAGTACGGCAACGGGCGCTTCAGCACCAAGGGCATGGGCATGTTCCAGGGTATCGATTGCGGTACCGGCGATATGGCCGGGGCGATTTCACTCCGTGCTTTCGAGAAGGGCGTGGTGATTGAAACCTGCGGCTCTGACGACCATGTGCTCAAGTTCTTCTGCCCGCTGACCATTTCGGACGAGTCGCTCAAGCGCGGCCTCGACATCGTGGAAGCCAGCATGCGCGAGATTTGCAAGGAAGTGGCTACCAAGCCGGCGAAAGATGGCGACCTGGAAACCGCCACCACAAGGAACTGACATCGTCGCAGCACGGCTGCGGTCGACTGATGCAAACAAACAAACCGACAAACCGACAGATATAGATACAGATACGGAGAAGAACATGATTGTCAGATCACTTGATGAGGCGCGCAAGAGCGAGCGCAGGGTTGTCAGCAAGGGCTGGGAAAGCACACGCCTGCTGCTGCGCAACGACCAGATGGGGTTCTCGTTTCACATCACCACGATTTACCGTGATGCCGAGTTGCATATGCACTACCAGAACCACCTGGAAGCGGTCTACTGCATCAGCGGCAGCGGCGAGATCCGGAACGAGGCCGATGGCGTGGTGCACCCGATCAGGCCCGGCACGGTCTACGCGCTGGACAAGCACGACAAGCACGTGCTGCGGGCCTTCGAGGAAATGCAGATGGCCTGCGTCTTCAACCCGCCGCTGCACGGCAAAGAGGTGCACAACCCCGATGGTGCCTATGAACTCAGCGCCGAGGCGGTGACGGCATAACGCAGCTGGCGTGAACTGTGAACCAAGCTAGACAAGGAGAAGAACTGGTGATGCTGACTACCACTACCACTGATCAATACCCATCCCGGGCGGGCAGGTCCGCAGAATTCTTGCCACGGCATGACCCCGTGGTGTACGGCTCGGCCGATGCGAAAACTGCCAGCGGCCTGACGGCGCCGCAGCTCGAGGCTTACGAGCGCGACGGTTTTTTGATTCTGCCGGAGGTGTTCAGCCAGGCCGAGATCGACTGCTTTTTGCGCGATGCCACTCGCCTGCTGGGCAGCGAAGACATCAAACGCTCGGGTGAGGTGATCACCGAGCCCGGCAGTGGCGACGTGCGCTCGATCTTTCGCGTGCATGCCGCCAGCCCCCTGTTCTCGCGCCTGGTGCGTGACCCGCGCCTGGTGAACATCGCTGGCGACCTGCTGGATGATGAGGTGTACATCCACCAGTCGCGCCTGAACTACAAGCCCGGTTTTCGCGGCAAGGAGTTCTACTGGCACTCCGACTTCGAGACCTGGCATGTGGAGGATGGCATGCCCCGCATGCGCGCCCTGAGCATGTCCATCACGCTGACGGCGAACACGCCCGACAACGGCCCGCTGATGCTGATCCCGGGCTCGCACAAGTCGTTTGCGGTGTGTACGGGCGAGACGCCTGCCAACCATTTCAAGACCTCGCTGAAAAAGCAGGAATATGGCGTGCCAACCGACGAGACGCTGGCCGAACTGGCGCAACGTGGCGGCATCGTCAGCGCGGTGAGCCAGCCCGGCTCGGTGATCGTGTTCGACTGCAACACCATGCACGGCTCAAACTCGAACATCACGCCTTCGCCCCGCTCGAATGTCTTTGTGGTCTACAACGCCATGAGCAACCGCGTCACGGAGCCGTTTTGTAACCAGGCGCCGCGGCCAGAATACATCTGCTCACGCGAGAAAATCGAGACCATCAAACCCGAAAAAACCGATTTGATGGGCTACCGGGCCCTGCTGAAATAAGCCACCCACCGCCTCAACTGTCCCGATGCCCATGCTGATGATGGGCATCCGGGAAATGCGGATGGGAATGGGTCATGGGCGTGTGCTGGTGAGGGTGGCTGTGCGTGCTGCCCAGCGGCATGGGCTCACTGTGCTCGTGCTGATGGTGCACATCATGGCTGTGTTCATGTGTGTGCGCCAGTGGCGTATGGACATGCACATGTTCATGCCGCTCGGTCAGGTGCAACCACAGACCCAGCGCCATCAAAGCCCCTGCCACCAGCAGCGGCAGCGTCAGCGCTTCACCCAGCGCCAGCGCCAGTAGGGCACCCACAAAGGGCGCTACTGAAAAATACGCTCCGGTTCGTGCCGTGCCCAGGTGCCGCAAGCCCACCACGAACAAGGCCAGGCTCACGCCGTAAGCAAAAAAACCAACCAGCAGTGCGCCACCTACATGGGGCCATGGCGGCAGCGTGGCCCCGGCGATGAAGGCCAGGCCGAGGTTTACCGGGCCAGCCACCAGACCCTTGATGCTGGCAAGCCAGGAGGCATCCGTGAGCGCGATCTTGCGCGTGAGGTTGTTGTCCACGCCCCAGGCCAGGCAGGCCCCGAGCACGGCCAGCGCGGGCCAGACGCCTGCAAACTGCGCTTCACCGGGCCAGCTCAAGACCATGGCCCCGGCCAGGATGGCGACCATACCCAGGGCAATGCGCCGGTCAAAGTTTTCCCGGAAAACGAACCAGGCCAGCAGCGCGGTGAACACGCCCTCGGCATTGAGCAGGAGCGACGCACCTGAAGCGGGCATGCCACTCAGCCCCAGCATCAACAGCACTGGCGCGATCACGCCACCCGCCAGCACCGCCCCCAACAACCAGGGCAACTCGCCTCGCTGCAGACGCACCGCAGGTGCATGGCTGACATACCGGTACAGAGTCAGCCCCACGCCCGAGCCCAGATAAAGCAGCCCCGCCAGCAGCCAGGGGCTCACAGCCTCCAGCAGCCACTTGGCCAGCGGTGTGCCCGCGCCAAACAGCAGTGCAGCACCGAGTGCGGCCGACACACCGGGCAGGCGCAGACCTTGCCTCATTGACTCAGCCCCACAAATCAAGCGGCGGATCAGTCACCACCGCACGCAGGATGTCCGAGCGCGAGACAAAGCCCGTCACCACGCCTTCCTCATCGGCCACCGGCAAGCCCGGCAGGCCGTTGTCGAGCAACACGCTGGCTAGCTGCCGGATGTCGGTTTCTTCGGCCACGCTGGGAATGGGTGTCCACATCAACTCCGCCACAGGCTGTGTCAACAGCGTGCGCCAGACCAGCGCGCTTGCCTCGGGCGAAGGCAACTGCTCAGGGTGCAGCAGGTCTGCGCGCGACAGCAGCCCCACCAGCGCACCCGATGCGGTGACCACCGGCGCCTGGCCGACGCCCTCGCTGGCCAGCAGTCGCCAGGCCTGTTGCACCTCGCTGTCCAGGGCCACGGTGATGACGTTGCGACTCATGATGTCGCGCACCAGGGTCAAGGGATGGCGTGGCAGATGGGGGTGCCCGGTCTCCACGTAAGCGGCCAACGGGTTGTGGCCGGGACTGTGGTGCGCTGCTGTGATCGCCCCATGGTGAACCTCATCGAGGATCTCGGTGAACTCGGCCGCGCCCCGGCTGCGACGAGAGGAAGGCAGGGCCCGTGTTCGGGCCACGGCGCGCACGGCCTCGACCCGGCGCAAATCTTCCAGCGATCCGCGAAACAATGGTCCTTCAATCCCATACACCGCAAACATGCAAGCATTCTCCTGATCCCTGTCACTGGCCAGTGACATATGCAGCTGACTTTAACGTGCCACAGCCAAGTGGTCCACCGGGTGGTCCAGCTACGCGAGAAACAGGGCCTGCAGGTCGCTGAGAAAGTCAAAGCCCCGCTCAGTGGGCCGCACGCGCGCGAAGTCGCGTTCGATCAGGCCCTTGCGCTCGGCCTCTTCCAGCCCTTTTTGAATCGCCGTGATGGCCAGGCCCGTGCGCTCGGTGAACTCGGCCAGCGCAAAGCCCCCCCTGAGCCGCAGGGCGTTGAGCATGTACTCGAAGGGCAGGTCGGCACGGCTCACCTCCTCTTCCAGCGCGATGCATTGCCCGGCCAGGGCTTTCTCCATGTACAGGCGCGGCTCGCGAAAGCGCACCTGGCGCACCACGCGGTGCGCAAAGCTGAGCTTGCTGTGCGCGCCGGCGCCAATGCCAAGGTAGTCGCCAAACTGCCAGTAGTTGAGGTTGTGCCAGCAACGGTGGCCTTCGCGCGCATAGGCCGAGATTTCGTAGCGGCTGAGGCCCGCGACGCCGGTCATCTCGGTGATCTGGTCGAGCATGGCATAGGCCGTGTCGTCCTCGGGAATGACAGGCGGGAACTTGGCGAAGTAGGTGTTGGGCTCGATGGTGAGGTGGTAGATCGAGATGTGTGGCGGGCCCAACGCCAGCGCGGTGCGCATGTCCTGCGCCAGCTCCTCGGGGGTCTGCCCGGGCAGCGCATACATGATGTCGAGGTTGAAGGTGTCGAAGGCCTGCGCGGCCTCTTCCACTGCCGCGATGGCCTGGGCCCGGTCATGCACGCGGCCCAGGGCCTTGAGGTGCTCGTCGTTGAAGCTCTGCACGCCCACCGACAGGCGCGTCACGCCCGCACTGCGAAAGGCCTTGAAACGGTCTTTCTCGAAAGTGCCGGGATTGGCCTCGAGCGTGATCTCGCAATCGGCTTCCAGTTTGAGCCGCGCACGTATGTCACCCAGCAGGCGGTCGATGGCCCGCGGCGAAAACAGGCTGGGCGTGCCGCCACCGATGAAGATGCTGTGGATGGTGCGGCCCCACACGAGCGGCAGCGCGGCTTCCAGGTCGGCCACCACGGCGTCGATGTAGCGCTGCTCGGGCAATTGATCCGGACGCATCTCGTGCGAGTTGAAGTCGCAGTACGGGCACTTCTTCAGGCACCAGGGCAGGTGCACATAGAGCGATAGCGGTGGCAGGCTGCCCAGTTGCAGCGTGCCCGGTCGCAAGTAGTGCTGGATGTCACGCACGGGCACGCCGGCAGCTGGTGGCGACTCACTGACGATGCGTATCGGCTCTGTCATGCCCGGCTCACACCCACAGCTTCACAGCCAGCGCTCGCGCATCAGCGCCAGCATGGCCGCCGCAGCGCGGCCACGGTGACTGTGGGCATTCTTGACCTCGACCGGCAACTCTGCAAAGGTTTTGCCGAATTCGGGGATGAACATCACCGGGTCGAAGCCGAAGCCATTGCTGCCCCGGGGCTCACGGCTGATCTCGCCCACCACGCGCCCCACGGCAATCAGGGGCTCGGGGTCCTGCGGGCTGCGCACGGCCACCAGGGTGCTGACCATCGCCGCGCGCCGATTGTCCAGGCCCTGCATCTGCTCCAGCAGCGCGCGCACATTGTTGTCGTCACCCTTGGTGTAGCCGTACTGCATGGCGTAGAAAGCCGTGTCCACGCCGGGCAGGCCGCCAAACGCATCCACGCACAGCCCGGCGTCGTCCGCCAGCGCGGGCAGGCCGCTGTGCTGGGCCGCATGGCGCGCCTTGGCCAGCGCGTTTTCGACAAAGGTACGGTGCGGCTCCTCGGCCTCGGAGATGCCCAGATCACCCTGGCGCACCAGCTCGGCGCCCAGCGGCGCGAGCATGGCCTGCAGCTCAACGAGCTTGCCCTTGTTATTGGATGCCAGAACAATTTTCATCATTAAAATAGGCTGTAGCCCTTATAAAATATACGCAACCTGCTATTATTTTTGCAGTGATTGCTGCTGCAGCGTCATCAGCTCGGTAATGCCTTTTTCAGCCAGGCCGAGCAAGGCATCCATCTCCTTGCGCGAAAACGCGGCGCCCTCGGCCGTTCCCTGCACTTCCACAAAATGGCCGGCGCCCGTCATCACCACATTCATGTCGGTGTCACAGGCAGCGTCTTCGGTGTACTCCAGATCAAGCACGGGCGTGCCCTGCACGATGCCGACGGAGATGGCGGCCACCGCTGCCGTGATGGGGGAAGCCATCAGCTTGCCCTGCGCCAGCAGGTGATTCACCGCGTCCTGTGCCGCCACGAATGCGCCGGTGATAGCTGCGGTACGGGTGCCGCCATCGGCCTGCAGCACATCGCAGTCAAGCTGGATGGTGCGCTCGCCCAGCTGTTTGAGGTCAAACACGGCGCGCATCGAGCGGCCAATGAGGCGCTGGATTTCCTGCGTGCGACCGCTTTGCTTGCCGCGAGCGGCCTCACGGTCATTGCGGCTGTGGGTGGCGCGGGGCAGCATGCCGTATTCGGCGGTGACCCAGCCCTCGCCGCTGCCGCGCTTGTGGGGTGGCACTTTTTCTTCCACCGAGGCGGTGCACAGCACCTTGGTATGGCCGAACTCGATCAGCACCGAACCCTCGGCATGGATGGTGTAGCCACGTGTGATGCGCACCGGGCGCAACTGATTGGCGGCACGGCCACCGCTTCGGAGAAATTCGCTCATGATGTCCTTGCCCGGAAAACGTTGAACCAGCGTCGCGTCGCGCTCAGGCCCGTTTGGCGGCGGTGCGCCGGATCGCTTCGTTGATCTCGGCAATGGAGCGCTCGATGGCCTCCTCGTCCAGATCAACCTCCATGGGGTCCAGCCCACCGGCCTGCACCGTGGAGGCGAACACACCGTCACGGATGGTGTCGGTGGAGATGGTGCCCAGAGTGGACTCGAACACGGTGTCGGGCGTCTCCCACTCCAGTGCAATCACGGTAACGTTGTCGCTGCTGTCACCGGCTTTGCGCAAAGCCTTTTCCACCAGATCGGGCACCGCATCGGCCACCGGCTGGTGCTCGAGGTGATAGGTGATCTCGGCATCGGTCACGCTGCTCCACAAGCCGTCGGAACACAGCATGATCTTGTCATGCTGCTGCAGGTTGACCGGCCCGCCAATGTCGAACACGGGTTTGGTCGGGGAGCCCAGGCAGGTGAAGAGTATGTTGCGGTTCAGGTACTCGCTGGACTTGCTGTCAAGGCCGGCACCCTGGCGCTGCTCGATGTAGGAATGATCGCGGGTGCGTATCAGCAAATCCTCCCCACGCACCAGGTACAGCCGTGAATCGCCACAATGCAGCCAGGTGATGGTGCCCTCTTGCAGAAGGGCCACCACCAGCGTGGTGCGGGGGGTGTCGTGCATGCCTTTTTCCAGCCCGTA
The DNA here is from genome assembly GCA_018815325.1 of Gammaproteobacteria bacterium. Taxonomy (GTDB): domain Bacteria; phylum Pseudomonadota; class Gammaproteobacteria; order Burkholderiales; family Burkholderiaceae_C; genus JAHIYE01. The sequence goes on along the minus strand of JAHIYE010000020.1, from coordinate 311,389 downwards.
GCGCAGGATCTGGCGGTGTGCTGCCATCACGGCCGAGGACAGGAAGGCGGGGATGTCATTGATGATCGGCCGCGCCTCGTTCTGGAACATCGCCGAGATAGTTTGCAGCGCCAGCTGGGCCGCCACCTCGCCCTCGGGATGCCCGCCCATGCCGTCGGCCAGCAGGAAGATGCCCGAACCACGGGTGTAGCAATAGCCCATGCGGTCTTCATTGCTGCCACGCCCACCCTTGCGACTGACTTGGAAGATGGAAAATTTCATTTGACTTTGTCACCCTTGCCGGTGGCGCTCTTGACACTTTTCTTCTTGCCGTCAGACATCATGTTGTCAAACTGCAGCCTGACTTTTTCTGTCACCGTGAGTTTGCTGTAGCGACGCTCGCCCTCACGGCTGAGCTCCTTCTGCAGCGTGAACACCGACTGCGGACGCGACAGCGGGTCCAGCGACATGCACCACTCGACGACCTCGATGAGGTTGTCTGAATACACCCCGCGCAGACGCGCCAGGGCGATGCCGATACGGTCTTTCTCGAGCCGTTGCGGCGCCTCGTTGGGCGGAAAGCCCTTCATGCAGGCATAGATGCAGGCACCGATGGCGTAGATGTCCGTCCAGGGCCCCATGGAGGCATCACGCCGGTACATCTCGGGGGCGGCAAAGCCAGGCGTGTACATGGGGCGCACGAAGTTGCCCTCCTTGCTCAACACCTCGCGAGCAGCGCCGAAGTCGATCAGCACCGATTTATTGTCATCCGTTACAAATATATTGGCCGGCTTGATGTCCAGATGCAACATCTTGTGCTGGTGCACGATGCGCAAGCCGCGCAGGATTTCATCAAACAGGGAGCGGATGGTGGACTCGCGGAACACTTTCTGCCGCTTCAGGTCACGTGCGGTGATGATGAAATCCTGCAGGGCCGCGCCCTCCAGGTAGTTCATCACCATGTAGACCGTGTCGTTCTCGCGGAAGAAGTTGAGCACACTCACCACGGAAGGGTGGGATATCTGGGCCAGCGACCTGCCCTCCTCGAAGAAGCTCTTGAGACCCAGGCGGTACAAGGGCAGCTTGTCGTTCTGCACCATGGGCAGCAGCTCACCCGGAGCGCGCGTCGCCAGGGATGAGGGCAGGTACTCCTTGACAGCAACCTGTTGCCCTTCAGGGTCCAGCGCCAGATAGACCACGCCAAAACCACCGGCGGCCACCTTGCGGACAATGCGATAACCGCCGATCACGGTATCAGGGGGCAGCGGTGCTGGTTTGACCTTTGACATAAATTTGAGGCAATCGCTCCTGGGATCGGCAGGAACCGGGTGTTATTCTCAGGCACGTTCCACTGACCCGAATATTGCCATGCCAGTTTACAGCATGACCGGCTACGCCAGTGCCCAGCACAGCACAGCCAGCCCGTCCACCGACACCGAAACCCGAAGCATGCCGCCAAGCCGGCTTGGCCTGGAAATCCGTTCGGTCAACAGCCGATTTCTGGACCTGTCGTTCCGTCTGCCCGAGGAGCTTCGCCAGTACGAGCCCCCACTGCGCGAACTGCTCACCAGCCGGCTCAAACGCGGCAAGGTTGAGGTGCGTGCGGCCATTGAATCCGGCACTTCGGGCACCATTGCGGACCCGACAACCCGCCTGATCCAGCGGCTCAACGCCATTCAGGACAATGTGCGCTCCTGGTTGCCCCAGGCCCAGCCCCTGAGCGTGGCCGACGTGATACGACTGGCCTCCAACGAGCAGGGCGGCAGCCATGACTGGAGCCAGGACGTGATGCCGCTGGCAGAGCAGACGCTCAAGGAACTGTTGTCAGCCCGCCAGCGCGAGGGCGCTCGTCTGGCCACCATGCTGCTCGGGCACATTGGCCAGTTGCGGGCGCTGGCCCAGCAGGCCGTGCCACTGGTGCCCAAACTGGTCGAACAACAGCGTCTGCGCTTCATGGAGCGCTGGAAAGAGGCCATGGCCCTGACCGATGGCGCGACTGCACCTGACGCCGCGCAGGATCGCGCCCTGACCGAAGCCACCTCCTTTGCCATCCGCATCGATGTGGCCGAGGAGATCACCCGGCTGAACTCCCACCTCGACGAGCTTGAGCGCCTGATCAAGAAAGGCGGCGAGATCGGCAAGCGACTCGACTTCCTGATCCAGGAGCTGCACCGCGAGGCCAACACACTGGGCTCCAAATCGGCGGCACTCGAACTCACGCACATCTCGGTGGACATGAAGGTGTTCATCGAGCAGATGCGTGAACAGGTGCAGAACATAGAATAAGGGCCTGTCGCCCGAATTCCAGCCACCAGACACTGCCTTCATGGATTACCCCGGAAACCTGTTCGTCGTCGCAGCCCCCAGCGGGGCCGGCAAATCCAGCCTCGTGAAGGCCCTGATGGAGCTTGACTCCCATATCCAGCCCTCGGTCTCGCACACCACGCGTGCCCCGCGCGGCCAGGAGAAGCACGGACGGGAATACTTCTTTGTCTCGGCGCCCGAGTTCGATGCCATGGTCAAGGCCAATGCCTTCGTGGAATGGGCCCATGTGCACGGCCACCGCTACGGCACCTCCAAGAAAGCCATTGAAGAACGCATTGCCCAGGGCGGCGACGTGGTGCTGGAGATTGACTACCAGGGTGCACTGCAGATCAAGAAGGTGTTCACCAACGCGATTTCCATTTTCATCCTGCCGCCGAGCTGGGAAGAGCTGCGTTCGCGGCTGGAGCGCCGCGGTGAAGACAGCCCGGAGGTGATCGAACTCCGGCTCAAGAATGCCGCCATTGAGCTGGCCCAGGCCCATTTATTCGATTTCGTTATAATCAACGAGTTATTTGAGCGTGCGATATTTGACCTTAAAGCCATTGTTCACGCCCAACGGCTCAAATATGCAGCCCAGCGCCGTGCCCGGGCTGATACCTTCAAAGCACTGAATATCCCCTAGATTTCCGGAGAAGTTAAATGGCTCGTATCACCGTCGAAGATTGCCTGGAGAAAATCCCCAACCGTTTCCAGCTCGTGTTGGCCGCCACCTACCGCGCCCGCATGCTGAGCCAGGGCCATACGCCCAAGATCGAGAGCAAGAACAAGCCCGCTGTCACCGCCCTGCGTGAAATCGCGGCCGGCAAGGTCGGGCTCGAAATGCTCAAAAAAGTGCCTCTGTAAGCAGATCGCGCCATAAAAAAAGCACCGCTCGCGGTGCTTTTTTCATGTCCGGCCCGAAGAAAATGCCCAGCAGCTATATTTGAGGGGTGAGTACCGCACTCGAACATCGCTCCGAACCGCCCGCTCTGAATACGGGTGCGAGCTTTGTTGCGCCCAGTCCGGCCTCTGTCAACGCGGCCGCAGCCAGCTTTGCGAGCCTGCTCACCAGTCTGGACTACCTCTCACCTTCAGATCTGGAGCAGGTACGCCAAGCCTACAAGTTTGCCGATGAAGCCCATCTGGGCCAGTTGCGCAACAACGGCGAGCCTTACATCACCCATCCGATCGCCGTCGCGCTGCGCTGCGCCGAATGGAAACTCGATGCCCAAGCCGTGATGGCGGCCCTGTTGCACGACGCACTGGAAGACTGCGGGGTGACCAAGGCCGAGCTGATTGAGCGTTTCGGCTCCCCCGTGGCCGAATTGGTAGACGGCCTGACCAAGCTGGACAAGCTGCACTTCAATACCCGCGAAGAAAACCAGGCCGAGTCCTTCCGCAAGATGCTGCTGGCCATGGCACGCGATGTGCGGGTCATCCTCATCAAACTGGCCGACCGCAAGCACAACATGCGCACGCTGTCAGACGTGCCGCGCGAAAAATGGGCGCGCATCTCCTCTGAGACCCTCGACATCTATGCGCCGATTGCCCACCGCCTCGGCCTGAACCAGACCTACCGCGAGCTGCAGGATCTGGCCTTTCGCCATCTGCTGCCCTGGCGCTACACCACCTTGTCCAAGGCCGTTGCCAAAGCCGGCAACCACCGCCGAGACTTGCTACAAAAAGTACAGAGTGGTGTTGAATCTGCCTTTGAAGCCAGCGGCCTGAGTGTGCGCATCAGCGGACGGGAAAAAACCCTGTACTCCATCTACCGCAAGATGCGCGACAAGCACCTGAGTTTTGCCCAGGTCACCGACATCTATGGCTTCAGGGTGATGGTGCCCACCATCGCCGATTGCTATACCGCGCTGGGCACCCTGCATCTGCTCTACAAGCCTGTGCCCGGCAAGTTCAAGGACCACATCGCCATCCCCAAGTCCAACGGCTACCAGTCCCTGCACACCACCCTGGTCGGCCCGGCGGGCGTCAATGTCGAGTTTCAGATCCGCACCGAGGCCATGCACCTGGTGGGTGAAACAGGGGTGGCGGCACACTGGCTTTACAAGGTCAACGATCCCGCCATACCGTCGGCCGAGCGCATGAGCACCCAATGGCTGCAGTCCCTGCTCGATATCCAGCAGGAAACCGGCGATGCCGCCGAGTTCTGGGATCACGTCAAGATGGACCTGTTCCCGGACGCCGTCTACGTGTTCACGCCCAAGAGCCAGATCATGTCCCTGCCCCGGGGCGCTACGGTGGTGGACTTTGCCTACGCCATTCACAGCAATGTGGGTGATCGCACCATTGCAGCCCGCATCAACGGCGAGCAGGTGCCGCTGCGTACCGAGTTGACCAACGGCGACGTTGTCGAGGTTGTGACCGCGCCGGTCTCCACCCCCAACCCCGCTTGGCTGGACTTTGTCCGCACGGCACGGGCCCGCTCCAAGATCCGCCATCACCTCAAGACGCTGGCGCAGACCGAATCACTGGGGCTGGGCGAGAAGTTGCTGACGCAGGCACTGCGCGCCGAGGGCATCGAGAAGTTCCCGGATGAAAACGAGGCCAACCAGGGCCTGTGGAGCAAGCTGCTGCACTTCACCGGCAACAAGAACCGCGCCGATCTGCTGACCGACATTGGCCTGGGCAAACGCATTGCGCGCATCGTGGCCAAGCGCATGACCACCTTGCTGTCGGAACTGGGTGAAAAACCCGATGCCCTGTTGCTTACCCGTGAGCGCTTCACGGAACATGAGTCCCATGTGCAGCAGTCAGGCCTGACACTCGACGGCAGTGAAAATGCCTCGGTCCAGTTTGCCCCCTGCTGCCGCCCCATTCCCGGCGACGACATCGTGGGTTATCTGGGGCGCGGGGAAGGTCTGGTGGTGCATACCGACGACTGCCAGGTAGCCAAACGCCTGCAGAACAAGGACAGCGAACGTTTCATCAGTGTCGAATGGGCCGATGACCCGGTGCGGCCCTTTGAAGCAGGCATTCTGGTCACTGTTACCAACGGCAAAGGCGTGCTCGCACGTGTGGCTGCGGCCCTGGCCAGTGCCGAAGCCGACATCAGCCACATCGACATGGGCAAGGCCGCGGCCCAGGAAGCCACTGATCTGCATTTTGTGATTGGCGTGCGTGATCGCGTCCACCTGGCGGCTGCGCTGCGCAAACTCAAACGCACCCCCTCGGTGCTGCGGGCCAAGCGAACCAAGAACGCGCAGTAGCTCAGCCTGGCTTTGAAACAGCCGGTGCGGGGTAGCTGACGGCTGTCACCTCGATCTCGCTCACGCCCACGGGGGTGAGGAGTTGCAAGACATCCCCTACGCGCGCTTTGAGCAAGGTGCGGGCCACGGGAGAAATCCAGCTGACCTCACCCTGCAGGCTCTCCGCCTCGTCAATGCCCATGATCGTGATCGTCCGTGCCTGGCCGGTCTCGTCCTCATAGGTCACGGTGGCACCAAAAAACACCTGATCGCTGCCATGGTGCAGGCTGGGATTGGTCACCTCGGCAATCTCCAGCCTTTTGGTCAGAAAGCGAATGCGCCGGTCTATCTCGCGCAGCCGTTTTTTGCCATACAGGTAGTCCCCGTTTTCCGACCTGTCGCCATTGCTGGCTGCCCAGTGCACCACTTCAACGATTTTGGGGCGCTCGTTGTCGATCAGGTCCAGCAACTCCGTGCGCAGTCGCGCGTAGCCGGCAGGCGTGATGTAATTCTTCCCACCCGCCGGCAGGGGCGGCAGCTGCAGATCGTCGTCATCTGCCGTATCGGATTCGCGGGTAAAGGCCTTGCTCATAGGACGCATTGTCGCCCAAGCAAAAAGCCTGCAACTTTGCAGTTGCAGGCTTTTACTTTTTTGGTGCGGCTGGCAGGAATTGAACCCACGACCCCTTGGTTCGTAGCCAAGTACTCTATCCAACTGAGCTACAGCCGCGAAGAACGAGATTCTAGCACGAACTTTTTACTTGTATGAAAACTCGATGGAAGTTTACAGATTCGTCTGCCAAGACGCTGTTTCTAGCCATTCCCGGCTTGTACCACTATCGTTCTGAGCGGTGCATGTTGCTATATGACGTAAGGATCGCGGATTTTGATTGTGTTAACCCTCTTTGCCAGTTTTCCCCTACTAAAATGCAAAAATTATTAGAAAACCAACCTCAGGAGGAAACTTGAAACAAGCTGTCATTAAATTCTCTTTCTTGGCCATCGCGCTCACGCTAATGAGCGGTTGCGCCACGGAAAGCTCCAGGACCATCGAGCCTCAAAAAGTCACGGTAGCTGCAACCCACTTCGTTGGCGTGCGCATTCCTGTCTCGATCGGAAAGTTCGAAAATCGTTCGCCCTTTATGCGTGGCATCTTCAGTGACGGCGTCGATCGCCTGGGTAACCAGTCCAAGACTATTCTCACCTCCCATCTGAATCAGTCCAACCGCTTCAATGTCCTCGACCGCGAGAACCTGTCGGAGACTCGGGAAGAATCCAAGATCAAAAATCAAGCGCAGGAGCTCAAAGGAGCAGATTTCGTGATCTCCGGCGACGTAACGGAATTCGGCCGCAAGGAAGTTGGCGATCGACAGCTTTTCGGAATCCTCGGACGAGGTAAGGAGCAGATCGCATACGCCAAAGTCACACTCAACGTGATCAATATCAAGACCTCTGAAGTAGCCTACTCCGTAGCGGGTGCAGGTGAATATGCTCTTTCCAACCGCGAAATTATCGGTTTTGGCGGCACCGCCTCATACGATTCGACGCTCAATGGCAAGGTCTTGGATCTTGCCATTCGTGAGTCCGTGGATCGCCTGTCTGCAGCAGTTGATGCTGGCGCCCTTCGACTGGCTGGAGGTCGTTAATCATGATGCATGCGTTGAAATCAATCGCGCTGATAGCAGCAGTCCTGACACTGGCAGGGTGTGCGACAAACAGCGCTCTCTACAGCTGGGGGCCTTATGAAAATCAGGTCTATGCCCACTTCAAAAACGAGTCGCCTGAGGAACAAATCCTTATCCTGGAAAAGCATGCCCAGGAAACCCAAACCAATGGCAAGAAACTCCCCCCAGGCTATCGCGCCCACCTTGGCTTGCTCTATTCAAAGGTTGGACGAGAAAGTGATTTTTTAATTGCACTGGAGCAAGAGAAAGTGGCCTTCCCTGAGTCTTCTGTATACATCGACAAACTGTTGGCCAGCACGAAGTCCAAGCGGGTAGCGCAAAATGAAAAAAAGTAAAGTTAGCCTGCTTGCCATAGCTGCACTCGTGCTAGCTGGCTGCGCCCAGCAACCTAAAGACTACAGCGCATACAAGGCGGCCGATCCAAAGACCATCTTGATCCTTCCACCCAAGCACAGCACGCCAGAGGTTGGAGCGACATATGGCGTCTACTCGAACACCCAACTCCCTGTCGCAGAATCCGGCTATTACGTACTCCCGATTACATTGGTCGATGAGCACTTCAAAGCCAACGGGCTCACGGTACCAGATGACATCCATCAGGTCGACCGCGCCAAGTTGCGCGAAGTGTTCGGTGCTGATGCTGCCCTCTACATCAATGTGACAGACTATGGAACACGCTATTTTGTCATCGGTAGTGCATCAGTTGTGACGGCCGAAGCGCGTCTAGTTGACCTCAGAACTGGCACCGAGCTGTGGACTGGTAAGGCCACGGCGAATAGTGACGAGGGCAACAATAACCAGGGCGGACTGGCGGCGTTGCTTATCGGAGCATTAGTGAAGCAGATGATTGGAACCGCGACCGATCAAAGTCAACAGATCGCGAAAATGACCACCCTGAGGCTGCTTTCAGCCAACTCACCTGGATCCTTGCTGCCAGGCCCCAGGAGTCCAAACTACAAAAAATAAACATCCTCCTTGAGAGGTCACATAGGTACGTAGCGGTGGTGCTTGTTGAGCATCACCGCTTTTTTCCTTCTATCTAGCTACTACTGGCGGCAACTCGCCAACAAGACCATTTCAGTGGTCTTAACTTAAACCAACTGGCCAACTTCTGAGGGTCAGTTCATACCCAGGGCTATTCAAACAGTTACAGATTTCGCGCAATTAGAGATACAGACAGGCTACGTACTGGCTACACGATCGCAAAACAAAAAAGCACGCTATTAAATTAATAGCGTGCTTCTCTGTATATAAATGGTAGGGCGTGAGTGACTTGAACACTCGACCAAAGGATTATGAGTCCTCTGCTCTAACCAACTGAGCTAACGCCCCAACCGAAGTGCTGATTGTAAGCGGCTACTTGTGGTGGCTCAGCGCGTTGCTCACCAGCTTTGAGGTGATGTCCACAATCTGGATCATGCGGTCATAGGGCATGCGGGTGGGGCCGATCACGCCCAGCGTGCCCACCACCTGGCCGTCCACCTCATATGGGGCGCTGACCACGGACAGCTCCTCGAAGGGCACAACCTGGCTTTCGCCGCCAATGAAGATGCGCACCCCCTCGGCCTGGCCAGTCACATCAAGCAGGCGCATGATTTGCGCCTTTTCCTCGAACAGATCGAAGGCCCGGCGCAGGTGACCCATGTCGCTGGAGAAGTCAGAGACTGACAGCAGGTTGCGCTCGCCCGAGATGACAACCTCGTCCCTGGAGTCGGACATGGCGTCAGAGCTGGCGTTCACCGCGGCCTGCATCAGTGCGGCAATCTCGGAGCGCAGGGACTCCACCTCGTTTTTCAGGCGTTCACGCACCTGTTCGATGGCCAGCCCCACATAGTTGGCATTCAGGTAATTGGCCGCCTCCACCAACTGGGTCTGGGAATAGTCCTGCTCGGTAAAGATCACCCGGTTCTGCACATCGCCCTCGGGCGAGACGATGATGACCAGAACGCGGCGTTCGGACAGACGCAGGAACTCAATATGGCGAAACACGGAGTTGCGCCGTGGCGCGACAACCACACCCACAAACTGCGAGAGATTGGACAGCAACAGGGCCGCATTGCTGATGACTTTCTGCGGCTGGTCGTGTGCCAGGCTCTGGGGAGCAAATTCGCCGCGCTGCACCGTCAGCATGGTGTCCACAAAAAGGCGGTAGCCGCGCGCCGTGGGGATGCGGCCGGCCGAGGTGTGGGGACTGACAATCAGGCCCAGTTCCTCCAGATCGGACATCACGTTGCGGATGGTGGCGGGTGAAAGCTCAAGTCCGGACGCACGGGAAAGCGTGCGCGAGCCAACAGGTTGACCGTCGGCGATATAGCGCTCTACCAGCGCTTTCAACAACAACTTGGCACGATCATCGAGCATGGCTTCATTTTAATGATGTAATTTGCTGATGAAATTGAAATTCCGTCATGTCGCCTTGATCGGCAAGTACCAGGCCAGCGGCTCGGGCGCGGCGGTGAACTCGTCACGCGCGGCGCTGGAGGACATTGCCCAGTATCTCGTCTCGCAGGGCTGCGATGTCGCATTGGAACACGATACGGCCCACAATACCGGAATCACGGCCTACCCGGCGCTCGATGTGGCCGCCATTGGTGCCCGATGCGATCTGGCACTGGTGGTCGGGGGCGATGGCACCATGCTCGGCATTGGTCGGCAATTGGCGAAGTTTGACGTGCCCCTGATCGGCATCAACCAGGGGCGTCTGGGCTTTATCACTGACATTCCTTTCGACAGTTTTCAGACCCGCCTAGCCCCAATGCTGCGGGGCGAGTACGTGGAAGACCACCGCAAGCTGATGCAGGCCAGGGTGATGCGTGGTGATACCTGCGTATTCGACGCACTGGCCATGAACGATGTGGTGGTCAACCGCGGAGGCACGGCGGGCATGGTGGAGCTGCGCGTTGAAGTGGATGGCCATTTTGTGGCCAACCAGCGCGCCGACGGCCTGATCATTGCCTCCCCCACGGGCTCAACGGCCTATGCGCTCTCTGCCGGCGGGCCACTGCTGCACCCCTCCATCCCCGGCTGGGTGATGGTGCCCATTGCCCCGCATACCCTGTCAAATCGACCTGTAGTCCTCTCCGAATCTGTGGAGATAGCTATCAAAATAGTAGCAGGCAGAGACATGAGCGCGAACTTTGACATGCAGTCGCTCGCCTCGCTGCAGATCGGTGACCGCATCGTGGTGACGCGTTCGAAATACCAGGCGCGGTTCCTGCACCCGGTTGGCTGGACCTACTTTGATACGCTGCGCCAAAAACTGCACTGGAATGAAGGAGTCGCCTGAGATGAAACAGCCTCCACGCGCGCTACTTGCGTCATCCAAAGCGCCTCCAGCGGGCGCGTCAACACCTCCGGACGAGCAGGTGGTACTGACATGAGCCTCAAGCGCATTGTCCTGCGGGATTTCGTCATCGTCAGCGAGCTGGAGCTCGATCTGTCTACCGGCTTCTCGGTGCTGACCGGCGAGACGGGAGCGGGCAAGTCCATCCTGATCGATGCGCTGCAGCTTGTGACCGGCGCACGCGCCGATGTCGGCGTGATCCGCGAGGGAGCAACGCGCACCGACGTCAGCGCCGAGTTTGACGCCTCCCCTGCCCTGGAAAGCTGGCTGCAGGAAGCTGGCTTCGATGCCGGTGATGCCCTGCTACTGCGACGCACGGTCGACAACCAGGGCAAGAGCCGGGCCTGGATCAACGGCAGCCCGGCTACCGCCACACAACTGCGTGAGCTGGGCGAGCAGTTGCTCGACATCCATGGCCAGCACGCCTGGCAAAGCCTGACCCGCCCCGACGCCGTACGCGGCCTGCTGGATGCCTACGCTCAGGTCAGCACTTCGACACTGTCAGCCCTGTGGCAGCAGTGGCGACAGGCCCAGACCGCTCTGCATGAAGCCAGGTCTGCCCAGGAGTCACTCCAGCGCGAGCGTGAACGCCTGGCCTGGCAGATCGGTGAAGTCGACAAGCTCGCCCCTCAGGCCAGCGAATGGGAAGAACTCAATACCGAACATAGCCGCCTGTCGCATGCCCAGACTCTGATCGAAGCGGCCCAAGGCGCACTCAAGGTGCTGGAGGATGAAGAAGGCAGTGCGCTGGGGGGCCTCAACTCCGCCCTGCATTTGCTACAACATCAAGAGCATCTGGAGCCCGAATTTAAAGGGCTGAAAGAGGTTTTGGCATCCAGTCTGGCGCAGGCGGAAGACGCGGTGCATTCGCTGCACGCCTACCTGCGCAAAATCGATCTCGACCCCGACAGGCTGGCCGAACTCGACGAGCGCATGGGTCTGTGGATGTCGCTGGCCAGGCGCTACAAACGCTCCCCACAAGACCTGCCCGGCTTGCTGGCATCGTGGAAAGAAGAATTAAGCCGTCTTGATGCCGCAGCTGATCTCGCGGGGCTGGAAGCCGCCAGCAAGCAGGCCGAAACGAGGTACATGGCCGAGGCCAGGACCATTTCCAAAGCGCGCACCAGTGCCGCGCCCAAACTGGCCGCTGCCATCACACTGGCCATGCAGGGCCTGGGCATGCAGGGTGGCCGTTTTGAGGTGGCCCTGCAAAAGCTGGCCCAGCCACAACTCAGCGGACTGGAAGAAGTCGGCTTTCTGGTGGCCGGCCATGCAGGCAGCACCCCTCGCCCGGTCAACAAGGTGGCGTCGGGCGGCGAGCTCTCTCGCATGGCGCTGGCCATCGCCGTGACCACCAGCCAGCTGGGCACGGCACAAACCCTGATCTTTGACGAAGTGGATGCCGGTGTGGGCGGTGCGGTGGCGGAGACCGTGGGCCGGCTTATGAAACAACTCGGCATTGACCGGCAGGTGCTGGCCGTCACCCATCTGCCCCAGGTGGCCGCCTGTGCGGACCACCACCTGGTCGTAGCCAAGCAACTGCAGGGCAAGACCACGCTGAGCACCGTGGGCAATGTGCAGGGCGAACAGCGCGTGGCCGAGATCGCGCGCATGCTCGGTGGCGAGCACCTCTCGGGCACGACCCTGGCCCATGCCAAGGAAATGCTGCAGGCCAAGGGCTGACACCATGGCACTCGAGATCGTCCTCATCACGGGTATGTCGGGCTCTGGCAAGTCGGTAGCGCTCAACGCGCTGGAGGATTCTGGCTACTACTGCGTGGATAATCTGCCGCCCGCACTGCTGCTGCAGTTTGTGGCGCTGGAGCAGGTACGCCAGGCCGGCCGTGTGGCCATTGCGATGGATGTGCGCAGCGCCCAGTCGCTGCCGCTGGTGCCGGGTCAGCTCGCCACCTTGCGTGAACAAGGTGCGTTAATCAAAACCCTGTTTCTTGACGCCACCACCGACACGCTGGTCCGCCGCTACTCCGAAACCCGGCGCAAGCACCCGCTGTCACAAAAAGAAACCAGCGACTCCGAGCAGGAGCAACGCCGCGCACTGGTGGACGCGATCGAGCATGAGCGGGGACTGCTGGCCGAGTTGCGGGAGCAGTCCAAGATCATCGACACCAGCATCATCCGGTCGGCCCAGTTGCAGGGTTTTGTCAAATCCCTGATTTCCACGCCTGGCAACCAGCTCACACTGGTGTTTGAGTCTTTTGCCTTCAAGCGCGGCGTACCGGGCGATGCGGACTATGTGTTCGATGTGCGCATGCTGCCCAACCCGCACTATGAGCGCGAGCTGCAACCCTTGACCGGGCGCGACGCACCCGTGATGAAATTTCTGGAACAGCAAGCCGATGTGCGCCAGATGCTTGAGCACATCACGCAGTTCCTGACGCACTGGCTGGATGCCATGGCGCGGGACCACCGCAGCTACGTCACGGTCGCCATCGGCTGTACCGGAGGGCAGCACCGCTCGGTGTATCTGGTGGAGCAGCTGGCGCAGCAGTTCAGCAACCAATGGGCCACGCTCAAGCGCCACCGCGAGCTCGGCACCTGAAACCCGTTGGCAGGTGCTCAGACCTGCAACAGTTTTTTGACCGGCGCCGGCAGCCCCATGCGCGGCAGTTGCTCCGCCGTGTACCAGGCGCCCTCCATGTGCAGTTTTGCACTGGCAGGCAGGCGCACTTTCACGGGATGCAGATACAGGTCCTTGTGGGTGAGTACATGGATGAACACAGGCTCATCCTGCAAGGCACTGCGGGAGCGCGCAGGCACGGCAGCCTCTAGCGCCTCGCGGCTGTCATACAGCACAAAGCAGTAAAGACCGGCCCACACGCCCGGCGTGGGCCGCTGGCTCAGCCAGATCGCACCATCACGGGTCTGTGCCCACAAGAGCCAGAGTGACTGGCTGCTGCGCTTGAGCTTGCGCGTCCTGACCGGATAAAGCCCGGGTTGGCCCTGGGCGCGTGCCACGCAATCCGCAGACAGCGGGCAGGCTTCGCAAACCGGCTTGGCGCGTGTGCAGAGGGTCGCGCCCAGATCCATCATGCCCTGGGTGTAGCGCGGCATCGTCTGCTGCAGATCGCGATGGGGCAGAAGGTCGGTGGCCAGGGTCCACAGCGCACGTTCATGGGCAAGCACGGCCAGGTCTTGCTCGAAGCCCAGGAACCTTGTGAGAACACGCTTGACGTTACCGTCCAGAATCGCCACGCGCTCGCCAAAGCACAGTGACGCCACCGCCGCCGCAGTGGAGCGCCCGATGCCGGGCAGCGTTTGCAAGATCTCGGCTGTGTGGGGGAATTCCCCCCCATGCCGGCTCACGACCTGTTGCGCGCAGAGATGCAGGTTGCGGGCCCGGCTGTAGTAGCCCAAGCCGCTCCATAAGGCCAGCACCTCATCGAGATGGGCTGCAGCCAGTGCGCGCACGTTGGGGAACTGCGCCAGAAAGCGTGCAAAGTAATCGCGTACGGTGAGAACCTGCGTTTGCTGCAGCATGATCTCGGACAGCCACACCCGATAGGGGTCACGGGTGTTCTGCCAGGGCAGGTCGTGGCGTCCATGGGTACGCTGCCAGCGCACCACGCGACTGGCCAGATCACTCACCATGGAGCTCAAGCCAGCACGCGCTCTGGCACAGGGGCCTCGGCCTCCTCGAACCGGCTTTCCCGCTGGCCGACCAGGAAGGCGGTGAGCTCCTGCAGCTTGGCATCAAGCTGGTGGAGGGATTTTTCCTGCTGCTCTATCTCGCCAATACGCTCGCCAAGGCCTCCTGCAGCCTGCTGGATGCGGTCGATGGCCTCGATACGGCGAACAAAATTCTTGCGCCGCTCACGCAGTTGGGTATCGAGTTGAGCCGCGGCAGACTTGCTCCACAGCTCCACCTCACCCAGCGCATTTTCCGAGATTGAACGTACGCGGGTGGACAAGGCACGAACCAGCCGATCAGCAAACTCCGGCTGGGCCAATTTGAAAATATTGCCAACGCCCAGGTATTGCAAATGACTGGCTTCAACCTGATTCAGCGATTCGATGGCGTCGTCGAGCATCGGCAACTCAGGCGCCTGAAGTGAAAAGCCATACTCACCATTGAGCAGCTTGAAGCTAGCCCCAAGCATGGTGTGAATTTCGCCGGCAATGGTCTGCACACGCCTTAGCCGCTCACGCAGGCGATCAAAGGTCTCGCCATAGGCTTTTCGGGCCCCAAGCTTGAAGCCTTTTTCATGCAGTTTCTGCATCAGTTGCGACATTTCGGCCTTGAGCGCCGTGCTGCCTAGCAGGTCGAACACTTCCTTGAGCAACTTCAGGTGCACCGAGCGTACCGCGTGAATCTTGGCACCACTGAGATCAAACTCGGTCTGCTCCTGCGAAATGCGCGTACGCATGTGCCGGATCACGGAGGCGTTCTTGCCCTGCAGACCCTTGAGCTCCATCAGTTGTTCCGCCAGATCGCGCCGCCGGATGTTGATGACGCGCCCGGTTTCTGCGCGAAGACTGAACACGCCCTCGGAGACCGCAGCGCCCAGAACGGCCTGCCGCCGCTCCATGATGCCCTGGGCCAGCATGTCCTCAAAGGCTGGCAAGCCGCTTGACTGCAGCAAGGCCGCATCCTGCGTGACCTTGGCGACCAGCCCCTTCTGGGCCGTCACCGGGCTGATCTGGTCCACGGGGATGCCCAGGATGTCAGCGGTGGAATTGCACTGACGCTCGATCTGCGCCTGAATCTGGGCCGGCGAGCTGAGCACGTCCCACAGGGTGTCGATCTTGTTGAGCACCACCAGCCGTGCGCCTGTTTCGCCCGACTCGGTGATCAGGTGTTCGTTCCAGATCGCCAGATCGGACTTGGTCACACCCGTATCCGCGCCCAGAATGAACACCACGGCATGGGCCTGAGGAATCAGGCTGACGGTGAGCTCAGGCTCGGCACCAATCGCATTGAGACCGGGCGTGTCCAGAATGACCAGGCCCTGTTTGAGCAAGGGGTGGGCAATATTGATCAAGGCATGGCGCCATTTCGGCACTTCCACCATGCCCTTGGCATCTACCGGCGGGTTGTCCTGTGGAGACTGGCTGTGCCAGAAGCCCAGCGCAGCGGCTTCGTCGCGGGTCACGCGGCGGGTTTCTGCCACCTGCTCCAGCGTTGCGGCCATCTGCTGGGGATCGTTCACATCCAGGTCAAACCGTGTCCACTTTTCGGGCGCCATGCGCCACTCCATGAGGGCTTGCGGCTGCAGGCGGGTCTCGATCGGCAGCAGGCGCAGGCAGGGCGGCACATCAGCGTCATAGCCCATCTCGGTCGGGCACATAGTGGTGCGCCCGGCACTGGCCGGCATGATGCGACGACCATAGCCGGCAAAGAAAATCGCGTTGATCAGCTCGGACTTGCCGCGCGAGAACTCGGCAACAAAAGCGACCATGACCTTGTCGGCCCGAACCTGTGTTTCGAGCAGTCGAAGGCGCTCTTCGAGCGAGGCGTCAAGGAGCTCGTGGTCTTTCATCCACTCGGCGAGCAGCTTCAGGCGCAGCGCGAATTCGCGACGCCACGTTCCATGCTGCTCAAACTGTTCGTTGAATGAAGTACTCAAAATCTCCCCCAAGGCAAGTTTTTCAATATAGCACCGAGGTGCGTCTGACCCCTCAATTTTTCTGACAAACAGGGCAGAAATAGGTCGCTCGCTGCCCCTGCTGTATGCATTTCACCGCAGTCCCACACGCGCGACAGGGCTGACCCGCTCGCCCATACACCATGGCGTCAATCTGGAAATATCCACTCTCGCCCTTTGCATTGGAGAAATCCCGCAGCGTGCTGCCCCCTTTTTCAACCGCCCGGGTCAGCACATCCCGGATTGCTGCGTGCAATCTGGCCGCACGTGGACGGGTGATCCGGTGGGCTCGCAGGGTCGGGCGTATGCGCGCCAGAAACAAAGCCTCGGAGGCATAAATATTACCCACCCCCACCACCAGATCACCCGCGAGCAGAACCTGCTTGATGCTCGCCTTGCGAACTTTGAGCCCTGCGTGGAACGACGCCACATCAAAGTCATCCGTCAAGGGCTCCACCCCCAGCCCACCCAGCAGTTTGCGCGCCACGGCCGCATCTTCGCTATCCGCAAATACAACGGCACCAAAGCGGCGCGGGTCATTCAGACGCAAAAAACCCTGTGTCGTCTGCAACTCGAAATGATCGTGATGCCCCCTGGGCGGCAACTGCGCCGCAAATGCCAAACTGCCTGACATGCCCAGATGCAGCAACAACAGCCCCTGGTCCAGATCAAGCAACAAGTACTTACCGCGCCGTCGCACCGAACGAATTTCACGCCCGAGCAAGCTGGACGTCGGGCACCCCAGCGGCCAGCGCAAAGGCTTTCCCATGGTGATGCCAAGAATGCGTGCGCCGGCTATGCGATCGGCAAAACTCAGGCGCGTCACTTCAACTTCAGGTAATTCAGGCATGCGGGTCCATGAAAGGGTCTGGCTTGGATTATTATGATTTGATGTTGCGATTCAAACGCCCTGCCAGCCTTCTCGTGCTCCTGGTTGCGCTCTGTGCCAATGCCCAGACTGTAGACGAGACACCTGCTCCCCCACCCAGTTCAGCCCTGGATGGAGAGCTTTTTTACCAATTGTTGCTGGGGGAGCTCAACACACTCGACGGTGAGCCAGGCACAGGCTATGCCCTGTTTCTCGATGCCGCGCGCAAGACCGGAGACGGTCAGCTTTACCAGCGGGCTGTGGAAATTGCCTTGCAGGCGCGCTCAGGCGATTCGGCCCTGCAGGCCGCACGCGCCTGGCGACAGCACCTGCCCAACTCCCGTGAGGCCAACCGCTATGTGCTGCAAATCCTGCTGGGTCTGAATCGGATCAGCGAAACCGTGGAACCACTGAAGCGCGAGATTGCGCTGAGCACGCCGGATGAAAAGCCCAGCGCGATTGCCGCCATTCCCCGCTACTATGCGCGCGTCAGCGACAAGAAACTGGCTGCCAGCATCGTGGAGCGGGCGCTGGCCGACTACCTGAACACCGCCGTCACCGGCGTCCCCGCCTGGACTGCGATTGGCTACCTGCGCAGCAACGCCGGGGATCGTGCGGTCGCCGTGGAGGCGGCAAGGCGTGGCCAGGCCCTCGATCCCCAGGCAGAGGCGCCGGTGATCCTGGCACTGAGCCTGATATCCCCCGGCCAGCCCGCGGCTGAAGCCATTGTGCGCAAATACCTGGAGGGCAAGGCCCGTGCGGAAATCCGCATGGAGTACGCCCGTATCCTGCTCGACACGAGGCGTTATGCCGAATCGGCAGCACAGATCCATCTCCTCACCACCGAAAACCCGGATTTCGCCCAGGCCTGGCTGATCCAGGGCACGCTCGAATTTCAGGAACACAAGCCTCAAACCGCCGAGAAGACGCTGCTGCACTACATTCAACTCGTGCAAAGCCAAGCCACGGCTGCGCTTCGTGAAGAACACAACCGGGGACTGACGCAGGCCTATCTGCTGCTGGCGCAGATTGCCGAACAGCGCAAGGACTTTGCTGCCGCTGATGCCTGGCTCAACCGCATCGACAACCGTGAAGAATTGCTGCGCATACAGACCCGGCGCGCCGCTATTCTGGCGCGCCGCGGTCAACTGAATGAGGCCCGCGCCCTTATCCATAGCCTGCCCGAACGCAATGCGCAGGAGGCCCGTCTCAAGCTGTCGGCCGAAGTACAGTTGCTGCGCGACAACAAGGAGTACCAGACGGCCTACGCTTTGCTGGCCGCCGCGATTGCGAAAGACGACAAGGATTTTGACCTGCAGTACGACCTGGCGATGGTCGCCGACAAACTTGGACGCCCCGAGGAAATGGAGCGCGTGCTGCGCCAGATCATCACAGCCAATCCGCAATACCACCATGCCTACAACGCCCTGGGCTACTCACTGGCCGAGCGCAACCTGCGACTGCCCGAAGCACGCGAGTTGATCCTCAAGGCCCTGGAGTTTGCACCTGGCGACCCCTTCATCACCGACAGCCTGGGCTGGGTGGAGTACCGCAGCGGCAACAAGGAAGAAGCCTTGCGCATCCTGCAAGGCGCCTACAAGGCCAAGCCCGATACCGAAATTGCCGCTCACCTGGGTGAAGTGCTCTGGAGCCTGGGCCAGCATGAGCAGGCACGCATCATCTGGCGCGAAGGCATGCTGCTCAACGCCGAGAACGAGACGCTGCTGGAAACGCTCAAGCGCCTGCGCGTCAAGCTGTGAGACCCGGTCGTCGAGCTTTTTTCGGGTTGACGCTGGCTGCTATTTTTTTGATAGCTGGATGCGCACAACCTGAAAGGGCTATCAAGGAATTTGGCTCCGAAAAGCAGTTCTGGCAAGGCCGCCTGGCCTTGCGCATCGACAGCGACAATCCCCAATCCTTCTCGGCTGCATTCGAGTTGTCCGGCAATGCACAATCCGGCGCACTTGTGCTGAGCTCCCCCCTGGGCAGCACCCTGGCCGCCCTGAGCTGGACACCGGACACCGCCGTCATGCGCGCCAATGGCGAGCTGCGCCGCTTTGGCTCGCTGGATGAGTTGCTGCGACAGGCCACGGGGGCCGCCTTGCCTATCGCTGCCCTGTTCGCCTGGCTGGGAGGCGACCAGGCTACCGCGCCTGGATGGCTGGCTGACCTGACGCAACTCGGCACAGGCCGACTGACGGCCCGTCGCACCACGCCCCTGCCAGAGGTCGAGCTGCGCCTTGTGCTCGAGCCCGCAAGCTGAAGCTGCTCACTGCCATAGATAATCCTGTCCATGCAGTCGCTCCACGACATTCCGGCCCCCGCCAAACTCAATCTTTTTCTGCACATCACGGGCCGCAGGCCTGACGGCTACCACCTGCTCCAGTCGGCCTTTGTATTGATTGACTGGTGCGATCGCCTGAACTTCGAGCTGCGCCGCGATGGCCAGATCAGCCGGCAGGACCTGGGCACAGCATTGCCCGACGACGACCTGATCGTGCGTGCCGCCAGGGCGCTGCAGGCCGCCAGCGGCACCCCACTGGGGGCTCATGTGACGGTGGACAAACAAATCCCCAGCCAGGCCGGCATGGGCGGCGGCTCCTCCGATGCAGCCTCTACCCTGCTGGCGCTGAACCGGCTCTGGAAGATTGGCTTTACAGTGGCCCAGCTCAGTCAGATCGGCCTGCGGCTGGGCGCGGACGTGCCGTTTTTCCTGGCCGGACACAACGCCTGGGTCGAAGGCATCGGGGAGAAAATCACCCCCCTCACCCTCGCCCCCATGCGTTTTGTGGTGCTCAAACCACCCCATGGACTGGAAACCCGATTGATTTTCTCGGACCCGGAACTCAAAAGGGACAGCAAGACTGCTATAATTTCAGGCTTTGCTGCAGACCCAATCGGTTTTGGCCGAAATGACCTGCAGCCTGTCGCCCAAAAGCTCTGTCCGGGCGTGGCTCAAGCTGTTGACTGGCTTGCTGCTCGCGGACTTCAAGGCCGGATGACAGGCTCTGGCAGTGCGGTGTTTGCGCAAATATTGCAGGACATTGACTTGCGGGACACGCCCAGCGGGTTTCAGGCAAGGTTGTGCAGTAGTCTGGATGTTCATCCCTTGTCGGGCTGGGCAAACAGCGAAGAGAGTTATCGGTAGGCAGCGTTTCGCTGTCGACCCGTGTAGGGGAGTCGCCAAGTTGGTAAAGGCACTGGATTTTGATTCCAGCATGCGAGGGTTCGAGTCCTTCCTCCCCTGCCAAATTTATCTGTCATCCATTCGCTGGGAAGCTCATGCAGACCGCTCATTCCCCTGATTTCATGGTTTTCACCGGCAATGCCAATCCAGGCATGGCCGCGGACATCGCAGGCCACCTCGGCATTTCGCTCGGCGCCGCCAGTGTCGGGCGTTTCTCCGATGGCGAAGTCACCGTCGAGATCAACCAGAACGTGCGGGCGCGTGACGTGTTCGTGGTGCAGTCCACCTGCGCACCGACCAACGAAAACCTGATGGAGCTGCTCATCATGGTGGACGCACTCAAGCGTGCATCTGCCGAGCGCATCAGTGCCGTGATCCCCTACTTCGGCTATGCGCGCCAGGACCGTCGTCCACGCTCCAGCCGGGTGCCTATCACGGCCAAGGTGGTAGCCAACATGCTGCAGGCGGTGGGTGTCGCCCGCGTGCTGACCATGGACCTGCATGCCGACCAGATCCAGGGCTTCTTCGACATTCCCGTCGACAATATTTACGCCTCACCCGTGCTGCTTGGCGACTTGCGCCAGAAGAATTACGACGACCTGATCGTGGTCTCGCCCGACGTGGGTGGTGTGGTCCGTGCCCGTGCGCTGGCCAAGCAGCTCAACTGCGACCTGGCCATCATCGACAAGCGCCGCCCCAAGGCCAATGTGAGCGAAGTCATGCACGTGATCGGCGAGATCGAGGGCCGCAACTGTGTGATCATGGACGACATGATCGACACCGCAGGCACCCTGGTCAAGGCGGCAGAAGTCCTGAAGGAGCGTGGTGCCAAGAAGGTCTATGCCTATTGCACACACCCGATTTTTTCGGGCCCCGCCATCGAGCGCATTGCACAGGGCTCCGCACTCGACGAGGTGGTGGTGACCAACACCATCCCCCTGAGCCAGAGCGCCCAGCAATGCAAGAAAATTCGCCAGCTCACCGTAGCGCCGCTGATCGCCGAAACGATCCAGCGCATTGCCAAAGGTGAGTCGGTCATGAGTTTGTTCTCGGACCAGGAAAACCTTTTCTAAGGCGTCCTGGTTCCTGACAAAAAGCGGGCCCATGCACACCAACGTGCCAGGCCCTTGTTAAACCGGAGTCACACTGGTCGCGGTGGACTCTTATTGGAGTGAACTATGAAATTCGTCGCTTTTGAGCGCGCAAAGCAGGGTACGGGTGCGAGCCGCCGTCTCCGCATCACCGGCCGCACGCCCGGTATTGTCTATGGTGGCGAAGGCCAGGCCGAACTGATCGAACTCGATCACAACGCCCTGTGGCATGCCCTGAAAAAGGAAGCCTTCCATTCCACCGTGCTGGAAATGGAACTCAAGGGAGCCACTCAGCGCGTGCTGTTGCGTGACGTGCAAATGCACCCCTACAAACAACTGGTTCAGCACGTTGACTTCCAGCGCGTGACCGCCGGCACGAAACTGCACATGAAAGTGCCACTGCACTTCACCGGTGTGGAAGAGTCCCCTGCTGTCAAGCTGGACCACTGCGTGGCCAACTATGTCATGACCGAACTCGACATATCCTGCCTGCCGCGCGACTTGCCGGAGTTCATCGCTGTGGACGCCAGCACCCTGAAAAAAGGCGCCTCGCTGCACCTCAAGGACATCACGCTGCCCAAGGGCGTCAAGGCCATCACCCATGGCAATGACAACCCGGTTGTCGTGACCGCCGTTGTGGTGGTTGCCACGGCAGAAGAGAAGGCTGACGAGGCCGCTGCTGCTGAAGCCGCTGCCGCTACCGCCGCCGCTGCCAAGAAGTAAGCTGATTTCTCGGCAGTCAACGGCCCACTTCGGTGGGCCGTTTCTTTTTGTGACGCCTTCATCCTGAGCAGCACCCTGTCCATCCGGCGCTTGGCCTGATAATTTGCACATGATCAAACTGTTTGTGGGCCTTGGCAATCCGGGGCCGGAATACGAAGCAACCCGCCACAATGCAGGCTTCTGGTGGATCGACGCACTGGCGCGTGAACTCAAGCTCAGCCTGTCCATGGACAAGGGCTATCACGGCCTGGTGGCGCGCACCTCGGTCAAAGGCCAGACCCTCTGGCTGCTGGAGCCGCAAACTTTCATGAATGCTTCTGGTAAATCGGTGGCGGCCCTGGCGCGCTTCTTCAAGATCCAGCCGGATGAGATTCTGGTGGCCCATGACGAGCTCGATATCGTGCCCGGCCAGGTCAAGCTCAAGTTCGGCGGCAGCCATGCAGGCCACAATGGCTTGCGCGACATCCATGCCCAGCTCGGCACCGACGACTACTGGCGCCTGCGCCTGGGAGTGGGACATCCGGGTATCAAATCGGAAGTCATCAACTGGGTACTCAAGAAGCCATCGCTCGATCATCGCATCGCCATCGATCAATGCATCGCCCGATCACTCCAGGCGCTACCGCACTTCCTGAGCGGTGAGATGGAGAAGGCCACCATGCTGGTTCACACCAGCAAACCGCCCCGCCCCAAGCCACCCCGTCCTACCCCCAATGGCAATGCCAGTGACCTGACTCTCGGAGAATCCTCATGAAGCTGCACCTTCTTCACACGATGCTGTTGCTGGCAACGAGCCTGACCTCACTCCCCAGCCTGGCCCAGTCGGCCTACCGATGTGGCGACAGCTACAGCCAGTCACCCTGCCCAGGCGGCACCGTCGTGGACATCAACGACAAGCGCAGCCAGGCCCAAAAGGCCCAGACGGATGCTGCCACCCAGCGTGATGCCCGACAAGCTCAGGCGATGGAGAAGGCACGCCTCAGAAAAGAAGCCAACACCCACAAGGTTGACGAGATCGCCCCCAAAGCCACGGCTCCTCAACCGGGCAAAAGCAAGGCGCACGCAAAGAAAAAGAACCACGAGCCCGCGTACTTCACGGCGCATGAAGCCGGCAGCAAGAAGCCTGTCAAGAAAAAAACGGCCGTCAAAGGCAATACGGCTGAAGAAGCTCCACCAGCCAGCAAGCCCTGAAAGAGTCCTCTAGACGGCGTCCGTTTTACGGGACGGCACAGGCGCAACCGGCAAAGAGGCAGCCTGCAAGCGGCGGTATTTCTGCCACAGTGTTTCCCGGTCCTCGACAAACTCCGGATTGATCGGGATACAGGCTACCGGGCACACCTGCACACACTGGGGTTCATCGAAGTGGCCCACGCATTCGGTGCACTTGTGCGGGTCGATTTCGTAGATCTCCGGCCCGAGGTAAATCGCCTCGTTGGGGCACTCCGGCTCGCAGACATCGCAGTTGATGCACTCATCGGTGATGATCAGCGCCATGTCAACCTCACGAGAGGTTCGAGCCGGGCATCCAGTTTGACTTGCATCGTCTGATTATCCTTGCTGCGGGAAAGTCAGGTAAACACCCTACTGGCAACATGCCGATAATGGACTCAAGCCCAGTTCCTCGTTCATGCAGGCCCCAGCTTGCAGCCAGACCTTAGCCAGACATGTCCACCTCCTCGCCTGACCTCCATGCCTTTCACGCCGCTGACATGCTGACAGCTTACCGGCGTCGCGATCTGTCGCCGGTCGAGGTCACGCAAGCGGTACTCGACCACATCGCCCGCTGGGAACCACACCTGCAGGCCAGTTACCTGCTGCGACCGGAGGTGGCACTGGCCCAGGCCAGGGCTTCGGAAGCCCGCTGGATGCGAAACCAGCCCCTGGGCGCACTCGATGGCGTGCCGGTGACCATCAAGGACAACATTGCCACCCACGGTGACCCGCTACCGCTGGGCACCGCAGCCACCGAGTCCCCCATCTCCCCGGTTGATGCACCACCCGCCGCACGCCTGCGGGAAGCCGGCGCCGTGATGGTGTGCAAGACCACGATGCCGGACTACGGCATGCTGTCCTCCGGACTGTCGAGCTTTCATCCGCTGGCACGCAATCCATGGGACCTGCGCAAGACACCGGGCGGCTCAAGCGCCGGTGCCGGTGCCGCAGCAGCAGCGGGCTACGGTCCCTTGCACATCGGCACCGATATCGGAGGCTCCCTGCGCCTGCCGGCGAGCTGGTGCGGCATCTTCAGCCTCAAGCCCAGCCTGGGACGCATCCCGATCGATCCACCCTACACGGGCCGGGCTGCTGGCCCAATGACACGCAAGGTGCAGGACGCTGCACTGATGATGGAGGTGCTAAGCCTGCCGGATGCACGTGACAGCATGAGCCTGCCCTGGCAGCCCGTGGCATGGCACAGCTTTGATCAAGGCCTGTCGCGCCTCAAAGGACTCAAACTGGGTTTGCTGCTCGAAGCCGGCTGTGGCATGGCCGTAGAGCCCGAGGTACGACATGCCGTGGAACGGGCAGCCAGGCTGTTTGAACAGGCCGGCGCCAGTGTCACGCTCATGCAGCCCTTCATGACGCAGCACATGCTCGACGGCATGGACCACTTCTGGCGCATGCGCTCCCACCGTGAACTGGCCGCCCTGCCCGCGCACAAACAGGGCAAGGTGCTGCCCTACATCCAGCTGTGGGCCGACAGCGCGGCTGCTTGCAGCGGTGCACAGATGTTCGATGCCGCCAGCCAGTTCCACGCCACCCGGTTGGCCTCCGTGACGGCCTGCCAGCCGTTCGACTATGTGCTCTCCCCGACGGCCCCCATTCCTGCGTTCGATGCCGCGTTGCCCTCGCCCACCAATGATCCACTGCGTCCGCTGGAACACATCGGCTTCACGGTGCCGTTCAACATGTCGGAACAACCTGCCGCTTCGATCAACTGCGGCTACACGCACAGCGGCCTGCCCATTGGCCTGCAAATCGCGGGGCACCGCTTCGATGATCTTGGCGTGCTGCAGATCGCGCACGCGTTCGAGCAGTTGCGCGAGCCGCAGCGGCCCTGGCCCGAGCCACCGCTGGCCTGAGCCAGAAAAAAACCTAGCTCTTGAGCGGGGGAACGGGTGTGAGCTTGCTCTGGTCGTACACCGGCTGGGGCGGCAGGCCCGCAAGGTGCTGGGTATCAGCCCAGGACAGGATGTCGATCACGTCGCCCTGAATGCGCACCCGATTCAACCCCGCGTTGGGGATATCACTCTGGCGCGGCCCCGACAAGGGCAAGGCGCGTGCCGTGCGGTAAATCATGTCGAGCACGCCGCCGTGCGTCACCACGACCAAGGTCTGCTGCGCATGCTTTTGCACCAGCGCACGCACCGCAGCCATCACCCGTGCATGGAACTGCCGCGTGGTTTCACCGCCCGTGAAGGCATAGTCTTCACCAAACTGGATCCACTGCGCCCAGCTGTCAGCATGCTGCTGCTTGATGTCGGCCACCTGCATGCCGTCAACCTGACCAAAGTTCTGCTCGCGCAGTCCGGCATCACTCATGAAGTCCAGGTGCGGTCCATGTAGCCTGTGCAAGGCCAGTGGAGCTGCCGTTTGCTGCGCGCGCAGCAAGTCACTGCTCACCAGTCGATGCGCGGGCTCCTGCGCCAGCCGCAGGGCCAGCCTGCGCGCCTGCTCATGGCCGGTGGCATTGAGCGGCACATCCACCTGCCCCTGAAACCGCAATTCGCGGTTCCAGTCGGTCTCGCCATGGCGGATGAGGATGAGTTCAGTCATGGCTTGGATCATGCGGCCTGTGGCACTCACGCTTCCTCGAGTTTGACGATCATCACGGGTACACCAGCCGCATGCAGCACTTCATATGAGGTCGAGCCCAGCAGGGCACTGCGCAAGGTTCCCTGGCCACGTGCACCCATGACCACCATGTCACAGCCGTAGCGCTCCAGGATATCGACCAGGGTGTGCGCCGGGTCGCCATTGGCCACCTCGGATTCAAAGTCGATGCCCGCCTGCTTGAGCAAGGCCTCGGCTGGCGCCAGGATATGCGCGCCGGCCTCGGCGCTCACGCGCTCGATCACGCCGATGTCATGCGCCACGACCATCTCATACAGGGAGGCTGGTTCCTGCACATTGGCCAGTACCACGCTGGCTTTCAAGCCCTCGCGGATCAGCCGTACGACCTGGTTGACTGCCTCCAGCGAAACCTGGGACCCATCCACAGGCAACAATATTTTCATGATGTTTTCCTCTCTAGTGTTTTACGAAACTCTTCCAGCCGTGCTTCATAGTCTGCCGCATCTCCGTAGTCGAGAAACCCCGGGTATCGCGAATGCGTTCCCAGCATCTTGCGCGCATGCTTGATCGGACAGAAATACTGCTCGGTTCTCGCAATGATCTCGCCGATATAGGCCACCAAGCCCGTGCCATACGCACAATATGAGCAATGGAATTTTTCGATGAAATTGAGGTAATCCAGATGCTGCCGATCAAATACGATGTAGTCGGCTCGACGAACCTTGGCGACCCGGTAAATCGGAAAACAGGTGAACTGGTAGAAGCTGACGAACAAATCCAGAACCAGCAGCGGAAATATCATGCCGTAGATGATCGGACCGGTGATCAGATTTTGCGGCCGGTTGGTCACCAGCCAGCGAAAGAAACCTGTCTTGAGGCGGCGATGCGCCTGCTTGACGGACTGCTCGAACTCAATGCGTTTGCCCTTGATCTGGAAGAACATGCGATGCTCCTGATCATGCAGTGCCGTTCGAAGTTCCTCTTCCAGTCCGTTCATTTGCGACAACAGGTCGCGAATTCGATCGTTCATACAACTCCCTGAGTGGCCAACGGCGGTGGCGTCAGCGTCCCGGCCCAATGGCTCGGGATGTGGCTACTCGCGCCCCAGACTTTTCACTTTTTCCATCAGTCGCTGCTGCACCATGGGATCCACAAACTTGTCGACCTCACCGCCAAGCATGGCAATCTCCCGCACAAAGGTACTGGAGATGAACTGGTATTTGTCACTGGGAGTCAGGAACACCGTCTCTACATCAGGCATGAGACTCCGGTTCATGCCAGCGAGCTGAAACTCGTAGTCAAAGTCGGTCACGGCGCGTACGCCGCGAATCATGGCCTTGGCACCCCGCGCCACCACAAAGTCGCGCATCAGCCCGGAAAAACTCTCCACCGTGACCTTCGGGTTGGATTTGACAAGCTCAGTCACCATGTCCATGCGCTCATGCAGGGAAAACAGGGTTTTCTTGTGGTGCCCGGCGGCCACGGCCACGATGACGCGGTCGAACAGCTGGCTCGCGCGCTCGACCACATCGATGTGGCCCAGGGTCATGGGGTCAAAGGTACCGGGATAAACGGCGATCACATTGCTGGACATGGTGTGCTTCTCCTGCTGAACATTATGCAGCGCGAACGCTGCAACTCAGTCCAGGCGGCTCAGCAGGTGTGCGTGCACGGCGCCGGCCCTGAGATGCCGGTGCACACGCAGTCCGCAGGCGACAAGCTCCTCGTCACGCCAGGCCTTAGGGGCCTCCAGATACACCAGCCCCTGCGCTGTGATGGCCCGGCTGGCAGCCAGCAGCGCGGCAGCATAGAAATCAACCTCGAAGGGGGGGTCTAGAAACACCAAGTCCATGCTCTGTGCAGGCAAAGATTTCAATGCGGCCAGGCCATCGGCCCGGCTGACCTGTACCGCCTGCGCCTGCAATTGGGTCTGTACCGCCTTGAGCCGCGCTACCAGCGCGGGGTCCTGCTCCACCATGCGCACTTCAGCGGCGCCGCGTGACGCGGCCTCGAAGCCCAGTGCGCCGGTACCGGCAAACGCATCACAGCAGCGCCAGCCGCCCAAGTCCTGACCCAGCCAGTTGAACAGGGTTTCACGCACCCGGTCGGGCGTGGGGCGCAAACCCGCCTTGTCGGGCACCGCGAGCTTGGTGCGCTTCCACTGCCCTCCGATGATGCGCACCTCGCCCGGGGCCGCATGCATTGCCTTTTTCACAGGTCCTTTCATGGCGCCCCCCCCACGACCACCGTCACCATTTTTTCTGGCTGCAGCTTGCGCGCAAAAGCGGACCGGATGTCGGCGAGCGTGACCTTTTCCACGGCCTGGCTCCAGGTATCCAGATAATCCAGTGCCAATCCGTTCCAGGCAATATTGGCCACGTTGTCGAGCAGTTTGCGGTTGCTGTCCAGGCGTAGCGCAAAACCACCCACCAGATTGTCCTTGGCCGCCTTGAGCTCGGCCTCAGTCGGCCCTTCCCGCACAAAGCGCGCCAGCACATCACGTGACACCTGCACAGCTTCTGTTACCTGATCGGGCCGGGTCTGCAACCCCAGCGTGAAGGCCCCCGCATGCAGGCCGGGCGCGAAATAGCTGTAGACGCTGTAGCTCAGACCACGCTTCTCACGCACCTCGGTCGTCAGGCGCGAGACAAAACCGCCTCCGCCGAGGATGTAGTTGCCCACCGTCAAGGCAAAGTAGTCCGGGTCATTGCGCTTGAAACCGGGCTGGCCGATCAGCACATGCGCCTGCGCCGAGTCAAACGGAATGCGTCGCTCCACGGCCTGCGCCAGCGGCTGCACCTCGGCCACCGGCGGCAGGGCCGGGCAGCCGGCCGCCGCGGGCAGACGCGAGAACAAGACTGCGACCATCTCGTCGGCCTGCTGGCGGCTCACCGCGCCCACGATGCTGACCTTGGCCCGGCAAGGCTGGACCAGCCTGCTGTACACCGCACGCATGTCTGCCACGCCGATGCGCTGCAGGGTTTCCTCGGTCATCTCCTGTCCATAAGGGTGCTGGCCAAACACCGCCTGCCCGAATTCACGCGCGGCCACGGTGGCCGGCCGGGTATTGGCTTCCTTGAGTGCAGCACTCAGGCGCTGGCGCTCGCGCTGCCATATCTCATCCGGGAAAGCCGGCTCTCCCAGTTGGCGCGCAGCCAGTTGCACGGCCTTGGCCAGCAGGTCGGGATAGGTCAGCGAACGCAGGGAAAAGCTCATGCGGTCGCTGCCCGCACCGGCAGAAAAGCGCGCGCCCAGATCGGCCCAGGACTCGCTCAACTGGTTCTCGTCGAGCGCGGACTCAGTGCCTCGTGCCTGCACGCCCTTGGCCGTCATGCCGGCGGTCACGCTGGTCAGACCGGCCTGCGCGGGCGGGTCGCGCCGGCTGCCGGCATCAAAATCGATCTGCAGGTCCACCATCGGAATGGCCTGGCTCTGCGCCAGATAGACCTGTACGCCCGCAGCATTCGTCCAGTGTTCGATGGCAATGCCAGCCCAGGCGGTTTGGGTATAAAAAATTCCCGCAGCCCATACCAGAAAAGCGCGGGAAGCTATCGTTTTAATAGTAATCATGGTCGTGACCTCAGTGACGTGTGCCTGTCGCGGGCTTGCGGGGCTCGCGTGGACTGTTCTGGGGTTGAGGACGCAGGATGGCCACCGTGAGTTGGTCATCGCCAAAGTAACGCGCGGCCACATCCTGCACTTGCCGGGCGCTGACTTCACGCAGCAAGGCAATCAGGCGCTCGCTGGCATCAAGCGGCAAGCCTTGCACCCAGTTGCTGCCGAGTTCGCGCGCCTGGCTGAACACCGAGTCGAGCTTGTAGACCTCCGACGCCACCCACTGGGTCTTGACGCGGTTGAGTTCAGCCTCGGACACGCCCTCGCGCGCAATCCGTGCCACTTGTACACGCAGGGCCGCAGCAACCTGCTCGGCCGTCTTGCCGCGCGCTGGCACGCCATCGAGGGTAAAGAGTTGCGGCCCACGCCCCATCAGGCCGTTGGATGCACCCGCGCTGTCCGCCACCCGGTCGGGCCCCTGCGTCAGCGCCCGGTCGAGCCGCGCCCCTCTGTAGCCATCCAGCACGGCCGACAACACGGTCAGGGCCAGCGCATCGCGGTCAGTGGGCTGTGGCTGGTCGAGCGACGTGAGCCCCGGCACCTTGAAGGCCAGCGTGACGTAAGCCTGCTCGGCCGGCGCCTTGAAATCCACCTGCCGCAACCCCGCCTGAATCGGCTCGGTGCGTGGTTTGCGCTCGGGCACCGCGCGCGCAGGTATGGCACCGTAGTATTTTTCGGCAAGCGCCCGCACCTGGGCGACGTCGACATCCCCAGCCACCACCACCACCGCATTGGCCGGCACATACCAGCGCTGGTAAAAAGCCCGGGCATCGGCCGGTGTCATGGCGTCGAGATCGCTCATCCAGCCCACCACCGGGCGCCGGTAGGGCGCGGCCATGAAAGCCATGGCGTTAAGCGCCTCGTAGAGCTGTGCGCGCGGATTGTCTTCGGTCCGCATGCGACGCTCCTCCTTCACGACTTCGAGCTCCTTGCGAAACTCCTCGTCACTCCACTGGTTGTTGGCAAAGCGGTCGGCTTCCAGTTGCATCACGTCCGCCAGCCGGTCGGACGGGATCTGCTGGTAATAGCCCGTGTAGTCCTGGCTGGTGAAGGCATTCTCGCGCCCGCCCAGCGCGGCCACCCGGCGGGAGAACTCGCCCGGCTTGAGCGTCTTGGTGCCTTTGAACATCATGTGTTCAAGCACATGGGCCACGCCTGTGGTGCCGTCCACCTCGTCCATGGCCCCCACACGCAGCCACAGCATGTGCACGGCAGTCGGCGCCCGGCGGTCCGGTTTGACAATGACCGTCAT
Organism: Gammaproteobacteria bacterium; assembly: GCA_018815325.1. Lineage (GTDB taxonomy): Bacteria > Pseudomonadota > Gammaproteobacteria > Burkholderiales > Burkholderiaceae_C > JAHIYE01. The sequence goes on along the minus strand of JAHIYE010000020.1, from coordinate 280,744 downwards.
GCCATTGGTCAGGGTGAATTGTTCGATCTGGGGGATGTTTTGTGCCTGACTGGTCAAACCAAACAGCAGGCATAACAAGGGGATGAGACGTTTCATAGAATGGTGTGATTCTAAGAACCCGTCAAATGTTCAGCTTTTTCAAGAAAAAACCCGCTCCACCGGCCAGCACGGCACCTACCCAAGCCGCTACACCTGCCGCCCCCGCAGCCCCTGTTGCTGCGCCGGCGGCGGCTGTCGAGGCCACCCCGCGTGCCAGTTGGGTCAGCAAGCTGCGCTCGGGCTTGCGCAAGACGGGCAGCAGCATCGCCACGGTTTTCACCGGCACCCGCATTGACGACGCGCTGTACGAAGAGCTCGAAACCGCGCTGCTGATGTCAGACGCGGGTGTCAAGGCCACCGAGCTTCTGCTCGAAGACCTCAAGCGCCGGGTCAAGGACAGCAAGGCCACCAACCCGGCCGACGTCAAGAGCCTGCTCACAGAGGCCCTGGTCGATCTGCTCCAACCGCTGGAAAAAGCCCTGGTGATCGGCGAGCATCGCCCCACCGTCATCATGGTCGCTGGCGTCAATGGTGCGGGCAAGACCACCTCCATCGGCAAACTCACCAAGCGGCTTTCCAGCGAAGGGGCCTCGGTGCTGCTTGCCGCAGCCGACACCTTCCGCGCGGCCGCCCGTGAACAGCTCGGCATATGGGCCGACCGCAATACCGTGGAGATCATCAGTCAGGCCGGCGGCGACCCTGCGGCCGTGAGCTTTGATGCCGTGAGTGCCGGCAAGGCGCGCGGCAAGGACGTGGTGCTGGTGGACACGGCGGGCCGGCTGCCAACCCAGCTGCACCTGATGGAGGAACTCAAGAAAATCAAGCGCGTGGTGCAGAAGGCCGACCCCACGGCCCCCCATGAGGTGCTGCTCGTGATTGACGGCAACACGGGGCAGAATGCGCTGGCCCAGGTGAAGTCCTTCGACGATGCACTGCAACTCACCGGCCTGATCGTCACCAAGCTCGACGGCACGGCCAAGGGCGGCGTGCTCGCGGCCATTGCACGGGAAAGGCCTGTGCCGGTGTACTACATCGGTGTGGGCGAACAACTCGATGAGCTCGAAACCTTCAACGCCCGCGAATTCGCCCAGGCGCTGCTGGCTTAGGTCCTTCCAGGCACCTCCCCTTTTTTTCAATTCTTTCCCCATCATCACCATGAGCAACTTGCTGAACCGTCTCGAGATCGAAAGCGCCCCCAACCCCACGGCGGCCGTCATCTGGCTGCATGGCCTGGGGGCTGACGGCAATGACTTCGCGGCCATCGTGCCCGAGCTCGATCTGTCGGGCTGCCCACCCATTCGCTTCGTGTTCCCGCATGCACCCAGCATCCCGGTCACCATCAACGGGGGCTATGTGATGCCGGCCTGGTATGACATCCGGGGCGCCAATCTGGTCCAGGGCGAAGATGATGCCGGCATCCGGCAGTCGGCCCAAGCCGTAGAGGCACTGATCGCACATGAGGTCGCACGCGGTATTCCAGCCAGCCGCATCGTGCTGGCCGGCTTTTCTCAGGGCTGCGCCATGGTGCTGCACACGGGCTTGCGCCACCCCGCGAAGCTCGCCGGCATCATGGCGCTATCGGGCTACCTGCCTCTGGCGCGCACCCTGGCCAGCGAACGCCATGCGGCGAACCAGCACACCCCCATCTTCATGGCCCACGGCATTGCAGATCCGGTCGTGGCATTGGCCCGTGCCGAGGAGTCGCGCCAGGCCCTGAGTCAGCTGGGCTATGCGCTGCAGTGGCATACTTACCCCATGCCCCACAGCGTGCATCCGCAGGAGATTGCCGACATGGGCGTGTTCCTGCAGTCTGTACTCGCTTCTCAGTCTGCGTAGTACGCGCCGGCGCCTGGGACAACCTACTGGCCGAGCCTCTGCCAGGTCGCTGAAACAGGGCGACACACATGGAAACATGTGTTCCAGGAAGTTATTGTATATTTGTACAAATATTTTGTTGCTGTTTTTGTTTTGGAAGGTCCCTGTGAAGAAACTCCTACTCCTGGTCTTACCCCTCATCGTTTCCCTGCTGGCCGCCTGTAGCAGCACACCACCGGCCCCGGTCAGCACGGCAACCCCCACGGCCACCATGGCGCAGCCATCCTCCTCGTCCAGTTCAGCGTCGTCGAGCGGTGCTGCTGGCGCCAGCATGGCCGCCCAAGCCTTGCCGCCCCATCTGGACAAGTCCAACCCGCTGTACCAGCAGCGCAGCGTGTACTTTGACTATGACGTCTTCACGATCAAGAACGAATACGTGCCGGTGATCGAGCGTCACGCCAAATACCTCAGTGCCAATCCCTCGCTGCAGGTCGTACTGGAAGGCAATGCCGACGAGCGCGGTGGCCGCGAGTACAACCTGGCACTCGGCCAGAAACGTGCCGAAGCCGTGAAAAATGCCCTGCGTACCTTCGGTGTGCGGGAACAGCAGATGGAAGCCATCAGCTTCGGCGCTGAAAAGCCCCGCCAGGCAGGGCACGACGAGCAGTCCTGGGCTGAAAACCGCCGCGTGGACTTCGTCTACAAAGCCAAATAAGGCGCCCACAGGCTGACGCATCGCCCCCCAGACACCGTCGGGGGGCGCTTTTCATGGAACAATGCACGCCATGACGGAAGTGACCGACCTGCCTGACCTGTCGAAAAAGCAGTTGCTGCTTATAGGCACGGGGCCTTCCCATCTTCATGTGCTGGCCTCGCTGGCGCGCAATCCTCATTCCGGGGTACAGGTCACACTGGTTGCCCCTCACACCGAATACTTTGTTGCGGCCATGGTGCCGGGCTTTGTCGCCGGCCAGCACACGCTGGAAAGGTGCATGATTCCCCTGGCCCCCCTGGTACAAAAAGCGGACGTGCACTGGCGCCAACAGCGGGTCTGCGCGCTCGATGCCGACAAGCAACGGGTCACTCTGGATGATGGCAGCGAACTGGCATTCGACTGGCTGAGCGTCAACACCGAACCCGTGCAGGACCGCGAACGGCTCAACGATGACATGCCCGGCGCACTTGATAACGCCTTGTTTGTACGTCCCATCGAAGGCTTTGCCAAACTCTGGCCTCGCGTCACCGAACTGGCCCAGAGCCGCGCCCTGCGGGTCGCCGTGGTGGGCAGCGGCACAGCCGCCATCGAGTTGGCCATGGCGATCCGCCACCGACTCGGCCAATCTGCTGTCACCCTGATCACCGGGGGTGCTGTGCTGGCTTCGCACTACCCGCCAGGCATGCAAAAACGTGTGCTGGATACGCTGAAGGCCCGCAACATCACCGTGCTGAAGGACAAGGCCGTCGGCATTGCCGCTGGTGAAATGCACCTGGGTCAGGGGGCACGACTGGCCTGCGATATCCAGATCATTGCCAACGGCACGCAGCTGCCTGCCTGGATGGCCACCAGTGGGCTGGCCATGGATGCACACGGACTCATTGCCATTGATGGCTGCCAGCGCTCCGTCAGCCATCCGGCCCTGTTCGCCTCTGCCGGCGCCCATGGCGCCGCCTCGCTGAGCCGCAATCTGCTGGCCGTGATGTCGGGGCAACCGCCGCAAGCCATTCCCTCTTCACGACCCAGACTCCAGATGCTGTCCTGTGGCAATCGCCAGGCCATTGCCGCCTGGGGCAATTATTCCGTGCAGGGCTACTCGGTATGGTTGTGGAAAATCATCATCCGCTGGTTTTGGCTGCGCCGCTACCGCAGCATTTGAATACCCACTAGCCCATATGCAATGGGCCTAGATAGCTATGAAAAACATAGCAAACATGCAACAAGCGTTCAGGTTCAGCGCACCACCAGCGTAGCGCCATCCTGTGAGGGGCTCATTTCGCCAATTTCTGCTGCCTGGGCAAACCCGTGCCGGTGGAAAATCGCCAGCACTTCGTCCACGGACTCTGGCGCACAGGACACCAGCAGGCCACCGCTGGTCTGCGGGTCGCTGAGCAGGCCCTGATCAACGGCTTCAAATCCTGCGGGCAAGCTGATGTCATGTCCATAACCGCCCCAGTTACGCCCTGATGCCCCGGTGACCATGCCCTGCCCGGCCAGGGTCCTCACGTTCTCAATCAGCGGCACGCGCGCCCAATCGATCTGCACCACACACTTGGCACCACGGGCCAGTTCCAGCGCATGTCCGGCCAGGCCAAAGCCGGTGACATCAGTCAATGCATGCACGCCATCCAGCGCCGCCAGTTCGGGACCAGGCGTGTTCAGTTGTGTCGTGACCTCAATCATGCGTGCATACCCAGCCGCGTCGAGCTGGTCTTTCTTGAGCGCAGCCGACAGCACGCCTACGCCAATCGGCTTGCCCAGAATCAGGCGATCGCCGGCACGGGCATCGGCATTGCGCTTGACGCGTTTCGGGTGCACCAAGCCCAGCGCCACCAGACCATAGATGGGCTCAACCGAATCGATGGTATGGCCACCCGCAATTGGAATGCCGGCAGCGCGGCAAACCGCCTCGCCGCCGGCCAGAATCTTGCCGATCGTGTCGGTGGACAACACGCTGATCGGCATGCCCACCAGTGCCAACGCCATGATGGGTTGCCCGCCCATGGCATAGACGTCGGAGATCGCGTTGGTAGCGGCAATGCGGCCGAAATCAAACGGATCGTCCACGATGGGCATGAAGAAATCGGTGGTCGCAATCAGCGCCTGTTCATCATTGAGCTTGTATACCGCGGCATCGTCCGCCGTCTCGATACCCACCAGCAATTCGGGGGGCACCGGCATCTTGTTGGTGTTCTTGAGAATCTCCGACAGCACGCCAGGTGCAATCTTGCAGCCGCAGCCGCCACCGTGCGAGAGCGAGGAGAGACGAGGTTCGAGTGGGGTAAGGCTTGGGGCGTTCATGGGCTTTCCGTCAAATCGCTGATCAATTCAAACAAGGCCGCCTGTTCGACCGCGGGATCGAACAAGGGCAGGCGTTGCTGACATTGTGCCCGCAATGCCGAAATAAAGTCGGGCTCATCCCGGCAGCGCCGTAACAATTGCGCGAGTGCAGCGCTGTCGCCCCACTCGAAATAACCGGCGTAGTCTGCCCCGAGCATGCCCACATTGCCCGCAATGCGGGAGGCCAGCACGGGCGTGCCACTGCACACGGCCTCCATCAGCACATGCGCACCGCCTTCCATGCGACTGCAATGCACGAGCACATGGCCCCGCTGGATGCGGCGACGCGTGGCTTCATGACTCTGCCCTCCCAGCCACCGGTAGGTCGGGCATTGCACCGCCGTGACCCGGGCCGCCTCGCCCAGCGCAGGCTCCAGTGCAGCGCCAATGTGATCGATCCGGATATCGGACCGGTCTGCCAGCAGGCCGGCCGCAGCCATCAGCGTCTGCGGTGACTTTTCCTCGCGCAGGTGGCCCACCATCACGGCACGCAACAGGCGCCCGCTTTTGTGAAGCGTCTGGCGGCGCGTGATGGACTGGAAGATGACGCGGGCTTTGGCGCGGTAAGCGGCCGGCAGCGCCTCGGGACCCAGTGCCTGCAACACCACCAGCTGCTGCGCCAGCGAAAGCGAACCCTGTGCCGCACGGTCATGCTGGATGTCGCGGTACAAGTCGGTGCCCGTCAAGATCACCGCCAGGCCACGCCCGGGATGCGCCTGCGCCCAGGCCTGGATCGCATCCGCTGAACGGCGCGCATGCAAGGCAAGCATTGCCACCGCACCCTCGTCATTGTCCGCCGTCCAGTTCGGGACGATACGGGTCTGGTAGCGCATTGCCAGCATGCGTGACCAGCGCCAAGCCGTTTGCCAGTTGCCATTGTTCGCGACAGCCAGCGCCGGGCTCACGATGACGATCAGCGGCTTGCCCATGACGGTCCTCAGGCCTGTGCCCAGAACACGGCAAACCAGCCCTGTGCGTCCTGCCAGCGTTGCACCGCACCAAAGCCGGCGGCCCTGAGCAAGTCTTCGAAACCTGCAACCGTGTACTTGCAGGAATTCTCGGTATGGATGCGCTCCTGCTGGCGAAAGCTGCGCATGCCCCCGGGCCACGTCACGGTCACGTCCCGCAATGCCTGCAAGTGCATCTCGATACGGGAGTCGGCTTCATTGAAAAAGGCCTGGTGTGCCCAGTCCTGCACCTGGAAATCGCTGCCAATGATCTGGTTGATGTGCAGCAACAGGTTCTTGTTGAATGCCGCAGTCACCCCCAGCGCATCGTCGTAGGCTGGCTCCAGCACGGCATGGGGTTTGACCAGATCAACCCCGATCAGCAGACCACCGCCCAGACAGGCGGCACGCACCTGCTTCAACAATGACAGCGCCTGAGGGGTTGTGAAGTTGCCGATGCTGGAGCCCGGGTAGAACAGCACACGCCGGCCGTCACCGACCTGGGACGGCAAGGCCAGAGATGCGGAAAAATCCATGCCGATGCCCAGCATGTCGAGCCCAGGGTACTGCCGTTGCAGACTCTGCAACGCGCCCTGCAGGAAATCCACAGAAATATCCACGGCCACATAACGCACCGGCTGCAAAGCGTCGAACAGCCTTGCAGCCTTCTCGCAGTTGCCGGCACCCAGGTCCACCAGCGTGGCCCCGGCTGGCAACCGCGTGGCGATCTCTGCCATGTGGGCGCTGAATATGGCAGCCTCGGTGCGTGTCGGGTAGTACTCTGGCAGCTCTGTGATGGCCTCGAACAGGCGCGAACCGAGTGCGTCATAGAGGTATTTCGGTGACGTATAAGCCTCCCTGGCCAGCAGACCTGCTGTCAACTCAGCTCTCAGAGCCTCATCGCTCTGGATCTGCAACTGGATGAACTGGGGCGTGCGGATGGAGGGCGCGTGCATCCCGGCAATATAGCAGCGCGACTCTTGGTCAAGGCATTGTGGGTAAACTGCCAGTCCATGTTTCAAGGAGCTCTCATGATCAAGTTTTCATCCACCTCACGCCGCGCGCTGCTGGCCTGCAGTCTGCTGGCCCTGGGTGGTCTGGTACAGGCACAACAGGTATTCCGCGTGACGGCCATTCCCGATGAGTCGCCCACCGAACTGGCCCGCAAGGCGGGGCCGCTCATGAAATACCTGGAGAGCCAACTGGGCATGAAGGTCGAGTTCACACCGGTGACCGACTACGCGGCCTCCGTCGAGGCGCTGGTGAACAGGAAGGTGGACATGGCCTGGTTCGGGGGTTTCACCTTTGTGCAAGCCAACAGCCGCTCCGGCGGCAAGATTCTGCCGCTCGTACAGCGCGAGGAGGACGAGAAGTTCAAGTCCGTCTTCATCACCTCGGACCCCACCATCAAGTCACTGGCCGACCTCAAGGGCAAGGACGTGAGTTTTGGCTCGCAGAGCTCCACCAGTGGCCACCTGATGCCGCGCAGCTACCTGCTGCAGGCTGGTCTGGCACCTGAGAAAGATTTCCGTCGCGTGGCCTACAGCGGCGCCCATGACGCCACCATCGCAGCGGTTGCGGCCGGCAAGGTCCAGGCGGGCGCCTTGAACATCTCCGTGTGGGAAAAGTTCCTGGCCGACAAGAAGGTGGATACCAGCAAGGTCCATGTCTTCTACACAACGCCACCGTATTACGACTACAACTGGTCAGTCCATGCCGACATGCCGCAAGCTCTGCGCGACAAGCTCAGCAAGGCTTTCCTGGCGCTGAACAAGAACACGACAGAAGGCAAGGAAATTCTCGAGCTCCAGCGCGCCACCCGTTTTGTGCCCACCAAGCCAGAGAACTACAAGGGCATCGAGGCCGCAGCCCAGAGCGCAGGTTTGCTCTGAGCGCGGTTGACCTGAACGCCGGGAAGCTCCTTTGCTGATCGAACTTGTCCAGCTTGACGCGCGGCATCCAGCGGCCCGTGCCGGCACCAGGCCGGCCCTGGCCGGCGCGACACTGACAATCCAGTCTGGCGAGCAGGTGGCCATCATCGGTCCCTCAGGAGCCGGCAAGACCACCTTGCTGCACGCCATCGCGTGTGCCATCAAGCCCTCAGCCGGGCAATTGCTGCTGGATGGCCAGCAACCGTGGCGGCTGTCTCGTGCAGCCCTACAGCGCCTGCGGGGTCTGCTCTATCTGGCGCCACAGGTACCTCCTTTGCCGCCCCGCCAGCGCGTCATCACCTCGGTGCTGGCAGGCAGCCTGCCCGCCATGGGTTTCTGGCGCAGCCTGCGTTCGCTGTTCTATCCCGTGGACATTGCCAAGGCCCATGAGGCACTGGAGCAGTTCGACATGGGAGACAAGATTTTTGAGCGGGTGGACCGCCTCTCCGGCGGGGAGCGCCAGCGCGTTGGTCTGGCCCGCATCCTGATGTCACCAGCCAGGCTCTGGCTGGTGGATGAGCCCTTATCGGCGCTGGACCCAACCCGCTCACGCCAGGCCATGGACAGCTTGCTGCAACAGGCCCACAGCCGTCAGTGCACGCTGGTCACGACCTTGCACCAGGTCGAGGTGGCACTGGCCCGCTTCCCGCGGGTGATTGGCCTGAGAGACGGCGTGATGGCCTTTGACTTGCCCGCCAGCCAGGTCACCCCAGCCTTGCTGGCCAGCTTGTACGAACAGCACGAGGACGAACTCAGCGCTGCACCAAGCCCTGCCGATGCGCCGGCGGTGGCGGCCATCCAGCCCGTCGTCATGCACTGCCGATGAGCCCCCTCATCTCAGGTGTGGCCAAGCCTTCTGTTGCGCAGCGCGACCCGGCCTGGCTGTCACGTTCGTTCTGGATGCTGGCCGCGCTGGTCCTCATGTGGCCACTGCTGGTGTTGACAGAGTTCAAGCCCTGGCAGCTGTTCGAAGAGAACAGCCGTGAAGCCACCTGGCGCTTCCTGAAAGACTTTGTACCGCCGGCTGGCAAGCCCGAGTTTCTCTGGCTGGTGGCACGCGAGACCTGGCGCACGGTGGCCATTGCCACCGCCGGCATCGCACTGGCCCTGCTGCTGGCGCTGCCGCTGACGCTGCTGTCCACCCGTGCACTCTCGGTTTCGGCACTCTCTGGCCGCATGGCAGGCTGGCCATTTGCCATCCGCATGGGCTTGCGTGCGGTGCTGATCGTACTGCGCAGCATCCCCGAGCTGGTCTGGGCGCTGGTGTTTGTGCGGGTGGTGGGCCTGGGGCCAACCGCCGGCGTGCTGGCCATCGGCCTGACCTATGGCGGCATGCTCGGCAAGGTGTATGGCGAAATCCTGGAAAGTGGCGACACCCATGCCAGTACCAGCCTGCTGCGCAGTGGCGCGGGACGGGTACAGACCTTTTTCTATGGCCTGCTGCCGCAGAATGCCGCCGAGTTGACCTCCTACACCGTCTACCGCTGGGAATGTGCCATCCGCTCGTCCGTAGTGCTCGGTTTTGTGGGCGCGGGCGGGCTGGGTCAGCAAATGGACAACTCGATGAAGATGTTCGCCGGCGGAGAGGTCGCCACCATGCTGCTGGTCTTCATCGGACTGGTGGCCCTTGCCGATGGTGTCAGCAGCCGTCTGCGGCAACAACTGGGCTGAAACCATGGCGCAGTCCGGCACGCCCCAACGCACTCGTGCAGCCAACGACGTCTATCGGCTGCCGCCACCGCTGTTCGATGCGCGCTGCCGGGCTTGCTGGTTTGTCGCCGGGTTGTTGCTGCTTGTGGTCGCCAGCTTTTACAGCCTTGACCTTCAGTGGGCAAGTTTTTTCTCCGCGCCTGCGGCGGCCAGCATGGGGCGGTTCATTGCGGAGTTTTTCCCGCCGGATTTCTCCAGCGCATTCCTCCCCAAAGTGTGGTCGGCCACGCTGGAGACCATGGCAATGTCGCTACTGGGCACTTTATTGGCCGCAGCAGCCGGCATCGCCCTGGCCCTGCCAGCCAGCCGCGCCCAGCACGCCGACAAAGCGCCGGCCCGCACACCCACGCGCATCGTGCTCAATGCCCTGCGCTCGATCCCCGAACTGGTCTGGGCTGCCCTGCTGCTCATCTCTGCCGGCCTGGGGCCGTTCGCTGGCACGCTGGCACTGGCGCTACACACCAGCGGCGTGCTCGGCCGCCTGTTTGCCGAGGCCATCGAGAATGCACCTCCTGAGCCTGGCTTTGCGCTGCGTGCACAGGGGGTGGGCAGCACCCGGGTTTTTCTGTATGCCACCCTGCCGCAGATCCTGCCGCAGGTGCTGTCCTACACCTTGTACCGCTGGGAAAACAATATCCGTGCAGCGGCGGTGCTGGGCGTCGTCGGGGCGGGCGGGCTCGGACAACTGCTGTCTTTCCATATGGGGCTGTTCCACATGAACAAGACCGCCACCATCCTGATCGCCATGATTGCCCTGGTAGCGCTGGTTGACCTGTGCAGCTACGTCATGCGGCGCGTGCTTTCGCGCTGACCAGCCTAAGTCCTTGCACCCTGGCCAGTCGTTCACAGACCTGGTGACCGTACTAGTACGGATGGCGCGGGCCCCCGGCCGGTGCGAGAATGCCAAAAAACCAGGAGACAAACATGGAAACGTCTGCACATGACAGCGCCCCGGCGCCACGCAAGGTGGACCAGTTGCTGACCCACTACGGCGAGAGCCACCGCAACAGCACCAACGAGTTGATTCACTTCATCGCCATCCCGCTCATCATGCTGAGCCTGGTCGGCATGATGTACGCAGCCCACCCCTGGGTCGCCTATGTCTTTGTAGCCGCCAGCATGGTCTATTACGCACGCCTCTCCATGGTCTTTTTCATCACCATGGCGGCAGGTTCCGTGCTGTTTCTCACACTGGTGCACGCCATGGGCGAGCAACGCCTCAACATCTCCATCAGCATCTTTGTGGTGGCCTGGATCTTCCAGTTCATCGGCCACAAGATCGAAGGCAAAAAACCCTCCTTCTTTGAAGACATCCAGTACCTGTGGGTGGGCCCGTTGTTTGTACTGAGCAAACTGTTTGAAAAACTTGGCGTGCGCTGGTAAGTCGGCCACCCACTCAACTTATTTACCTGTTCTTCTGGAGACTGTTTGATGAAACGCCGTTCCCTGTTAGGTGCCGCCCCGGTATTGCTGCTACCAGCTGGTCTGGTCAAAGCGCAACCGACCTACCCGTCCAAGCCCATCCGCTACATCGTGCCTGTCTCGGCCGGTGGCGGCAGCGACATGATTGGTCGCACGGTGACCGATCGCTGGGCCAAGGTGCTCAACCAGAGCATCATCGTCGAGAACCAGGGTGGTGGGGGTGGCGTCATCGCCAGCCAGAACACGGCCAAATCGGCCCCCGATGGCTACACCCTGATGCAGGGCTATGTGGCCACCCATGGCACCAGCCCCGCCACGCGCAAGCTGCCCTACGATGCGGTGCGGGACTTCACGCCCATTGGCATGATCGGTGGCACACCCAATGTGCTGGTCATCAATGCCTCGCTGCCAGTGAACAACATCAAGGAGTTCATCGACTACCTGCGCAAGAACCCGGGCAAGGTCAGCTATGGCTCAGCGGGTGCGGGTTCGTTGACCCACCTGACCATGGAGTTGTTCAAGCAGCAGATCAACTCCTTCATGGTGCACATCCCTTACCGCGGCATTGCACCGGCCTTTACCGATCTGATCGGCGGCCAGACCCAGGCCATGTTCCCGGGCCTGGCGGCGGCAGTGCCGCATATCCGTTCGGGTCGGGTGCGTCCGCTGGCCGTGACCGGTCTGAAACGCCACCCCCTGTTCAAGGACGTGCCCACGCTGGATGAGTCAGGTTTCAAAGGCTTCGACGCCATGCAGTGGTATGGCGTGGTAGGCCCGGCTGGCATGCCGGCGCCTATCGTCAAGCTGCTCAACGAAACACTCAATACGGTGCTGACTGGCCCTGATTTGCAGGAAAAACTCTCGGTGGAGGCGGTCGAACCCATGGCCATGTCACCGGCGCAGTTTGCCCAGTTCATCCGCGCCGACATCGAGCGCTGGACCAAGCTGGCACGAGCCCGCAACATTGATCTCGACAACTGATTCTCCAACGAACCCCTTGTTTCCCGTGCGCCATCCACCGCTCCATCCGGGCAAGTCCCTAGATGTAAACCCCCAGAGCAAACAACATTTGCTCAAATACAATGGCGTAGCTGAATCGGCGTTGAGCGCGTCTGAGCACAGCAACCGGAAGCATCGAGCTTGGAGCCCCCTTGGGGCTCCTTTTTTTGTCTGTACATGACAACGCTATCATTTCCTCATGGTCACACCTCCACGCAAAAAAACAGCCCCCTCACTCGCCGTCTCCGAGTCGGACGATGAGGTCATCCTTGCCACGCAAACCCTGCGGCGATTCCGGATGGTTTTCAACGCCGTCAAGACGCATTTCCAGCATGTCGAGAAGCGTGCCGGCATAGGCGGCGCCCAGATGTGGGCTCTGAGCGTCGTGCGGGACCATCCCGGCATCGGCGTCGGGGAACTGGCGCGTGCCATGGATGTGCACCAGTCGACGGCCAGCAACCTCGTCAAATCACTGGTGGAGCGTGGCATGATTTCCACCAGCAAGGACGGCGTGGATCGGCGGGCCTTGCGCTTGAAGGTCATGGCGGCGGGATCCAAGGTCTTGTCGCGCTCACCAGGGCCTTTCACCGGAGTGTTGCCTGAAGCCCTGAAAGCCCTCGACACGCGCACACTGAAACGGCTCAACACAGATCTGGACAAATTGTTGACGCTGCTGCAAACAGACGACAGCGCGGCCATGATTCCCCTGGCCGAACTTTGATTCACGGGTTCGGGAACTCTGCTGGCTCATCCCCATCAGATAGCTGAACCCATGAATGACGCCCACGCCCGCCTGAAAATTGGTCTCTCGGCCTGCTTTTCGCACGCCGACCCGGCCCGGTCCCTCTTTACCGGCAAGACCCTGCAATACGTCGAGCAATCCATTGCACACTGGCTCATGTCCTCCGGTGCCATGGTGGTGATGGTGCCCTGCCCGACCGGCAAGACGCAACGTGGCGACATCACGCTGGACCACTATGCCCACTGGCTCGATGGCCTGGTGCTGCACGGCGGTGTGGATGTCTGGCCTGGCAGCTATGGAGAAACGCCCCTGCAGCCCCAGTGGGCGGGCGACCGCATCCGTGATGACTACGACATGGCGCTGGTATCGGCGTTCGAGCGCGTTGGCAAACCGGTCTTCGGCGTGTGCCGCGGCCTGCAGCTGATCAATGTCACCTATGGTGGCACGCTCTACCAGGACATTGAAACCCAGTTGCCGCAGGCCGGCAGGCACCGTGATGCCGATACCTATGACCACAACTACCACGGCGTCGAGCTGGTTCCCGGTACCCGGCTGGCCGAGCTCTACCCGGGCGTGGAGCGGGCCCGCATCAACAGCATCCACCACCAGGCGATCAAGGATCTTGCGCCCGACTTTGTGATCGAGGCGAGAAGTCACCCGGACGGCATTGTGGAAGCCATCCGCAGGCGTGACCTGCCTGGCAAAGGCTATATGGCCGCGGTGCAATGGCATCCCGAATTTCACCTGCCGGGGACGGCCACCATCGACGACAACGCCATGCTGCAGGACTTTCTGCAGGCCGTACAACGGGCACAGACCACAGCTTAGCGCAGGCCACAGGCCCGGCTTTCCCGCAAGCATCCGCCTGCGTTCTGCATCCTCGTTGCAGTCTGTTTGCGCGATGTCAAACAGACTGCACAAACCTGAAGCGCCACGCCCCTTGCAGCGCATGGTCGTTGTACCATGCAGAGGTGTTTTTTCAACACCCCCTCATGACAGAGCAAACCTCCCTCCCCTTGAAACCACTCAACCTGGGCCGGATCCTGGCGGTGCGAGGCAACGTGGTGGATGTGCGCTTCAAGGACAAGCTGCCACCACCCAGGCAGGAGCTGCATAGCGGCGAGGATAACGACATAGTGCTCGAAGTTCAGAACCACCTGAACGAAGACACGGTTCGCGCCATTGCGCTGACGGCTACGCGCGGCATGTCCCGGGACATGCTGGTCACGGACACCGGCCACACGCTTGAGATACCCGTGGGCTCGGCACTGCTGGGCCGCATGCTCAACATGTTCGGTGACACCATCGATGGCAAGGGCGCCCTGAATGCTGAGCAGCGTCTACCGATCCAGCGCCCCCCCCTGCCGCTGTCACAGCGCACCACGAGTACCGATATTTTCAGTACCGGCATCAAGATCATCGACCTGCTCGCACCGCTGGAGCGCGGTGGCAAAGGTGGTCTGTTTGGCGGGGCCGGCGTCGGCAAGACGGTGCTGATCACTGAAATGATCCACAACATGGCGGGGCGCTATGCAGGCGTCAGCCTGTTCTGCGGCATTGGCGAGCGCTGCCGCGAGGCCGAAGAACTCTACCGTGAGATGCAAACCGCCGGGGTGCTGGACAAGACAGTGATGGTGTTCGGACAAATGAACGAGGTGCCAGGGGCACGTTTTCGGGTGGGTCACTCTGCACTTTCCATCGCGGAGCATTTCCGCGACACCGAGCACCGTGACGTGCTGCTGCTGATCGACAATATTTTCCGTTTTGTGCAGGCGGGCATGGAGGTCTCAGGCCTGATGGGGCAGATACCTTCACGCGTTGGTTACCAGCCGACCCTGGCCACCGAACTCGCGGAACTCGAAGAGCGGATTTGCAGTTCGGCCAATGCCTCCATTACATCAGTCCAGGCGGTATACGTCCCCGCCGACGACCTCACCGACCCCTCAGCCACCCACACGTTTGCGCACCTCTCGGCATCGATTGTATTGTCGCGTAAACGCGCCAGCCAGGGCCTGTACCCTGCTGTTGACCCTTTGCGCTCCGGCTCCAAAATGCTGAACCCCACGGTCGTGGGGCAACGCCATTACCAGGTGGCACTTGCCGTACGACGCGCACTTGCAGAGTACGAAGAACTCAAGGACATCATTTCCATGCTGGGCCTGTCCGAGCTTTCCCAGAAGGATCGCGAGACAGTCAGTCAGGCTCGCCGGCTGGAGCGGTTTCTTACCCAGCCTTTTTTCACCACCGAACAATTCACGGGCCACACCGGCCGGATGGTGGAGCTCGAAGAGACGCTCCACGGTTGCGAACGCATCCTGTCGGGAGAGTTTTCGGAGCATCCGGAACAGGCCCTCTACATGATTGGCGGGCTTGACGAGCTTGCGAAACGACCGAGGGAGAGCCACTGATGCAACTCAAGGTTTTGCTGCCCACCAGGGTGCTGGTCGATGAGACAGTATCCAAAGTCATTGCCGACGCGGAAAACGGCTCGCTCTGCCTGTTGCCCCGCCATGTGGACTTCGCCACTGCGCTGGCGCCTGGCATCCTGTCCTACTGGATGGAGGACGGCGAGCACTTCCTCGCGGTCGATGAAGGCACCCTGGTCAAGGTCGGGGCGCAGGTGCTGGTGTCAACCCGACATGCGGTGGGACACCGCAGCCTGGAAGCGTTGAAACTCACGGTCGCCAAAGAGTTCCATGTGCTGGACGACCATGAGCGACAGGCCAGGACCGCCATGGCGCGGCTGGAGGCTGCCGCCCTGCACCGTTTCCTCGAGCTGCAGGAGCTCATGCATGGCTGAAAAAAAGCACACCGATCCGCACAACCCGGAACACCGTTTCGGGCAGGAGGTTGGCCGAAAGGCGATGCGCAAGTTGCGGGCACGCGAAGGCACCGGCAAGGGTGCCTGGTTCTGGCTCGGCATGTTCGGACTGGTGGGCTGGTCGGTGGCCGTCCCCACGGTGATCGGCATTGCCGCAGGCGTCTGGCTCGATCACCAATTTCCTGGCCGGGTGTCGTGGACACTGACGCTGCTCTTCGCCGGCGTTGCACTAGGTTGTTTCAATGCCTGGCACTGGGTCAAACAAGAGAACCGCCATGACTGACACCCTCAATCTGGATGCCTCGCTGGTGGCGTTGCTGGGCGGGGCTGTGGCATGTGCCGTCCTGATCAAGGCGTATTTTCATCGGCTCGGCATCCCTGCGCTGGTGGGTTATCTGCTGCTTGGTTTTTTGCTGCGGCTGGCTGACGTGCAATGGAACTTCATGACGGAGATCGTGTGGCAGGCCTTCCGCCTCATGGCGGACCTAGGGATCGTCGCCCTGCTGTTCAAGGTCGGCTTGAACAGCCATCCCAGTGCTCTGGCTGCCAAATTGCCCCAGGCTCTCCCGGTATGGACAGGCGACGTGCTGGTCAGTGGTGTCGTGGGTTTTGTCACAACGTACTTCCTGCTGGATGTGGCGCTGATCCCGTCTCTGTTTGTTGCAACGGCCCTCACGGCGACCAGTGTCGGCGTGTCACTCGCTACCTGGGAAGAAGCACGTGCACTGGACTCGCCCAATGGCCAGCTGCTGCTCGACGTGGCCGAGCTCGACGACATCTCGGCCGTGGCACTGATGGCGCTGCTGTTCGCCATCACTCCCGTACTGCTCACAGGTAACGGCCATGTCTGGAACGCCGTGGGGAACGCAGCTGGCCTGTTCCTGCTGAAGTTCAGCCTGTTCATTGTCTTTTGCGTCGTGTTCTCACGCTATGCCGAACCCCAGTTGAGTCGTTGGGCAGCAGGCATCCGGCAGCCACCGCAACGCATGCTGATCGTGGTGGCGATCGGTTTTCTCATCGCAGCCTTTGCCGAATGGCTGGGCCTGTCGCTGGCGATTGGCGCGCTGTTTGCCGGCCTGGTATTCAGCCGGGATCCGGAAGCGGTCAAGACCGAAAAATCGTTTGAAGACATGTACGCCTTCTTCACGCCCTTCTTTTTCATCAGCATCGGCCTGCATGTGGCCCCCGGCTCGCTGACCCAGGCGGTTTGGGTTGGCAGCGCACTCGTGGCAGCCGGCGTGCTCGGCAAATTTGTCGGCGCCGGCTTGACATCGTGGTTCACACTGGGCAGTAGCGGCGCCTTGCTGATCGGTGCCAGCATGATCCCGCGCGCCGAAATCGCCATGGTCATCATGCACCAGGGGCAACAGTTCGGCCGGGCCGTGGTACCTGACAACATTTATGCGGGCATGGTGCTGGTCACCGCAGTGACCTGCCTGGCTTCACCGCTGGCCCTGCATCCGTTGTTGAAACGCTGGCCGCAAAAGAAAGGGGCAAAGCATGCATGAGTTGTGGCCACTCGCCATCGCCTTTAGCTTCGGCGTCGTGCTGGGCTTGCTGTACTTTGCCGGGCTCTGGAAGACAGTCATGCTGCTGCCTGCGCTGCGCTGGGCACCCTTGTGGATGCTGCTCAGCCTGATATTGCGGCTGGGACTGTTGCTGGCCGGTCTCTACTGGGTCGGCGGCGCGGATTGGCGGCGCTTCGTCGCTGCACTGGCCGGCATCCTCCTGGTTCGGCTCCTCCTGACTCGCTGGCTCGGGCAGCTCAACCCCCTGCAAGCTGCAGCCACAAAACGGGGGGGCAAATGAACATTTCACCCGACAGCATCGTACTGTGGCACTGGGGACCGATGGTGGTCAACGCCACGATAGCCTGGACCTGGCTCGTGATGACCTTGCTCACGCTGGGCGCCTGGCTCATCACGCGCCATCTGACGGACGATACCCGAATGACACGCTGGCAAAACCTGCTGGAAGTCATCGTCACCGGCATGCGCGACCAGATCCGTGAAGTCAGCCGGCAGGACCCGGGGCCCTATCTGCCCTTCGTCGGCACCCTGTTTCTGTTTGTGGCCACCTGCAACCTGCTGGCCATCGTGCCCGGCTACACTCCGCCCACGGGCTCGCTGTCCACCGCCACGGCACTGGCCCTGAGCGTGTTCGTGGCGGTACCGCTCTTCGGCATCGCCCAGCAGGGGTTTGCCACTTATTTCCGGCGTTATCTTCGGCCCACCATCCTGATGTTGCCCTTCAACATCATCGGCGAGCTTTCCCGCACCATTGCACTGGCCGTTCGCCTGTATGGCAACATCATGAGCGGCACCGTGATCGTGGCCATTCTGCTGAGCTTCGTGCCCTTTTTCGTCCCGGTGCTGATGAAACTGCTGGGACTGCTGACCGGCATGATCCAGGCCTACATATTTGCCGTCCTGGCCATGGTGTACATCGCCTCTGCCACTTCGAGCCAGGAGCCTGATGCAGACAGGGACAGCAAACCCTCCCCCAACACTGAACCCTAGCAGGAGAACTTCATGGACAGCGCTTCCCTTATCGGCATGGTATCCATCATCACGGCAGGCCTGACCATCGCCATTGGCTCAATTGGCCCGTCATTAGGCGAAGCCCGGGCAGTAGCGCAGGCCCTGTCGGCCATTGCCCAGCAACCCGACGAGGCCGCCACCATTTCGCGCACGCTGTTCGTCGGACTGGCCATGATCGAGTCCACCGCCATTTATTGCTTTGTCGTGGCCATGATCCTGATCTTTGCCAATCCCTTCTGGGATCATGTGATCGCCCAGGCAGGACGCTGAGCCATGCAGATCGACTGGCTCACCGTGGCCGCCCAGGCGGTCAACTTCCTGGTCCTGGTGTACCTGCTGAGGCGCTTTCTCTACCAGCCTGTCGTCGCTGCCATGACCAGGCGCGAGGAGCGCATCGCACAACAGTTGCAGGAGGCCGCGCAACGCGAACAGCAGGCATTGCAGGAAACACAGGCGTTTCAGGAAAAGAACCAGGCCTTTGAACATGACCGGGCCGCCATGCTGAGCCGTGCCGAGCAAGAGGTGGAAGCCCACCGCAAGACCCTGCTGGAAGCTGCGCGCCAGGAAGCCGACGCCAGTCGGCGCGACTGGCACAAGGAAGTGGAGCGCGAGCGGCTGGAGTTTCTCCGCATGTTCAGGCAGCGTGCGGCCCAATCCTTGACACAGACGGCACGGCGCATGCTGGCCGACATGGCTGATGTCGAACTGGAGCAGCAGCTCATCCACACCTTTGTGAAACAGCTCGACGAAATGGACCATGAACTGCTGACGTCGCTGCGCAAAACGGCGCACAAGGCCAGCGTGATCCGCGTCACCACCAGCTTCGAGGCTGATCCGGATACGCGTGCGCGTATCAAGCGCGCGATCCAGCATCACCTGCTGGAAGGACATGACACGCCGTTCGAGTTCGTGCGTTCCGATGAACTGCTGTGTGGCATTGAGGTCAACACGGATGGACGCAAACTCGGCTGGACGCTGCAGCAGTACCTGCACACTCTTGAGCAGGATCTTTCACAGTTACTGGCGCAGACGGTCTCGCCACCCGTATCAGCGGCACCATCGGAGCAGACGGGTGCTTGAATCGATTCTGGAGGACGCACTGTCCGCTTATGACACCGCGCTGCAACGCAGCGAAGCGGAGTTGCACCTGCATGAAACGGGTACGGTGGTGCAGGTCAACAATGGCATTGCCCGGGTCAAAGGGCTACCTGGACTCGGCTCCGAGGAACTGGTCGCGTTTCCCAATGGCCTGCTCGGCATCGCCATCAACCTGGAACCCGATGAAGCCGGGGTAGTGCTGCTGGGCCCTGGCGATGCACTGGGCGCAGGCGATGAGGTCCGGCTCACCGGCCGGCTGGTGGATACACCCGTCGGAGCCGGCTTGCTCGGTCGCGTGCTTGATGCTACCGGGCGCACGCTGGATGACCTGGGTCCGCTGCTGACGACCGAGCGCTGGCCTGTAGAACGGGCGGCCCCGGCCATCATGGATCGCGCACCGATCACCGTGCCTTTGCAAACCGGTATCAAAGTGGTTGACACCCTGATCCCCATCGGTCGGGGACAGCGCGAGCTCATTGTGGGAGATCGCCAGACCGGCAAGACCGCGGTTGCCGTGGACACCATCATCAACCAGCGCGGCAGCGACATGATCTGCATCTACTGCGCCATCGGCCAGCGCGGCACGGCCGTGGCCCGTGTCGTGGAGGACCTGCGCCGCCAAGGCATGCTGGCGCAGAGCATTGTCGTGGTGGCTGCCGGCGAGGATGCGCCGGGCCTGCAGTACATCACGCCCTACGCCGCCATGACGATGGGGGAATACTTCATGGCGCAGGGACGGGATGTGCTAATCGTCTATGACGACCTCACGCGCCATGCCCGTGCCTACCGTGAGCTGTCCCTGCTGCTGCGCAGACCGCCGGGACGCGAAGCTTATCCTGGCGACATTTTCTACCTCCACGCCCGCCTGCTGGAGCGTGCCACTCACCTGCGCGACGACAAGGGCGGCGGCTCGCTCACCGCGCTGCCCATCATCGAAACCCAGGCCCAGAACATCGCCGCCTACATTCCAACCAACCTGATCTCGATCACCGACGGCCAGATTTACCTCTCGCCCGAATTGTTCAGCAAAGGCATGCTGCCGGCCATTGATGTCGGCAAATCGGTGTCCCGCGTCGGCGGCAAGACCCAGCCCAAGGGCTTGCGCACCGTGGCTGGTGATTTGCGCCTGTCCTATTCGCAGTTCGAGGAGCTCGAGACCTTTGCCCGTTTTGCCACCCGCATGGATGACGCCACCCGCACCGCGATCGAGCGGGGCCGGCGCGTACGCGAGCTCCTCAAGCAGGCTGAGCACCATCCGCTGCGCGTGTCCGAGCAGGTCGCGGTGCTGCAGGCACTCAACGCCGGGCTTTTCGACACGGTGGCACTGCATCAGGTCGCCACACTCGAAGCACAGATTCGCAAGCAGGTCCTGGATCGCCTGCCCGAACTGTGCCAACAACTCGACCACAACGAGCCCATCTCTCAAGCCGACACCGATCTGCTGCTCCAGTTGGCCCGTGAATGTGCAGCCGCCTTTGACGGCGAACACCATGTCGACCATTGAGCAACTTGGCCAGCGCCTGGACAGCCTGCACGAGCTGCAGTCGGTCGTGCGCACCATGAAATCGCTCTCGGCCGCCAGTATTCGCCAGTACGAGCAGGCCGCCACCGCCCTGACCGATTACTACCGTACGGTGGAACTCGCACTGCATGTCGCCCTGCGTGACCGGGAGAATCCACCACCGGCCAAGGCGCATGGCGGGCAACCGCTCATGGCGATTGTGTTCGGCTCCGACCACGGCCTGTGCGGCCGCTTCAATGAGGATCTGGCGGACTACGTGATTGAACGCCTCCAGGCGCTCGCCACACCCGCGCAGGAGCGGCTGGTACTGGCCGTCGGCGCGCGCGTCGCCGCGCGCCTGGAGCAGGCGGGGCAAAATGTTCAGGCCGATTTCCTGGTACCCGGCTCGGCTGCCCGCATCACGGCCAGCGTGCAGCAAATCCTCCTGAAAATGGACGCTTTGCGCACCGAGTTGCAGGTCGGGCAGGTGCTGGTGTTCTACAACCGGCACATCTCCAGCTCCCGCTACCAGCCCTCTCGACTGGAGTTGCTGCCAGTCAACCTGCTGCGACTGAAACGGCTGGAGGAGCGGCCCTGGCCCTCACACGTGCTCCCGACCTTCACCATGGATCGCGAGAAGCTGTTCTCTTCGTTGCTGAGGCAGTATTTCTTTGTCACCCTGTTCCGCGCCTGTGCCGAATCCCTGGCCAGCGAGCATGGCAGCCGGCTGGCCGCCATGCGGGCCGCAGAGAAGAACCTGGAGGAACGCGTCGACGAATTGGGACTCCAATACCGTCAGGCCCGGCAAGGCATGATCACGGGCGAACTGCTCGACGTGGTGGCTGGTTTCGAGGCCCTGAATACAGCCGGCCAGCACGCAGCCTGACCTTGAGACCGTACTGACGGCCACGCTGCTGGCTCGCCCGGCAGCTGCATTTGCCCAGCCCCCACTATTTCCCCGGATTTCATAGAACTTTTCGCTTAGCACTCTCTCCAATAGAGTGCTAATATAAGATTTATGACGAAAGGAGTTCTGGTATGACCATTCAAACTGGCCCTTCAGGTACCGCACTGGCGGTTGCCAACCCTTGGGCACTTGTGCCCCCACTCGGCAATCTTGACGCCTATATTTCAGCCGTCAACCGCATGCCCATGCTGACCCTTGAGGAAGAGCAGGAATTCGCTCGAAAACTCAAAAACGATAATGATCTTGAATCTGCAGGAAAGTTAGTGCTATCTCACTTGCGTCTTGTCGTGTCCATTTCCCGGCAATACCTGGGTTACGGCCTGCCCCATGGCGACCTCATCCAGGAAGGCAATGTGGGCCTGATGAAGGCCGTCAAACGCTTTGACCCTGACCATGGTGTGCGCTTGGTGAGCTATGCCATGCACTGGATCAAGGCCGAGATTCACGAGTACATCCTGAAGAACTGGCGCATGGTCAAGATGGCCACGACCAAGGCCCAGCGCAAGCTGTTCTTCAACCTGCGCTCCATGAAACAGGGCTTCAAGGCCGATTCCGCCGCCGCCGATGCCGGGACCCACCGCGAGACGCTGAGCGACAGCGAGATCGACCTGATGGCGAGCACGCTCAAGGTCAAGCGTGAAGAGGTCATCGAGATGGAAACCCGCCTGTCCGGCGGCGACATCATGCTGGACCCCAGCCCTTCGGACGATGGCGAGGATGCCTTTGGCCCCATCGCCTACCTGTCGGATGCCAACGATGAGCCGTCGGCCATGATCGAGTCACGCCAGCGTGATCTGCTGGCCAGCGACGGTATCGCCGCAGCACTTGAGGTGCTCGATGAGCGCAGCCGCCGTATCGTCGAAGAGCGCTGGCTCAATGTGAACGACGACAACTCCGGGGGCATGACGCTGCATGAGCTGGCTGCCGAGTACGGCGTGAGCGCCGAGCGCATTCGCCAGATTGAGGCCTCCGCCATGAAAAAGATGAAGACGGCTCTGGTTGAGTACGCCTAAGCGCGCTAGCAAGACGCTTCTGACAACGCGGCCCTTGGGCCGCGTTTTTTCTTGCTGTCACGTTGTGTAACATCAAGTCACCCCTCTTATTAGGAAGAACCATGTTTCAACGACTGGCATTTGCTACACTTTTTGTAGCTATCAGCGCAATCCCCACATGGGCTAATGCCCAAAAAAACGATAAATCTCCTGCCCCCTGGCCGGTCAAGGCGGTCAAGCTCATGGTGGGCTTTCCGGCCGGTACCTCGCCAGACCTCGTGGCCCGCACCCTGGCCGAGCCGCTGTCACAGGCACTCGGTCAGCCTGTGGTGGTCGAAAACCGTCCCGGCGCGGGCGGCAACATTGCAGCCGACATCGTGGCCAAGGCGACTGACCAGCACACCATCGGCATCATGATCAACGGCAACCTGACGATTGCCCGCCTGCTCAACTCCAAAACCCCGTTTGACCCCGCCAAGGACCTGGCACCGATCAGTCTGATCGGTGTGGCGCCTCTCGTACTGGCGGCCCCCGCGTCAGCCCCCGGGAACAACGCTGCGGAATTTCTGGTCGCTGCCCGCAAGGCAGGCAACACCTGGAGCTACGGCTCGCCCGGCGTGGGCACGATTGGCCATATCGGCATGGAGTTGCTCAAGTCCAAGGCCCAGCTGGAAGCGGTCCATGTGCCCTACCAGGGCTATCCGGCGGTGGTCACCGCCATGATCGGCGGCCAGATTCATCTGTCCATGCTGCCGCCAGCCTTGGCCACAGCCCAGGCGCGTGCCGGCAAGATCAAGATCATTGGCGCCACCTCCGCCGGCCGCAGTTCGCTGGTACCCGACGTCCCCAGCCTGTCAGAAGCCGGTGTGAAGAATTTCGAGTTGGAGATCTGGAACGCCGCCGCCGCTCCCGCCTCCATGCCCAAGCCGATCGTGGACAAGCTCTCGGCCCTGTTCAGCGAGATCGCCCGCTCACCCGAGGTTCGGCAAAAGCTCTACCAACAGGGCTGGCAGGTCACGGGAACCACCTCGGAAGGTCTGGCCAAGCGCATCAAGGCCGACACCGCCATGTTGGGCAAGGTCATTGCCACGCAGGGCATCAAGGCCGAATAAGTGCCAGCGAGCGCCGCGCCCGTTTGACGATATAGGCGGTCTGCGGGGCTGGCGATTCATGCAGCCAGCGCTGACAAACCGCCTCCACCCAGGCGGGCTGCGTCTTGCTCGCGTCATTGAGCCAGTTCGCCACCGAATTCTGCACGTAGCGGCTGGCATCGGCCCGCAAGGGCTCCAGCAGTGGCAGCGCCTGCCAGGGCTCGGCCTTGAGGGCTTCGATCTGGGCGCACCACACGCCGCGAGGACGCGTGAGTTCACTGGCAAAGCGCCGAATGTTCTCATCGGCATCAAGTACCCAGGGGGCAAGCAGTTCCAACGCTTCGTTCAGTGAAACCGCCACCTCAGCGCGCACGGCCATCCAGGCCATCTCGCGCACGCCAAAATGCGGGTCCGCCGCAAAACGGCGCAGCGACTGCAGCTTGTCCGCCAAGGCAAGGTCTGAGAACAGCACCCATTGAGCGGCCCAGCAACGGGCCACATCGCTGGCATGCGTGGCCAGGCGGTGTGCGATGACATCACGGTCTGGGCGCACGGCAGTCATGTCATAGAGCGCACGCGCCACATGCTCGTGCCGCTTCACGGGCTTGAAGGCAGCCAGCATGGCCAGCGTGTCCGTCAGTCGCTCAGCCTCGGGCGTCAGCCCGATATCAGCCGTCACCCTGCGTGCCAACCGCGGCAGATCCAGGGCGAGAAATTCATTGAGATTGACCGTGGGCAACAAGCCCTCGCTGAGCGCTTCCAGCACCTCAGGCGGAATCAGGGCAATCCTTGCAGCGCCCTTGCGACTGAGCAGCTGCACAACCATACTCAGGGAGTATTCAGCAGCAGCCGGATATCGTCAGCCAGTGATTGCGCCCCGCTGCCATAGCGGCTGTAAAGGCGCAGCCGGCCCTGTGTGTCATACACATAGCTGCCGGCCGAATGGTCCATGGTGTAGCTCGTTGGCGTCTTGCCCGGCACCTTTTTGTAATACACCTTGAAGTTACGGGCCACTTCGCCGAGTTTGTCAGGCGTAGTGGACAGCGCGAGAAAGCTCGGATCAAAGTTTTCCATATAGGCTTTCAGCACCAGCGGCGTGTCGCGCTCAGGGTCGAGCGAGACAAACAGGCCCTGCAGCTTGTCGCCGTCCGCGCCCAGCAGCTTCTTGACTTCGGCCAGCTCCAGCATGCTGGTGGGACAGACGTCCGGGCACTGGGTGTAGCCAAAAAATATCACCGTGACCTTGCCCTTGAAGTCGGCAATATGCCGCACCTGGCCGTTGTGGTCCGTCAACTCGAAATCCTTGCCGTAATCAGCCCCTGTGATATCCACCGAGGCAAAACTCGCCTTCTTGTCCGAACACCCCACCGTCATGGCCAGTGTTGCAGTCAACACCGCGCTGGCTGCCAGAAGCTTGAGGAGGGAGCGTTTTTGCATCATGGTCTCAAAAAATATAGTGATCCACCAACAGCGCCGCAAACAGCACGCTCAAATGGATGAGTGAAAACCGGAACGTCTTGCGCGCCAACTCGTCAGAGTAGGCCTTCCATAGCCAGTAAGCATATAGGCAGAAGCCAATGCTCAGCCCCACGGCCACCAGCAGGTAGAGCCAGGAGCTCATGCCGTAGATAAAGGGCATCAAGCAGGCCGCGAACAGGATCAGTGTGTACAGCAGGATTTGCAGACGGGTGAATTCATTGCCATGGGTCACCGGCAGCATCGGCAGCCCCGACTTGCGGTAGTCCTCCACCCGGTACAGGGCCAGCGCCCAGAAGTGCGGCGGCGTCCACAGAAAAATGATCAGGAACAGGATCAGCGCTTCGGGCCCGACATCCCCCGTCATCGCGGCCCAGCCCAGCACGGGTGGCATGGCCCCCGAAGCACCACCGATCACGATGTTTTGTGGTGTGAGTGGCTTGAGGATCACGGTATAGACCACGGCATAACCGACAAAGGTGGCGAAGGTCAGCCACATGGTCAGGGGGTTGACCCAGACATACAACAGGATCGAGCCCGCTGCGCACAGCACGGCAGAAAACAACAAAGTCTGGAAATCGCCCAGTTGGCCCTTGGCCGTAGGTCGCCAGGCCGTACGCTTCATCTTCGCATCAATGCCTTGTTCAACAATGCAGTTGAAGGCTGCAGCTGCGCCAGCCACCAGCCAGATGCCCAGGCTGGCGATCAAGCCCAATCTGATATCGGCCAGCGTGGGCAGGCCGGGCACAGCCAGCACCATGCCGATCAGGGCACAGAACACAATCAGCTGCACCACACGGGGTTTTGTCAACGCATAAAACTGCCGAAACACGGAGTCCTGAACAGGTGTTGGTACAGCACTCATGCGGCAAATCTCGATACGGTTAAAGGTGTTGACTGCGATGCAGGCACACCGGAGCGGCTGCTGCTAATCACCCAGGTCATCACGACCACCAAAGCGGCTGCGCCACCGGTGTGCAGGACTGCTGCCAGCAGCGGCCAGTCCAGCACCACATTGCTCAAGCCTGTGGCCAGCTGCAAGCCGGTCAGGCCGGCCAGCCAGCGTGATGGCTGGCGAAGCGCCATGATGCGATTCAAACGCCAGGCCAGCCAGCCCAGCAGCGCCAGAACCAGCAACGCCATCAGACGGTGCACATAATGAATGGCCGTCAGGGCCTCAAAGCCGATGTTGGCGCCATCCTTCGTCATGCCCAGTTCACGCCAAAGCTCGAACCCCTGGGAAAAGTTCATGGCCGGCCACCAGCTGTTCTGGCATTTGGGAAACTCCGTACAGGCCAGCACCGCATAGTTGGTACTGACCCAGCCACCCAGCGCAATTTGCAGCACCAGCAGAACCATGACCAGCCACATCAAGCTGCGTAATGGACGCCCAAGCAGCAGAGGCGCAACACCATCGAGCTGTTGGCGCTGACGCACCACCTGCACACACAGCAATGCCAGCAACACGAGGCCGCCCAGCAAATGCAGGGTAACGATGGCGGGGAACAGCTTCATGGTGACGGTCAGCGCCCCGAAGGCGCCCTGCAGACAGACCCAGACCAGCGTGAACGTGGCCCACCACGGACTGGCCTCAGCGGGCTTGTCCGCCCTGCGACGGCTGCGCCACCAGCTCGCCACCGTCAGCACCAGGATCAACACGCCAACACTGGTCGCCAGGTAGCGGTGAATCATCTCGACCCAGGCCTTGCCATGCGTGACCGGCCCGGTCGGCATCGCGCTTTGCGCGGCGGCGATATTGGCATGCGCTCCCACCGGCGAGGCGCTGCCATAGCAACCAGGCCAGTCGGGACAACCCAGCCCGGAATCGGTCAGCCGCGTGAAAGCACCAAACAGCACCAGGTCAAAGGTCAGAAACAAGGTTATCAATGTCAAGGCCTGTAGCCGGCGAGACGCAGATGCCCCGGGGTGACGGCGCCAGACCCAGACCAGCGGGCCCAGTGCAAGCAACACGCCCATGAGCATGAGCCAGGCCACGGGCGAAAGATCGTAAAGTACTTGTGCATCCATGGTGAACTAGCGCCCGGCCTCATCCCAGGAATTGGCTGCGCGCAGAAGCCGTTCCAGATCACGCTTGACCTTGGCCGCCCCCTGGTTATCCAGCTTAGGTGGAAAGCGCATCATCCAGTTCCCCAGGGGGTCCACTAGGTAAAGGTGCTCAGCGAGTTCATGGCCGCTGGCGGGTGCCAGCCACTGCGCCAGTTGGGCCTGGGGCACACGCAGCACGGTGGCAGTCGTCAAGGCGGGCTGCAGTTTTTGTGCCACCGGCGCCTCATCGCTCACCAGCCAGACCCAGTCCACTTTGTCTTTCTCTTTGCCCAGACCTTCGCGCAACTGACGCTGCAGATAAAGATGCCGCTCACAGCGCTCATCACAGGCCGCACCAGCCACACTGATCAGCAGCCACTGCCCCTTGAGGGCCTGCAGATTGCTGGTTACGCCGCTGAGGCTGGTGGCCGTCAATTCAGGCAAGGCCTTCTGGGGTTCGATGAGTTCACCGAAATTTTTGCGTCCTTCAGGCCTCACCACGTAGTAGGTGAAATAGGATGCGACCACGGGTGCGGCGCAGACCAGCATGACGACCAGCATTTTCAGGCGACCACGTCGTGTCCTGCGGCTGTCCGCATCCATCACCTGTTCGGGCTGTGGCAGGGAGTGCACGGTCAAGCCCAGAGGCTGATCCGCCTGCGCCCGTGATGCGGCGGATGGGCCTTCAGGTGCGGCGCGGGATGAAGAATCTTCTGACAATTTGAAACCAGACATAAAGAATTGCAATCAGGGCGGACAGGCCGAACCACTGAAACGCATAGCCATAATTTTTACTGACACCCAGGCTGATCTGCGGCCAATCCCGCTCTAGCCCATCCCCGGCATCACCTGTTTGCCGTACGGATACCGGCAACAATGCCAAGCCCGTTTCTGCGCGGTATTGCGCCATATCGAGATTTTGCCGGATGATGCCGCTCTCTGCGCCACCCAGCTCGTATAGCTTGGAAGGTGGCGGGGAAATGAGTCCCTTGATGTCCACCTCGCCTGCCGGCGTTTCGATGGAGGGCACACTGGCCCTGTCAACGAAATTGCGCTGCACCCAGCCGCGCTGTACCAGCACCACCTTGTCGCTGCCTGACAGCGCGAATGGCGTGACCACATAAAACCCCGTCTTGCCGCTCATGGGGCGGTTGTCCAGAAACAGGGTTCTGTCTGCTAGCCAACGGCCATGCAACAGGATTTTTTGATGCATGGCCTGCTCCAGTGGATTGGGCAGCGCCAACAGTGCCACATCATCGAGCGCTGGCAAACTGGCCTTGCGCTCAATGGCGGCTTGCAAGGCCAGCTTTTCCGCAGCGCGCGACAACTGCCAGAAACCCAGGGACAGCGTTGCAGCGGCACCAAGCAGGGCAAACAGTGTCAACAACCAGAACTTCAGCCCCGATCGCACGCGATAATCCTGTTCATGAAGTATTTGGTCATCATCGCTTTCCTTGCCATCCTTGCCAGCCTGGGATCCGCCCTTTTCTTCATGATGAAGGACGGAAGAGACGGCAAGGCCAAAACCAGCAACATGGCTTGGGCGCTTGCCTTGCGGGTCGGCTTGTCCATTCTATTGTTCGTCTGCATCCTCATTGCCTGGAAACTCGGTTACATCCAGCCTACTGGCATCAGCGCGGGCCGCTAGGCCGTCTTCCCCTCGCCTCCAGAGCCCAAATCAAAAAGGCACCTCGGGGGTGCCTTTTTGCAGTCAAGCGTGCTGATCAGAGCCAGTAAACCAGCACGTAAAGTCCAAGCCAAACCACGTCCACAAAGTGCCAGTACCATGCAGCGCCTTCGAAACCAAAATGACGCTCAGCCGTGAAGTGGCCTTTTTGCAGGCGCAGTGTGATGAAAAACAGCATCAACATGCCGACAAACACGTGGAAACCGTGAAAGCCTGTGAGCATGAAGAAGGTAGAGCCATACACGCCAGATGAAAGCTTGAGGTTCAACTCGGTATAGGCATGGAAGTACTCGTAACCCTGCACGCAGAGGAAGGTCACACCCAGCAGCACGGTCAGCCACATGAAACCGATGGTCTTGCCACGGTGCCCATCACGCAGGGCGTGGTGGGCGATCGTCAGCGTCACACCAGACGTCAGCAACAGGGCCGTATTGATGGTGGGCAGCCAGAAGGGGCCCATCGTCGTGAACGGCTCCACAATACCAGCTGGGGAGGCGGTCGCGCCTGCGACCACGCTGGGCCATACAGCCTTGAAATCAGGCCACAGCAGTGCGTTGTCAAGACTTCCAAGCGCCGGCACAGAGTGCATGCGAGCCCACCACAGCGCCGTGAAGAAGGCGCCGAAGAACATGACTTCCGAGAAGATGAACCAGCTCATGCTCCAGCGGAAGGACAGGTCAATCTTGTGACCGTACAGGCCACCTTCGCTCTCCTTGATGGATTCGCTGAACCATTGGTACAGCACGCCGAGCCACCACAGCAGGCCAAACATCAATGAATATTTGCCCCAATCGGCGCCATTGATCCATTGCGCAGCGCCAAAGATCACAAAAAACAGGCCGAACGCCGCCATGGCGGGATGCCGTGACGGGCTGGGGATAAAGTAGTACGGGGTTGTACCGTGTGTTGTTGAACTCATTTCAGCTCCATTCCTTCTAATTCTCTTCCATCTTTTCGCTGGTTGGCCCGCCTCAGCGCGCCACCACCCAATTCACCAAAACTATCAAACCTATGACCAGCAGCATCACACCGGCAATGCCAACCACGATGACGTGGAAAGGACTGACTTTGGCGAGGTCATCCTTGTATTCACTGTTCTTGCGCACACCAAGGAACGACCATGCAACAGCTTTGATGCTCCGCAGGAACGACACCTGACTTTGCGGCTCTCCACCACTGTCGCCCTTCATCTCAAGTCCCCACCCTGGGGCTCACGTGAGCAGCAGCGTCAGCCGTCGCCGGGTTCACAGGCGCAGCAGGCGTCTTGCTGCCCACTTCAAAAAAGGTATACGACAACGTGATTGTGTGCACGTCTTTCGACAACTTGGGGTCGATCACGAATGCCACAGGCCAGTTTTTCTTTTCACCCGGATCAAGGGTGTACTGGTTGAAACAGAAGCACTCCAGCTTGTTGAAATGCGTCGAAGCCTGGGTCGGTGCGTAGCTCGGGATCGCCTGGGCAGACATGCGCCGGTTTTGTGTGTTCTGGAATTCGTACATCACCGTGGTCAACTCACCAGGATGCACCTTCACCGAACGCATGGCCGGCTGAAAGCTCCATGGACCGCGTGCATTGGCATCGAACTCGACCGTGATGGTGCGGCTCATGTCAACCTGCGTATTCGCAGGCAGCTTGACCTTGGCGCCGGGAATATTCCGCTCACCCAAGGCCAGGATATTGATGCCCGTAACCTCGCAAATCGCCTTGTAAAGCGGCACCAGCGCATAACCGAAAGCAAACATGCCGCACGCAACCACGGCGAGCTTGCCCAACATCCTGATATTTGCGCGCCCGAGGCTCATGGTTCAGCGGCTCAACAGTGTCATCTTGACCATGAACCCGATGAAAAAAGCCACGGCAATCGAGGCCAGGATCAGGCCGGTCTTCAGATTGGATTTCTTTTGTTCGGGTGTCATGTCATGCGTCCTGCAAAGCGGTTCAGGCAATCACCTTGGTCGCATCCGCATTCAGCTTCGGCGGTGTCTCAAAGGTATGGAAAGGTGCAGGCGAGGGAACTTCCCACTCCAGGCCTTCTGCGGCTTCCCAGGGCTTCTGGGGTGCTTTCTCACCTTTGCCCATCATGCCGGGCAGCACAATGAAGACGAAGAAATACACCTGAGCAAAACCGAAGGCAAATGCACCCACCGAGGCCACAGCATTGAAGTCAGCGAACTGCATGGGGTAGTCAGCATAGCGACGCGGCATGCCAGCCAGACCCAGGAAGTGCATGGGGAAGAAGGTCACGTTGAACGCGATCAGCGACCACCAGAAGTGGATCTGGCCACGGCGCTCGCTGTACATCACACCGGTCCACTTGGGAGCCCAGTAGTAGTAACCAGCAAACATGGCGAACAGCGAGCCGGCCACCAGCACATAGTGGAAATGGGCCACGATGTAATAGGTATCCTGAATCTGGATGTCGATGGGGGCCACGGCAGGGATCAGACCGGTAAAGCCGCCCATGGTGAACACAAAGATGAACCCGATGGCAAACAGCATCGGCGTCTCAAAAGTCATGGAGCCACGCCACATGGTGGCCAGCCAGTTGAAAATCTTCACCGCAGTCGGCACAGCGATCAGCATGGTCGCGTACATGAAGAACAACTGTCCTGTCACCGGCATGCCAGTGGTGAACATGTGGTGCGCCCACACGATGAACGACAGGATGGCGATGGAAGAGGTCGCGTAGACCATGGAGGCGTAACCGAACAGCTTCTTGCGCGAAAACGCAGGCACAACCTGGCTGATGATGCCGAAAGCCGGCAAGATCATGATGTACACCTCGGGGTGACCGAAGAACCAGAAGATGTGCTGGTACATCACGGGGTCACCGCCGCCAGCGGGGTTGAAGAAGCTCGTGCCGAAGTGGCGATCGGTCAGCGTCATGGTGATTGCACCGGCCAGCACAGGCATCACGGCAATCAGCAGGTAGGCAGTGATCAGCCAGGTCCAGGCGAACATCGGCATCTTCATCAGCGTCATGCCGGGGGCACGCATGTTGAGAATGGTCACGATGATGTTGATCGAGCCCATGATCGAGCTTGCACCCAGGATGTGCATGGCAAAAATGCCGGCATCCATCGAGGGGCCCATCTGGAGCGTCAGCGGCGCGTAGAGCGTCCAACCAGCAGCAGGTGCGCCACCCGGCATGAAGAACGACCCCACCAGCATCAGGCCAGCAGGGATCATCAGCCAGAAGCTGAAGTTGTTCATGCGGGCGAAGGCCATGTCGGCTGCGCCGATCTGCAACGGAATCATCCAGTTCGCAAAGCCCACGAAGGCCGGCATGATCGCACCGAACACCATGATCAGACCGTGCATGGTGGTGAGCTGGTTGAACAGCTCGGGATTGACCAGTTGCAGACCGGGCTCGAACAACTCGGCGCGAATCAGCAGGGCCAATACTCCGCCGACCATCAGCATGGTGAATGCGAACAGCAGGTACAGCGTACCAATGTCCTTGTGGTTGGTGGCAAACACCCAGCGACGCCAGCCCACGGGAGCGTGGTCATGGTGGTCGTCATGGGCATGATCGTGATGGTCTAGAACGGCACTCATCCTGATTTCCTTCTCAATACTTGAATTCGTTTGACGACGGGTTACTTGCGGGCAGCCTTGACGTCAGCCGGCTGAACCACCTGCCCGGTCTTGTTGGACCAGTTGTTCTTGGTGTAGCTGATGACTGCGGCAATCTCGGTGTCGCTGAGTTGCTTCCAGGACGGCATGGTGCCGTTGTTCTGGCCATTGAGCAGCACATTGATCTGCTTGGTCTTGTCGGCGTCGAGCACGACCGCAGCGCCGTCGAGCGGCTTGATCGGGCCAGCGCCCTTGCCGTTGGCCTGGTGGCAGGCCGCGCAGTTGGCCGCATAGACTTTCTCTCCACGCTTGACGATGTCGTCGAGCGTCCAGACCTTGCTGGGATCATCGGCCTTGGCAGCCGCTTCTTTTTTCTTGGCATCGACCCACTGAGAATATTCCTCGGCAGTTACCACTTTCACGTGGATCGGCATGTAGGCATGCTCCTTGCCGCACAACTCCTGACACTGGCCATAGTAGTTGCCGGTTTTCTCGGCACGGAACCAGGTATCGCGCACAAAGCCAGGGATCGCATCCTGCTTGATACCGAACTGAGGCACGGCAAATGCGTGGATCACGTCATTGGCTGTGGTGATGATGCGGATCTTCTTGCCCACCGGCACCACCAAGGGGTTGTCCACCTTGAACAGGTAGTCATCAGGGATATCGCCCTTGGCACCGTTGTTCGACATCTCACGATGACTGGCGTCGAGTGTGGAGATGAAGCCGATGCCCTCGCCTTCACCCACCAGATAGTCATAACCCCATTTCCACTGGTAGCCCGTGGCCTTGATGGTGAGGTCAGAATTGGTCGTGTCCTTCATTGCCACCAGGAGTTTGGTCGCAGGCAATGCCATTCCGATCACGATGAGGAAGGGGACAATCGTCCAGATGATCTCGACTGTCACGGATTCATGGAAATTTGCGGCCTTGTGGCCGACCGACTTGCGGTGTTTCCAGATGGAATAGAACATGACGCTGAACACGGCAACAAAAATGACCGCGCACAGAATCAGCATGAACCAGTGCAACCATGCCAACTCTTCAGCAATTTTGGTTACTCCAGTCGGCAAATTCAGCTGCCGCACGGATGGGCCGCCCGGCAGATCATTGACAGCATGCGCCGCTGTTGTTCCAAGCCACGCACCTGCGAAGAGCAGCAGTGAAGCCAATTTGGTGGAGATTTTCTTCATCGTGTTCACTTCTTCAATACCCAAAAATTTAGCAATCGATACCAGGAGCCATCTCGCACCCCTGCCCGGATCTCGTCACGCCTTGCGCAACGCCATACGTATCTCTTTGGCCAACAAGGGCCGCAATTCCCGGCGCACGAAACGCCCCACTTCGACCGACCGCCCCTGACCAGACACCTCAATCAGCGAATGATCACCAGCCTTCGGCTCAACACGTACCCAATCCCGGTTGAACTCCAGACGCTCCGTGTGTCCGGCGCTTTCGCACTCGACGATCAGCCTGGAGCCCTGCAACCTGATTTTTTCGCCATCTGTTGCATGCCTGGCATACACCCAGAAGGCCAGTCCAACCGCACACAACTCAAGCCATGCAAACGGCATGACAAGTGTGGCGCCCTGAACCCAGAAAAACACCCCTATCCCCAGTGAAACCACACACAGCGAAGTGTAAAGCCAGCCCAACTGGGCTGGCGTCACCGAGCAATTGCGCCGCAGGGACCATTGCACATCAGATCCATGCACCGCAGCGAATCGGAAAACCAGGTCAGACACTAGGATTACTCACATTGCACCACCCAACATCTGTCAGGCAGCCAAACTCGCGGGGAATTTCCCAAAAATAAGCCAACACCGAATTGTAGCCGACCCTACAGGGGGGAAGTCCGTCAGGGTTGACCCGAAATCAACCCTGAGGCTGACCGGGTTTGTTTTTTTGCAGCACCGTGCGCATCTCGTCGAGTGTGACCGTGCTCTGCGCTTGCACCTTGAGTCGTGGCACGGGCTTGAGTGCATGACCGTAGATGACTTCGAATTCCAGCCCCAGACTGCCCTGCTGTTGCGGGTTGGCCAGGCGACGGGACATTTCTTCCCGTAACTGGCGATGCCACTGCCGTCCCCGCAGCCCGGCAAAGCGCTGGGTGTGCAGGTTGCGCCCGAGTTCGCGCAACTCCTGCAACAGGCGCTCGGGACTGGCAAACGTGAGCGTGATGCGCTCCATATCCATCACCGGCTCGGCAAAGCCCGCATTGACCAGCATGTCGCCCCAGTCATGCATGTCAGTGAACTCATGTGCGGGTGCGGGCCAGCCCAGGCTTTCATAGAGGCTGCGCAAGCCCCGCAAAGTATCCGGCCCCAGGCAGGAGAACATCACAAAACCATCCACCGCGAGCAGGCGATGCCACTGTGCGATGAGTTGTTGAGGATCGACCGCCATGTGCAGCGCCATATTGGCCCACAGCATCTGCACACTTGCCTGCGGTGGCACCTCAAAATGCACTGGCGCTGCACGCCAGCGTGCCGGGCTCCACCAGGGTTGACTCAAAGCCTGCCTTGCAGCCTGCAACAAGGCCGGCGTCGGCTCGATCACATGACAACTTGCCCCCGGATAACGCTGCGTCAACAGGCGATGAGCTTGCACGCCGCCACGCAGGGGTTCCCAGTGCACCCAGTTCGCGGGCTTCAGCTTGATCCAGCCAAGCCGTTCCTCCATGCGCCGCGCCACCTCCTCGTGCAGCCAGGGAGAGGGCGTTGCCGGCAGGATGTGCCAGCGCTCGGCAGCAACAGGATCAATGGTAGGGGGACGTTCGGTGGCCATGGTGTGAGGAGGCTAGGCTGACGAGTATATTGACTCCATGTTCCGTGCGCTGCTCTCCCGCCTGCCCAGTCGTTGCGACGTCTGTCGCGCCTGGCCGGCCGATGCCGTCTGCGAGGCCTGCGTCACCCGGTTTGCCCAGCCACAATCACGCTGCCGCAGTTGCGCGCTGCCAACTCCGCCGGCGGTGACCCGATGCGGGGCCTGCATCACCACGCCGCCACCGCTGGACCAATGCCTTGCGGCCGTGCCTTATGCCTACCCTTGGTCAGAGCTGATCATTCGTTACAAATTTCACGGCCAGCCCGGTATGGCACAAAGTCTGGCCTTGCTGCTGCGCAGCGCCCCCTGGGTAGAGCCAGCACTGGAAAATGCCGACTTTGTCATCCCCATGCCGCTGTCCACAGAACGCCTCAAGGAGCGTGGCTTCAACCAGGCGCTGCTGCTGGCCCGCCTTCTGTCGCCCGACAAAGTGGCCGACCAGTTGCTACTGCGGATTCAGGACACACCACCCCAAAGCCAGCTCAAGCGCGCCGAGCGGGAACGCAATGTCGCAGCGGCCTTTGCTGTCGACCCTCTGAAGCAATCACAGCTCAAGAACCGGCGCGTCATCCTGATCGACGATGTCATGACCAGCGGTGCATCGCTGTTTGCATCCGCTCGGGCACTGCGTGCAGCTGGCGCGGCCCACATCACGGGGCTTGTGGTGGCGCGCACGGATGCGGATTGAGGCGCCCTTGGTGCGCGCTGACACCGACACGACGCAGCGACAATAGCCCCATGTTCCATATCGTTCTTGTAGCGCCTGAAATTCCACCGAACACCGGCAACGTCATCCGTCTGGCCGCCAACACCGGGTGCATCCTGCATCTGGTGGAGCCACTGGGGTTTTCGATGGACGACAAGCACATGCGCCGTGCCGGGCTCGATTACCATGACTATGCGCAGGTCCGACGCCATGCCGACTGGGCAGCCTTTCTGTCCAGCGAGCAGCCCGCGCCAGAGCGCCTGTTTGCCCTGACCACGCGCGGCACCCGCCTCGTGCATGACATGCACTTTGCGCCGGGTGACTGGCTGGTGTTCGGCTCGGAGACGCGGGGACTACCGGATACGGTGCGAGCGCAGTTTCCTGCATCCCAGACACTGAAGCTGCCGATGCGCGTCGGCCAGCGCAGCCTGAACCTGTCCAACGCCGTGGCTGTCACGGTGTTCGAGGCCTGGCGTCAAAACGGCTTTGCCGAGTTGCCCATTTCAGTCGGAGCCTGATTGCTATTGAATTAGTAGCTATTAGCGCATGACTGGCAAGGGCCAGAAGCCAATTTCATCAGGGATAACGTCGCACCACGGATTCCGCCACGCACACGGGCTTGGGACTGCCCTCGCGCTCCACGGTGACGGCCCAGACCAGTTGCACGCCCTGGTTATCGATGTCCTCGCAGCTCAGCAGCGTCATGCGGGCGCGCAGGCGGCTGCCCACCGGCACCGGTGCCATGAAGCGCACCTTGTTCAGTCCGTAATTCACACCCAGCCGTGAACCGGTGATCTCCATGGAGGACTCAAAAAAGCGCGGCAACAGCGACAGAGTCAGAAAGCCATGCGCGATGGGTGCGCCAAACGGCCCGGCCTGGGCCCGCGCAACGTCCACATGGATCCACTGATGGTCCCCGGTGGCTTGCGCGAACTGGTTGATCTGGTCCTGGGTGATGGTGAGCCAGTCGCTGATCGCGACTTCCTGGCCCACGCAGGAGCTCAGCTCCTGCAGGGTTTCAAATGTTTTCATGCAGGCACTTTAGCGCGCCCGCCGGCACCAGCATGTCAAGCCAGCGACAAAGCACATGCTGTCACCGGTCCAGCCACTCGCACAGCGCCTGCCACTGCGCCAGATCCTTGGCCACGCGCCCAGGGGCGACGTCGAACAGGGTCAGGCCCCGGGCCGCCAGATGGATGTAGTTCTGGGTATCGCGTACCTGGCCCAGTACCGGCAGGCCCAGTTGTTCGACAAACTCACGCAGTTTGTCCGCCGCAATCGTGCGGGCGTCCACCCGCATGCCCACCAGCCCGACCTGTATCTTTCCGGCCTTGCGGTGCTCGGCCAGCTGGTCCAGAAAGGCCCGGGTCGCGAAGATGTCGAATACGCTGGGTTGCAGGGGCACCAGCACTTTGTCGGCCAGCTTGATGACATCATCCAGTTGCGCCCCGTGCAGTCCGCCGGGTGTGTCCAGCACCACGTGGGTGGTGCCCTTGGGCGGCTTGGCCACCGAGTTATCCCCGACCTCCCAGGTCGAGATCGGCCGGGCCGCTTCCGGGCGCAGCCCCAGCCACAGCCGGGACGATTGCTGGCGGTCCGCATCCCCCAGCATGACCGCATGGCCCTGGCTGGCGAAATAACCGGCGACATTGGTGGCCAGTGTCGACTTTCCGACACCCCCTTTGGGATTGGCAATCACAACCACAGGCATGCGACACTCCTCCGCGCTAGGCGACAGTTTTGCGATATGGTAACGGTATGCGCGACAAGCTCCAAACCGAGGCTCCCGGCTCACCCCCGGACATCTACCTGATTGCAGCCCATCCGGATTGGCGTGCGTCCCGCGTGAACCGCCGCCTGATGGAGCAAGCACAGCTTCTTCCCCGCGTCCAGTTGCAGGATCTGTATGGCAGTTACCCCGACTATGCAATCGATGTCCAGCGCGAGCAACAGGCCTTGAGCCAGGCCAAATTGCTGGTGCTGCTGCACCCGATTCAGTGGTACTCCATGCCCGCACTGCAAAAGCTCTGGTTCGATGAGGTGCTGACCTATGGCTGGGCCTATGGCAGCAGTGCACACAATGGCCAGGCAGGTAACGCCCTGCGCGGCAAGGCTGTGTGGCTGGTGGCGACTACCGGGGGCTCTGAGGACTCCTACCACCCTCAAAGCTACAACCGCTATTTTTTCGATGCATTTCTGCCGCCGTATGAACAAACCGCAGCGCTGTGCGGCATGCGCTTCCTGCCGCCGCTGATGCTGCATGGGGCGCACCATGTCAGCGAGCAGGACCTGGCCGCTCACCTGGAGATATTCTCCGAGCGCCTGCAGCGCTATCCCGAATGGCCCGAGCTTGCCGATCTGGATGAATGCCCGGCCTGCGATGTACCGCCCGCCGACCGACCGGTCAGCCTGCGACCAGCGCTCTGACCCCTTACGAACGGCTGCCGCAGACACCCTATACCTATGGAACACGCCCCTGCCTGGCTGATCAACAGCTTCATTTACCTAGCAGCGGCCGTGCTGGCCGTGCCCGTGTCCAAAAAGCTGGGGCTGGGAGCCATCATCGGCTATCTGGCCGCCGGCATCGCCATTGGCCCTTGGGGCCTGCGTCTGGTGACCAATGTGCAGGACATCCTGCACTTTGCTGAATTTGGCGTGGTGTTGATGCTGTTTCTGGTGGGGCTGGAACTCGAACCGCGACGCCTGTGGAGCCTGCGCCGTCCCATTTTTGGCTGGGGCAGCGCTCAGGTACTGGCTTGTGCCGTGGTCATCGCCGTCGTGGCTCTGGCATTTGGCGTCAGCTGGCAAATGGCGGTCGTGGCAGCGCTGGGGCTGTCCCTCTCCTCGACGGCGATTGCCTTGCAGACCATGCAGGAGCGCAACCTCCTGCACACCTCCAGCGGCCAGGCCAGCTTCTCGATTCTGCTGTTTCAGGACGTGGCTGCCATCCCGATCCTGGCCTTGCTGCCCTTGCTGGGCATTGCCGGTGACCCTCATGAAGCCAGCAGCCTGGGGGATATCTCACTTGAGGCCTTCAAGATCGTCGCCGTGATCGCCAGCATCGTGCTGGGTGGGCGCTTGCTGCTGCGCCCGGTGCTGCGCTGGATTGCGCGCAGCAACACGCCGGAAATTTTCACTGCGGCCTCACTCCTGCTCGTGGTGGGCATTGCGGCCCTGATGCAATTCGTGGGTCTGAGCATGGCGCTGGGTGCTTTCCTGGCCGGTGTGCTGCTGGCTGAAAGCGAATACCGTCGGGAGCTGGAAACCGACATCGAGCCCTTCAAGGGCCTGCTGTTGGGCCTGTTTTTCATTGCCGTGGGCATGAGCATCGATTTCGGCGTGCTCTGGCAATCGCCTTGGTTGATGGCGGCCATCCTGCTGGGCTTTCTGCTGATCAAACTGCTGGTGATCTTCATGCTGGCCCGGCTCATGCCGCTGCCATTCCAGGAGCGGCCGGTCTTCACCGTGCTGTTGGCGCAAGGCGGCGAGTTCGCCTTTGTGGTGTTTCAGGCTGCCGTGGGTGCCCGCGTGTTTGCCGCTGATGTCGCCTCGCTCCTGATCGGCGCGGTGGCCCTGTCCATGCTGCTCAGTCCACTGCTGCTGGTTGCCATCGAAAAACTTCTGCTGCCCCGCTGGGCGGCCCGAAAAACCACGCAAATGGAAGAAATCTCCGAGCCCCAATCTGCCCCCATCATCATCGCGGGCTTTGGCCGCTACGGGCAAATCATCGCCCGCCTGCTCATGGCCCAGGGCATGAAGCCCACCGTGCTGGACCACGATGCCGACATGGTCGAAGCGGCGCGCAGCTTCGGTTACCAGGTGTTTTACGGCGATGCCTCCCGGCTCGACATGCTGCGCACTGCGGGTGCAGAGAGTGCGCATATCCTGGTGCTGGCGGTAGACAGCGTTGAGCAGTCCCTCGCCATCGTCGACCTGGTGCAGGCGCACTTCCCGCAACTGCACATCGTGGCACGCGCACGCGATGTGACGCACTGGAATGAGTTGCGTGACCGCGGCGTGATGCGGGTCGAACGCGAGCTGTTCGAATCCAGCCTGCGCAGCGGCCGCACCGTGCTGGAGTTGCTGGGCATGCCACCCCACGCAGCACGTCAACAGGCCATGCGCTTTCGCCAGCACAATCTTGAGTTGTTTGAGCAGATGTACCCGCATCACCGTGACAGGGCCAAAACCATTGCCGTTGTCAAACAGGGACGGCAGCAGCTTGAAGAGCAGGTAGCGAGGGAGCGGGAGCAACAGGCCAGCCGGCGTCCCAAAGACTGGTAACCCTGGGCCGCTAGCTCAAACCACTCATCGTTTTTTCAGACGCTCAGAAGCGCTTTTGCTCTTCACGGGTCCGTCGTTCCATCTCACGCCGCTCAACACAGACCGGATGGTTTACGAAAACAGGTTTTTCGCACTGCTCAGCCATGCACAAAAGGTATCCCAGCAGGACCCGGTCCGCACAGGCATCCTTCGGACTGGTTTGGGCGGGTTTGGCTGCCGTTGACGCGCCCGAGGCAGAAGTTGCAGCAGGCACATCTGATTTGGCGACCGGCTTCGGGGCCTCCGCCTTGTCGACCTTCTCCGCTTGAGCAGCCGCCTGTGCTTGCACGGGTGCCTTGGCAGGCGCCGGTTTGACGACGGGTTTGCGGGTCAATGCGGCGTTTGTGGTGCTTGCCGTCTTCTGGAGCGTTGTGGCGCTGGCCTCTTTCGAAGGCGATTCTGCGGGCGCCGTTTGGGCCGGTGCAGCAAGCGAAGTCGGCTCGGGTAGCTGCTCGGATCGCCCGCCCAACAGCCGTGCGCCCGCCACCAGCACGACCAGCACACCCAGCCCTGCCAGTACCTGCGTCATCAGACCCGCCGCACGCCACTTTTCCGCCAAGGACGGGGCCGCCGAGAGGTCAGCCCCTGGTATGCCAGAGGCCGATGCCGCAGTAGGCGGTTGCCCGGTCTGAGGCACGGCTGATGCCCCCTCCATGAATGCGCCTGGAGCGGCCGTGGCGGTGCTGCTGCCCAAGGAAGCATCTTTCAGCCGGGCCAAGCGGCGTTGCGCCAGATCGGCATAGATGCCGGCAGGGAACTTGTCCAGGAAAAGCGCCAGG
Organism: Gammaproteobacteria bacterium; assembly: GCA_018815325.1. Lineage (GTDB taxonomy): Bacteria > Pseudomonadota > Gammaproteobacteria > Burkholderiales > Burkholderiaceae_C > JAHIYE01. Next base: position 239,654 of record JAHIYE010000020.1, on the reverse strand, counting down.
TCCTGCGGATCCACCGAGTCCTTGATGTCCTTCCAGAACACCAGCTCAAGCTCTTGCGTGACCGTGGGGTTGCTGCCACTGCGGGAAGGCTCCGGTCCGGGTGAAGGGCTCAGGATGGTGCGCAGCGAGGCACTGCCGAACGAACGCCCCTCGGTACGAGGCAAACCTGGCGGCGGCACGATCGTGGTGTCGTCCGCCTGCCGCAATGCAGCCTGCAAGGCATCGGCAAACTCCCGTGCGGTGGCAAAGCGCGCATCGCGCGATTTGGCCAGGGCGCGCGCCACCACCGCATCGACCTCGCGCGGCAAGCCGGTATTGAACGAGCTCGGCGCGGCGGGATGGTGGTTGATGATCTGGTGGATGATGGCGAAATCGTTTTCGCCATCGAATGGACGCGCACCCGTGAGCAATTGGTAGAGCACGATGCCAGCGGAAAACAGGTCTGCCCGGGCATCGATGGTGAGGCCCTGCACCTGCTCGGGTGACATGTACTTGAGGGTGCCGACCATGGAGCCCTGGGTGCGCGTGCTTTCACCCGAGTCCTGGATACGCGCCACGCCAAAATCCGTCAGCTTGATGCGGCCACTGCCCTCGATCAACAGGTTGGCGGGCTTGATGTCACGGTGCACGACGTTCTGGCTGTGCGCATACTCCAGCGCGGCCAGCAAGTCCCGCATGATGCCGACCGCCTGTTCGAGCGAGTAGCGGAACCCCTGATCCAGATGGTGCTTGAGGTCTTCACCCTCCACATACTCCATGACCAGAAAAGCGGTGTCGCCGTCCCGATCGGAGTCATACACGCTCACGATGTTCGGGTGCTGCAGGCGTGCCGCCGAACGGGCCTCGGTCCTGAAGCGGGCTTCGTATTCCGCCGCAGCTTCTTCGGAAAGGTTCTCCACCTTGATGGTCTTGATCGCCACGCGGCGATCCAGGTTCGGGTCCCGCCCCTCATACACCAGGCCCATCGCTCCCTTGCCAATTACACGCAATAGATCGTAGCGGCCAAGCTTCTTCAGACTCATGGAAGGTGTCAGTGGAAAGTGCAAATTCAAAAAAATGATTCTAGTAGGTCACCTGGCGGGCAAGCGGCTGGTCATCAGACCTCAGACCCGGATCGAGAATTCGATCAGGGGCGCATGCTCTTCCTGTCGAGCGCAGCCAAGCGCCAGTTGACCGCGACCAACCAGAAAGCATTCGGTACGGCGCAGCACCACGGGCTGGGTCTGGTCGCCAAAGTAGACCCAGGTGCCATAGCTCGAAGCATCCACCAGCACAAACTGCCCGCCACGCCACTCCACCGTTGCATGCATACGGGACACACGGGGATCGCTCAGTGACAAGGAGGCATCCAGGGCGCGGCCGATCGACATTTTGGCGGCCTGTGGTTCCAGCTTGAGCCATTTTTCACCCACGCTGAGCTCCAGCCAGGCATGGCGTGAAGGGGCAAACATCGAGCGCCCGGTCATCGTGGCATCCTCCTCACGACCGGCCTGCCACTCCACCCGGTAGACATGGCTGACCTCGGCTTTGCCCCGCAAGTACATCGGCCCCATGCTGCGCAGAGTCGCCTGCTGCACCGGCGGCAGGGCGTTCCAGACGCTCTGTGTGGTCAGTATCTGGGACGCACCGGCGAGGTCAGCCAGCCGGGCAGCGGAGTTCACGGTATCGCCAAAGCAGTCCCCCTCGATCTCGACCACGTCGCCAGCGTCCAAGCCCATCTGCATCTGCACGGCAGGACCAGCCCCTTCGGGCCGGATGGGGTGTTCCTGCAGGCGCTTGAGAATGCTGACGCACGCAGTCAAGGCATCACTTTCAGCTGGGAACACCACGAACAGTCCATCACCCAGCAGCTTGACCACGCGACCACGGTGGGCTTCGAACTGCTGGCTGAGTTCACCAATGAGTTGGGTGACAAAACGTGACGCGGTCGCATCCCCCAGGCGTTCAAAAATGCCTGTGCTGCCAACGAGATCTGCGAATACGACTGTGGTCATGAAACCATTTTGATAGGGATTGCCAAAAAAACCAGATTGGGAAGGCGCCAGCACCAATGTCTCAATTTGCTACATAAGGTGAGGCAGCCGTCGCCCCGGTTCGCACCTGCTGCAGGCCCGCAGGTCGCCCGCGTCTGCATGGCAAGCTGCCTGCACCATACCCTACCCGATCGCAGCCCCCGGTCGCATTACATATTCGTAACAAAGTGCTATATTTCTATTTATCGACATTTTAGAATTTATTAACTTTTATCGATAATTAACCATGGCGCATTTCATCCAGTTCATCAAATCAGGCGACCCTTTGCCCCGGCTGGGTCTTGTGCAGGGCCAGCAGGTCGTGGACCTGACCGAGGCCATGCCGGCCAAGCCCCGTGACCTCGTTCTCCTGCTGGGTAACGGTAATGGGCCGACGAAACTCAAGGAGGCCGAAGCGCTGGCAGCCCAAGCCCCCGCCAGTGCCATGCTGGCACTGGGTGAGTTGCAGTTGCTGCCCCCCGTGCTGCATCCAGGCAAGATCGTCTGCATGGGGCTCAACTATGCCGATCATGCTGCCGAGGGCGGCCATGCACGCCCTGAGTACCCAAGCTTCTTCCTGCGCGGCGCGACCTCGATCATCGGACACAACGCACCGATCATCCGCCCCAAGGCCTCCACCAGGCTCGACTACGAGGCCGAGCTGGCCATCATCATCGGCCAGCGGGCCCGCCATTTGACGAAAGCCAACGCGCTGGACTGCGTGGCTGGCTATGCCTGCTTCAACGATGGCAGCATCCGCGACTACCAGCGCAAGACCAACCAGTGGACCATCGGCAAAAATTTCGATGGCACCGGCCCCTTCGGCCCCTGGATGGTCACCGCCGATGCCTTGCCGCCCGGGGCCGCCGGCCTGCGCATCCAGTCGCGCCTGAATGGCAAGGTCATGCAGGACTCCAACACCGGGCTATTCCTGTGGGATGTGGTCGAGGCCCTTTGCATCATCACCGAATGCATGACGCTGGAGCCCGGCGACGTGATCATCACTGGCACCCCTGCCGGTGTGGGCTATGCGCGCACACCTCCGGTCTGGATGGCACCTGGCGACATCTGCGAAATCGAGATCGAGGGCATCGGCACCCTGTCGAACCCGATTGCAGACGAATGAACGTTATCCTGCCGGATTCGACGGCACTCAGTGCAAGCCATCCCACAGCAGTTTGCTGCCCGTGAGGAACATGCCGAGGTAGACCAAGCGGTAGAAGAGCACCGGGCTGATGCGTTTGGCAAGGCGCAGCCCCAACCAGACGCCCAGCGGGGCCACGGGCAGCAACACCAGTGAGGTCATCAGGGTGTTGCCGCCGAACAGGCCTAACCATGCGTAGGGAATCCACTTGGCCAGGTTGATCGCAGTGAAAAAGATGGCCATGGTCGCCGCAAACTTCAGGGGTGACAGGCGCAGCGGAATCACATAGGCACTGATGGGCGGACTGCCGGCATGGGCCACGAAACTCGTGAAACCCGAGGCCACGGTCAGCAAGCCTCCCACCCAGCGTGGCGGCGGCGGACTGCCGGCCTTGGGCGGGAACAGCAGACGCTGCGCCAGAAACAAGAGCGTGCAGCCACCCACGATACCCGCCACCACATGCGCATCGAGCACCTTGAACAAGAGTGTGCCAATCAGCGTACCCAACAGGCCCAGCGGCAGCATGAATTTGAGCAGCTCGCGGTCGAAACTGCGGCGGAACACCGCCAGACCCAGCATGTCAATCAGCAGCAGGATCGGCATCAGGATCGCCGCTGCCTGTGGCACGCTCACAGCCAGCGCCATCAAGGGCACGGCCATCGAGCCAAAACCGACACCAAAGCCGCTCTTGCTGATGCCCATGAGCAGCACGGCGGGAATGGCGACCGCATAGAAAAACGGGTCAGTGATGATCAATGTGTCCAAAACCATGCCTGTGAGCAGATAAACAAAGGCCCCCTGCGAGAGGGGGCCTGGGCGGGTGGGCCTGAGTTTAAGGCCTGTGTCTTAAAGCTCTGTTTTGTACTTACAGCACGGAGCAGGCCTGCTCGAAGCTCAGGCGCGGGTTACGCTTGAACAGCTTGCTGTCGTCGCCATAACCCAGGTTGATCAGGAAGTTGGCCTGCAGGCGTCCATCAGCGAAGAACTCGGCATTGACCTTGGCCAGGTCGACGCCGCTCATGGGCCCGCAGTCCAGGCCCAGCGCTCGCGCAGCGATCATGAAATAGGCGCCGCCCAGCGTGCCGTTGCGCGTGGCCGTGCCGCTTGCCAGGGCCGCATTGCCTTCGAACATTTCCTTCGCGCCGGGGTTGTGCCAAACCGTGGGCATGTGCTCATAGAACTGCGTGTCGGTTGCCACGATCACGGTCACGGGCGCAGTCCTGGTCTTGTCCACGTTGCCGGGCGACAGCGCCGGGATCAGGCGTGCACGGGACTCAGTGCTGTTGAGGAACACATAGCGCGTGGGCTGGGTGTTCATCGAGGTGGCACCCCATTTGGCCAGGTCGTAGACCTCTTGCAGCAGTTCCTGCGGAACAGGCTTGTCGAGGAAACCGTTGGCCGTACGGGCATTGATGAATATCTGGTCGAGGCAGGCTTGGGAAATTTTCATGTGGGTACCAGGTTAATCAGAATGCAGAAAGGAAATTATGCGACGCTGCCCAAAGCAGCGCCGCCAGAGGGTCTTAGCCCGCCGAGATGCCGATGTCGCGCACCAGCTTGGTCCAGCGCTCCACGTCGCGCTTGACCATCGCCCGCGTCTGCTCGGTGCTCAAGCTCAGCGGCTTGCCGCCGGCTTTGCGGAAGGTCTCCTGCAACTCGGGCGCGGCAATCACGCGGGCCAGCTCGGTGCGCAGGCGCTCCTGTACCTCGGCCGGGGTCTTGCTCGGCACGAAGTAGCCAAACCAGGACTCCAGGTCGAGCTGGGCCACACCGGACTCCAGGATGGTCGGCACATTGGGGTGCATGGGGTTGCGCTCAGCACCCGACAGCGCCAGCGGCTTGACCTTGCCAGCTTCGACCTGACCCCGGGCGGTGGAAGACAGATCAAAAAACACATCTACACGCCCGCCCAGCAAGTCCAGGTAGGCTGCCTGTGCGCCGCGGTAAGGCACGTGCACCACGTTCACGCCTGCCAGGTGCCACAGGGCTGCCGCCAGCACATGCTGGCCCGAGCCGTTGCCGGCCGAGGCGTAGGTGAGCTTGCCCGGGTTGGCCTTGGCATAGGCCACCACGTCCTTGAGCGAGTTGAAGGGCAGATCGTTGCGCGCCATCAGCGTGTAGCTGTAGCTCACGGCCATGCCAACGGGCTCGAAGTCGCGCAGGCTGTCATAGGACAGGTTGTTGTACAGCCCCATGTTGAGCGCGATGTTGGAAACCGAACCCATCAACAGGGTGTAGCCGTCAGGGTCGGCCTTGGCTGCTGCCTCGGTGCCAATCAGTGTGCCGGAGCCGGTCTTGTTCTCCACCACCACGCTCTGACCGATCTGTCTGGACAAGCGATCCGCCAGGGCACGCGCCACGAAGTCGAAACCACCGCCCGGTGGCTGCGGCACGATGACCCTCAGCGGCCGGTTGGGATAAGCCCCTTGCGCCAGCGCCCAGGGCGTGGCGACACCCCAAAGCCCGAGGGCCGGCAGGGAGCGGATCAGCTGACGGCGACCGGCTGATGCCGGGCTCAAAGAGGCTTGTACCTCGTGTACGGGAAATGTCATGTCGTCTCCTGTTGATGCGAGTGATCTCCACCCTGATGGCTTGGGCAGTCTGCGCTGCCTCTCAAGTGCCGTACCGTGTCTGTGCTGTACCTGGGTCGCTTCAGCACTCGAGTACGCCGCCCGCCAGCCAGCGTGCGCCACGGCGGTACAACTCTTCGACGACCGGGCCCTTGAGCATGGGCATGTCCATCTTCACGGTGTAGCCAATGCGCGTCTGGATGTAAGCCAGGTGGCGGTAACCTTCGGGGAAGGTGGACAGTGCCTGGGCATCGAGCTTGAGCCGGGCCGAGGAGTCCACGGGATCGATGCGGTCCTTCTCGTAGATCGGCTGGCGGTGCAGCAGCTTCCACGCGCCGTTGTGTCGGATCACGAAGTCATAAAAGCGGCCTGTGCACACCACATCACACAGCACAGGGCCCTCAGCACCCTCGACCATGCCACGCTGCGAAATCGTCATCTTGGTCTGCGCAATGGCACGGTCGCCCGCCACCTCGACAGCAGAGCCGCCCAGAAAGTGCAGGATGCTCACCCCCTTGGCCCAGCCCTCCTGCGTCACCCGGATGAAATCCGCGAACGGCCCCTGAAACCAGGTGGCCATCATCACCCCCTCGGGGTGCCAGACGGTGGCAAAACGCTCCCAGTCACCGGCATCACGCCAGACTGCCCAGCGCTCCACCATCTGCCGGATCAGCAACTCTTCTTTCATGTCGTCGTTCATCTCTTGTCTCCTGAATCACATCATGGGTTTAGGCCAGACACCGTGTAGTCCACCTGATGGCGGGCCGTGCGCAGATCACTCAGTTCGGCTTTCACGCGCAGGTGCTCGGGGTGTGTGGCGTAGGCGTCGAGTGCCGCCTGGTTTTCAAATTCTGAATACAGCACCACGTCGCAGGCATAGTCGATGCGGCTCGAATCCACACCAATCTCCAGATGCAGCATGCCAGGTATGCGCCCGCGCAAACTCGCAAAGCTGCGTTGCAGCAACTCGATGCCACGCGCCTTCTCCGCTGGCGTGTCACCACGGATGTTCCACATCACGATGTGCCTGATCATGCCGAGGTCCTGCACGGCATCAGGCCGTTGGCGGAAAACCGGCCTTTTGCGGCCACAGGTTCACAAAGGCATGAATCGTGGTGCTGGCATACAGGCCCGCCTGGGTAAAGGGTTCATTGGCCAGCCAGGCATGGGCTGCGTCACGCGAATCGAAATCGATCGCCAGCAGGCTGCCCAGCATGGTCTGCCCGTCGTCCTTGGTGAAGGGACCGGCAAATGCCATGCGGTCAGCCACTGCCGCGAGGTAGGCCTTGTGCTCGGGCCGCACGCGCTGACGCAAGTCAGCGTGGTCAGGCTTGTCGATGAGGATGAAGGTGTAAATCATGACTGTGCTGCCAATGCGTCAGACCACCGGGTTGAGCACAAAGTCGTATTTCAGGCTGTAGGTGCCGTCAGCCTCCTTGACCCAGTCAGCGATCAGCGTCGAGCGCACGCCAAACACCACGTCGGAGTCAAGGTACTGGTCATGGTCACGGAACACGTGGGTGATGAGGCGCTCGTAACCTGGCGCATCAATCATGAAGTGCAGGTGCGCCGGTCGCCACGGGTGGTTGTTGGTGGCCTTGAGCATCGCGCCGACCGGGCCGTCACTGGGAATCGGATAGGCCTCGGCCAGGATGGTCTTGAAGTGAAAACGCCCCTGCTCGTCGGCATGCAGGATGCCCCGTGCCTGCGGATGCGCCAGGTGGGAATACTGCACATCGTAATTGCCATCGGCATCGGCCTGCCAGACGTTGATCAATGCATTGGGGATGGGTTTGCCGTCAAGGCTCTTGACCGTACCGCTCACCAGGCAGGGCTCGCCCGTGGCGCCGTTGGCCACATCATCACCCAACTGGTACTCGGGGGCATCCTCCAGAAAGAAGGGGCCGAACACGGTGGGCTCGGTGCAGCCCGTGGGTTTGTCGTTGTTCATCGCCACTGTGAGCATGGACAGGCCGAGTGTGTCGCTGAGCAGGATGAACTCCTGGCGCTTTTCATCGCACATCTGACCCGTCGCCGTCAGGAACTGGATGCCTTTCATCCACTCCTCTTCGGTCAGCTTGACCTCGCGCGCGAACGCATGCAGGTGCTGCACGAGACTGGTCATGATCTCCTTGAGGCGTGGATCGGGCGTGCTGGCAAAACGGGCGATGACGGCCTGGGTGATGGTGTCCTGATTGAGATTGCGCATGGGCGTTCCTGAGGGTTTGCTCTGTGATACGGACTTTAAAAGTCCACGACAATTCGCGATAGAGCTTTGTTGTAAATCTCTTTTTCGCACAGTGGAAATAATAGGCCAATGTCAAACAAGGCTTGACTGGGCTGACTTCCTTCTGGAAGCAGCTGATCGCTGTGTGCCCCTCAGGAGCGTTGATTGGATCGTTGGACCGAGATTGAACTGTTTGTGCAGGTGGCCGAAACCGGCAGCATGAGCCGTGCGGCAGAAGCCCTCAATCTGTCCAATGCAGCCGCCAGCCGCCACCTGTCATCGCTGGAGGACCGTCTGGCTGCCCGGCTGGTGGAACGCAACACGCGCCGCCTGTTCCTCACCGACACCGGGCAGGAGTTCTACAACCGGGCCAAAAGCATCCTGGCCGAGCTCAAGGACGCCGAGAGCACCGTCAATGCCTCCACGCTCAATCCCACCGGCATGCTGCGCATCTCGGCCTCGCTTTCGTTCTCGATGCACCATGTGGCGCCGCTGCTGCGCGAATACACCCAGCGCTACCCCAATGTCACGGTGCATTTGGAGGCCGCCAACCGCTACATGGACATCATCGACAACAACATCGATGTGGCCATCCGCACGCGCGAGTACGAGCCCGACTCCAACATCACGATCCGCCGTCTGGGCGAAACACGCCGTATCCTCGCCGCCTCACCACGCTACCTGGCCCGGCACGGCTTTCCCAAGACATTGGAAGACCTGCACCAGCACCATCTGCTGATCTACCTGCACGCCAACCACCCCGACGAATTGCGCTTCACACGCGAGGGCCAGACCACGACCCTGTCGGTCAAGGGCCTGCTGGAGTCCAACGACGGCCAGATCCTGCGCGCCGCCGCGCTCGACGGCATGGGCATTCTCGTGCAGCCCACCTATATTCTTTACGACGACATCGTGGCCGGCCGCCTGGTGCCCGTGCTTGACGCGTGGGAGCTGCCCCGCCTGACCATCAACCTGGCCTACCCCAGCCGCAAGCATCTGTCGGCCAAGGTGCGCACCTTCATTGACTTCATTGCCGAGCACTTCGCCAAGATGAATTACGAGAAAAAGTGGACCAGCCGCTTCGGGGTCTGAGCGTGGCAGCCTCTATCAACATCGATGTGCTGGTTGCTGGCGGCGGCCCCTGTGGCCTCATGCTGGCGAACGAACTGGGTCGCCGTGGCATTGCCTGCCTGGTCGTGGATGCCAAGCCGGGCACCGCCTTCAACCCGCAGGCCAATGCCACGCAAGCACGCACCATGGAGCACTTCCGCCGTCTTGGCTTTGCGCATGAGATCCGTGCCCAGGGCTTGCCGCCCGACCACCCGACCGACATCGCCTACCTCACACGTTTTGCCGGTCACGAGTTGGCCCGCCTGCGCCTGCCCACGGCAGCGGCCGCACCTCAACTGATCAAGAACATGAGCGGCTCCTGGAGCGCGGCCGAGCTGCCGCACCGCATTTCGCAAAAATATGTGGAGGTAACGCTGCGCCAGCATGCCCAGCAGTTGCCCTCGGTTGACCTGCGCTATGGCTGGCAACTCAGCTCCTTCAAGGACACCGGCGCAGGCATTGAGGCCACGGTGCAGGCGGTCGATGGCGGCACACCGGTGGCGGTGCAGGCCCGCTACCTCATGGCAGCTGATGGTGCCCGCAGCCAGGTTCGCAACCAGCTCGGCATCGCGTGGGAAGGCGCCACAGGTTTCAAGCGCAAGTTCATGGGGGGCCGCATGCTCGCGGTCTATCTTCGCGCGCCGGCTTTTTATGCGCAGAACCCCAATGACCGGGCCTGGATGTATGTGATGGTGAACCCGGCGCTGCGCGCTTTCATCATGTCGGTGGATGGCAAAGGTGAGTTTGCATTTCATGTACAGATGGGCAGCGACGAAGAGACCGAGGCCCTGACCGAGGACGATGCACGCCGCCTGTTTGCCCAGGCTTCAGGGCTGGACATCTCGATCGACATCCTCTCCATGGCTACCTGGACCGCAGGGCATGCCCTGGTGGCCGAGCACTTCCAGCGGGGCCGCATTTTTCTGGGCGGCGACGCCGTGCACCTGTTCACCCCCACGGGTGGACTGGGCTACAACACTGCCGTGGAAGACGCGGTGAACCTGGGCTGGAAGCTCGCCGCCGTGCTCAAGGGCCAGGCCCCCTCCACACTGCTCGACAGCTACGAACTGGAACGCAAGCCGCTTGCCATGCGCAACACCAGCTATGCACGCCAGTTGGCGGATTCGATCGGCTTGTTCGAAGCTGCACCCGAACTGGCCGATGACACGGCGGCGGGCGAGCAGGCCCGTGCTGCTGCGTCGGAATACCTCAATGGCCATGTGCGACGCGAGTTCAACATCCCTGGCATCACCTTTGGCGGACGTTACGACGGCTCACCCATCATCGTGGCCGATGGCACTACGCCGCCGCTTGATGCGCCGAACACGTACCAGCCCACCGCCTGCCCCGGCGGGCGCCCACCGCATGCCTGGCTGGATGATGGCCGCTCCCTGTTCGACAGTTTTGGCTTCGAATGGACATTGCTGGTGCTCGGACCTGGCGTGCACGACAGTTCTGCGTTTGAAACAGGCGCCCGGAAGCTGGGTATCGGCTTGACGGTAGTGCACCATGCATCAGCCGAGTTGCTGGCCTTGTACGAGGCTCCCCTGGTGCTGATCCGGCCGGACCAGATCGTGGCCTGGCGTGGCAGTGACGCACGTCATGCCGAAAATACACTGGCACACGTCACTGGCCTGGCAACTGCCCGGTCCTAGCCGCATCCATCTATCCCGTTAACGGCAATGGCTTGTCAGGGCTTGCGGGCCACCAAGCCAATCAGGGCAGACATACCGGTATGCCGGTCACCTTCGCTGAGTTCGGCCTCGTAGTCACGCAACTCAAGCACGTCTAAATCGGCAAACGCCTGGCGCAACATGTCAGTTGTGTACAGGTGTGAGACCTGTGGCGGGCCGCCGGTTTTGTACTCCAGTTGCCTGGGCGTGTAACCCTGCAGCACCATGGTGCCACCGGGCTTGAGGCTGTGCTTGATGTGGGTGAACATGCGCTCGCGCATGGCCGGATCGGCAAACTGCACAAAGATCACCACCACACCGTCGTACACGCCTTGCGGCCAGGCATAGCTGTCGCAGTCGCTCACGACATAGTTCACCTGCACACCCTTGCTCGCTGCGAGCTTGCGTGCCTTGGCGACACCCAGCTCGGCAATGTCAAACGCATCCACCTGCAAACCCTGGCGCGCCAGCCAGACACTGTTGCGCCCTTCACCGTCGGCTACACAAAGCACACGCTGCCCGGCTGACCACACGGCAGCATGTTCGCGCAACCAGGCATTCGGCTCGGTCCCAAAAATATAGTCCCCGGTCGCGAAGCGGCTGTTCCAGGTCTTGGCGGCGTCGGGAAAGGCGGGCGATGTTGACGTATTCATGATGGGTGACAGTCTCTCATTTTCCCCAACTGAGGTTGTTGCAGGCCTCGCACTCTTCCTGCAACAAGCCCATGCGCACGAACAGCGAATGGACCTTGCAGCCCGCACAGAATCCGAGCACGGTTTCCATCCACATGAAGCCAAAACAGACCCAGACCAGCACCAGCGGAATCCATCTGGGCATGTAGTTACTGGTGGTCGGCAACAACTGTGTTCCAAACAAGCTGTTCACCCAACCGGCAAAAACTTCCGGATTGAAGAAAATCAGACACACCGTAATGAAACTCGCCCCAATGGTCCAGGCAAAGCGCTTGGGCGTCAGGGGCTTCCAGACAGGCTCAAGGCGTTTGGCCAGAAAGCTGCTGATCAGGATGGTTGGCGACAGCCTGGAAGTAAAGCGGAACATGCCCGACAGCATTTCAAACAAGCCATACCAGAGCACATACGTCTGCGTCGAGTATTCCAGCGTGCGCCGGATCGCTTCGACGCTGTAGAGAATGTGCCCGTCAAAATCCGTGTCGAAAGTATCCCGGATGGCATTGCCTGTCACGATCCAATGAGAGCCATAGATGGCGTTGAACAGCGTCAGGCCCATGTAGAGCGGAATGGCCAACAGAATCCCCGCACGAATACGCACAGCCGTGTCGTTGATCCAGATCGTGTCATCGGCAGAATCCCTGAACCAGAGATGCTTGAAGACGTCTGTGATGGATGAAATATTGAATGACATGTCTCTCCTCTTTCCGATGAGGTCTGCGTGAGCCAGCGCGTCATGGTTCACCCCAATTGCCCAGCTCATCGAGAACCTTGCATATACCCTGCATGGTATATGAATTACCCCGAATTTGCCAGTCACCCTCCCTCAGTCAGATGGTCAGGCTGCAGTCAGAAACTCACCGCCTGCCAGCCCATGCCTGTGCGCGATCGTAGTAGTTCAAATCGATGTACTTGTCGGGCGCAGGCGCCATGCCACCCCACTGCCCCTCCATCTCGGCACGCATGGCCAGTACGTTGCGAAAACCGTCCATATTGAAGCGTGCATCGGCGCTCAGGCCAAAGCCTGGCGTCATCAAGGCATCGTAGCTCGGTGCTGACACGTTGGGCTCGAGTTTGAAGCGTGCCTCCAGCAGCTTGACCATCTCGTCACGGTTCACCGGGTTCATGGCATAGCGAGCACCCTCAATATAGGCGCTGATGTAGCGCTCCAGCGCGCCCGCATTCTGCCTGGCCCAGTCACGCATCACAAAGGCACCGGTGGCCTGGTAGGGCCCGGCAAGATCGGTGGCACGACCCAGGCTCTTGAGTCCCAGATCGCGCACGGTGAACGAGAACGGAGGATTCACCATGCCGGCAGCCAGCTCAGGGCTCCTGGCCATGGCCATGGAGCGTTGGGCGGTGCCTCCCACGGCCTTGACCGTGTAGTCGCGTCCTTCCAGCAGGCCCTTGTTCTTGAGAATTTTCTTGGCCACCAGCGCATAGGCTGTGTTGGGTGCATCCACCGCGAGCACCTTGCCGCGAATATCGTCAAACGAACGTACATCAGACCGCACCATGAACTCGTTCATGCCCGCGTCGCCGCCCATCACGATGATGGCGTCGTTCTTCGCCACCTCCACCATGGCGATGGCGTTGTCCACCGCCGCATGCGCAATTTCGAACTTCCCGGCCGGCAAGCCCGCGCGCAGTACATCGGAGTTGGGCGTATTCATCACCTCGATGGTCAGGCCGCGCTGGGTGAAATAACCCTTCTCGATTGCCGCGAGCAATGGCAGATTGCTCGAACCCGGGAACACCATCACGCGCAGGGTGGTCGGTATCGCCTGGGGTTGTGGTGTGGTGCTGCAGCCTGGCAGCAGCAAGGCGCCCAGGGCCAGCGCAGCGGCAAGTCGGGTACGAAACATGGCAGTTCTCCTCGGGGTGATATGAAGCGGGTGGTGTGGTCGCGCGATGAAAACCTTGCGCGGCGGGAATCGTCTGGGTTCAGGCCTGCGGGCGCTTGCCCTCGAAGGCATCCTGCAACAGCTGTCGTATCGCCACCCGCTCCAGCGGGCGCGGATTGGGGTACTGGTTCTGTAAAGCGATGTCACAGGCCTTGTCCAGATCGGCCTCTTGCATGCCCAGTACCCTGAGAGCCACGGGTGCGCCATTGTGTTTGGCCAGGTCGTAGACGGCCTGGGGTCCATTGGACGCCTTGAGTGCACGCGCTATGCGCTGCATGGCCTCGGGTGCGGCGGCAGCGTTGTAGGCCAGCGCGTGTGGCAACACCACGGTATGCGTCTCGGCATGCGGCAGGTTGAAGCTGCCGCCCAGGGTATGGCACAGCTTGTGGTGCAGCGCCATGCCCACATTGCCCAGCACCGTGCCGCAAAGCCAGGCACCGTAGAGCGCCTCGGCGCGGGCCTCGACGTTATCCGCTCTTTTTTTAATAGCAGGCAACGCCCGGCCTAAGGCAGCTATGCCTTCTTCTGCCATCAAATCCATGATGGGGTTGCTGTCGGTGGCATAGAGGCCTTCGGCCGCATGCGCGATGGCGTTGATGCCGCTGGTGACACTCATCCCTATGGGTAGCGAGAGCGTAAGCAGGGGGTCATAGATCACGGTGTGGGGCAGCACGCGGACGTCCTTGCCGGTTTTCTTGAGGCCGGCCTCGGTAATGCCATAAATCGGCGTCATCTCCGAACCCGCATAGGTGGTGGGAATCGCGAGGATGGGCAAACCTGAGTCAAGCGCAATGGCTTTGCCCAAGCCGGTAGTGGAACCTCCTCCAATGGCGACAGCACAATCGGCGTCCAACTGACGCGCCACCTCGCGTGCTTCACGTGCGGTCTCTATCGGCACATGCATCACGGCACGGTCAAACACACCTGCGGCGCGACTGCCCAGCAGGTCAGCCACCATGCGGGCAGAGTCCTTTTGCTCTGGTGTGCACAGCACCAGCGCCTTGTGGGCTCCCATGGCTTCGATCTCACGCACGAGGTGAGAAAGCGATCCCGCACCAAACACCACACGCGAGGGCTGACCGTTATAGACAAAACTCTTCACAGTTCCGACTCCTTGTCTGCTTCAGGAAAGGCTCAAAGCTGTACCGGCAGGCCAGCACTGCGCTCCACCGACTTGATGATGGCAGCATAGTCATCCAGCGCATCACCCTGAGCCACGGCGGCATGCATGAGCTGCAGCGTCATCGCGGTCTGCGGCAGCGGCACATGGCTGGCTTCACCCGCACCGATGATCAGGTCCAGGTCCTTGATCATCTGCAGTACGGTGAAGGTGGGGGTGAAGTCTCGCTGGCTCAATTGAGGCGATTTGGCCTTCACAATGGGTGAGCCGACTGCGCTCGCACCCAGCACGGCCCACATGTCGGTCCAGTCGAGCCCCCCCTTGCGACCCAGCGTGAGCGCTTCGGCCAGCATCGCACTGGTCTGGGCGATCATGAGGTTAACCACCAGCTTCATCAGGCGCGCTTGCTCAGCCTCGCCCAGGTAAAAGTGGTTGGGCCCGAGGGCCTTGAGCAAGGGGAGCGCTGCGTCATAGGCCTCGCGCGGGCCGGAGGCCATGACAGTGAGTTGTGCAGCCTCGGCCATCTTGTTGTTGCCTGAAACCGTGGTCCGCAAATACAGCACGCCAGCGGCAGTCAGCGCCTTGGCGACCTCGGCAGACGCTGGCTGCGACACCGTACTGGTATCTACAAAAATGGCGCCACGCCGCGCCGCACGGGCAACTTGTGCGGCCACATGCTGCAGGGCTGCATCATTGGGAAGGGAAGAAAAAATCATGTCGGCACGCGCCAGCACTGCGCCAACGACGGCCGCTGTGGCCAGACCCTTGTCTGTGGCAAGCTGCAGACGCTCGCTGCTGGTGTCGCTCACGCTCACGGAATGGCCCGCACCCTGCAGATGCAAGGCCATGGGCAGGCCCATCTTGCCCATGCCAAAAAAATGGATGCGTACCGTCATGCCACGGCCCTGGCTTGTGCCACGCCGGGTGCAATGCCGCCGGTGGCGCCTGCCATGAACTGGCTCTGCCCCATGCCGATAAGCCGGTTCCAGCGCTGCTGGCCCATGGTCAGGCCAATGAAGAAGCCAAGCTCCACGATCTGAGGAGTCTCGAAATGCGTGTTGAGCCCGGCCCAGAGTTCGTCGCTGGAGTCCAGCCCCCAGGTGATGGCTTCGGCCAACCGCAACGCAGCCTTTTGACGCGACACAAAACGTGTGGACTTGTCGAACTCCAGCAGGTCTTTCACATCGTCTTCCAGCAGACCCTGTGCCTGCGCCTTCATGGAGCGCTGGTTGCCACAGTAGTTGCAGTTGACCGCCTGCGAGACATACAGGCGGCACAGCTCCTTGATCGCGTGATCACACACACCGTCCACAAAGGTATCGTTCCAGGCGTTGGTGAAAGCCCAGAACACCTTGGGTACATGGGCACGAATCGCATGGCTCTCCGGGCGTGGCGCGCCTTCGCGCGCAGCACGCTCGAACTCGGCCATCATGGCTGGGTCGGTGATCGAGACCGGATCGATATAAGGGATGCGCTGGGGATGGTTCATGGCGTGTCCTTCACGGGTGGGGCAACTGCCTTACACCGCACGCGCGGTCTGCAAGGCTTGCTCGAAATAAGCGGGTTCAAGGTATTTGTCAGGCGCTGGCGGCGTGCCGCCCCACATGCCTTCCATCTCGGCGCGGATAGCCAGCACGGTATGGAAACCTGCCAGGTTGAAACGCGCATCGGGCGCCAGGCCCGAGCCGGGTGCCACCAGAGCCTCATACGTGCCCTCGGCCACATGGGGTGCGAGCTTGAAGCTGCTGCCCAGCAGGGTGATCATCTGGTGACGGTGCGCGGGGTTCATGACATGGCGCTGACCCTCGATATAGGCCGCGAGATAGCGCACCAGCACTTCTGCGTTGGCCTGTGCCCAGGACCGCATCACGAAGGCCCCGGTGGCCTGATAGGGCCCGAGCAGCTGGTACTGGCTGCCCAGACTCTTGAGGCCCTGCTCGCGCACCGTGAATGAAAACGGCGGGTTGATCATGCCCGCAGCGAGCTGCGGGTCGGCCACCATGGCAGCCGAACGCGGCCCGGTGCCACCCGCCAGCTTGACGGCATAGTCGCGACCTTCGAGCAGGCCGTGGTTCTTGAGAATCTTCTTGGCCACCAGCGCATAGGCGGTATTGGGTGCATCCACCGCGAGCAGCTTGCCACGCAGGTCGTCCAGGCTGTCAATCTCGGCGCGCACCACAAAGTCGTTCATGCCGGCATCGCCACCGCAGACGATGGCCACATCCTGTTTGGCTGCCTCCACCATGGCCACGGCATTGTCGACCGCGGCGTGGGCAATGTCGAACTTGCCAGTGGCCAGGCCAGCGCGCTGCTCGTCAGAGTTGGGCGTGTGCTGCACCTCAATCTGCAAGCCCCGCTGCGCGAAATAGCCCTGGGCGATAGCGGCCAACAGGGGCAGGTTGCTTGAAGTGTTGAAAACATTGACACGCAGCAGCGTGTCAGCCACGGGTATGCTGGAGAAAGCAGAAGACATGGAGCAATGTTCCTGTGCAGAAAAAGCCCAGGCTGGCCTGATTCAGCCAGCCCGGGCGGGTCGTCAGGACTTGGGCGCGGCCTTCATCACAGCCCCAAGGGTGTTGAATTCATCCTTGATGTAGCTGTCGAACTGCTCGGGCGACATGGGCATGGACTCGGCACCGAGCTTGGCCATGCGTTCCTTCACCTCAGGCTGGGCCAGCGCCTTGGCGATCTCGGCGTTGAGCTTGCTGACCACGGCACGCGGGGTCTTGGAGGGTGCGAGCATGCCGATCCAGAAATCGAACGCAAAACCAGGCATGCCGGCCTCGGCCACCGTGGGCACATCGGGCATGGAGGAAGATCGCTTGGCGGTGCTCACGGCCAGTGCACGCAGGCGGCCGTCCCGGATGGTGGGCAGCGAAGCCAGCACCGGGGTGAACATGAAGTCGACCCGGCCGGAACTGGTCTCCACGATGGTCTCGGGTGTGCCCTTGAACGGGATGTGCGTGACCTGGATGTTGGCCATGCTGCGAAACTTCTCGGCGTTCACATGGGTGGCGCTGCCTACGCCTGCCGAGGCATAGTTCAGTTGGCCCGGCTTGGCCCTGGCTGCTGCGAGCAACTCCTGCACCGATTTGATGGGACTGGCACCAGCGACCACGAGCACGCTCGGCAACGCAGCCAGCGGGCTCACGCCAGCGAAGTCACCCAATGTGTCATAGGTCAGGCCGGTATAGAGCGCAGGGTTGACCACATGACCGGTGGAGACCACAAGCAGGGTGTAGCCATCGGGTTCGCTCTTGGCGACCTGCGCTGCGCCGAGTGTGCCGCCGGCGCCGGGGCGGTTTTCCACCACCACGGCCTGGCCCATCGAAGCAGATAGCCGCTCGCCCACCACGCGCGCCATGATGTCGGTGGCACTGCCCGCAGTGAAGGGCACGACGATCTTGATCGTCTTGTTTGGATAGTCCTGCGCCGAAGCGGTGCTTAGCGCCAGCACGGCGGCTGCCACAATCAAAAAGCGTTTCATGGTTTGTCTCCTGTTTATTGGTAAAAGTTGGCTCTAGCCCATATCAATCAAACGTCTATCGCTATCATTTTTATAGTCCCAGCGCTTCGGTGATCTTCACGCCAGACTTCCTCAGTGCAGCCAGCCTGGGGGCCAGCTCCACATCGAGCAGCCGACCCTGGCGTTTCTTCCAGCGGCCGGCCACCATCACACTGTCGATATTCAGCAAGGAGGTTTGCAGCACGACGCTGTTCACGGCGTCGTGAACCGGCTGCATATTGAGCTCGTCGGCGCGGATCAGCACCAGGTCGGCCTGCTTGCCGGCGGCCAGCGAACCGATGCGATCGAGCTGGCCCAGCATGCGCGCACCCTCAACCGTGACCCAGGAAAGCGCTTCGCGCGTGGTGACTGTGGAAGTGAGCGGGATGCTGCCATGCGTCTCGCGGTGGGCTGCGTTGTCCAGGCTGCGCTGCATGCCCAGCGCCACGCGGGCCTGGCTCAGCATGTCGCCGCTGATGACGCTCTCGAGATCAACCCCGAGCGACGGTGCCTTGCCGAACTGGCGCAACCGCCCGGTAATCGGAAAGCCGTGACCCTGGGTCATCTCACTCTCTGCCGCAGCAGAAAAGCTCATGCCGAGCGCGCAGAAGCGTTGGAGCTGTGCATCGCTGAGCGCATGGCCATGCACGATGTTGATGTGCGGCCCCAGCAGGCCCTCGGCCTCCAGCCGCTCCCAGCCCTCGGGTGTGCGAGCCGGCCCACCGCCCTGGTGCAGCGAGGCGATGATGCCGAGCTCACGCGCCATGCGAAAGTCGTGCAGCGCCACATCGAGGGTGGAGTAGTGCGGCCCGAGCACGGCGGCATGAACGCTGAGCAAGGCCTCGCCTTGATGCTTCTTGAGCAGCCGCTCGATCTCTGCGCGCGGATGTGGCACTTCCCAGAACGGGGTCTCGCCAGGCTTGGGATCCGGCTTGGGCGTGCCATGAAAAAACGCGGCGCGTATGCCACTCTCCTGCAGACCGGCAATGGCTGCATCGTTGTGCTGCGGCGTGCGGTTGTTGTGGCACCAGTCGGCCAGCGTGGTGGTGCCGCAGTTGAGCTGATTCAAGCCCCCCACGAGGGTGGCGATATGCAGGTCCTCTGGCTCAAACACTGTGGCCAGGCCGGCATGCATCTTCCTGAAATACTCCAGCAAGGTCCAGTTGGCGGCCAAGCCGCGCAGGGCGGTCTGCCAAGTGTGCATATGCGCATTGATGAGCCCGGGAATGAGTATGCAACCCTCGGCCTCGACCACCTGCGCTTCGTCCACCTTCAGACTCGGCGCGATCTCGGTGATGCGGTCGCCCGTGACCAGCAGGTCGCCCCGGGGCAGATCGCCCTGGGCGTCCATCGTGATGATGGTGGCGCCGCGGATCAGGGTTCGCACAGCTGCAGGCATCTTCAGCTCTCCAGCCCGTCGCTCAGTTTCACATTCTCGGGTTTGAGCTCCATGCCGGCGTCCTTGGCGGTTTCCACCAGCAGCACGGAGAAATCAATGTCGTCATAGCCACGGCCCACCATGCGGGCCACCGACTCACGCGTGGCCGCCGCAGCGGGCATGGCCACACCAAGGGCCTTGGCCGTCGCCATGCCCAGGTCCATGTCCTTGAGCAGCAGCTTCGGCGTGAACGTGACGTTCTCGAACGTCAGGTTGCTGAGCACGGGCGTCTTGTACTTGGTGTACATCGAGCCGAGCACCGAGTCGTTGATGCTCTCGAGAAACACATGGCGCGGGATGCCGGCCTTCTCGGCCAGCACGGTGATCTCGCAGAGGTTCTGGATGATCACGCCGAACATGGTGTTGTGGGCGATCTTCCAGATCCGGGCCAACTCGCCCTCGCCCACCCACATGACCTTGCGGGCCATGGCCTGCAGGTAAGGCTCGGCCTTGTCGTACAGGGCCTTGGGGCCCGAAGCCACCATGAGCAGCTTGCCGGCCTTGGCAACTTTGGCATTGCCAGAAACTGGCGTGCAAAGATAAGCCACACCCAGGCCTTCGAGTGTGGCGCGAATGTCAGCTGAGCCTTCCTGCGAGATGGAGGAACTGTCCACCACCACCTTGGGTTTGACCTTGCCGGTGACCAGCCCCCCCTCGCCAAACAGCACCTGCTTCAAATCGTCGGTGGTGGAGACCATGGTGAAAACCACTTCACAGGCCGCCAGGTCGAGCTTGCTGTCCACCACAGTGGCGCCGTACTCGGCCAGCGGCTCGGCTTTGCTGCGGGTGCGGTTCCACACGCTCACGCCATGTCCGGCCTTGGTCAAGCGCTTCACCATCGCCTCGCCCATGCGGCCAAGACCAATCCATCCAATGCTGTTCGTCATCTGTTTCCCTTAAAAAATTGAGCGGCTCATCCGCAGCGCCTCTGCTGCCATGCAGATCATGTCGATGCCATACGCGCACGGCACCAACCACTGACCGCAGTGTGAAGTGCCGCGGGGTACAAAACAAGAATACTGTCGGAAATCAGTTTTTCAGGGATTGGAAAGAATCGCAGACCACTACGCATGTCCGGATACCGATCTGCGCACAGAACCCGTTCATCAGCGGTGTACAGATGATGTGGGCGCTGCTTCGCTGCATGCTTACTCTAGAATTCGTTTAATCGATAAAAGACCATGCCCAGAAAGCCTGCCCTCGTCACCACCACGGCCGATGCCAGCGGTACCACCCGCGCCAGCGCGGTGTATGACGCCTTGCGTGCCGACATCCTTCACGGCGTGCTCAAGCCAGACGAAAAACTCAAGGTTGATGCCGTGGGCGAGCGCTACAGCGTGGGTGCCAGCCCGGTACGCGAAGCCCTGAACCGGCTGTCGTCCGAAGGCCTGGTGACGCGCAATGACCAGCGCGGCTTCAGCGTGGCGCCGCTGCACTGGAGCGAACTGGCCATCCTCACGGATACCCGCTGCCAGGTGGAGGCCATCGCCTTGCGCGAATCGATCATCGCTCGGGATGCGGCCTGGGAAGATGCGCTGGTGCTGCTGGTGCACAAGCTCTCACGCTCGCCACGCTCACTGGCGACCGATCGCTATGTGCCCAACCCCGAGTGGGAGTCCTTGCACCAGGAGTTTCATGCGCAGTTGCTGGCCAATTGCCCATCACGCTGGTTGCGCGATTTTTGCAACACGCTATCGCACGAAGCCTACCGCTACCGCCAGGTCGCCGCGAGCAAGAACTTCATGAGCCGCAAGGCGCATCAGGAGCATGTGGCGCTGTTCCATGCGGCGATCGAAGGGAAAGCCGACGAGGCCGTGCATCTGCTGACTGACCACTACCGTCGCACCTCCGACTCGCTGCGCGAAAACGCCCGGCGCATGCAGATCAGCTAACCGTGCTGTCGGCCCACCGTTGGCAGAACGGCGGGCCTCGCGCGTCTTTTAAGTCTTAAACGCGTTCCAGCACAACCGCGATACCCTGCCCCACACCAATACACATGGTGCACAGCGCATAGCGGCCACCATTGCGGTGCAACTGGTTCACCGCCGTCGTCGCCAGACGTGCACCCGAAGCACCCAGCGGATGTCCCAGCGCAATCGCGCCACCCCAGGCGTTGACGCGTGGATCATCGTCGCGCAGACCCAGCAGGCGCAGCACGGCCAGGCCCTGGGCTGCAAAGGCCTCGTTGAGCTCGATCACATCCATCTGCGCCAGCTTCAATCCGGTCAACGCCAGCACCTTTTCGGTGGCCGGCGCCGGGCCGATGCCCATGATGCGGGGCGGCACACCCGCCGTCGCCATGCCGACGATGCGGGCACGGGGTGTGAGGCCGTTGGCCTTGGCCGCGGCTTCGTTGGCAACCAGCAGCGCGCAGGCGCCGTCGTTCACGCCCGAGGCATTGCCAGCGGTCACCGTGCCATCCGGTCGCACCGCGCCCTTGAGTTTGGCCAGGGCTTCTGCCGAGGTTTCACGTGGATGCTCGTCCTTGCTCACGACCACGGCGTCGCCCTTTTTCTGGGGAATGGTCACGGGGGTGAGTTCTTCGTCGAAGTAACCCGCCTTCTGCGCGGCCACGGCCTTGAGCTGGGAAGCCAGCGCCATCTTGTCCTGGTCTTCGCGGCTGATCTTGTAATCGGCGGCCACGTTTTCTGCCGTCTCCGGCATGGCATCGACACCGTATTTCTCTTTCATGAGTTTGTTGATAAAACGCCAGCCGATCGTGGTGTCATACATCTGCGCACTGCGGCTGAAGGCGCTCTCTGCCTTGCCCATCACGAAGGGCGCCCGGCTCATGCTCTCCACGCCACCGGCGATCATCATTGTGGCCTCGCCCGCCTTGATGGCACGTGAGGCCGTGCCCAGGGCATCCAGGCCCGAACCGCACAGGCGATTGATGGTGGCCGCCGACACTTCCTGCGGCAGTCCGGCAAGCAGTGACGACATGCGCGCCACATTGCGGTTGTCCTCGCCGGCCTGGTTGACACAGCCATAGAGCACGTCGCTGAGCTGTTGCCAGTCGACCTGCTGGTTGCGCGCCATCAGCGCTTTCAGTGGAATCGCACCGAGATCGTCCGTGCGCACACTGCTGAGCGCCCCGCCGTAGCGGCCAAAAGGGGTGCGAATCGCATCACAGATAAAAGCCTGGTTCATATCGTTTCTCCTGTCCTGTCGCACTGAGCCTGTCGACGTGCTCGCGAGGACTGATTTTCAAATGGCTTCGACAGGCACAGCCTGAATGTCATGCACATGGCCGGCATGCAACACCGGCCATGGCTGTGTCTATTGGGCGATGGGCAGGCCCACCAGTTGCTCCAGTTCGGCATGGCTCAAGCCATCCACCATGTCCACCAGTACAAGGCCTTGCGGCGTACAGTCCAGTGTGGCGACATCACTGTAGATGCGCTTGACGCAGGCTATTCCCGTGAGGGGATAGCTGCAGGCCTGTACCACCTTGCTCACGCCCTGCTTGGTCAGCAAATCCATCATCACCCAGGTCTGAAGGGCACCTACCGCCAGGTCCATGGCACCGCCCACGGCGGGGATCGCATCCTTTTCACCCGTGTGCCAGTTGGCCAGATCACCTGTGGCCGAGACCTGGAAGGCGCCCAGCACACAGATATCGAGGTGGCCGCCGCGCATCATGGCAAAGCTGTCGGTGTGGTGGAAGAAGGAGCCGCCGGGCAGCAGCGTCACGGGTTGCTTGCCGGCGTTGATGAGATCGTAGTCTTCCTCCCCGGATGCCGGTGCGGGGCCCATGCCAAGCAGGCCGTTCTCGCTGTGCAGCAACACCTCGCGGCTGCTTGGGATGTGATTGGCTACCAGCGTGGGTTGACCGATGCCCAGATTCACCACAGCGCCTTCAGGAATATCCTGCGCCACGCGCGCGGCGAGCTGGTCTTTGCTACGTTTGACATAACTCATTCATTTACTCCTCTGCGTCATCACAGGGACGCACGTTGGAAAGGACTTGTTCGCAGGCACCCGCGGAGCCGGCTTCGCCGGGCCGCCAGGTGCGCCCCCAGCAAGGGGGGTGGCGAAGCGACACGCAGTGCGCGCAGCCTGGGGGTGAACCACTTCATGCTGCCTTTTTGAAACCACCACCCTGGGTGACCTGGCGTTCGACCTTCACGATCTTGCTCACGAAGATGGCGGGTGTCACAACTGCCTCGGGGTCCAGATCGCCAAGCTCGACAATCTCGTGCACGCTCGCAATCGACTGCTTGCAGGCCATCGCCATGCTGGGGCCAAAGTTGCGTGCCGTCATGCGGTAGGTCAGGTTGCCCCAGCGGTCGCCACGCTCAGCCTTGATCAGCGCCACATCGCCATGGATCGGGTGCTCAAGCACATACTGTTTGCCGTTGATCTCGCGCGTTTCCTTGCTGGAACCATCGGCGTTTTTCGCGAGTTC
Source organism: Gammaproteobacteria bacterium (assembly GCA_018815325.1). Lineage (GTDB taxonomy): Bacteria > Pseudomonadota > Gammaproteobacteria > Burkholderiales > Burkholderiaceae_C > JAHIYE01. Next base: position 215,854 of record JAHIYE010000020.1, on the reverse strand, counting down.
CGTGCCATAGCCCGTGGGCGTGAAGAAGGCGCCGATGCCGGCACCTGCGGCACGGATACGCTCGGACAGATTGCCCTGGGGTACGAGCTCCAGCTCGAGCTTGCCGCTGCGGTACAAGCCATCAAATACCTGACTATCGGCCTGACGTGGAAAGCTGCAGATGATCTTGCGTACGCGCCCGGTGGCCAGCAGCGCAGCCAGCCCCGTATCACCGTTACCCGCATTGTTGTTGACCACCGTGAGGTCTTTCGCGCCCTGCGCAATCAGGCCATCAATCAGTTCATTGGGAATGCCGGCCGTGCCGAAGCCGCCGATCATGACGGTTGAGCCGTCTTTCACGCCCTCAAGCGCTTCAGCCACGGAATGGGCAATTTTGTTGATCATGCACAGTCTCCAGAAACTACGCCTCCCGCGCAAAGGACAACAGCCAGGCGGGGCTCAATTTGTTCGTATATAGAACATTTGTTCGTATAATGAATTCTAAACGATTCTGCAAACCTGCCCGTAATGCCTCCCAGCGCCACCCCACCGCCCTCACCCGGCGACAGTTATGTGCAGTCCTTCGCACGCGGGCTGGAGGTGATCCGTTCCTTCAGCGCGCAGGCCCCGCAGCAGACCCTCACCGAGGTGGCCGAGCGCACTGGCCTCACCCGCGCGGGTGCACGCCGCATCCTGCTGACGCTGCAGACCCTGGGCTATGTGGAAAGCGATGGCAAGTTGTTCCGTCTCACCGCGCGCATTCTTGACCTGGGTTTTGCTTACCTCTCATCCATGCCGATCTGGAACCTGGCCGAACCCCTCATGGAGCAGCTCGTGGAGCAGCTCAAGGAATCCTGCTCGGCAGCCGTGCTCGACGGCACCGACATCGTCTACGTGTTGCGGGTGCCCACGCACAAGGTCATGAGCATCAGCCTGGGCGTGGGCTCACGTCTGCCGGCCTACTGCACCTCAATGGGCCGCGTGCTGCTGGCCGACCAGCCAGACGAGGAGGTTCTGCGTCGCCTGAAGCTCGCCAAGCCACACGCACTGACCCGGCATACCGTCACCAGCACAGAAGCCTTGTTGGCCAAAGTTCAGCAGGTACGGCGTCAGGGCTGGAGTCTGGTGAACCAGGAACTGGAAGAAGGCCTGATTTCGCTGGCCGCCCCCATCACCAACCGCGCAGGGCGCACGATTGCCGCACTCAACATCAGCGGGCAAGCCAATCGCACCAATGTCAAAACGGCACAGGACCATCTGCTGCCCGCCCTGCTGCGCTGCGCACAGGCCATCTCAAAACTGCTGCCCTGAGCAAGCCGGCAACGCACCTGACGTATCCTCCCTCTTTTGCAATCATCCGTCTCATGTTGATCCAGCCCTCCCAAGCCGATGTCCGTCGTTTTTTCTGCAGTGTCTACAGAAAATCCCGCGATGGACAAACCCTGGAAGCCATCGAGCAGCTCGCCAGCCAGTGGATGGCCGAGCACCCCGAGTACCACGCGGATTTTGCGGATGAGGCGGCTGCGCTGCTCAAGATGTATGACGTGGAGGCCGGCAAGACCAATCCGTTTCTGCATCTGTCGATGCACCTGTCCATCAGCGAGCAATGCAGCATTGACCAGCCGCGGGGCATTCGTCAGGCCGTTGAGCTACTGACGGCCCGGCGCAATTCGCTGCACGATGCCCACCACGAAACCATGGAGTGCCTGGGCCAGATGGTCTGGGAGAGCCAGCGCGCGGGCCGTCCGCCTGACGGTGAGGCCTATATTGCCTGTGTGCAGCGCCACGCCACGCGGGACTGAACTCCAGGTCACTTGCACGGCCTCCACGTCGTAAATACGTTCGCTATCAATTCAATAGCTTCTCTGGCAATAAGGGCAAGAGCCAGAAGCAAAAAAGCCGCTCAATGAGCGGCTTTTTCCTGTTCAGCAGCCAGGATCAGCGGAATTTATGCTCAGGAACGGTCTTGAGCTCACCCGGCAGGCTGCTGATGTACTTGGCCATTTCCTTGAGTTCAGTATTGCTGAACTGCTTGGCAACACCGCCCATGATGGCGTTGCCACGCCCCACCACGGCGTTGTTCTCGGTCTTGTAGGCTTTCAGGGCAACAAACAGGTAATCAGCGTTTTGACCGGCGATCTTGGGGTAGGAGGGGTCGATCGGCTTGCTGTAGTTCGCACCATGGCAGGAGAAACAGGCGCCTTTTTGCACCAGGGCCATGGCCTTGGCAGGGCCTTCGGCAGCCGTAGCAGGCAGCTCGGCACCGTCTACCTTGCCGTGCACCTCATAGTAGGCGGCAATGTCGGCCATGTCCTGATCGCTCAGCGAATCAGCAATGGCGCGCATCGTGGGGTGTTTGCGCTCGCCTTTTTTGTAGGCGGAGAGCGCTGCCACAATGTACTTGGCACCCTGGCCCGAGATTTTGGGCACTTTGTAGACTTCAGGGAAACTGGCCTGATAGCCCACGATGCCGTGGCAGCCAATACACATGTCAATTTTTTTCTCGCCGGCCTTGATATCACCCTTGAGATCCTGGGCGTGGGCTGAAAAAGCCGTCGCAGAGGCGACAAGCAGGGTAGAAATCGAAAGGATCAGTTTGTTCATTTTGCGAGGACAATCAACTGTTGATTGATATAAATCAGCTTTCTATTATATCGGCCACCGGGGCCCCTTCGGCCAGGCCTTTTTGACTGCACGCCAGAACCATGAAATTCCACGGAACCAAGAACTACGTTGCCACCCAGGACCTGATGCTTTCGGTCAATGCGGCCATCACCCTCAAACGCCCGCTGCTCGTCAAGGGCGAGCCCGGCACCGGCAAGACCATGCTGGCCGAAGAAGTGGCCCAGGCGCTGGATATGCCACTGCTGCAATGGCATGTCAAGTCCACCACCAAAGCCCAGCAGGGCCTGTATGAATACGATGCCGTGAGCCGGCTGCGCGACTCGCAACTCTCCGATGTGGACGGTGGTGAGCGCGTCAAGGACATCCACAACTACATTGTCAAAGGTGTGCTGTGGCAGGCTTTCACGGCCGACCGGCCGGTGGCGTTGCTGATCGACGAGATCGACAAGGCCGATATCGAGTTCCCCAACGACTTGCTGCGGGAAATCGACCGCATGGAGTTCTACTGCTATGAAACCCGCGAGCTGATCAAGGCCAAGAACCGGCCCCTGGTGTTCATCACCTCCAACAATGAGAAAGAGTTGCCGGACGCCTTCCTGCGTCGCTGCTTCTTCCACTACATCAAGTTCCCCGATGCCGAGACCATGCAAAGCATCATCGACGTGCATTTCCCGGGCCTCAAGAAGGAGTTGCTGGGCGCAGCCATGAAAACCTTCTACGACGTGCGCAACCTGCCGGGTCTCAAGAAAAAGCCCTCCACCAGCGAGTTGCTGGACTGGCTGAAGCTGCTGATGGCCGAAGACATTCCCCTGGAAGCCCTGCAGAGCAAGGACGACAAGGTCGCCGTGCCTCCGCTGGTGGGGGCGCTGCTCAAGAACGAGCAGGACGTGACGCTGTTCGAAAAACTGGTGTTCATGCAGCGCCACAACCGCTGAACACGCATCACCATGGACAAGGCTGCCCCGTCAACCCTGCCGCCTGCTGCTGTCACCCTGCAGGGGCGACACGCGCTGCTGGAGCCGCTCACACTGGCACACGAGGCGCAGGCCATTACCGCCGTGCAGGATGGTCAGCTGTGGGAGCTCTGGTACACCAGCATCCCCTCGCCCCAGACCATGCGCAGTGAAATTGAGCGCCGCCTGTCATTGCAGGCAAAGGGCAGCATGCTGCCGTTCGCCGTGCGTGAGCTCAAATCCGACGGCACACCGGGCCGTCTGGCGGGCATGACGACCTTCATGAACATCGACGCGACCAATCGCCGGCTTGAGATCGGCTCCACCTGGTACCGCCAGAGCGTGCAGCGTACCGCGCTGAACACCGAGTGCAAGCTGATGCTGCTGTCGCACGCGTTTGATAGCCTGAACTGCATCGCGGTGGAATTCCGTACCCACTTCTTCAACCACCAGAGCCGCAGAGGCATCGAGCGACTGGGCGCCAAGCTTGACGGCGTACTGCGTTCGCACCAGCTCAGCCCCAACGGCAGCCTGCGTGATACCTGTGTCTACAGCATCATTGCCTCTGAGTGGCCCACGGTGAAAACCCACCTGACTCACCAACTCGCCAAGCCGAGGTCCTGAGGGCAGGAGATATCCATGCTGATCGATTTTTTCTACACCCTGCGTTCTGCCAAGTTGCCGGTTTCGGTGAAGGAATACCTGACTTTGCTTGAAGCCCTGAAAGAAGGCGTCGTCGGCCCCAACACGCCGCAGCCAGAGGCCGACAACGAGCCCACGGGCTACAAGATTGATGACTTCTACTACCTCAGCCGCACCACACTGGTAAAGGACGAGAAGCACTACGACAAGTTTGATCGCGCCTTCGCCGCCTACTTCAAGGGCGTGGAGATGATTGCCGACTTCACCAAGGACATCCCGCTGGAGTGGTTGCGCAAGAACCTGGAGCTTGAGCTCAGCCCCGAGGAAAAAGCCGCCATCGAGAAAATGGGCTGGGACGAACTCATGGAAACGCTGAAAAAGCGATTTGAGGAACAGAAAGAGCGACACGAAGGTGGCAGCAAGTGGATTGGCACGGGCGGCACCTCGCCCTTCGGTGCCAACGGCTACAACCCCCAGGGCATCCGCATCGGCCAGGAGAAAGGCCGCAACAAAAGCGCCATCAAGGTCTGGGACCAGCGTGCCTACAAGGACTACGACGACACGCAGGAACTGGGCACACGCAACATCAAGGTCGCGCTGCGCCGACTGCGCAAGTTCGCCCGCGAGGGCCATGAAGACGAACTGGACCTGGACGAGACCATCAGCAAAACCGCCGCCAATGCCGGCTACCTCGACATCAAGATGCGACCCGAGCGCCACAACAATGTGAAGGTGCTGCTGCTGATGGACGTGGGCGGCACCATGGACGAGCACATTGCCCGCGTGGAAGAGCTCTTCAGCGCGACCAAGAGCGAGTTCAAGCACCTGGAGTTCTACTACTTCCACAACTGCGTCTACGACTTCATGTGGAAGAACAACCGGCGCCGCTTCAGCGAAAAGTTCGCTACCTGGGACATCATCCGCAAGTACAACAAGGACTACAAGCTGATCTTCGTGGGCGACACCACCATGAGCCCCTACGAGATCCTGCAGCCGGGCGGCAGCGTGGAGTACAACAACGAGGAGGCCGGTGTCGAGTGGCTTCAGCGCCTGACCCATGCCTTCCCCAAGTTCGCCTGGATCAACCCCGAGCCGCAGGGCGTCTGGCAATACCGCCAAAGCATTGCGGTGATTCAACAACTGGTGAACCACCGCATGTATCCCCTGACCCTCAAGGGCCTCGAAGAAGCCATGCGCCTGCTCACGAAATAGCAACGCCTCCGCATTCCGTTGAAAGCCCCTGCTAGGTACAAACATCCGGCCATGCGACGGCAAGACGCCATTTACAATGGTGACCTTGCCGCCGTAGTTCAATGGATAGAACGAGCGCCTCCTAAGCGCTAGATACAGGTTCGATTCCTGTCGGGGGCACCATAGCGGCGGCATCTGCAACGGAGCCCGCCATGTCACACACCCCTCTTCATCGGCTCACACGCCTCATCATCCTGGCCGCACTGCTGGTCAGCGGCTTGCACATGGGCACGGCGCTGGCCCAGGCCAAGGTGACACAGACCCCTTACAAGAACCCCAAGGCCCTGATCGATATTTACCTCGACGACCCGGCCAAATTGGCCAGTGCGTTGAACTGGGTCCGTGGCGTGATGAACCCCCTGACCGAAGCACCCTACAGCATGATCCCGGATGACATCCCCATCATCGTACTCATGCATGGCACCGAAATCGTCACCCTGGCACGCAAGAACGAAGAGCGTTATCGAGATGTGGTGCAGCGCATGCGCTACTACGCCGAACTGGGCGTGAAATTCAAGGTCTGTGGCCTGTCCATGAAGGACTACGATTACACCCCCGCCGATCTGTACGACTTTGTCGAAGTAACGCCCTCAGCACTCACCGAGCTCATGCACTGGCAGAACCAGGGCTACGCGCTCATTTCCGCCACCGTGATGGACAAGAAGTTCTCCATTGAGCAGATTCGCTGAAATGAAACAGGGCCCCGTGGGGCCCTGTTGGTTTGTACTCGCTCAGCCAGACATCAAGCTGCGTAGCCCGGATTGGGCAATACCCCGCTGAGCTTGGGCGTGTTGAGTTTGCGCTCGGGGACCTTGCCACCTTTGGACTTGAGCCACTCCTCTGCCACTTCCCAGACCATCTTGCCGCCTGCGGACTTGGCCTCTTCCGCCACAGGGGCCCAGCCAGCCACCTTGTACTTCTTGTCGGCTTCGATCATCTTGCCGTTGAGGCGCATGTCGCTGATGCGTTTGCCCATGCTTTCCACGGGGTTGCAGCTGTACTGCAAGCCACCGACACGCACCATGTCACCGCCCTGCTGGTAATACGGGTCGGGATTGAACAGGTTGTCACACACGTCTTCGAGCACCGTCTTGATCGTGGCGCCCGTCATCTCGCTCACCGTGGCGTAGGAATAGGTGGTGGCGGTCATGTCCATCAGCCATTCACGCGTGATGGCTTGACCCGGCAACAGGCTCGTACCCCAGCGGAAGCCCGGCGAAAACGCCATCTCGGCTCCTTGTACATCCATCAGGGCATCAAGCAGCAGCTGGTCACCCGTGCCGTTGAAATTGCCGCGACGGTACAGCGTGCCTTCGGTGACAGCCAGTTTCTCGGCCAGCTTGGCTTCGTACGGCGCACGCACCTTGGTGATGAGATCTTCCATCTCCTGGTCAGCGGGCAGCATGTTGGCAAAAATGGGCAGCAGCTTGTAGCGGAAATCGCTGACTTTCTTGTCCTTGACTTCAAAGTCAAGCACGCCCAGAAACTTGCTGTTGGAGCCAGCATTGGTCACGATGGTCTTGCCGCCCGGGTTGCTCACCAAGGTGGCCACCGGCATGCCATCGTGCGTGTGCCCACCCATGATGGCGTCGATGCCCGTGACACGGCTGGCCATCTTCAGGTCCACATCCATGCCGTTGTGCGACAGCACAACGACAACCTGCGCACCTTTGCCGCGAGCCTCATTCACCATCTTCTGCATGTTCTCGTCCTGGATGCCGAAGGCCCAGTCCGCCACCATGTAACGCGGATTGGCAATGGGGGTATAGGGAAAAGCCTGACCAATGATGGCGCAAGGCACTCCATTGATTTCGCGGATCACATAGGGCTTGAAGACCGGGTCGCCAAAATCATTGGTCTTGACATTCTGGGCGACAAAGTCGATCTTGCCGGCAAAGTCTTTCTCGATAATTTCTTTCACACGGTCCATGCCGTAGGTGAATTCCCAGTGGCCGGTCATCACGTCCACGCCGAGCAACTTGCAGGCATCGACCATGTCCTGGGCATTGGTCCACAAGGAGGTAGCCGAGCCTTGCCAGGTGTCACCACCATCCAGCAACAACGAGCCCGGTCGGCTGGCCTTCAGGCGCTTGACGAGCGTGGACAGGTGGGCAAAACCGCCCACCTTGCCGTAGCGCCGTGCTGCCTTCTCAAAGTTCAGATAGGTCAATGCATGGGCTTCTGCCGTGCCGGGACGAATCTTGGCGGTACGCAGCAGATGCTCGCCCACAAGGTGAGGCAGGTTGCCCTTCATGTCGGCAATCCCCAGATTCACATTGGGTTCGCGGAAATAGATGGGCTTGAGCTGCGCGTGGCAATCCGTCATGTGCAGAAAGGACACGCTGCCGAACTTGGGGATGTCGTACAAACCATTGGCTGCCGTAGCGGCATCCGCATCAGCGTATGCGCCCAAGCCCATGCCGGCCATCGTGCCGGCGCCCAGTACCTGAAAAAACTCGCGTTTAGTTAAATTCATAAATACGCATTCACTGATTTAATGGATATAAAAAGACCCGGGACGCACCCGAGTCTGTTGGGGTTTATTGATTAACGGGTGATTTCGGATCGAGCAACAAGGCCATGATGTCCTTGACCTGGTCCTCGTTCAGAACGCCGTTGTGTCCTGCACGCGGCATATTCGAGCAGGCGTTGTAGGCCCGGGCGTTCCATATCTTGCCCCAGGTGTATTCCACGACAGCTTTGGAAGCAGGATTGCTCGGATCGGTCACACCGCGCACCTTGCCGTAGTTGTACAGACTTGGGCCAATCGTACCGAAGGAAATTTCTTCCTTGCTGATCTGGTGGCAGTTGTAACAATTGCCACCATTGACGGATCCAGGCTTGTCCGACCAGGTCATGCCGCGGCCATTCTGTGCAATCTTTTCGCCGGATTTCCAGTCGCCGAGGAATTTGCCATCGGACGGCCATTTAATGGTTTTGAGATTGGCCTCCTCGATAGCCTTTGCCACCTTCTCATCAATCGGCTTGCCTGCGACATCTGCTGCACTGCACTCGCGATTGCTCTCATCCTGCACAAGGCGATCGACTTTGGCAATACCTTTGTCGCTGAAGGAGCGCTTGGCGATATCGGCAGTCAGCTTGTCAAGCTCAGGACCCGACGGGCCGAGGGTACATCCAGCCAGAACGATGACCGTAGCTGGCAAAAGATATTTTGCGATTTTGTTCATGTCGTCTTCTCCTTAACGCTTGATAGCCGGTGCAGTGGACGCCACGCCATTGCCGTTCACCCCCATGTAAACGCCCAACGCGATGGTTGCATCGCTGGCATAACCCGGGTAAGGAAAGCGCTGCTGACGATAACAGTCATTGATACGTTCCTGCATGCTCCACATCGTGCCATTGAGGCGGTAGGCTGGCCAGGCGCCGAAGCCATTCCCGGCCCCAATATTTTTGGTCAGGTTGGGCAAATCCTGCAGGCGGATGCGCTTGTCATCCGCGCCGTGGCAGGTTGCGCAGGCAAAATCATGGGGACCACTGCGCATGAAGAACAGGCGCTTGCCCACCTCGTACATGGTTTTTTCCTGCACATGACTCTGTGGCAGGTTGAATTTCATGCCACGCGATTCGGCAGCGATCCAGGTTGACAGCGCCACCATATTGTTCTGCTCGCCCTTGCGAAAAGGCGTCTTGGCAATCGCTGCCGTATCCAGGCCCTGGAGTGTTTCCATGCAGGTCAGCAGACGGGACTCGAGGTCTTGCACACGTTGTGTGTCGGCGAAATAACGGGGCAGTTCTACAAAAGCCCCTTTGACGACGCCCGGCCCTTTGCCGAGATCGCACTGTTGCAACGATTCATTTTTAGGGCCGCGTTTCTTGCTCCACAGTTCTTCACCTTTGACTTCAAACAACTCCGAGGGGTTGCCGTCCTGTAATAGTGCCCGGTATTCGGCGATGCTGTCTACCGCTGATTTTTGCGCGTGGGCAGCACCCGTCGCCATGGCGGCCAAGACAGCCGTGATCAATATTGCATGTTTCATTGTCACCTCGACATTGTTATGAAATCGGAAATGAAAAGAGAGGAGCAAGCCCCCCTCCTCTCACGTAAAGGTCAGAAAACTCAGGAAACAGTCGCCTCGTCGCTGCGGCTGTCACCCTTGTTGTCTTTCCAGGAAATGCCCACTTTATCACCGGCCTTGGCGCCCTTGAGGGTGAACTGCAGGAACGGGTTCTTGGATACGGAAGGGCCCCACTCGGCGGTCATGACGACTTTGCCATTGAGCGTAGCGGAAACTTCGTTGATAAAGTGTGCGGGCACCAGCTTGCCTGAAGAGTCCTTGCGTTGACCGGACTCCATTTCATGAGCCATCAAAACACGGATGGTTGCCTTGTCGCCAGCTGCCTGGGCACGAATGCGCATCGGATCTGCCATTTTTAAACTCCTAAATCTGTGTGAATCTGTTGAATGTCTTCTAGCCGATCAGCCGCCGCAGCCGCCAAGGGTAACCTTGACTTCTTTCTTGGCGAACAAGGCTTTGCCGTCTGCCATCACGGCAACAGCGTAGACGTCCGAGGACTGGCCCATCTTGACGCGGGTGGCGAAGTTCGCCTCCACGCTGTCCGTCACATTGAACAGGGCTGCCAGAGCGGCGGGGTTTTTCTCCACCAGCAACAGCATGTGCTTGACGCCAGGCAGCGCAGTGCTGGCCGTCAGCGGCACCACGGCGCCGTTTTCAGCGATGTCCGGGCCACCAATGCTGATGTCCTTGCTTTCCATGTGAGCGCCAGCGCCCAGGGCTTTCAGGACTTCCGCCAGGGTCTTGGCTTCGAAAGCGGCCTTGTTATAGGCCGCCATGGCATATTGCGGGAACAGGCCCGTGGATGCCAGCAGGCCAGCAACGATAGCGCTCTGCTTGAGTGTCTCGCGACGAGTTTGCATATTCAGTCTCCTTGATAAGTCAATGCTAATGAAAAGAATAAAAGCTGTGCATTCGTAATATCCCTAACCCCTCATTTTCCCGCACCAGAAGCCAGCCACGCACCAATGGTCCTGGCTTCTGCATCGCTCAATGTCTGTGCGGGCATGGGGATTGGCCCCCAGACCCCGACACCACCCGATTTTATTTTCCCGGCGAGATAATCTGCTTTGCCAGCATGTTTCTTGGCAATGTCCATGAAACTGGGGCCAACAATCTTTTTGTCAACGCCATGGCAGGCTGTACAGCTGTATTTTGACGTCAAGGCCATTGCCGCCTTGCTGTCAATGCCAGACGCATCCGTCTTGGGTGCGGCAGCTTTGGCTGCAGGCTCTGCCGCCTTGGGAGCTGCAGACTGCTGACTGATACGCTCTGCGTTCAGGTCCTTGCCCTCAGGCTTGGTGGTATCAACTCCGCGCTGGGCACCCACGGGACGGTTCTGCTCAGCCAGATTGCCGTGTGCATTGCGTGCAAAATCAGGCAGGAACGAAGCCACCTTGGCCTCAGGCGCACAGTCCTTCATGCACGCGGTATTTTGGGTGTCGGGCTTTTTGACGCCGTCAAACTCATTTCCTGGCCACATCGCATGCTTGGTCGTCATGCCGTTGCGGTTAGGCATACGAACGTCTGCGATGTTCTTGTCGGACAAGGTGTAGTTGTCCGGCACGATGCCGCTGAGATTCAGCAAAAATGCCGTCACCGCGTAAACCTCTTCCGTGCTGAGCGACTTGGGAGCCGTCCAGGGCATGGCGCGGTTGATGTAGTCCCACAGGGTCGACACCGTAGCCACCTTCATCATGGTCGTGCGCCCAGGATAGCTCGTATTTTTCAGGTTGGCGACATGACCGGTCTTGATGTCTTCCGGCGTGACGCCCCCCACCAGCGGGCTGAAGACTTCGCCCGACTCGCCAAAAAAGCCATGGCAATGTGCGCACTTGCCTTCCCAGACCTCCTGGCCTTTGGCCACGGTGCCCGAACCTGCTGGCAAACCCTTGAAGTCCGGACGCACATCGATATCCCATGCAGCGACTTCTTTCTGAGTCGCAGCACGGCCCACTCCCGGGTATTTGCTGTTGGTCTGCGCGCCGGCGAAGCCTGCCACAGCAAGCAATGCAGCGCTCAGTACGGCTTTACGAAACCTGGACATTTTTCACCTCGCCATTTTCCTGCACCAACCACGACTGGATGGCATTGTTGTGATAGATCGAGCGCGTACCGCGAACAGAACGCAGCTGCTTGTAATTGGGTTGCACGTAGCCGGTTTCATCCATGGCACGGCTTTGCACAATGGCAGGCTTGCCGTCCCAGACCCAGTCAATATTGAAGCGGGTAAGTGCCTTGGACAACACAGGCGACTCAAGACGCGCCGTGCGCCAGTTGCGCCCACCATCCACCGAAACATCCACGCGCTTGACCTTGCCGCGACCGGACCAGGCCAGACCACTGATGTTGTAGAAGCCCTTGTCCAGCAGTACCTGACCGCCTGAGGGTGTGGTCACGACACTCTTGCACTCCTGGATGCTGGTGTACTGGCGATGCTGTCCATCGGGCTGCAGGTCGATGTAGTGCACCGCCTCATCCTTGGTCGCATAAGGCTTGTCGCCTACTTCAATGCGACGCAGGTACTTGACCCAGCTCACCCCCTGCACACCCGGCACAATCAGGCGCAGCGGGTAACCCTGCTCTGGCCGCAGCATTTCACCGTTCTGACCGTAGGCCACAAAGACCTCGCCTGACTTGATCAGACTCATGGGGATGGTACGGGTCATCGAAGAACCATCGGCGCCTTCAGCCAGCACGAACTTGCCATTTTTCAGGTCTGCACCGGCCATCTCCAGCAACGTGATCAGCGGCACTCCCGTGAACTCGCTGCATGAAACCATGCCGTGGGTGTACTGCACCGTAGGCACAGCCACATTGCCCCAGTCCACCGCCGTGTTCGCACCACACTCAATGAAGTGGAAACGCGAAACGGAAGGCAAGCGCATGATTTCATCAACCGTGAAGACGCGGGGCGACTTCACCATGCCGTTGATCATGAAGCGATGCTTGGAGGGGTCGATGTCCCACCAGCCCTGATGGTGACGCTCGAAGTGCAGACCACTCGGCGTCACGATACCGAACAACGACTGCAAAGGCGCAAACGACACAGAGGCCTGCGTGGTCTGAGTCAGACCCGGGCTCTGACGACGCTGTACATTGGCCTCGAACTGTGAAGGCTTGCCATACCCCTCGGTCGCCACGCCTTGACCCAGACTGGTGCTGTGTGTCGGCAGAGTCAGGATATTGGGATCTCCGCCCTCGACAGGCACCGGGTTGCCTTGTGCCATCGCCACCGGTGCCGCCACACCTGCAGCGGCAGCGGCAAACGCATTGCGGATAAAGTCGCGACGCCCGGCACGGGCTTCTGCGAACACGGTCTTGATCCCGTCCCTGCTCAAAAAGCTCTCGGGCGCCTTGAGGATCCTTCCTGAGCTCAAGTCTTGTTGTTTCACTCGGTTTCCTTTGAAAAGTTGCCTAGGCCTGGTTGTTCCACATCCTCACCTGGAGCCGCAAGGTCAGCCCGCATGCACCTTGCAGTCCTGTTCCATTTCCCTGGCAATCTGCGAGCAGACCGCCTTGCATACCAGCACCGCAGAATCATCCGCAATGCGATAAAACACCTGTGCGCCACTGCGCCGCTTTGTCAGCACCCCGGATCGATACAGCATGTTCAGATGCTGCGAGATATTGGGTTGCGCCGTCTCTATCTGGCTCAGCAATTGCGTCACGTTCCGCTCCCCCTGGCACAGGGCACTGATGATGCGAAGCCGGATGGGCGTAGCCAGCAAACCAAACAGTTCAGCAGCACGCTCATAGACCCGCAAGGACATCAGGGAAGTAGTCTCATCATTCAATCGCATGATAATAATATCCGAATGTACTAATATATAGCGCAAACAGAAATTCGAACCTAGGGTTTTTACTAACCTCCTTGCTGGCGAAAGCGCTACTTGAAACGGTAGTGGTCACGGTTCAGAACGGCTGCGATCGAGTTCACCTCGTCCGGGAAAAGTCCCAGGTTGAGCATCGTATTGCATTGCTCCACCATGCCCCGCAAAGCGCCGGCGGTGTTGATTCGACCTGCGGGCCGGTAGATCGCACTGCCATCTCCGCCCACTTTTTGCTGGTGGCAAGCTGCGCACTTGTTGTCTGCAATCAGCTTCTCGCCGAGTTTCAGATCCGCCCCGTGGTACAGGGCCGGAATTTGGGCGCCTGCCGTACCCAGAAACAGAGAAAGGGCAAGAAAAAAAATTAACTTGTTCATAAAAATAAGCGTACAGGAAGCATCCATCTCATGCAATCCCTTGTTAGGCATCCGATGCCGCAAGGCGTTTGCTATAGACCATCAGCTTGGCTTCTCCCTATTCCAATCAACATGTCAATTCATGCCGCCGATATTCTGCCAATTTGCCTAGAAACATTTTTCCAGTGCAGAAATGGGTTGAGAGCTCTCACCCTGAACCCAATCCCGAGAGCGCTTAGAACTTCCAGCCGTAGGCAACACCAATGGCGTTCTGTTTCATGCTGAGGTTCACCGGATAGCCTGGAACTGTTTGACCATTGCCATTGGCAACTCCATCAATAGTCTTGTTAAACGCATGCATATAGCTCATGGTCAACTCAGACTTGTTGTCCAACGTCCACGTAGCACCCAACGTTAGATGCTGCTCAACCGTAGCAGGCGCCAAGATATTGAAATAAGTGTTCTGACTGGTAATGGGCATCTGGGCGTAGTTGTATCCAGCGCGAACCGTTAGGTTCTTGCTGTATTCATGCGACACACCAATCTTGAATACCGTCATGTCTCTCCACCCGAATCCCGAACCATTGGCCGGACCCATGGGGGTACCCGATACAGCAGGGAATACGGTTCCTGGATTTGCAAGAGAGTTGATGCTGCCATAGTTGATGCGGCTGAGATCAGCGGCAACAGTAGTTTTAGGCGTTGCTTTGATCGCAATACCAAAACCAAAATTCTCTGGAATATCAAACCCACCTTCTTCCGCCAAAAGACCTTTGTATTTATCAAACTTGGACATCTTGCTGCGAGTTTGATATACGGCCCCAAGGGTGACGGTTGGCGACACCTGCCCTGACCAACCGAATTTCAAACCAAAACCAGTCGATACATCCTCACCTTTGTTGGTGACGGAGCCGACATAACGACTGTTGTTAGTGTTGTCGAAAGCCTCCAAACCTTTCGCCTCAAATGTCTGCCGGATCATGTTGAGTGATAAACCAAAGGAGTTGTCACCAACTTTCTTGGAAATCGTCGGCGCAATGAACAATTGCTCTAAATTCGTGTACGTGTTGGAGCCGCTTGAGGTGATGAGGTTAGTGCCATAGTTGGTATTCATACCGCCATTGCCGTACACAACAACACCAGCTGCCATATCGCTACCAATCATGCGGTTGTATGCAAAGTCTGGAACCAGAAAGCTACGTTGCCCACTTCGGTAATCACCTGCCGCCACACCTTGATATGCAGATGTATACGTTACCGTCCGATCAGGCATAAACAAATCAACACCAAAATCGATACGACTTCCCACGTCCACCATACCGGCTGGATTAGTGGCTGCCGCCATGGCGTCCTGTGGCAATGCGATGCCAACTCCACCCATGCCCTTGGCTTTCATGCCATAGCCATGCGAGAAATAGCCATTGGTGGCCATGGCCGCCGTCAGCGGGCCGGCAATGACCGCCGCGATGGCGGCATTGCGAATACTTTTAGATTTACCCACGATTAGTTGTCTCCGACTTATATTAAAAATTTAGAAAACTGACTACCCAACCTACTCAAAACTCACCATTGGCCGCACGGGTCATCATCTGGTAGATGGTTTCGCGCACAGCCCAAGCCTCTTCCTTCAATGGGGACGGCAGCTTGCGGCCCATCTTGACCATCATGTCCATGTTCAGCGTGTAAATCCACAGGCCGTCTTCCTTCTCCACGACCGAGAGACGGCAAGGCAGGTAGGCTGCCATGTGCGGACTGAAGTCGACCATCTTGCGAGCCGTGGTCGGCGAGCAATACGAGTAGACCTTGAGGAATTTCTCTTTCTTGCCTGAGCGTGACTCCAGTTCTTTTGACAGGGGCAGCTCGCCCACGCTGCGCATGTTGCGCTCGGTTGCCACCTGGGCGAAAACCGTTTCGATGTCTTCTACCGTCAGGCCAGGCTTGACCTTGCGCTCCCAGGTTGTGGCGACGGCGATATCGCCCTCAGCATCAACCCAGCGATCCCACATCTTGCTGGCCTCGGCACCCGCGCCGTCTTCCAGCTTGCCCATGGTGCTGATAGTTCCGCAGCCGGTCAGAAATACGGTCGCTGCCAGGGACAACAACACGAGGGCTTTTTTAAAAATGATCACGAATGAATTCCTTTACCAATCAAATGCCGGGATGGGCTTCAAAAAAATATTGGCCCCTGATACCGGAACCAACTGCCATGGAATGCATCGTGCCGAACAAACCTTGTGTTGCCATTAGGATGAACCCTATACCCTACCCCCCTAGGTATAAGAAATTACCCTACCCCCCGCACTGCGGTATAAATACATAACTCGCTCCGCTTCCCCGCAGAAACAGCCATCTGCCACCCCGGCGGCCCTCAAACACCACAACATCCAATTCGCATGGCAACCAAGAAAACCACGAGCAAATCAGCCCCTCCGGCACCTACTTCGACGTATCGTGAGGAACACCAGAAAGATGTCGTCAACCGCTTGCGCCGCATCGAGGGCCAGGTACGAGGCTTGGTGGAGATGATCCATAGCGGAAGATCTTGCGAGGAAGTGGCGCTGCAAATGTCTGCAGCTCGCAAGGCGATGGACAAGACTTTCTACAGGATGATGACCTGCTCGGTCATGGAGGCTGTCTATGACTCGGAATCCAGTGCCCAAGCCATTGGCGAGGTCGAGCGCACCGCACGTATTCTTGAGAAATTCGGCTGATCACCTGGGAATGCCATCCGGGCCTGACGAATGCGTCGCAAGCAGACCTTCGATACAGGCATGAAAAAGGCCCACCTGTGGTGGGCCCTTGATGAGTTGGAGGCGGAGCTTCCGCGATCAGAACAAACGCGTCTGATTCAGCCGGAGTCCCTTGCCCCGGAATTTACTTGGCGCCAGCCAGCACCCAGGCAGCCAGCGTATGCGCATCCGCATCGCTCAAGGCGGCCTGAGCCGGCATCGGGATCGGGCCCCACTTGCCCGAGCCACCCTTCTTGATGCTGGCCACCAGCATGGCCTCTGCATCTTTCTGGCCGGCGTATTTCTTCGCGATGTCCTGGTAAGACGGACCCACGAGTTTCTTGTCAACGGCATGGCAGGCCAGGCAGGCGTTCTTTTGGGCCAGCTCTTTGTTCGCGAATGCGGGGGCAGACACCAGCAGGGCAGATGTCATGAGGATGGAAACCAGTTTCAATTTCGACTCCAGTTAAAAAAGTGGGTGGAATATAACCCAAGGCCAATATATATTTCGAATCACTTACAAAGAGCAGGCCCATGTACGCAGACAGACCCCTGCCACTCACACGGGCTACGCTCAGCCGTAGCGCTTCGCCATGATCTCCAGAGACAGTGGTTTGATCTTGCTGGCCTGCCCGGCACAGCCAAACGCCTCGAACCTCGCCTTGACGATGCCGCGCGCTGCCTTGGTTGCAGCGGCCAAGGCCTTGCGCGGATCGAATTCACTGCGCTGCTCGGCAAACACCTGCCGCATCGCGCCTGTCATGGCCAGGCGGATATCGGTATCGATGTTGATCTTGCGCACACCGCTCTTGATACCGCGCTGGATTTCCTCCACCGGCACGCCATAGGTTTCCTTGATCTCACCCCCAAATTGGCGAATGATGGCCAGCCACTCCTGCGGCACGCTGGATGAGCCATGCATCACGAGATGGGTGTTGGGAATCTGCGCATGAATGGCCACGATGCGGTCCATCGCCAGGATGTCGCCAGTGGGCTTGCGGGTGAACTTGTAGGCGCCATGGCTGGTGCCAATGGCGATGGCCAGCGCATCCACACCGGTCTTGGCCACAAAGTCCTTGGCCTGTACCGGGTCGGTCAGCATCATGTCGTGCGTGAGCTTGCCTTCAGCCCCCACGCCATCCTCCTCGCCGGCCTCGCCAGTCTCCAGGGACCCCAGGCAGCCGAGCTCCCCTTCGACGGATACCCCGATCGGGTGCGCCATCTCGCAAACCTTGCGCGTGACGGCCACGTTGTACTCATAGCTGGCAGGCGTCTTGGCGTCCTCCATCAGCGAACCATCCATCATCACGCTGGTAAATCCTGAGCGTATCGACTGCTGGCAGACGGCTGGCGAGGCTCCATGGTCCTGATGCACCACCACGGGAATGTCCGGATGGGTTTCCACTGCCGCCAGCATCATGTGCCGCAGGTAGGCTTCCCCTGCATATTTACGGGCGCCAGCCGAAGCTTGCAGAATCACCGGACTGTCGGTTTCCTGCGCCGCCTGCATGATGGCGTGAATCTGTTCCAGGTTGTTCACGTTGAAGGCGGGAACGCCATAGCCATGCTCGGCTGCGTGGTCCAGAACCTGCCTGAGGGATACGAATGCCATTACTGCTCTCCTGTTTTTTGGATATTCAAAATTATTGACAAATTGGCTTCCAGCCCTTTCCAGGAAAGCGCTGAAAGCTATTATTTTTATAGCGATTAATGTTGGGCCCGCCTGGCCAGAATCTCGAAGGCCGGCAGGGTTTTGCCCTCCAGCACTTCCAGAAAGGCACCGCCGCCCGTGGAGATATAGCCCACCTGCTGCTCAATGCCGTACTTGGCAATTGCCGCCAGCGTATCGCCACCGCCAGCAATGGAGAAGGCACTCGACTGGGCAATGGCCTGGGCGATTTCCCGGGTGCCGTTCTCAAATGCCGGGAACTCGAATACCCCCACCGGGCCATTCCAGACGATGGTGCCTGCCGCCTTCAGCTGCGCAGCCAGGCGCTTCGCCGTCTCGGGGCCGATGTCGAGAATCAGGTCGTCATCCTCGACTTCCGTCGCCTGCTTGACCTGCGCCGGTGCATCGGCCTTGAAAGCCTTGGCAGTCACCACATCGGTCGGTATCGGAACCTCGGCACCGCGTGCCTTCATGGCCTCGATCACCGCTTTGGCCTCGGCCAGCAGATCAGGCTCGGCCAGACTCTTGCCGATCTTCAGTCCTGCTGCGAGCATGAAGGTGTTGGCGATGCCGCCCCCCACGATGAGCTGGTCTACATTGCTCGCCAGGCTCTTGAGGATGGTGAGCTTGGTGGAGACCTTGGAGCCGGCCACGATGGCCACCAACGGGCGCCTGGGGTTTTGCAGGGCCTTGCCAATGGCATCCATCTCGGCGGCCAGTAGCGGCCCGGCGCTCGCCACCGGGGCAAACTGGGCAATGCCGTAGGTACTGGCTTCGGCACGATGCGCGGTGCCAAAGGCGTCATGCACAAAGATGTCGCACAGCGCAGCCATTTTGCGGGCGAGATCTTCCGCGTTCTTTTTCTCGCCCCGGTTGAGGCGGCAGTTCTCCAGCATCACGAGCTGTCCAGGTTCGACCTTGACAACCGCAAGGCTTGCGTTGCCAGCTGTATCCACCCAGTTCGCGATGAGAGGAACCTTCCTGCCCAGCAACTCGGCCATGCGCGCGGCCACAGGGGCCAGGGAGTCGGCTGGTTTGAATTCGCCCTCGGTTGGTCGCCCCAGGTGCGAAGTCACCATCACGGCCGCCCCGGCGTCCAGCGCCATGCGGATGCAGGGAAGTGAGGCACGGATGCGGGTGTCTTCGGTAATGTGGCCTGCATCGTCCTGCGGCACATTGAGATCGGCCCGGATGAAAACGCGTTTGCCTTTGACCTTGTCCTGTGCACACAGGTCTTCAAATCGGATGAAGTTCATGGTGCGCTCCTCACCGTGCCACCACGCGCACCATCTCCAGGCACTTGTTGGAGTAGCCCCACTCGTTGTCGTACCAGGCAATGATCTTGACGAAGGTGCCGTCCAGTGCAATGCCGGCGTCGGCATCAAATACCGACGTACAGGTCTCACCACGGAAGTCGGTGGCGACCACCTTGTCTTCGGTGTAGCCCAGCACGCCTTTGAGTGCGCCTTCGCTTTGCGCCTTCATCTCGGCGCAGATCTCCTTGTAGCTGGCTTCCTTGTTGAGTTCGACGGTGAGGTCGACCACCGACACGTCGGAGGTGGGCACGCGGAAGCTCATGCCGGTGAGTTTCTTGTTGAGCTCGGGAATCACCACGCCCACGGCCTTGGCCGCTCCGGTGGAGCTGGGGATGATGTTTTCCAGGATGCCGCGGCCGCCGCGCCAGTCTTTGTTGCTGGGGCCGTCGACGGTCTTCTGGGTGGCGGTGGCGGCGTGCACGGTGGTCATGAGGCCGCGCTTGATGCCCCATTTGTCGTTGAGCACCTTGGCTACCGGGGCCAGGCAGTTGGTAGTGCAGGAGGCGTTGGAGATGATGGCCTCGCCTTTGTAGGTCTTGTGGTTGACGCCGTAGACGAACATGGGGGTGTCGTCTTTGCTGGGGG
The DNA here is from genome assembly GCA_018815325.1 of Gammaproteobacteria bacterium. GTDB lineage: Bacteria > Pseudomonadota > Gammaproteobacteria > Burkholderiales > Burkholderiaceae_C > JAHIYE01. Next base: position 195,885 of record JAHIYE010000020.1, on the reverse strand, counting down.
CGGAGAGAATCACCTTCTTCGCGCCGGCGTCGATGTGTTTCTGTCCGGTTTCCTTGGTGAGGAACAGGCCGGTGGACTCAATCACGATGTCGGCTCCGACTTCATTCCACTTGAGGTTGGCGGGGTCACGCTCCTGGGTGAGGCGGATTTTCTTGCCGTTGACGATCAAGGTGTTGCCTTCTACCGAGACTTCGCCCTTGAAGCGGCCGTGCACGCTGTCGTATTGCAGCATGTAGGCCAGGTACTCGGGCTCGAGCAGGTCGTTGATGGCGACGATGTCGATGTCGCTGAAGTTCTGCACTGCGCTGCGCAGCACGTTGCGGCCGATGCGGCCGAAGCCGTTGATACCTACTTTGATCGCCATTCTCTTGTCTCTCCCTCTTGTATGTTTTGGTTGAAAATTCAGACCAGCTGTGTTGTCTTCAAGGCGGAAAAATCCGTAATCACGCGATCCGGCTGACAAGCCTCGATGGGCTCGCCCATGTTGTAGCCATAAGGCAGTGCCCATACCTGCACCCTCGCATTGCGCGCGGTGGCTACGTCGATCGAGGAGTCGCCCACGAACAGGGCTCGGCCACGGTGCACCTGAAAGGCATCAAGGCAGCTGACGATGCCAGCCGGATCGGGTTTCTTGGTGGGGAGCGTGTCACCACTCACCACCCGGTCGAACATGGGCGCGAGCTGGTGCGAATCGAGCACGGTGTGCGTATAGCGAGCTTCCTTGTTCGTCACCACGGCCAGCTTCACGCCCTCATCACGCAATTGCTGCAACACTTCGCGCACATGGGGGTAAAGGTGGCTGCGCGTGCCGCAGCGGCGCTGGTAGTTGCGGTCAAACTCGGCCAGGATCATCGGCAGATAATCCGCAGCGCGCACGACCTCGACCGTCGTCTTGCCCACAAAGGCCAGCGCCTGTATCAGCAACTCGCGCGTGCCGTGGCCGATCCAGCGGTCCACGCTGTCCTGCGTCACCGGCTCCATGCCGACACGCGTCAGGGTGTCGTTAACGGCATCACAAATCTCCGGCGCGGTTTCGATCAGCGTGCCGTCCAGGTCGAACATGACCAAATCAAAAGCTTGGGGCATAGCAGTTCCTATAGTGTCAGTTGGGGGACAGGGTGGCCTGCTCAGCCAGTCCGTTGCCAACGCCATCGCCCGTGCGCTGCACCAATGCACAAACGGCTTCAACCACTTTCGAGCTTGTGATGCCAAAGTGCTGGTACAGGTCCTTCGCAGGTGCGGACTCACCAAAACTGGCGATGCCGATGACACGACCGGTGCGCCCCACATACTTGCGCCAGAAATCGGGGTGTGCAGCCTCCACGGCCACGGCCGGCAGGGACAGGGGCAAGACAGCATCCTGGTACGCCTGGCTCTGGCGGTCAAACAGATTGCTGCAAGGCATGGAGACCACACGCGTGGCAATACCTAGCTCGGCCAGCTGGGCATGCGCCTCCATCGCCAGCGAGGTTTCGGACCCCGTGGCAATGATGACAGCCAGCGGATTGGCGCGCTCGGCCAGGATGTAGCCGCCCTTGCGGATCTGTGCCACCTGGCCGAATTCACTCAGGCGCGGCAGGTTCTGGCGCGACAAGGCCAGTGCGCTCGGACCATCACGGCGCTCCACGGCACACGCCCAGGCGACAGCGGTTTCCAGGCCATCGGCCGGCCGCCACACATCAAGCCCGGGAATGATGCGCAGGGAAGGCACATGCTCGATCGACTGGTGGGTCGGCCCGTCTTCACCCAGACCAATGCTGTCATGCGTGAACACGTGGATCACACGTTGCTTCATGAGTGCGGCCATGCGGATGGCGTTACGGCTGTAGTCGCTGAAGGTCAGGAAGGTGCCGCCATAGGGGATATAGCCGCCATGCAGGGCCATGCCATTCATGATGGCCGCCATGCCGAATTCGCGCACACCGTAGGACAGATGGTTGCCCCAGTGGTCGCGCCCGGCCTTCACACAGCCCTTGAAATTAGTCAGGTTGGAACCCGTCAGATCGGCTGACCCGCCGAAAAACTCGGGCAGCTGGGGTGCCAGCGCGTCCAGCGCATTCTGGCTGGCCTTGCGGGTCGCCACAGCCTCCTCGCGGGACGCAATGGACTTCAGCACAGCCGGCAGTTGCGCAGCATAGTCGGCATGCAGATCGCCCTTCATGCGACGCTCGAATTCAGTCGCCAGCCCAGGGTACAGGCTGCGGTAGGCCTCAAAGCGCTTGCGCCATTGCGCCTGCGCGGCCTGACCGCGGGATACGGCATTCCAGGCCGCCGTGACGTCGGCAGGCACCTCAAATGGCGCCGCCGTCCAGCCCAGGGCCTCACGTGTGGCGCTCACCTCGGTGGCGCCGAGCGCGGCACCATGCACATCATGGGTGCCGGCCTTGTTGGGCGAGCCCTGTCCAATCACGGTCTTGCAGCAAATCAGCGTAGGCTTGCCGTCCGCGCGCAAGCCCTGCTCGCGTGCCGCACGGATGGCCGCATCCACGGCCACGGGGTCATGCCCATCAACCGCCGGAATCACATTCCAGTCATACGCAGCAAAGCGCGCCGGCGTGTCATCGCTGAACCAGGCTTCAACATGCCCGTCGATCGAAATACCGTTGTCGTCATACAGCGCGATGAGCTTGGACAGACGAAGCGTGCCTGCCAGCGAGCAGACCTCGTGACTTATGCCTTCCATCATGCAACCGTCGCCGAGGAACACATAGGTGAAGTGATCAACGATCGCATGCGCTTCGCGGTTGAATTCTGCCGCCAGCTGTTTCTCCGCCAATGCCATGCCCACGGCATTCGCAAGCCCCTGACCGAGTGGTCCGGTGGTGGTTTCTACACCAGGCGTCACACCCACCTCGGGGTGGCCTGCGGTCTTGCTGTGCAGCTGGCGGAACTTCTTGAGCTCCTCCATGGGAAGGTCATAACCCGTGAGGTGCAGCAAGGCATAGATCAGCATCGAGCCGTGACCATTGGACAGCACAAAACGATCGCGGTCCGGCCACTGGGGATTGGCGGGGTTGTGCTTGAGGTATCGGTTCCACAACACCTCGGCGATGTCGGCCATGCCCATGGGGGCACCCGGATGACCGGATTTGGCCTTCTCGACGGCATCGACAGACAGCATGCGGATGGCATTGGCCATCCGGCGGGCAAGTTCCAGCGTAGGTGTGCTCATGTCAAGCCCCTCCCAGCGCACGCTTGCGGCGCTCCATCATGCGCCACACAAAGGGCGTGAAGATCAGCTGCATGGCCAGCTCCATCTTGCCGCCGGGCACCACAACCGTGTTGGCACGCGACATGAAGGAGTCATTGATCATGTTGAGCAGGTAAGGGAAGTCGATGCCCTTGGGATTGGAAAAGCGGATCACCACCATGCTTTCATCGGGCGCCGGGATGTCACGCGCGATGAAGGGATTCGACGTGTCCACCGTGGGCACACGCTGGAAGTTCACATGCGTATGCGCAAACTGCGGGCAGATGTAGTTCACATAGTCCGGCATGCGGCGCAGGATGGTGTCTGTCACCGCCTCGGTCGAGTAACCTCGCTTGGATTTGTCACGCCAGAGTTTCTGGATCCACTCCAGGTTGATGACGGGCACCACACCGATCAGCAGGTCGGGGTGCTGGGCAATATTCACCTCCGGGGTGATGACCGCACCATGCAACCCCTCATAGAACAGCAGGTCCGTGTCGGCTGGCAGCTGCTCCCAGGGGGTGAAGGTACCAGGCTCCTGCTTGTAAGGTGCGGCCTCTTCGGTGTCGTGCAGGTATTTGCGGCGTTGACCATTGCCCACCTCGCCATACGAGCGGAACAGCTCAGCCAGTTCGGCAAACAGGTTGTTCTCGGGGCCGAAGTGGCTGAAGTTGTTGTTACCGGCCTTCTCGGCCTCGGCCATGCGCAGCTTCATTTCCTTGCGGTCGTAGCGGTGAAAGCTGTCGCCCTCGATAACGGCGGCGTGCACACTCTCACGACGGAAGATGTTCTCAAAGGTGCGGGTCACCGAAGTGGTTCCTGCGCCGGAGGAGCCAGTGATGGCGATGATGGGATGACGTTCAGACATGGCGAGTTCCTGCAGAGATTTAAATTCGGTTCGTGTGCACAGCAAGTGCGGTGCACTCAGTTGCGAAACAGGCTGCGCTCCGCAAACAATGGGGTGCCTGACTCTTGTCGCGCTGGCTCAGCGTGGTAGCGCTCGATACGCTCGACTTCGTTCTTGGAGCCGAACACCAGACCGATGCGTTGATGCAGCGATGTGGGCACCACGCCCAGCACAGGCTGACTGCCGGTACTGGCGCGACCACCGGCCTGCTCCATGATGAAGCCCACCGGATTGGCCTCGTACAGCAAGCGCAGACGACCCGGCTTGGCGGCATCCTTGCTGTCACGCGGATAGAGAAACACACCGCCGCGCATCAGGATGCGGTGCGCTTCAGCCACCATCGAGGCAATCCATCGCATGTTGAAATCCTTGCCCCGCACACCGGTCTTGCCAGCCAGGCATTCGTCCACATAGCGTTTGACAGGCGGCTCCCAGAAACGGCTGTTGGAAGCGTTGATGGCAAATTCCTGGGTATCTTGCGGAATCTTCAGTTGCGGGTGCGTGAGCATGAACTCGCCCAGGTTGGGGTCGAGCGTAAAGCCGTTGACGCCATTGCCCACCGTGAGAATCAGCATGGTGGTCGGGCCGTACAAGGCGTAACCAGCGGCCACCTGCTGCGCCCCTGGCTGGAAAAAATCGGCCTCGGCCATGTCGCGACCCGACTCGGGTGCGCGCAACACGGAAAAAATGCTGCCCACCGACACGTTGACATCAATGTTCGACGAACCATCGAGCGGATCGAACACCAGCAGGTATTTGCCCCGCGGGTATTTGCCGGGAATCTGGTAGGGCAGATCCATCTCTTCAGAGGCCATGCCCGCCAGGTGACCACCCCACTCGGTCAGACGGATGAACACGTCGTTGCTCAGCACGTCAAGCTTCTTCTGTGTTTCGCCCTGCACGTTCACCGAGCCTCCCGCATCTGCAGCGTGGTTGCCCAGCACGCCCCCCAGCTCACCAAAAGCCACGGTACGGGCAATGGCCTTGCAGGCCAAGGCGACATCCAGGATCAGGGCATTGAAGTCGCCGCTCGCATCGGGGAAGCGTCTGCGCTCCTCGATCAGGAATTGCGTCAGGGTGGTGCGTTTGGACAGTGGCATGGTGGTCTCTCTCGATGTTGTGTTTTTTGAGTCAGCTCCGGGCTTTGGCAGCAGGTGTCTGTGTCTATGTCTGTGCTTTCAGCCAGGCTTCATGCCATTGACGAAGCTGGGGCACATCCACCTTGCCCAGATCGGGCAACACCCGCAGTGCCGCCTTGAAATCGTGGTGCTTGGTATAGCGGGTCGGCGTGATGATGGTGGGCAGGCCGGCCGCCACGGCAGCCTGCAAGCCATTGGCAGAATCCTCGAACGCCAGGCAGGCCTGGGGTGGCAGCTTGAGTACATCCAGCATCTGCTGGTAGACCTGCGGGTTCGGCTTCTTGAGCGGGGCGCTGGAGGCATCCTCGATCGCCGCAAAATTGTGGCGCCAGGCTGGACCAATCGCATGGCGCAGCAAGGCCGCAATGTTGACGGGCGAGGTGGTGGTGGCGATTGCCAGCAACAGGCCCTGTGCTAGGGCCGCATCCATCAGGCGCAGCACGCCCGGCCGCAGGGCTACGGCACCATCGTTCACGGCATTTTCATACGCTGCGGTCTTGAGGTTGTGCAGATGGTCAATCGTGTCCTGAATGGCCGTGCCCCCCACATCCAGCATGTCGGGCTGCTTCATCTCCCAGTAGTGACGGATACGCTCCTTGCCACCGGACACGTTCAGCAACTCGGTGTACAAGTCCTCATCCCAGTGCCAGTCCATGCCCATTTCCTTGAAGGCCGCGTTGAAGGCCTCACGGTGCACCTGCTCGGTGTCCGCCAGCGTGCCATCGACATCGAAAATCAGTGCTTGCAACATGGTTTACTCCTTGGATTGGCCTGAAGCTATCGGCGCAAACACACGGCTCGCACGGATATCGGCTTCAGTGATGGTGGTCAGTGCGGCTTCATCGGCCCTGGCCTCGCTCTGGCCCAGCAGACGCGAGGCATGGCGCAGGCGTATCCTGTCCAGCGCATTGCGCACACTGCGGGCATTCGCAAAATGCGGCTGCGTGATGCGCAGTGTCAGGTATTCATCAAAGGCGCGCTTGGCTCCCTCGTCAAATTTGTACTGCATCTGACCCAGCATCAGCTGTGCAATCTGGGAGAGCTCGGTCGTGCTGTAGTCGGGAAAATCAATGTGGTGCGCGATACGCGAGGACATGCCCGGATTCGACTGGAAGAAGGTATCCATGCGGTTCTTGTAGCCCGCCAGGATGACCACCAGGTCATCGCGATTGTTCTCCATCACCTGCAGCAGTATCTCGATCGCCTCCTGGCCATAGTCGCGTTCGTTCTCGGGCCGGTACAGGTAGTAAGCCTCATCGATGAACAGCACGCCACCCATGGCTTTCTTGAGGATTTCCTTGGTCTTGGGCGCCGTGTGCCCGATGTACTGACCCACAAGATCATCCCGCGTGACGGCCACCAGATGGCCTTTGCGGGAATAGCCCAGCTTGTGCAGAATCTCCGCCATGCGCAGGGCTACCGTGGTCTTGCCTGTGCCGGGATTGCCGGTGAAGCTCATGTGCAGGCTGGGTGTACCGCCAGACAAACCCTTCTGTGCCCGCAGCTTGTCCACCAGCAGCAGCGCGGCAATGTCACGGATACGCGACTTGACCGGCGCCAGCCCGACCAGTTCCCGGTCGAGCTGGGCCAGCACTTCGGCGATGCCACTCCCGCGCATTGCCTCACCCAGTGTGGCTGGCACGGCCATTGCGTCATCGTGTGAGGTGCTGGTATCGGTCATAGGTGCGGCCTTTGCAGTGAGGAAACTCAGTAACGTGAACCTTCAGGCTTGGCTTGTGTCGCGTAGCTCTCGATGCTGTAGCGGATCGTACGGCCCGGCTCTTCGGTACGAATCAGACGGAAGCCTGGCTCATCCTTGGGTCGGTTCACGATGAACGACATCACCACAGACTCCGTGCCGTGCGTCGAGTCGAAGGCCATCACCCGCACATAGTGGTTGGGAAAGGTCTTGCGACAGTTGTTGATTTCCATCAGGATGCCCGCCGGGTCCTTGAGGTCGAACATGGGCATGCCGAACATTTCCCAATAGGTGTTGCGTGGATGCGGGTCATCGGTGTATTCCACACTGACAGCCCAGCCCTTGGAGAGACAGTATTCAACCTGGCTCGTGATCTGCTTGTCAGTCAGTTCCGGCAGGAACGAAAAAGTACCTTGTGTGATTTTCATGTATTTCTCCTGAATTGACCTGGATCAAGAAGCCGTCGGCGTCACGGCATAGTCGGACGTGTCGGTCGAGGTGTAGTTGAAGCAGATATCACCCCAGGTATCGAGCGCTGCCTTGAGCGGGCTGCACCACTTGGCCGCATCCTGCAAAATCTGCGGGCCTTCATTCTTGATGTCGCGACCTTCGTTGCGGGCCAGCACCATGGCTTCGAGTGCCACACGGTTGGCCGTCGCACCTGCCTGGATGCCTTGTGGGTGACCGATCGTGCCGCCACCAAATTGAAGCACCACGTCATCGCCAAACAGGTCAATCAACTGGTGCATCTGGCCAGCGTGAATGCCGCCTGAAGCCACGGGCATGACCTTGCGCAGCGCGCCCCAATCCTGGTCGAAGAAAATGCCACGCGGCAGATCGACCACGGTGTGCGTGTCACGGCAGACGTTGTAGTAGCCCTGAACGGTCATCGGGTCGCCTTCGAGCTTGCCCACGGCGGTACCGGTGTGCAAATGGTCGCAACCCGCCAGACGCAACCACTTGGCTATCACGCGGAAGGAGACGCCATGGTTCTTCTGCCGTGTGTAGGTGCCGTGACCAGCACGGTGCATGTGCAGCAGCATGTCGTTCTGGCGGCACCAGTTGGACATGGACTGGATTGCGGTCCAGCCGATGACCAGGTCCACCATGATGATCACCGAGCCCAGGTCCTTGGCGAACTGTGCACGGCGGTACATCTCTTCCATCGTGCCGGCCGTCACGTTCAGGTAGCTGCCCTTGACCTCACCGGTCGCAGCGCTCGCCTTGTTGACGGCATCCATCACGAACAGAAAGCGATCACGCCAGTGCATGAAAGGCTGCGAGTTGATGTTCTCATCATCCTTCATGAAGTCCAGGCCGCCCTTGAGACCTTCATAGACCACGCGGCCATAGTTGCGGCCCGACAGACCCAGTTTGGGCTTGGTGGTGGCACCCAGCAGTGGGCGGCCGAACTTGTCGAGGCGCTCACGCTCGACGATGATGCCGGTAGGTGGACCCGCAAAGGTTTTCACATAGGCCACCGGGAACTTCATGTCCTCCAGACGGGCGGCCTTCAGCGGCTTGAAGCTGAACACATTGCCGATCAGCGAGGCCGTGACGTTGGCAATGGAGCCCTCTTCGAACAAGGAGAGGTCATAGGCCACGTAGCAAAAATACTGACCCGGGGTGTTGGGCACCGGGTCGACACGGTAGGCCTTGGCGCGGTACATGTCGCAGGCGGTCAGACGGTCGGTCCACACCACCGTCCAGGTGGCTGTGGAGGACTCGCCAGCCACAGCAGCGGCTGCCTCGATGGGATCCACGCCATCTTGCGGGGTGATGCGGAACAGCGCGAGAATGTCGGTTTCCTTGGGGACGTAGTCGCCATCCCAGTAACCCATTTGACGGTATTTCAGAACGCCTGCGCTGTAGCGCTTCTTGGCGTCGGTGATTTGTACTTCGTGACTCATGACGTTTGGCTCCTGTTGTTTGAACTCGGCACAGAACAAAATATAAGCACATACAGAAATAAGGTAAATTCACAATTAATATAATTTCTATTCAGGAATTACTTAATGAAGAACGCAACCTTTCGTCAGATCCGGGTATTTACCGAGGTCGCTAAACACTTGAGCTTCAGCAAAGCGGCGCAAGCACTGCACCTCACGCCGCCTGCGGTCACCATGCAGATCAAGGAGCTCGAAGGTCATGTGGGCATGCCTCTGTTTGAGCGCAACGGCCGCCTGGTATCACTCACCACCGTGGGCGAATACATGCTGGTCTATGCGCGCAAGATTCTCGCCACGCTCAAGGATGCGGAGGACGCGGCTGCACGTCTGCAGCGTCTGGAGACCGGCACCCTCACCATTGGCATGGTCAGCACGGCCAAATACTTCCTGCCGCGTCTGCTGGCCGAATTCCGTCGCGAGCATGTGGGCATCGAGGTCAAGCTGGTCGCCGGCAACCGAGAGCAACTCGTCAAGATGCTGCAGGCCAACGAGGTGGACATTGCCATCATGGGCCGCCCGCCCCAGGAACTCGCGACACGCGCCGAGCCGTTTGCCGCCCACCCGCATGTGTTTGTGGCAGCGGTCGATCATCCGCTGGTGAAGCTGGGCCACCTCACAGTGGAGTCGCTGCGCTCACATGCTTTCATCATGCGTGAGGAAGGCTCGGGCACGCGCTCCGCGCTGGAGAACTTCTTCAATGCGGCCCATTTTGAGCCCACCGTTTCGATGGAGCTCGCCAGCAACGAGATCATCAAGCAGGCCGTCATGGCCGGCATGGGACTGAGCTTTCTCTCCCTCCACACGCTGGGTCTGGAGCTGGACAACCAACTCATCGCCATCCTCGAGGTAGAGGGTACGCCCGTGGTGCGTGCCTGGAACGTCGTGCATACGCAATCCAAGCTGCTCTCGCCTGCAGCCGAGGCCTTTCGTTACTTCATTCTGGAGCGTGCGGAGGTATTTCTGGCCGAGAACTACGGCAGGCACGTCGCCCTGCCCACGCAACGCTAAACCCAGCCTTTCACACGCTGGAAATACGTGTGAACCAGCCCAAGGTATTTATTTTCGGTCAAGCCAGACCAGCAGAGCGGCGAGCTTCGAGGCGTCGGACGTTACGAACGATTTGACGCCGACCGACTTGAGGGCTGCAGCACCTTCTTCGCTGTCCGCCAGCTTGAGCAACTGCGCCTGAATGGCCTCAACCTGTTTGACGGAAATATTCTTGCTCGCGATCAAAGGAAAGTACGGTTGCACAATGCTTTTGTGCAGCACATGGTTCCCCTTGCCCTCCCAGCCTTTCCCAAGCCCGGAGTAGGAAGCGACCGTTCCCACGTCGGCCAGCCCGTTTTCCAGATAAAAGCCCACGGCATCCTGTTCACGCACGTGTGTCACTTTTTCCTCATCCAGCTTGATGCCTTGATCAAGCAGTTCAGCCCGACAAAACTTGCTCATGTAGGCAGCAGGGTTCGGCTGTGCCCAGCGCTTGCCCTTGGCCTCTTGCAGGGACTTCAAGGCCGAATTCTTCGGCACGATGATGTAACACTGACCATCCGGCTTGGCATTGGCCACATACCGGTAGCCATAGTCGCGAATGCCGCGGGCCGGGTAGTCGCTGGGCCGGGCCATGACAAAGTCAAAGCGCACGTTCTGCATACCCTCTTCCAGTTTTGCAAACTCGCGAATAAAAACCACCACCACCTTGCGGTTGATCGCCTTGCCGACCAGATTGCCAAAGCCCTGGTACTTGGCAATCACCCGGGCATGGTCCAGCCCGCCTGAGCTGCCCTCGCTGATGGCGAGCACCAGATCACTCTCGGCTCGCACCTGCAATGGCAGCCATAACGCAACCATCAAGAAGCACCCCACCAACGACAATCTATTTTTCATGTTCTGTCCTCCATGTGCCAAGCCACATTTTGCACAGAATTTCAGGCTGTTTGTAACTGCTGGATGTCACGAATGAGGTAGCGCCGCCCCAGACGGTCAATCGGCTCGATTGCCGCCTGCCGCACCAGCGCGCTGATCTCGCGACTGACGGTTTCGAGCTTCAGGTCCAGCATGGCGCCCATGTCCTCGCGGGCAAACAGCGTGGTCGTCTGGCCATCGGCAGGGCAGCGCATCTTGAGAATAAGGTTGGCAACGCGTTGCCGCGCCGAACCAAAGTTGAGATCAGCCAGCCAGTCATCCGCATCCTTGAGGGCCTGCTGCCATTTCTGCATGAGCTTGAGATGCAGTCGCGGGCTGCTGGCGCCCAGGGTGTGCATCACCTCCAGCGGAATCCGGCACACGCTGATGTCCGTCAGGGCAATGGCCTCGCTGGCATAGTGCGCCGTGCCGAGCGCCTCAAGCCCCGCTACATCGCCCTGACGCAGCACCCGCACAATGCGTTGCCGTCCATCGGGGGTCAGCCGTACCAGCTTGATCATGCCTGTACGCAAGGTGAAAACACCCTGTGCGGAGTCGCCTTCGGCGTACAGCGTCGCGCCCTGCCTGATCTCCAGGTCGTCGATCGGTGCATGGATCATGCTGAAATCGTGCTCATTGAGGTCAGCAAAAAGCACCATGTCGCGAATGCCGCAATTACGGCAATCGGAGGTTCCGCGCCAGGCGGAATCAGTCTTGATTGGAATCATCGTGTTAACTGCATCGCAAAAGTTCTGTCGTCAGCCTGGCTCACAAAAATGCACACGTCCAAACCTGGTCGCCAACCTGATACCCAGGGTCTGACCACGCGCTTGAGTGATTTTCTCTGGGCACTGGGCCACTTCTCACATACCCCCTAATGTATATTGAATGGCTTATTCAAGCATTGCCCCTACGCCGGGCTCACAATCTGCGGGAAGCTATCTCCATGTGTGAACTACTTGCCATGTCGTGCCATCAGGCAAGTCGCCTGAACCTCTCGCTACAGGCGCTTGCTGACCGCAGCAGTGCGCCCAACAAGTCGCGTGATGGCTGGGGCGCCGCGTTCTACCAGGGCCATGATGTCGCCTTGTTTCGCGAGCCGGCGCCCGCCCACGACAGCTCGCTGGTGCACTTTCTTGAGCATTGCGGCCCCAGCACCAAGCTCGCGATGTCCCATATACGTCTGGCCACGCAAGGTGTCATCAGCCTGGCCAACACCCAGCCCTTTGTGCGTGAAATGGCAGGCCGCGCCCATGTTTTCGCCCATAACGGTCACTTGCCTGGCATCGCACACGCCCGGCAGCTGGCCTGGGCGCAGCATCAGCCGATTGGCGAGACCGACTCGGAGCATGCGTTCTGCGCCTTGCTGGAGCGGCTTCGCCCACTCTGGCGGCATGGCACTTGCCTGCCGTCCGTAGAAGATCGGCTGACCGTGGTGGCCGCATTTGCGGCCGAGTTGCGACTGCTCGGGCCCGCCAACTTTCTCTATGCCGATGGGGATGTGCTCTTTGCCCATGGACATCGCCGCACCCAGCCGGCCACCGGCCTGGTTGAGCCGCCCGGGCTTGTCATGCTGTCACGCCATTGCGACGACGCGCAGGAGACGCTGCAGGCCCAGGGTATCTCAGTGGCAGCAGGATATCAGCAGGTGCTGCTGGTCGCCAGCATGCCGCTGAGTCAGGAGCACTGGCAGCCCTTGCCCGAGGGGAAGGTGCTGGCCATCCGTGCAGGCCGTGCCGTAGGTCAGCGCCGCATGCAGGCATAAAAGATAAAGGCGACAGGCACAGCCTCAGGTCTGCCAGGCCAGGCGCAGGGCCAATGCCGCCAGCGTGACAAGCAGCACCGGCAAGGTCAGCACAATGCCCACCCTGAAGTAATAGCCCCAGGTGATGCGAATGTCCTTGCGCGCGAGCACGTGCAGCCACAGCAGGGTGGCTAGGCTGCCGATGGGTGTGATCTTGGGCCCCAGATCGCTGCCGATCACATTCGCATAAATCATGGCCTGCTGGGCGATGCCTTGCACCTGGCTGGCCTCGATCGACAGGGCCACCACCAACACCGTGGGCATGTTGTTCATGACGGAAGACAGGAAGGCTGCCACCAGGCCGGTGCCAAAGGCCGCGCCCCAAACGCCCTGCTCTGCAAACTTGCGCAGTAGCTGGGCCAGGTAGTCGGTCAAGCCTTCATTGCGCAAACCATAGACCACCAGGTACATGCCCAGCGAAAAAATCACGATCTGCCAGGGCGCCTCGCGCACCACCTTGCGTGTCTCGATCACATGGCCTCGCGCGGCCACACCCAGCAACAGCAACGCGCCGGCACTGGCCACCACGCTGATCGGCACGCCGATCCGCTCCAGACCGAAGAAGCCCAGCAGCAGCAGCAGCCCCAGCACCCACCAGCCGGCGGTGAAGGTGGCCGCATCCCGGATGGCCGCGCGCGGGATTTTGAGCTGGGCCATCTCATAGCTTGCGGGCACATCACGCCCGTAAAACCACAACAGCACGGCCAGCGTGGCGGCCACCGACACCACATTGACCGGCAGCATGATGGCGGCATATTGTGCGAAACCGATATGAAAGTAATCGGCCGACACAATGTTCACGAGATTGGAGACCACCAGCGGCAGGCTGGAGGTGTCGGCGATGAAACCTGCCGCCATGACGAAGGCCAGCGTGGCTTTGGGTGAGAACTGCAGGGCCAGCAGCATGGCAATGACGATGGGCGTGAGGATCAACGCCGCACCGTCGTTCGCAAACAGCGCGGCCACAGCCGCCCCCAGCAGCACCAGGAAGGCGAACAGCAGGCGCCCGCGGCCTCTGCCCCAGCGCGCCACATGCAATGCCGCCCATTCGAAATAGCCGGCCTCATCAAGCAGCAGGCTGATGATGATGACGGCAACGAAGGTGACCGTGGCATTCCACACGATGCTCCATACCGTGGGTATGTCAGCCCAATGCACCACGCCCGTCCCGAGTGCCAGTGCCGCACCCAGCAATGCACTCCAGCCAATACCCAGCCCGCGCGGCTGCCAGATGACCAGCACCAGCGTTGCCATGAAAATCAGTGCAGCAGTCAACATATGTAACCCGCCTCAGGACTTCGCCAGATCACGCGCCGTGTTCTGCAGCATCAGTTTGCTCACACGTTGCGGAGGCAGGTTGACCAGCAAGTCCAGCCGGCGCCGTATCGCGTGCAGGGTCAGGCGAAATGCCTCTGCACGCTCCTCGTCCGAACCTTTGGCCTCCGAAGGGTCCGCATAACCCCAGTGCGCCGTGGCAGGTTGGCCCGGCCAGAAGGGGCAGACCTCGCCCGCTGCGTTGTCACACACGGTGATGACCAGATCCATCTGAGGTGCATCAGGCTGCGCGAACACATCCCAGCTCTTGCTGCTCAGGCCTTCAATCGCCACACCGGCCTCGCGCAAGACCTTGAGCGCCAGCGGATTGGGTTGCTGATTCTCGCGTGGCTGGCTGCCGGCCGAGAACCCTTTGAAGCGGCCCTGGCTAATGTGGTTCAGCACGGCCTCGGCCAGGATGCTGCGCGCCGAGTTGTGGGTACACAAAAACAGGACATGGATGGGTCGATCAGACATGGAAACACTTTCGGGAATAAAAACAAAACCAGAACCATCAATAGACTCAAAATTGGAATGAACCTGAACTAGCAGGCGTCGCAGGATTTGCCTCGACTCAGCTCGCTCAGCTCACAGGCTTCGCCCTGACAACAGTGCTCGCTGAGGTAGGCCAGCAACTCGTTCATCTGCGCAAAATTGGCACGGTAGATCAGGTTGCGGCCCCGCTGCTCACAACTCACCAGGCCCGAATGCAGCAACTCCTTGAGGTGAAACGACAGTGAACTCGGCGACACCTCCAGCTGCTCAGCCATCACGCCAGGGGTCAGCCCCTGCGGTCCGGCCACCACGAGGGCGCGAAACGCCCGCAGCCGTTGCGACTGGGCCAAGGCCGCGAGCGATTTAAGGGCTATCGATTCGTCGAGTTCTATCGTTTTCATATTTCAATGATAATTGAAATATATGCAAAATAGATGACAAATCCGCAAATCCGTTTTCCATTCATGTAAAGCACCCCATGCCTCACACCATCACGATTTACCACAACCCTGGTTGCGGCACCTCCCGCAACGTGCTCGGCCTGATCCACAACAGCGGTACCGAGCCCGAAGTCATCGAATACCTGAGCTCGCCGCCCGGCCGTGAAAAGCTGGTCGAACTCATTGCTGCCATGAACATTCCGGTGCGTGAACTGTTGCGCCGCAAGGGCACGCCCTATGACGAACTCGGCCTCGACGACACCACACTCAGCGATGACGCACTGATCGATGCGATGGTCGCTCACCCGATATTGATGAACCGCCCGGTGGTGGTCTCACCGCTGGGAACACGCTTGTGCCGTCCCTCCGAAGCCGTGCTGGACATCCTGCCCGGCGCGCAGCGCGGAGCATTCAACAAGGAAGATGGCGAGCCTCTCATCAATGCAAAGGGGCAACGTGTTGACGCCGCCTGATTTGCCCAACCTCGATGCTGCTCTTTTCGCGGTGCCCGATGCAGACTTGTTGAGGTTTCGTAAAACCTCCGGTCATGCACCGCGCATCCTCCTGCTCTACGGCTCATTGCGGGAGCGTTCGTTCAGCCGTTTGTTGAGTGAAGAGGCGGCCCGCCTGCTGCAAGCCATGGGCGCCGAGACGCGCAGCTTCAACCCGCACGGCCTGCCCTTGCCGGACGATGCGCCAGCCAGCCACCCCAAGGTACAGGAACTGCGCCAGCTTGCGCACTGGGCCGAGGGCATGGTGTGGTGCTCGCCAGAGCGGCACGGTGCCATGACAGGCATCATGAAAAGCCAGATCGACTGGATCCCGCTGGCAGACGGCGCCATCCGCCCCACCCAGGGCAAGACACTGGCAGTGATGCAGGTCAGCGGGGGCTCGCAATCCTTCAACGCGGTCAACCAGTTGCGCGTCCTGGGTCGCTGGATGCGCATGCTGACCATTCCAAACCAGTCTTCCGTAGCCAAGGCCTATCAGGAATTTGACGAGGCCGGCCGCATGAAGCCCTCAGCCTACTACGACCGCGTGGTGGACGTCATGGAGGAGTTGATGAAGTTCACCCTGCTGACGCGGGATGTGTCACCTTACCTGGTAGACCGCTACAGCGAGCGCAAGGAAAGTGCCGCCGAACTATCGAAGCGCGTGAACCAGCCCAGTCTTTGACTGATAGCACCTGAATTGCTATTATTTTTATAGCTGTTAGCGTATTATCTAAAGGGGCTGGCAGCCATTTTTAACACCAATAGCAGCAACGACCGGGTGCGCTGCCGGTCGTGACCAGACCGCTTTGTGCGGCCTGGTCAGGCTCGTATAGGTATGAGTTTCTTACTGACGTGACACCGACTGCAGCTCGCGTTTCTCCAGCGTCCACTGGTGCGCCGAGCCGTCATAGAGCTTGGCCTGCTTGTTGCCCAGCAGCTCGGACATCACGAACCAGGTACCCGAGGCCTGATGACCGGTATTGCAGTAGGCAATGGCCGGTGCCTGCGGATCCACGCCGCTCATCTTGAACACATCGCGGTAGGTCTGGGCGGAACGCAGACGTGCCGCATCGCCCCCCTCGGTCGACATCAGCGTGGTCGGCACATTCTTCGCACCCGCCAGATGGCCATAGCCGCTCACGCTGCTGCTCTTGCTCAGACCCAGAAAGGTGGCGTTGTCACGTGCATCCACCAACTGAGCTGATTTGGCTGCCATGGCCTTTTCCACGTCTCCGGAAGTCGCCATGTACTCGGCCGTGCGATCGGCCTTGGCTACCCAGTTGCCCTCGCCTGGCTTGACGGCAGCGGTGCTGAGCTCACGCCCGTCGGCAATCCAGCCTGCAGTACCTCCATTGAGCACGGCCACGTTGTCCTCGCCATAGACCTTGAACTGCCAGTACAGGCGCGCTGCTTCGTTGAAGTCAATCGGCTCCATGCCGGCAGACACGATCACGACCGGACGGGACGCTTGTACGCCCCAGCCGCGCACCAGTTTCTCGAAATCGGCACGCTCGGGAATCACGGACTTGACTGTCAAGCCGCCCATCATGCGGTCGACACGCACCTTCTTGTTGTCCACCGGTACCGCATCAGCGATATGACCACCGAGCTCCACCAGGAATTTCTTGCCGGTCTTCTTGTCAGTCTCGAACTGCGGCTCGATCGTGAACGACTTCTGATTGGACCGCACGTCCAGCACCGTCACCTCGGCGCGGTTTTTGGCTAGCCACTCACCATCGACAACCGGGCCCGGCACTTGCAGCGCCCAGCTCCAGGGCGCCAGGCCCAATAAGGCGATGCCAGCGAAATATCGGATTTGCTTTTTCATGTTGAATCTCCTTCATGTGTTTATGTGTATTGACTAGAAACCTGACCCTGCAGCTTGATGGCATCCTGCGGCCAGTGGACCGGGAGCGAACTCCAGACTGCAACCCGGCGGTCAGCCCAGGCTTGCGAACGATTGAGCCTTTGTCGAGTGCAGTAACGCGCGAACGCGTGATCCCTGGCCTGCAGCATCTCGCGCAGGGGGGAGGCATAAAACCGCACAAGATCAGCCAGCCACAACGCCACGCCTGCGAGCGGACCACGCAGCTTCAACTCCACATCCTGCAGGCCCTGTGCCAGCGTGCGGGCAGCCAGCCAACGCTCACCCGTGACCCACTGATTCGTGGCGAACCAGTTCAAGGGCAGCCCCTGCGCATCCAGTGACAGGCCCGCCAGATGCGATAGCTGGCCCTGCACCCCGCGTCTGAACAGATGAATGTGGCCGCGCTCTAACGGGTGCCGCGCACTCCCGGCCTCCGCCTCATGGGCATGGAAATAAAACTGCCAGCTTCCGGTGACATCAACGGCATCGTTGGCCGGGTAATGCCGCCAGACCTTGAACTGCTTGCTGCGTCCGATAAAGGGGTACAGCATGGAGCGCCCGCGCTGCGCCAATGCCAGTTGTCTGGCAACGGCAGATTGAGCAGCCTGGACAACGTCCTCGCGGACTGCAGCGGCAGCCATTTCAGCCTGACTCAGCGGCTCTTGCCAGCGCAGGGGTTATCGCTGTTGCGACGGCGGCTTTTGGCGGCGCAGGGGTTGGCCTCATTGGCCTCGCTGCGCTTGCGGCTGCCAGCACAGGGGTTGCCTGCGCAAGGGTTGTCCGCGCGACTGCGGCGGCGGCTAGGCGCACAAGGGTTGCCACCCGCACAAGGCGAGGCGGATTTGGCTGGCGCATCAGCAGCCAGTGCGACCGGTGCCACCGGCACGGTCAACAGGGTCATCGCGAGTGCGGACACCAGCGAGCCCAGGTTGTTACGGGTACGTTTCATGAATCACCTCTTGCAAAAAATAAGGATGGCGGGCTTCAGACCTGTCCGAGTTGACGCGCACGCCGTTCAAACCAGCCACCCAGAACAAACACACCCACGGCAGCAGCCACCAGCACCGTGAGCACCATCCATTCCGGCACACCCAGAAACTCCGGCAAGCGGTCGCCAGTGGTCAACTCTCCTGCGGTGGTGAGCGGATCGAACAGCGGGAACATGCTGGCAAAGGCAAAGGTCCCGATGAGGATGCCCACCAGAAACACCAGCGCATCAATGCGGCCCGTCATCATCCCCACGGCTGATGTGCCGGGGCAATACCCGCCGACGGCAAAGCCGGCTCCGATCAGGGCACCACCTGCGACAACCGCCCACAGATAGGGAATGGGCACATAGACCGAAGCGGCGTCTACCCAACCGGCCAACTCCAGCACATAGATGCCGACCGCTGCAAACACGATGGCCGTGAACATGACCTTGAAGACCGACCAGTCCGTCAGACGGAACTGCGCGGTGAGCTTGCAACCACTGCCAAAACCGGCACGTTCCAGCACGAAGCCAAACCCAAAGCCCAGCAACAAGCCCACCAGCGGGCCGGTTGCACTCATCAAACCGTTCATTTCACACCTCCACCGGTGAGGCGCGAGACGATCAGTCCGGTCACAAAAAATGCGCCCAAAAACACAAAACCGGCCACACCCAATACGGCCGAGCCCGACAGTCCCAGACCACTCGTGCAACCGGCTGCAATGCGCGCACCAAAGCCCGCGAGAATGCCGCCAGCCAGTGCCTTGAGCAAGCGGCCGATATGGCCAGAGGCTTCGGCGCCCTCGATGCGCAGCGCCATGCGACCGGCAAGCCATGCAGATACCAGTGCACCCATGAAGACGCCCACCACCTGCCAGGTGATCCAGGAAGACAGCACCGGGCCACCTTCGAGCATCGGACCGAGGTAATCATTGGCCTGGGTCCAGCCCGGGACAGTGATGTCACCCAGCCAGGCACTCAGACGTGTCGTGAAGCCCGTGGCACCCAGGCCATGCCCCGTCAGCACAAAGGTCATCAGCAACACAAAGCCAAGCGCCAGCCCGGCGACCCAAGCAGGCCAGTACGGCCGCTGGGGTATTTCACATTCATTCAGACGCTGCATCGCGGCTCCCAGTTTGCAATTTCAATGATGAAGCAACATACCCCCAGGGGCATGCTGATCAGCGTGAAGTATAGGGTGATTGGCTCTGATTTTTCAAGCCCATCAGGGAAATTACCCGGGCCATGACCTTGCGGGTGCCGGGCCGCCAGCCTGAAAACTGGAACTGGAGCCCGTTGCTTGTGGCATTCAGAGCGCCATGATCGGCACACTTCAAGCCGTGACGTTATGCCGTTTGCGACTCGTTCAATGACAAGGTTCAGGCACCGGCAGCGGTGTGCCAGCGACCGGCAGCCGGGGTGCCCTACTTGCGCAGAGTGGCGCGGGATTGTGCCAGTCGCTCGTCCAGGTAGGCACCGTAAAAGTCCGGGATGTAACCGCCCACAAGACGCTCGGCCATCTCCACCCCGCCTGAACCAAAGAACAGCACCGTGGGTGCGATCTTGATGCGCCAGCTGCGGATCAGTTCATCCTGCGTGACCATGTCACCCTGGAAATTACGGATGCTGCGCCGGCTGCGCATATCGACCTGAACCACCGGCAAGCCCTGCTGTTCATGCAAGGGGCCCAGGTAATTCTCCCGCGCCACCTTGCAGAACGGACAGCCATCGAGGCTGACCATCACCACCAGTGGACTGTCCTTCCTGAGCGCCTTCGCGAGCTCATCCGGCAAGGACTCCGCGGAGGGCAAGGTCGCCGGCGCGGCCTGACTGATGCCGCTGGCGCACAGCGCACCGCCGGCCACGAGCAGGCGACGCCGCGTCAGCACTGGCTCCAGGGAATTTGCGGACCTCAAGGTCGCCATGGACTGGATTGTCATTTCGCGGGCTCGGATTCCATCAGCAAATAGGTGTTGTAGGCATTCATGCGGTTGGCCGCGCGAAACAGCGGCAGGTGCTCATATTGTGTCCAGTCGGTGGCCTTGTAAGCTTCTTCAAATGGCTCCAGGTTTCTGGCCGCCTTGCCCATCGAGGCCCGGAGGTAGACAAGGTAATCGCGGGTAAGTTTCATGTCTTTCTGGGCTTCGGTCGACAAAGGCCCGTGCCCGGGCACGATCACCTGTGCATCGAACTTCAACAGGTTATCCAGTGAGAGTATCCAGTGATGGCTGTCGGCCTGCCCGA
Organism: Gammaproteobacteria bacterium; assembly: GCA_018815325.1. GTDB lineage: Bacteria > Pseudomonadota > Gammaproteobacteria > Burkholderiales > Burkholderiaceae_C > JAHIYE01. The sequence continues at coordinate 175,471 of JAHIYE010000020.1, read as the reverse complement.
CAAAGGGAATGCGGCTGCGAAACACCAGATCGCCTGCAAACAGGACCTTCTCAGCCGGCAGGTAGATGGCCAGGTCTTCCGGCGTGTGCGAAGGCCCCACCGGCGTAATCTGAAAATGCATGCCGCCAACCACGAGATCCTTGGGCCCATCGATCCATTCGTCGGCCGACACCAGCCGGGTCTGGGCATCAATCCAGGGAGCCAGTTCCTCGCGCGAGGCCTGTAATCGCAGGCGGGCGGTCTCGGAGTTAAGGTAGTCCTTCGCAGCACCATGGGCAATGATGTTCGCGCCGAGGTCCTTGAAAGTCTGCAAACCGTAGATATGGTCGGCATGGTAGTGCGTCAGGATCACATGGGTGATGGGTTGGGGGGTGATCTTGCGGATTTCTGCCACCAGGCGTTTGGATAGCGCCGGCGAACCCAGCGCATCAATCACCACCACTCCAGCCGGCGTAACCACAAAACCGGCATTCGAGATGAAGTTCTGATTCGCGGGCGAACCCAGGGCCGACATGCCCTCGACATACCAGGCCGAGGCCGACACCCTGTGCGGCACCATGGCGGGGGCTTCGGCCGCCTGTGCAGGCGGAATGCTCCACACGCTGAACAAGGCCAGCAGGCAGCCCAGCCAGAATGATTTGCCAGTTGTTGTCATGGTTGTCTCCATCCGGCTGCATGCACTGCAGCACGTGTTGTCCTGAAATTAAAAAAGCTTGCGCAGGATCAAACCAGCGCCGAGGCAATTAACCTAGCATTAATATAAGCTAATAGCGAATTATTGGAAATCTGTATGAATCTGGCAAGCCTTCTTGAACACTATGGCGACAGCCTGTTTCTCGCTTCGGGCGGACTTGTCATAGGCGGCTTGTTCGGTTTTTTTGCCCAGCGTTCCAAATTCTGTCTGCGCGCAGCCGTGATTGAGTTCTGGCATCACAAGTTTGGCGAAAAACTCTCGGTCTGGCTGCTGGCCTTCTCCAGTGCGGTCATCGGCGTGCAGGTGCTGATCCTCATGCAGTCGCTGGATGTCAGTGCTGCACGTCAGCTGTCCTCGCGCGGCAGCATGTCCGGCGCGCTGATTGGTGGCCTCCTGTTTGGCGCGGGCATGATCATGACGCGCGGTTGTGCGAGCCGGCTGCTGGTGCTCTCTGCCAATGGCAACCTGCGGGCCTTGCTCTCGGGCCTGATCTTTGCGGTCACTGCGCAGGCAGCCCTATCGGGCTCTCTGGCACCGCTGCGCGGCATCATCAGTGAATGGTGGACTGTTGAGGGCGGCAGTACGCGTGACCTGCTGGCCATCACCGGCATTGGGCACTGGGGTGGTTTGGTGGCGGGTTTGGTCTGGTTCGCCGCGGCGCTCTACTTCTCTGTGCGCAGTGGCTGGGGGCTATGGAAATGGGTGGGTGGTATTGGTACGGGCTTGATGATTGCCGCCGGCTGGTGGTACACCTACTTTGTCTCGGCCAACTCATTTGAAGTGGTTCATGTACAGGGCCTGACCTTCAGCGGTCCATCTGCCGAATGGCTCATGCGCGTGCTGGCCTCGCCATCCCCGGTCATCGGCTTTGATTTCGGCTTGCTGCCCGGTGTGTTTGCCGGCTCCTTTCTGGGCGCATGGGTCGGCAAGGAATTGAAACTGGAAGGCTTCGGCGGCGGCTACAGCATGACCCGATATATCGGCGGCGCCATGCTGATGGGCTTTGGCTCCATGCTCGCTGGCGGATGTGCCGTAGGCGCCGGCATGACCGGCGGCTCGGTTTTCGCCCTGACAGCGTGGATGGCACTGGTGGGCATGTGGGCGGGAGCCGGCATTACCGACAAGCTCATGGACAACGCTACCGTTCGCTACCAGAACCGTGTCGCGGGAACCCTCGCCAACATGAAGGCACCCTGAGCCCCAAGCAGGCACACTGCAGCGTGTGACGGGTCGGCATGGGGAAAACCCCGTGAGACTTTTGAGATTGACTTGTTTACATTCGAATTGAGTAATATTTCAAGTCCACTCATGGGAGATCTGTCATGCGCTTCCGTCTTTCTCTGCTTGCCACCTTGCTGACGGGGCTCGCCGCCAGCTCCGCCATGGCCCAGGATGCGGCCACCACGCTGCACATCCGCGGCCTGGCCGCCACCTGCGCCAACTGCCACGGCACGGACGGCCGCACCAAAGAGGGTTCAGCCATTCCCTCGCTGGCAGGCATGCCACGTGACTACATGATCACGCAGATGAAAGCCTTCAAGGACGGCACGCGTCCAGCCACCGTGATGCACCAGCTCTCCAAGGGTTTCACGGATGCGCAGATCGCATCGGTCGCGACCTATTTCGCGGCCCAAAAACGCTAAGCAGGGGATCACCATCATGAAAAGACGCAGTTTTGTTCAAGCCTCCCTGGCACTGGGCACCCTCAGCGGCCTGGTTGGCTGTGCCACCACCGGTACGATTCCATCCAAGGCCAGGGTCGTCGTCATCGGCGGCGGTTATGGCGGTGCCACCGCGGCCAAATATGTGCGCATGCTGTCGGACTACAAGATCGACGTGGTGCTGGTGGAGCCCAATGCGAGCTTCATCTCCTGCCCCATCTCCAACCTCGTGATCGGCGGCTCCAAGACCATGGGCGACATCACCACGCCCTATGACAACCTGCGTGGCAGGCATGGCGTCACCCTTGTGCGCGACATGGTCAGCAGTATCGATGCCATGAAGAAAACCGTCACCCTCGCCGGTGGCACCACGATCGGCTACGACAAACTGATCCTCTCACCCGGCATCGGCATGATGTGGAACAGCATCGAGGGCCTGCAGGCCGCCAATGCCTCGGGCCAGATCCTGCACGCCTGGAAGGCCGGCCCCGAAACCCTTGCGTTGCGCAAGCAGCTCGAAGCCATGCCCGATGGCGGCGTCTATGCGATCTCCATTCCGCTCGCACCCTACCGCTGCCCGCCCGGCCCGTATGAGCGCGCCAGCCAGGTGGCCAGCTACTTCAAGAAGGCCAAGCCGCGATCCAAAGTGCTGATCCTCGACGCCAACCCCGATGTCACATCCAAAGGGCCGCTGTTCAAGAAGTTCTGGGCTGAAAACTACCAGGGCATGCTGGAGTACCACGGCTCGCACAAGGCCGTGGCGGTGGATGCCAAGACCAATACCGTCAAGTTCGAGGTAGCCAATGACGTCAAGGCCGACGTGCTTAACGTGTTGCCCAATATGAGCGCAGGCGCCATTGCGATGAAGTCCGGCCTGGCAACGGCCAATGGCCGCTGGTCCGAGGTGAACTACCTGACGTTTGAATCCACCGTGGCCAGGGATGTTCATATCATCGGCGATGCCACACTCTCCGCTCCGGGCATGCCCAAGTCCGGTCACATGGCGAATTCGCATGGCAAGGTGGTGGCCGCGGCCGTGGTGGCCCAGCTCTCTGGCATTGAGGTCAATCCGCAGCCCGTGTTGACCAACACCTGCTACAGCTTTGTGAACGACAAGCTCGTGGTGCACGTGGCCTCGGTGCACCAGTACGTGGCAGCAGAAAAAACCTTCAAGACCGTCGCCGGCTCGGGCGGCGTATCGCCCGCACCCAATGAGCTCGAAGGGGTTTACGCCTGGAACTGGGCGCAAAACATCTGGGCCGATACACTGCTGTGATGCGGATCGCTGCTCACTGAGCACTTGTTTTTTACCTCCCCCATCAAGGGGTTTAACTCTTTAGAAAGCACGATGTACAAATTTATTCTTCCCATCGCTATTGCACTGTCCGCCTCATTGGCCAGCGCCCAGGATGCCAAGCCGGCCCAGACTGCCCCGGCAGCCAAAGCGACGCAAGTCAAAAAGCAAAAGCCCAGCAAGAAAGCCGTCAGTGAGGACGTCATCAAGACCATCTATCACATCAACACGGACATCGACAACGCAGCGGCGGCACTGAACAACATCCAGAACCACCTGAACGCTGACCCCAAGGCCAAGATCGTGGTGGTCACGCATGGCCCGGGCATCGACTTCCTGATTCAGGACAACAAGGACAGCAAGGGACGCGAATTCAGTTCCGCTGTCAGCACCCTGGCCGCGAAGGGTGTGGAGTTCCGTGTTTGCAACAACACCCTGGTGAGCCGCAACATCGACCCCAATACCCTGCTGTTTGAAACCAAGATTGTGCCGTCCGGCGTGGCTGAGGTCGCCAGACTGCAAGCTCGCGAAGGCTATGTCTACCTCAAGCCCTGAGTAGAGCGCAGGGGGGAGAGCCCCACACACAAAAACGCCGCTCAAAAGCGGCGTTTTTTATGAGCTTCAATCGCAATAATCAGACATCGGCCTCAATCGCGATCTGTGTGCACACGGCGCGGCAGAGATTGGCCACGCGGTCATCGATGATGCGGTAATGAATCTGCACGCCGTCGCGGCGCTTGCCCAGCACGCCGGCCTGGTACAGCGTGTTGAGGTGCTGCGACATATTGGGCTGGGTCGTGTCAATCTTGCTCAGCAGATAGCTCACGTTTTTTTCGCCATCGCACAGGCAGCTGATGATTTTCAGGCGCATGGGCGCAGACATGACGCGAAAAACCTCCGCCGCCATCTCGAACACCTGGTCAGGTTTGTCGAGCTCTTCAGGAATATCTTGTTCAGAACTTTTTGCCATAAGAAAAATGTACAGGCTTGTGGCCCGGCTCATGGTTTGGTTATTTCGAATATACGCTTATTGTGCACTTCAGAAAACAGTGTCAGCCCTCAGGCCGCTTCATTTTTGTCAGTTTCGGGACCTCAGGAAGCCGGTGTGCGCAGCGTACGGCTCAACAGAATCACGGGAATCAGGCCCACCAGCACCAGCGCCAGCGAGGGCAAGGCAGCCTCACCCAGACGCTCGTCCCGTGCGAGCTGATAGGCCACGACGGCCAGCGTGTCGCTGTTGAAAGGGCGCAACACCAGCGTGGCCGGCAACTCCTTCATCACATCCACAAACACCAGCAGCGCCGCAGCGGCAGTGGAGCGCTTCAGCAAGGGCCAGTGCACCCGCAGCAGCAGGCCGGCATCCTGGGTGCCCAGCATGCGGGCCGAATCGTCATAGCTCTGGGGAATGCGTGCATAACCACTCTGCACCGACTGCAACGCCACCGAGCCGAAGCGCACCAGATAAGCCCACACCAGGCCCAGCGAGGTCGCCGTCACGTAATAGCCCACACTGCTGCCGGGCAGGCTGGCCTGCACCCAGCCGACGGGCAGCAACAGCCCCACCACGATCACAGCACCGGGCACGGCATACCCCAGCCCCGCGAGCTGAACAGCCAGCTGCGTCAGTCTGTCGCGCAGGCGACGCAGACTGAAGGCCAGCAGTAGCGCCAGTGCAACGGCCAGCACCGAGGTGATGACACCGAGCCGGATGCTGTTACCTGACCAGGCCACAAATTGGCTCCAGGGCAGCACTGACCAGTCAGCCGCCAGTGGCCGCAGCATGAAGGCCACGGGCAACACAAAACCCATCAGCACCGGTATCGCACACAAGGCCCAGGCCAGCCATTTGCGCGGCCCTTGCAGCACAACAGGTTGGGCCTCGGCCGAGCCGCTGCGCGCGCCCTTGGTGGACGAAAACCGCATGCGCTTCTGGGCCCGCTGCTCCAGCCAGAGCAACAAAGCCACCAGCAGCAGCAGCATGGTCGCCAGCTGGGCCGCCGCGATGCGGTTGTCCATGGCCAGCCAGGCCTTGTAGATGCCGGCCGTGAAGGTCTGGATGCCGAAGTAGCTGGACACGCCAAAGTCCGCCAGCGTCTCCATCAAGGCCAGCGCCACCCCGGCCGCCACGGCAGGGCGCGCCAGCGGCAGGGCCACCTCGCGGATGCGGCGCGACAGCGGTGCGCCCAGCAGCCGGGCCGCCTCCATCAAATGCGAGGCCCGCTCGCTCAAGGCCGTGCGCGCCAGCAGGTAGACATAAGGGTAGAGTGAAAACGTGAACACCCAGGCCGCACCACCCACGCTGCGTACCTCGGGAAACATGCGCCCCTCCCACCCCGTCATGGCGCGCACGGCGTTTTGCATGGGGCCGCTGTATTGCAGAAAATCGGTATACGCATAGGCCACCACATAGGCCGGCATGGCCAGCGGCAGCAAGAGTGCCCACTCGAACAGGCGGCGTCCCGGGAAGTCGAACAGCGTCACTGCCGCTGCGGTGGACAGACCGACCAGTACAACACCCAGGCCCACCATCAGGCACAGGCGCAGCGTGGTCACCACATAGTCGGGCAATACCGTGCGGCTCATCTCGAGCAGAATCGCCGTGGCCTGGCTCGCCGACTCGCCCCAGGGCCACCAGGAAGCAAGCACCGCCAACACGGGCAGTATCAGCAGGGCAATGACCAGTAACAGGAAGAAGTGCAGAAGCCGGCGAATCGGCATGGAATGTCTTTTTTGTCGTTATCTAAATGAGAATTGTAAGCATCTACAATTGATCTCATGTTTTTAGCGCTTTCCCATCTCCAGGTGCAGTACGAAGGCCAGGCCACACCGGCTGTGGCCGAGGTGTCGTTCGGCCTGCGGGCGGGCGAGATCGGTGTGCTGATCGGACCATCAGGCTGCGGCAAGACCACCTTGCTGCGCGCCGTGGCCGGACTGGAGCCTGTCACCGGGGGCGACATCCAGCTCTCGGGTCAGGTCGTCAGCAGCGCACACACCCATGTGCCGCCCGAGGCGCGGCGCATCGGCATGGTGTTTCAGGACTACGCACTTTTCCCTCACCTCAATGTAGAGCGCAACATCGCCTTTGGCCTGCAGCATCTGGGCAAGTCCGAGCGTGCCGCGCGGGTAGCCGAAGTACTGGCACTCGTCGGCCTGTCGGACTGCAAGGCGAGGTTTCCGCATGAGCTCTCCGGCGGCCAGCAGCAGCGCGTGGCACTCGCGCGCGCACTCGCACCCAAGCCCCAGTTGTTACTGCTTGACGAGCCCTTCTCCAATCTCGATGTGGACCTGCGCGAACGGCTGGCCCTTGAGGTGCGCACCATCCTCAAGGCGGCACAGGCGACGGCGCTGTTTGTGACGCACGACCAGCTCGAAGCCTTTGCGATCGGCGATGTCATCGGTGTCATGCACGAGGGCCGGCTGCACCAGTGGGACGATGCCTACACCCTCTATCACCGCCCCGCCACACGCTTTGTCGCCGACTTCATCGGCCACGGTGTGTTTGCCCCCGCCACGCTGCGCGAGGTGAACCAGCAGGTGGTGGTGAACACGCCGCTCGGTGAGCTCACCGATGTGGCCGAGTGCCCGCTACCGAGCGCTTTCCCCTCAGGCGAGTGCGATGTGCTGCTGCGTGCCGACGACATCGTGCACGACGACGATGCCCCGGTGAAAGCCCAGATCGTGCGCAAGGCCTTCCGCGGCTCGGAGTTTCTGTACACGCTGCGCCTGCAAAGCGGCCACACCGTGCTGGCCCATGTGCCCAGTCACCACAACCACACACTCGGCGAGTGGATCGGCATCCGGCCCGAGGTGGATCATGTGGTGACGTTCGCCAGGAATGCCGTCTGAATATTTGGCCCGAGAGCGTCAAAGCTTGATGAGGCTGCAGCGGCGCGCATGCAGCAAGCACGCTCCCGCATGGACGATTCAGCTTACGCCTTGGCAATTTCCTTCAACGGTGAGGCCGCAAAGAGAACCACAAGCTGAGCTGTGGGCGGCTCATCTAGACTGAATCATCAAGGCACACGATCAGCAGCGTGATTGACGCCATCGCTTATGGGCACATCACCAATATCAAAAGGGTTGACGCCCTCCAGACAGCCGACGTTGTAACCGTACTCCTCCGGATTGGATCGGCGCTGATGATGCGTGTAGATGCCGCACCCCGAGCAGAAATAATGTTTGGCGGTCCTGGTGTTGAATTCGTAGCGCTTCAGGTGTTCCTGACCCTGGACTATGTCAATTCCCGACAAAGGAACGGAAGCGATGATGGCGCCTTTTCTGCGGCAGATCGAGCAATTGCAGCGGCGTGGATCAACGATTCCGTCCGGAAGATGCAGACGCAGGACAACAGCGCCGCAATGGCAGGATGCCAAATGCCATTCGTTTATCTCTGTAGATCCGACTTGTTTAATCATGGAAGTCTAGTTAAATCTAACGTCCCGGTTTCGGCGCGCGCGTAGCGCCGGGCAATTGTCGATCAACAACCGGCGGTTAGACATCACATTCACCACCATGCTAGCCAGTTGATAGCAAACGCCGCGCCAGACAGACAAAGAACCGCTAAGACTAGGAGCAACAGCCAATCTTGGCGATTCAGCGTGGCATGCGTGAACGGATTGAAGACCTGCCAGACGGAGCGGCCTTCTCTTTTGATGCTTCGCGCCGAAATAAAGTAAACCCCAATGAACCACAGTGCGAACGCGCCGAGTAGCAACGCGACGACTGCGTCTGGCATTTTTTCGAAAGTATCTGCTAGAGGTGCTAGGTCCATTTGGGTGCCTAACGTAATCGTAATGTATGCCGCAAAAACTGCTCTATAAACTGAGGGCTGCGGTTTAATCTGGACATGTAAACCTCTCGAAACGGTTGTCGGCAAAGACTTTGTGGGTACATAGCTATGAATTTATACAGGTATAAATGAAACCACCAAACCCCGCAGCAACTGGATGTGAATTCAGGCCGCCAATGCGGCATAGGGCTTCACAGAAGGCTACGCCTCGACAAGAATAACAGGGGATTAAGGAATGCTTATCGGACCAGATGCTGGTTGATATAAACCACGCCGAAATTCATACTTCGTAGTCGTCTAGTCCTGCCCCCGGCACGTAGGGGCGGCCAACCGGTACGCTCGCCAGGCAGGCGTGGCACCAGCCAACAGCCTAGAGCTGCGCAGTCTTTGCAGCCACACCACTAGCCGGGCAAAATTTTTAGAGAAAATGGCATCCAGCCCTTTCCGGATAAGCGCAACCAGCTATCAAAGTAATAGCAATTAAATCAGGTGCGCAGCGCCGTAACCTGATCACGCAGCTCCAGCGCCCAGGTACGCCGGTCACGTCCTTGCGCCAGCTGCGGCTCGCCAAAGGTGATGACCACGGCAATAGCCGGCGCGGTGAGCGTGCGCCAGACCGAGCCGAGCAGCGTGTCGTCTCCCACATAGCAAGGTGCCATGCTGCGCTCACCGGTCTTCACGTCGATGTAGTCCAATGCCACGGGTTGCACCGGGCCGTTGGTGGCGATGGCGGCCTGCAACAGGTTGGCGTGGAAGGGCAGCAGCTTGACGCCGTCCCCCGTGGTGCCCTCAGGGAACACCGCGAGCACATCGCCCTCGCGCAGGCTCTCGACCATGTGATACACCACGCGCATCGCATCGCGGCGCGACTCGCGCTGGATGAACAGCGTGCCAATGCCTTCCGCGAGAAAGCCGATCAGGGGCCAGCGCCGCACGTCAGCCTTGGAGACAAAACGGCAAAAGCGCGCCGCATGCAGCGAAGTGATGTCGAGCCAGGAGATGTGGTTGGACACCAGCATCACAGGACCGGTTTTGGGTGGTGTGCCCTTGACAATCAGCTTGATCGACAGACAGGCCAGCATCTCGACCGACCAGGCCTGAATGCGCTGCTGGCGCTGCTCAGGCGTGAGGCGCGGGAACACGGTCAGGATGGTCAGCATGCCGGCCACCATGTGCCCTACAGCGCGCAGCAGGCGCCACACTGCACGCGCCCAGCGCACCGGGGCTGGTGCTGTGAACGATTTCCTGGGGCGTGATTTGTGAGGAGTGGAGGTCATGGTTCAGGCTGAACGCCTCAGGCCTGAAACGCAACCAAACCACCCACGACCGTACAGCGCACCTTGCCAGGCAAGGAGTAGCTTGAGAAGGGGGTGTGCTTGCCCTGGCTGCGCAGGGCCTGTGGCTCAACCACCCATTCGGTAGCGGGGTCAAACACGCAGACATCGGCCACGCCGCCCACCACGAGCTTGCCGGCACTCGCCTGCAGGGTACCCAGCGAGCTGCCGAGCACGCGGGCCGCATCGCTGGTCAGCACGGCCAACGCTCGCGTGAGGCTCACGCCGCTATCCTGGCTCCATTTGAGCGCCAGGCTCAGCAGCAGTTCCAGTCCGGTTGCACCGGGCTCGCTCTCGGCAAACGGCAGGTCCTTGGCGTCTTCATCCACTGGCGTGTGGTCGGACACCAGCGCGTCGATCGTGCCATCGGCCAGCCCGGCCTGCAGGGCATCGCGGTCGCGCTGCTGGCGCAAGGGCGGGTTGAGGCGCGTGCGGCTGTCAAAGTAGCCCACGTCCACATCGGTCAGGTGCAACGAGTTGATGCTCACATCGCAGGTAAGTTTCAGGCCCTCGGCCTTGGCCTGGCGTACCAGCTCTACACCGGCGGCGCTGCTGAGGCGGCAGATGTGCACTCGTGCCCCCGTGGAGCGCATCAGCTCGATGATGGTGAACAGGGCAATGGTCTCCGCTGCCACGGGCACGCCCGAGAGGCCGCGGCGCGTGGCCAGCGGGCCGCTGGCTGCCACGCCCTGGCCAAGGTGAAAGTCCTGTGGGCGCAACCAGACCGCATAGTCAAAGGTGCTGGCGTACTGCAGCGCACGCTGCAACACCTGGGTGTTGACCAGCGGCACCTCGGCCTGGCTGAAAGCTACGCAGCCGGCCTCGGTGAGTTCCACCATCTCGGTGAGCACTTCGCCGGCCAGGTTGCGCGTGAGCGCACCCAGCGGGAACACGCGCGACTGGTGCAGCTTCTCGGCACGGAACTTGAGCATCTCCACCAGGCCTGGCTCGTCAAGCACGGGATCGGTGTCGGGCGGGCAGACCAGGCTGGTCACGCCACCGGCCACGGCGGCGGCCATTTCGGATTCGAGCATGCCCTCATGCTCATGGCCGGGCTCGCGCAGCCGTGCGGCCAGGTCCAGCAGACCGGGCATGACAATGCAGCCGCCAGCCTCGACCACGCGGTTGGGCTGGAAGTCGGCAGGGATGTCGTGGATGGCGATGATGCGGCCGGCAGCAATGGCGATATCGCCCACCTGGTCCATCTGTGTGGCGGGATCAATCACCCGCCCGCCTTTGATCAGTAACTTCATGTTGTGTCCTACGGCCTGTTCATGCTTCGTTGCCTGCGACGATACTCATCACCGCCATGCGCACGGCGATGCCGAAGGTTACCTGCGGCAGGATCACGCTCTGCTTGCCGTCCACCACGGCCGAGTCGATCTCGACGCCGCGGTTGATCGGCCCGGGGTGCATCACGATGGCATCGGGCTTGGCCAGCTGCAGCTTCTCCGGCGTGAGGCCGAAGCTCTTGAAAAATTCCTGGCTCGAAGGCAGCAGGGCACCGCTCATGCGCTCGTTCTGCAGGCGCAGCATGATGATGACGTCGCAGCCCTTGATGCCTTCCTCCAGCGTATGGCAGACACGCACGCCCATTTGCGCCATGTCGGCAGGCACCAGCGTCTTGGGGCCAACCACCCGCACCTCGGCACAGCCCAGGATGGTGAGGGCATGGATGTCAGAGCGTGCCACGCGCGAGTGCAGCACATCGCCGACGATGGCTACCGTGAGGTTGGCGAAATCCTTCTTGAAGTGCCGGATCGTGTACATGTCCAGCAGGCCCTGGGTGGGGTGCGAATGACGCCCGTCGCCGGCGTTGATCACATGCACATGGGGCGCCACATGTTGCGCAATCAGGTAGGGCGCGCCCGACTCGCTGTGGCGCACAACGAACAGGTCGGCCGCCATGGCACTCAGATTGGCGATGGTGTCGAGCAGCGACTCGCCCTTGGAGGCGGAGGAGCGCGCGATGTCAAGGTTGATCACGTCGGCGCTCAGGCGCTTGGCAGCGATCTCGAAGGTGGTGCGGGTACGGGTGGAGTTCTCGAAGAACAGGTTGAACACGCTCTTGCCACGCAAGAGCGGCACCTTCTTGACCTCGCGGTCGTTCACGCTGACGAAATTCCCCGCGGTATCGAGGATGTGGGTCACGATGTCCCGCGGCAGTCCTTCGACCGACAGCAGGTGGATCAGTTCACCGTTCTTGTTGAGCTGGGGGTTGCGCTTGTACAGCATGGGTCAGACGGCTTCCACGTTAAAACTGAACACACCGGACTCAGCCCGGGCGAGTTCCAGGGACTGGGTGGCTGGCAACGCCACGCGCGCGGCAGCATAGTCCGCCTGGATCGGCAACTCGCGCCCGCCCCGGTCCACCAGCACCGCGAGCTTGACCCGGGCCGGGCGGCCGTAGTCGTATAGCTCATTGATGACCGCACGTATGGTGCGCCCGGTATAGAGCACATCGTCGAGCACCAAGATATCGGCGTCGTTCACATCAAAGGGCAGTGTGGTCTGGCCGCCGGCCGACAGGCCGCGACGGTCAAAGTCATCACGGTGCATGGCCGACGAGATGGTGCCGGGCTGGCCTTCGAGCTTCAGGTCCTGCTGCAGCCGCTCGGCCAGCCAGGCCCCGCCGGAAGTCACGCCCACCAGGTGGGTGTTGGCATGAACCAGCGGCTGTACGCCGCGCAATAACTCGCGGTACAGCGCTTCAGCATCCAGCAAAAGGGTGCTCATGGAATGTTCCTCAAAAATTGTTCCAGGATGATGCACGCCGAGGCGGCATCGGCGTCCTTGGCGCCCGAGGCCAGCGCCTCGGTGGTGCTGTAACGCTCGTCCACTTCAAACACGGGCAGGCCAAAACGACCCCGCAACTGACGCGCGAAACGCCTTGCACGCACCGTGTTCTCATGCTCGGCTCCATCCGGGTGGAACGGCACACCGATCACGATCGCATCGGGCTGCCATTCACGCAGACGCTGCTCCACCAAGGCAAAGCGTGCATCGCCCTGGGCCTGGATGCTGGTCTGGGGCTGGGCGCTGCGCAGCAGGCGATTGCCTACCGCCACCCCCGTACGCTTGAGACCAAAGTCCAGCGCCAAAAAGGTTTGCAATTCCAGGGGGACGGCAGTCACGGCAGGCGTGGCCACCATGTTCATGCGTGTCCCGCCTCAGGCGAGAGCATCCAGGCTTCCAGGCCGAGCAGCATCAAAGCCTTGGCGTAACGCTCTTCCACCGGGGTATCGAAGATGACACCCAGGTCCGCCCCCACGGTGAGCCAGCTGTTGTCAGACAGCTCGGACTCTAGCTGCCCCTCGCCCCAGGCCGAATAACCGAGCGTCACCAGCACCCTGCGCGGACCGGCGCCGGTGGACAGGGCTTCGAGCACGTCGCGCGATGTTGTCATCTCCAGTCCGCCGGGGATCAGCATGGTGGAGGCATAGACAGACTCATTCTCCGGGGCATCGGGGGCGGCCAGGGTCTCGTGCAGCACAAAGCCGCGCTCGGTCTGGACTGGCCCGCCCTGGAACACGGGGGCGTCCTGCAGGTCGTCACGCCGCAGGGGCAATTCGACCTTCTCGAACAGGCGCTTGAGATTGATGTCGCTGGGTTTGTTGATGACAAGCCCGAGCGCACCACGGCCACTGTGCTCACAGAGGTAAACGACGCTTCTGGCGAAAGCCTCATCTTCGAGCCCGGGCATGGCGATCAGAAAATGATTCGTCAGGTTGATGGGTGCAGAATCGTCGGACATGTCTCAATTTTAACGGTGATCATGCAAAAGCAGTTCAAAAACGGTCTGGTCTGGTTCCGGCGTGATTTGCGTACCCATGACAACACGGCACTTTGTGAGGCCTTGCGGCACTGCGGGCAGGTGCACTGTGTGTTCGTGCTGGACCGCGACATCCTGGATGCCCTGCCCCGGCAGGACCGGCGTGTCGAGTTCATTCTGGCCTGTCTGCACGAGCTCGATGCCAGCCTGCGCGCGCTGGCGGGTCATCCCGATGGCGGACTCATCGTGCGCCATGCAGTCGCCAGCGAAGCCATCGTGGCGCTGGCGCGCGAGCTCAAGGTCGATGCGGTTTTTGCCGCCCGGGACTACGAACCGCAGGCGATAGCGCGGGACGCCCGGGTGCGCGGCGCGCTGGCCGACCACGGCATCGGTCTGCACCTGCTCAAGGACCAGGTGGTTTTCGAAGGCCGGGAAATCCTCACCCAGTCCGGCACGCCCTATGGCGTGTTCACACCCTACAAGAAAAACTGGCTGGCCAGGGTTCAGGAAAGCGACCTGCCAGCCCATGATGCGCAGCCGTATGCGGCCCATCTCGCACCGCGCCCGGGCTCCATGCGCCAGGCCCCTCCCACGCTGGCAGACATCGGTTTTGAGCCCACCAACCTGGCGCAGTTGCGCCTGTTCCCGGGTGCGAGTGGCGGACAGCGCATGTTTGAAGATTTCTTTGAGCGCATGGACCAGTACCACCAGACGCGCGACTTTCCGGCCGTCAAGGGGCCGAGCTACCTCGGGGTGCACCTGCGCTTTGGTACGGTATCAATACGCCGCCTTGTGGCCATCGCACTACAGCGCACCCTGCACGGCAGCCCGGGTGCGGCGATCTGGCTCAGCGAGCTGGTCTGGCGCGAGTTTTATTTCCAGATCCTGGCCAACTTTCCCCATGTCGCCCAGGGTAGCTACAAGCCCGAGTACGACGCCATCCGCTGGGAACACGGGCCACATGCCCACAAGCTGTTTGCCGCCTGGTGCGAGGGCCATACAGGCTACCCGATCGTGGATGCGGCCATGGCGCAGATCAATCAAACCGGCTATATGCACAACCGGTTGCGCATGGTCGCGGGCAGCTTTCTCGTGAAAGACCTGGGCATTGACTGGCGCTGGGGGGAACGCTATTTTGCCGAGCACCTGCTCGATTACGACCTCTCGGCCAACAATGGCGGCTGGCAATGGGTGAGTTCGAGCGGCTGCGATGCGCAGCCTTACTTCCGGATTTTCAACCCCGTCAGCCAGAGCAAGAAATTCGACCCGGAGGGCAAATTCATCCGGCGCTATCTGCCGCAACTGGCCGCGTTACCCAACAGCGCCATTCACGCGCCCTGGCTGGCCAAGCCACTGGAACTGCAGGCCGCTGGCATGGTGCTCGGCAAGGACTACCCGCAACCCGTCGTGATGCATGACGAGGCCCGTGCGCGCACGCTGCAGCGCTATGCCGTGGTGAAAAAATCCGCCGGCCAATGAGCAAGCGCCTGATGCTATTGAAAAAATAGCATCAGGCGCTTATCGGTAAAGGGCTGAAGGTGGTTTTATGCCTCGACTTCGGCAGAACAATAACGTTGCACCAGTTGCATCAGTTCGTCTTCCGAATACGGCTTGCCAAGGTAATGGTTCACACCGAGTTCGCGCGCATGTTCGCGATGCTTCTCGGCAATGCGGGAGGTGATCATGATGATGGGCAAATCACGCAGCTTCTCGTCAGCGCGGATGTTGCGCGTCAGATCGAAACCGTCCATTCGGGGCATCTCGATATCTGAAAGCACCAGACTGGGCTTCTCTTCCTGCAAGCGTTCCAGTGCCTGCAGGCCATCACTCGCCGTGACCACCCGGTAGCCCTCACGACGCAACAGCCTTTGCGTGACACGTCGCACGGTGATCGAGTCATCCACCACCAGCACCAGGGGCAGCTGGTTCACAACAGCGGACAAAGAAGGCGCCACAGCACCGGCAGTTCCGGACGAGGCGTTCATCTCGGCTGCGGCCAGCCTCAACTCTCTGGCCTTGTCACCATACACGGAGGCCAGCGCCACCAGGTTGTACACCAGCACCACAGCACCAGAAGCGAGCACTGACATGCCGGTCAAGCCCGGCAGACGGGAAAGCTGTGGCCCGAGGTTCTTGACCACCACCTCCTGGTTGCCCAGCACCTCGTCAACGTGAGCAGCCACCCGCTGCCCCGCGCTGCGGAAGATCACGACAGGCACGGTCTTGGCATGCATCTCCAGGCTCTGCGGCGAAGACTGCAGCAAGGCGCCTGCCCAGAAGAAGGGAATAAGCTCGCCAGCAGACTCCACGGTCCCGCTTGCATAGGCCTGCTCAAGCTCAGCCACGGTGAAACGCCGCACGATCTCGACCACGTTGGCTGGCACGCCCATGGTGAGCCCCCCCGAACGCAACATCACCACCTGGGTAACGGCGGTGGTCAGCGGCAGCACCAGCTTGAAACGTGTGCCTTTGCCAGCCTCCGTGGAAGTCTCGATGCGGCCCCCGAGTGCATTGACCTCCGAGCGCACCACATCCATGCCGATGCCACGCCCCGAGAGCTCGGTCACTTCGGCAGCCGTCGAGAAGCCGGGCGTGAAAATCAGATCAGCCACTTGCGCATCGCTGAGTTGCCTGCCAGCGGTAACGAGCCCATTGGCCCAGGCCTTGTCGCGGATGCGTTTCAGGTTGAGGCCCGCACCATCGTCGCTGAAAACGACCGACACGTCGTTGCTTTCCTGATGCAGGCTGATGGTGATCATGCCGGCCGGCGGCTTGCCAGCTTCTTCCCGCGTGACCGGTGATTCGATGCCGTGTGCAATCGCATTGCGCAGCAGATGCTCGAAGGCGGGTGTCATCCGGTCCAGCACACCGCGGTCGATATCAAGCGACCCACCGGTGATGTCCAGCTTGACGAGCTTGCCGGAATCCTTGGAGGCCTGGCGCACCACACCATAAAGTCGCTCGGAAATGCTTTCGAACTCGACCATGCGGGTCCGCAACAGATCCCGCTGCAGTTCACGCGCCTGGCGGCCCTGGGCAATCAGGTCATCTTCTGTGCCTTCCATGGTTCTCTGCAGGTTACGCTGCACCGTGGCCACGTCATTGACCGACTCGGCCATCATGCGGGTGAGCTCCTGCACGCGCGTGAATCGGTCAAACTCAAGCGGATCGAAGCCTTGCGCCGAATCCTTGGCCAGCGCCATCCTGGACTGCATCTGGGACTCGGCCTGCACCTCGATATCACGAAGATGGTTGCGCAGGCGATCCAGATTCACCGTCAGGTCATTGAGCGAGCTGTCCATCTGGCCCAGCCTGGCGTCCAGGCGAGAGCGTGTGATCATCACTTCACCCGCCTGATTGACCAGGCGGTCCAGCAACTGCGCCCGCACCCGCACCGACTGGCCTGGTGTTTGCCTGGGCACGGCACGGGTGCCTCCACCCGGCATCTCGCCAGCGGCGGGAAAAGCCATCACCGTGTTGTTCACCGCGACGGGTGCAGCGCTAGCAGCAGGCGCCGACTCGACAGCCTCGTCCGCATCCAAACCCATCCCTACGAGCGGCGTGGCCGGACTGGCACGCAGTTCATCAAATATCGTTTGCAACGCATCAAAGCGCGTCATCAGGGGTTCGAGCTGAGAGACCTGCAAGAACTGGGTCCCGAGTTGTTCAATCTCGGACTCCATATGGTGCGCCATCTCGCCCAGACGCATGGCACCCGCCAGGCGCGCACTGCCTTTGAGTGTGTGCAGCACGCGCAACGCCTCCACGCGAGCCGTCAGATCGCCGGGTTGCTCCGTCCACTTCCGCAAGGAACTCCCGAGTTGCGGCAACAACTCCAGCGCTTCTTCCTCAAAAATCGGGAACAGATCGTCATCGATGGTGTCCCGCACATCAATACCGTCATCATTGGCACTGATGGACTGCACCGGCGCGGCTGCCTCTTCATTTGCCGCCACAGGCCATGCGTATGCCGCATGCTCGCCTCCCTCAACGACCAATTTCTCGTCACCCGGAGAGGCCGTGAATTGGAGGGCAAGTATGGCCTTGAGCGCATCCAGCACCGCCTCATCAGGGTCCTTGAGAAAGCCAGCCGCAAACTGATGCAGCAGATGCCGGATATCTTCGGCCGCACGGATAAAGACATCCACGTGATCAGGGTTGACGTGGGCATTCAGGTGCACATGCTGCAGGGCATGCTCCAGCGCCCGCGCAATCTTTGACAGGGCGCTAAAGCCGACCGTGGATGAGCTTCCCGCGAGCGAGTGTGCAAGTGCCACGGTGGACTCGAACACCGGGCGATGCAACTCCATGCCCCATTCGGTAAGCTCTGTCAGCAAGCGGCGGGACCATTCATCCGCTTCATTCAAATACACGTTGTAGAGCGGAATGCTGATGCGCAAGGACCCGATGACCTTGATCTGCTCATCCCTGTCGGAGTCTGTGGCTTCAATTGACTCCATCGGCGACCCGGCAAGCTCTTCCTCGGGCGCAATGCCATCGAGATCAATTTCAATGAATGAAAGATCTTCCGTTGGCTGAGGCAAGTCCTCCTCAACTTCCGCCTCCTCCGCCACGTGCGCTTCGTTCGATGACATGGGGTTGGAATCAGCTTCGGGCTCGGCCATGGATGGCTCGATCTCGGGCAATTCAATCTCGGGCAAGTCCGTGCCGGTAGCTGAAACAAGCTCGTCCACTCGCCCCTCGTCGGGCTTGGCCGGCGCGGCGGCAAGGTAGTCCTCGAAATCGATATCGTCGAGACTCGGTGGCGTATCGTCCGGCTGGAGCTCTTGCCCGGGGATGACTTCGACCATCGGCTCATTCAGTGTTTTTGCCTCGCCCGGCAACTCGGGCGCTTCGACCGCTGGCGCCTCCGCGCCAAGCTCGGCAACAGGCTCAGCTACATCGGGCGTTGCCTCCGCACTGTCGGTGGATATGAGTTTCTCAGCTGGCTCTTCAGCGACCTCATCTGCTGTTTCTATCAAGGCTTTTTCAAGGGACTCCTCGGCTGACTCTGCAGCAAGCTCCCCATCACCCGGAAGCACCAGCGCCTTCAACACATTGTCGACACGCAGGCTGTCCGCTGCATCACGGAATACCTGGGCATCCCAGTGCGCATCGGCACATTGGGCGATATCCTCAACCCATCGCCCAAAGCCCTTGAGCGCCTGGGATGACAAGCTGAGCATCTCACCGGATGCTGGCAGCTGTTCGGCCAATCGGGTATTGAGCAACTGCTCCATGGCCCACGCCGCTTCACCAAACGCATTGAGAGCCACCATGCGAGAGCTGCCCTTGAGGGTATGGAAGGCACGACGCAGTGTGGTCTGTTCCCCCAGGTCAGACGGCGTGAGCTCCAATTGCCCAACTGCCTCCAGCCCGTTTGACACCACCTCGCGCGCCTCATCCAGAAAAATCTCGCGCAACTCGGCATCATCCTCATCGCCTTCCGGGTTGTCAGCCTGCTGCTGCACTGGCACGACTTCAGGCGTTGATGGCCTGGATACGGGCTCGGCCTCTGCGGCCCCGTCCAAAGCTGGCAGCTCCATGGCTGGACTGGCCTGCGGCGCTGCGTCCATTGGTAGGTGCTCGGCCGTAGCCGTTTTTTCACGCCCCATGAGAGGTCGGAATTCACCCAGCACCTCGTCATACACAAACAGATTTTTGGCCAGCGTGCGCTGGTAGCCGAGCATGTCAATCAGAAAGCCAAGGGCTCCCAGACTGTTGCCCAGTTTCTCGAACGCCGTGTTGGAATCGCGGTCTGCCCCAGGCTCGCGCAACAGGAATTTCTCGACCGTGTCACGCATGCGCAGCGTCGCAAGCGCCGCCTGATCCAGCCCCAGCACGGAGAAGACACCCCGCATCTGGGCCAGCTGGCTTGGCACTTCGTGCAGCGGCACCGTGTCCTCTGGGTTGCGGAAATACTTGTCGAGCGAAGCTTCAATGGCACCCATGGTGATGCGCAATTCATCCACCACACTGCCCATGGTCTGGTGATCACTGACCTTGCGGTACAGATCCTCCATCCACCCCTCCAGTGGCTCAGGTGCTCCGCCTTCGGTCACATGGTCGAGTCGCTTGGCCAAACGTACACTACGCTCGGCCATCTGGGACTCAATCAGGTCCATGTCCTCATAAGCGGCTTCCAGATACAACACCGCGGTTGCCACTTCCATCGCCACCGGCGTGGCGGGCGGGCGGGCCGAACGCACTGTGCTATCGACGGCACGCGTCAAGGCACGTGCAAGCGCCTCGCTTTCGGGATTGAGCTTGGCAATGGAGTCACACACCAGGCTGAACTGGTCCGCTGCCGCCCTGAGCCGGTTGGCGTCACCACCAGCCAGCGACGACCACGTCTCCGTGGCTGCAGCGATGCGCTTGCGCGCCTGCACCAGCAAGGCCGGGTCAAAGCGGCCAAACTGCGGGGTTTCATAATTCACCGGCTGCTGATTGGAGAGCCCATAGGCCTGCCGCACAGCGTGCAGAATCGGCGCATCACCGGGCTTGGCCGGCACGGCCTGTGCACAGAAGAAAAGCAGATCCTGCACCAGGCGATCCGAAGGCATGGATTCGCCGCGTGCCATCGTGGTGTACTGCAGCAACACTCTCGAGGCTGCACGCTTGGCATAAATATCTGCCGGACAAAGCTTCAGCGACAGCGCCTCAAAGAATGCGGCGCTGACCTTCCAGAACACCCGAGGTTCCAGTTTGCTCTGCGCTGCGGCAAAGCCGAGACTGATTTCGCGCAAAACACCTGCCGCCCCGGGCTCGCCACGCTTGACAAACTTGAGCACGGCCTGGTCAGCACGTGCACGCACAGCGGCCTCGTAAGCCAACGGTGCGGCCTGACTGGCCAGCGGCAAGGGCGCATCGACCCAGCGTCCCTCGAAGGCCCAGAGGTCGGCCGGATGGATACGATCGCTGCCGACCTGCTCCAGCACGTCACGGTACTGGGGAAAAAGGGCCACAGAGGAAACCGGTTTCCCCTTGAGAACGCCCTCCAGGTATTCAGTCAGCGCAAAGCTGGCACGCTCGACCTTGCTCGCGGCATCGTCGCTGCATAGTTCAGGCCGCTGGACAAATTTCTGCGCCAACTCCTCCATCGCACGCAACACCTTGGCGGGTGCACTGAGCCCCACCATCTCCAGGGCACCTACCGCCTGATGCAGCTGCTGTCGTGCAATGCGTAACTGGCTGGCATCGAGAGACTCCAACTCAGAGCCTCGCGCCAGTTCTGCATCGCGCACGAACCGGCGCATGGCCTTGGTCGCACTGTCCAGCGATTTGCGCAACTCGTCCAACACCCAGGCCAAGGGGCCCAGATCATTGACGGCTTGCAAATTCTCGTCGGTAGCGGCTGTGGCTTGCATGTAATCGTGCACTCCTGCGAATGGCAAGAACGGTTGGAATCAGGTCAGGCAATCTTGAATCGGGCCACAGATTGGCGCAATTCCTCCGCCATCGCAGAAAGCTCTCGCACCTGCGTAGCAGTGGATCGGGTGCCCTCACCGGTCTGCTCGGTCACGGCAAAAATATGCTGGATGTTGTTCGCGACGTCATTGGCCAGCGAAGCTTCCTTGGATGCGGAGTTGGAAATCTGCTCAATAAGCTCGGCCAGGCGACGCGACACCTGATCAATCTCGGTCAGCGCGGTACCGGCCGTGTCAGACAGTTTGGCCCCCTCCACCACACCCTGCGTGGAACGCTCCATGGCGCCTACCGCATCCTGGGTATCGGTCTGAATCGCCTTCACCAGCGCCGAGATCTGACGTGTCGCATCCGCAGAACGTTCAGCCAGTCGCTGCACCTCTTCCGCCACCACCGAGAAGCCTCGACCGGCTTCACCTGCAGACGCGGCCTGGATGGCGGCGTTAAGCGCCAGCACGTTGGTTTGTTCGGTAATGTCGGAAATCAGTTCCGTGATCTCGCCAATCTCCTGGGACGACTCACCCAGTCGTTTGATCCGCTTGGAGGTTTCCTGGATCTGGTCACGGATAGAGTTCATGCCACCGATAGCATTCTGCACAGCCTGCAAACCCGATTCGGCAGCTTGCAGTGATTGGCGCGCCACGAGCGCGGATTCCTGCGCCTGAACCGATACTTCGTTGATTCGGCCCGCCATGTCCACCACCGAGCGGCCGGTTTCACGAATCTCATGAAGTTGCTCATTGGAGGCAGCCAGCAGCTCCGTAGAGGTCGTATCAACATTCGCGGTGGTCTGAGCTACCCGGGCCACCGTGCTCTGCACGTTGCCCACCAGGGAACGCAGCTCTTCCACCGTGTAGTTCACCGAGTCGGCAATTGCACCGGTAATGTCCTCGGTCACCGTGGCCTCCTGTGTGAGGTCTCCCTCCGCAACAGACTGCAATTCGTTCATCAATCGCAAAATGGCTGCCTGATTGGCATCATTGACCCGCTTGGCCTCATGCTCCTGTCGCTCGGCTTCCAGCCTTTGTGACTCGGCCAGCACCTGGCGCGCACGGCTGTCCTGCAATTGCACATAAGACAATCCGGCCGCACACAACAAGGCAAAAACAGCCGCCACAAACAGTGCCGTCAACTCCGTGGTACCCAGACCCGTCTGCGAAGACAGCTTGCTCTGCAAGACCTCCAGATCACGGCGCAAAGGCTCGCTGTCGGCAATGATGGCCGCCTGGGCTTCACGCGCAGAAACCAGCCCCTGCAGATTGCCCAGAATGGCGCCAGCCTGTTTACGCGTCTGCTCGTAGAGCTTGATCAGCGCATCGAGCTGCTCACGCGTCTGCGCATCCTTGGCGGCAGAAAGCCGCAAGTCGGCACTGCCGTCGAGCAGCCCTTGCGCAATATCCTTGAAGGAGTTCAAGTCCTTGCCCAACAGAAACACCGCCTCCGGGCTGACGCCCTCGATAGTCAGAAACTCGTTGGAAGACTTGCCAATACGCTGGGTCAGCATCACCAACTGGCCTGCTGCAGAAATTTCCGAAGCGGGCGCATTCTGCTGCAGCTTGAGCGCTGACACGGTTTCGGCCACCTCCAGCAAATCGGATGATTGCCGGTTGATCAAGCGTAAAGCCGCGCTCACCTGGGTCAGGATCTCCTTTTGCCCAAGAACGATATTCGCATTTTTCTCAGCACGGTTCACCAGCGGCGTGATCTTGTCGAGTTCTGCCTGGTAACTTTCATCCAGTGGCTCAAGCCGCAGCTGTGCATCTCCGCCCTTGAAGCCTCGCACCGTACGAGACAGGACTCCGGCACTTTCGGCCACGTCCGGAAACGCCTGCGATCCACCGACCAGCGCCTGAGAGACAGATTTGGCCAGCCGTTGCGACTGCATCAGCGACTGCCCCGCCGCGCCCAGTTGCTGAGCCACCTTGTCAGACAGGCTCAGCGCGTAGAAAGTCACCGAAGCCAGCACTACCAAGGCCAGACCCAGCAGCAGGGACAGCATCCGCTGATGCTGCACCACCGTACGGCGCCCCAGCAAAGGTACAGAAATAAGCTCGGCCTGTCCGTCGGCTCGCTCTGAATCGGGCTTGTTTGAAAGCGCTGATCCCGGGGTTGTTTCGTCTTCTGGCGCCCGGGGCATGGCCTGGGTAACTGTCGGATTTACCGTGGCATAAGGAGTCCCCAGACTCAGATTGGAGTCCAGTTCGGAATCGCCGTTTTTTTTGGTAAACAGATTTTTCAGTTTGTCGACGACGGACATGGATAACCTCACTTAAAAACTCAAGCGCTGATGCTCAGGAATTGGGGTAGCTGGGACAGCGAGCGCAGGTTGATTTCCTGCCATGACTCGCCCTCAAGATCGGTATAGCGGGGACCAAAATAGGCAGGCGAACCCTCAACCGGTGCAGCCGTGCCAGAAAAAGCGTCACGGCTTCGCAAACCAGCCAGACCATCCACCATCAGGGCACAGTTGACCTCCAATGCGGTATTCAAAGTCACCACGCTAGACTCCGCAAGCGCCTGATCAGACAAAGCCTGGCGGGTTCCTGCTTCGTCAATGAATCCGGCCAGATCGACCACACCGAACAAGCCGCCACGTAAATTGACCACCCCGCGAAACCAGGAGCGGGAATAAGGCACGTCCTGAACATTGACCAGGGGAAATATTTCTCCCGACTGCGCCAGGGGAAACAGGTAGTTGCCGCCACCCGCTTTGACGGCCAGCCACGCAGCAGAAACACCCTCCGTGCTTGCGGCCTGCAAGCGGCTGGCAAGTCGACTCTGGAGTTCTCTGAGTGCTTCGCGGTTGGCCATGAGTCTGCGGAAAAATCAGCCCAGCGCCTTGATCTTGGCGAACAATTCCGCCGCATCAATGGGTTTGGTGATGTAGTCCTTCGCGCCCTGGCGCATGCCCCATACCCGGTCCGTTTCCAGGTTCTTGCTGGTACAGATGATGATCGGAATGCTGGCGTATTCGGGTGTGCGGTTGATGGACCGCGTCAATTGAAAGCCATTCTGGCCAGGCATGACCACATCCATCAGGATCAGGTCCGGCTTCTCTTCACTCAATCGCTTGAAAGCCTCGTCCGCCCCCTCGGCAGATCTCACCGTCATGCCTTTTTTCTGAAGCAGGTCAGTCATGAACATCAATTCGGTTTTCGAATCGTCCACGATCAGTACGTTTTTTATCGGCATTAATTCACTCCTTGCAAGATGACACTACCAAGCTGCCGGGTTGCCTGTAATAACTGGTCTTTGGTAAAGGGCTTGGTCAAATAATCCTGGGCCCCGACCATGCGGCCACGAGCCTTGTCAAATACACCATCCTTGGAGGACAACATCACCACAGGCACCGAGGAAAACTTGGGGTTGCGCTTGATGATCGCGCAGGTCTGGTACCCGTCTAGCTTGGGCATCAGGATGTCGCAAAAAATCAGGTCCGGCTCATAGTCATTGACCTTGGCCAGCGCATCGAACCCGTCATCAGCCAGCAAGACATCGTGCCCGCCCTGCTTGAGAAAAATCTCGGCACTGCGCCGGATGGTATTGCTGTCATCAATCACCAAGACTTTCAAACTGGATGCCGTCGTATTCACAGATCATGACTCCCGAGCAGGAATTGAAAGTAACCGGCGATGGACAGTTGAGACGCGCCCCTGCAGGCTGGATGTCAGAGCTGGACCATTTCGAAATCTTCCTTGCGGGCACCGCACTCCGGACAAGTCCAGTTCATGGGCACCTCGCTCCAGGGCGTTCCTGGAGCGATGCCATGCTCGGGCGAACCCGCAGCCTCGTCGTATATCCAACCACATATCAAACACATCCAAGTTTTTGTATCGCTCACAGCTTACGGGGCCTTCGAATAGAATGCAATGAACCATTGTATGAGACAGCGCAGGGGTTTTACACCCAGCGCCACAAGTTGCGATATTCTGCCTGATCACAACAGCAGGCCAGCCCATGCCACCCCTAGCACTCCCCGAAGAAGTTGAAGCCTCGCAGCCCCCTGCCTGCGTGATGGTGTTCAATGCCAACGATCCCAGCGGCGCCGGCGGCCTGGCTGGGGATGTGACCGCCATTGCATCGGTCGGCGCACACGCACTGCCCATCATCACAGGCGCCTACGCACGCGATACAGCCGAGGTTTTCGACCACTTCCCCTTCGATGAAGAGGCCGTGGCCGAGCAGGCCCGCGCCATCCTTGAAGATGTCCCTGTGCAGGTCATCAAGGTCGGGTTCGTGGGTTCGCCCGAGAACCTTTCAGCCATCGCCGAAATGGCGACCGACTATGCCGACATCCCCCTGGTCGCCTATATGCCGGACCTGTCTTGGTGGACCGAAGTGCAGATCGATTTGTATCTGGATGCTTTCAGAGAGTTACTTTTACCCCAAGCCACAGTGTTGGTGGGAAACCACAGCACGCTCTGGCGCTGGCTGTTGCCAGACTGGGGCTCAGACCGTAGCCCTAGCGCGCGCGACATAGCCAAGGCCGCCCACGAGCATGGCGTTGCCTATACGCTGGTCACCGGCATACCGCTACCCGACCAGTTCATCGACAACGTGCTGGCAACCCCGCAAGCCGTGCTGGGCAGCGAAAAGTTCGAGCGTTTCGAAGCCGTCTTTGCCGGCGCGGGTGACACTTTGTCAGCCGCCCTCGCGGCGCTGCTGGCCAGTGGCTGCGACCTGGTCGAGGCCTTCACCGAAGCCGTCAGCTACCTGGACCGCTGCCTCGATGCCGGCTTTCGTCCCGGCATGGGTCACATCCTGCCCGACCGGATGTTCTGGGCCCAGCCCGACGCCGAAGACGAATCCGATACGACAAGTGACACCTCCATCCCCAACTTTGGCCTGCCTCCCCATGACACGCAACACTGATCTCAACGACACACTTTTCGACCGCGCCAAACAGGTTATTCCCGGCGGCGTGAACTCGCCCGTGCGGGCCTTCAAGGCCGTCGGCGGTACTCCCCGCTTCATCAAGCGCGCACAGGGCGCTTATTTCTGGGATGCCAATGACCAGCGCTTCATCGACTACATCGGCTCCTGGGGCCCGATGATCCTTGGGCACGGCCACCCGGCAGTGGTTGCCGCTGTGCAACAAGCCGTCACAGAAGGTTTCTCCTTTGGCGCTCCGACCGAACGCGAAATTGAACTGGCCGAGGAAATCCTGAAGCAAGTGCCCTCAATGGAAATGTTGCGCCTCGTGAGCTCCGGCACCGAAGCCGGCATGAGCGCGATCCGCCTGGCGCGTGGCGCCACCGGTCGCAGCAAGATCCTCAAGTTCGAAGGCTGCTATCACGGTCATGCCGATGCGCTCCTGGTCAAGGCCGGCTCGGGACTGGCCACCTTTGGCAACCCCACCAGCGCTGGCGTGCCGCCCGAGGTGGTGCAGCACACCCTGGTACTTGAGTACAACAATGTGCAGCAGCTTGAAGAAGCTTTTGCGCTGCACGGCAAGGACATGGCCTGCCTGATGATTGAGCCGATCGCCGGCAACATGAACTTCGTGCGTGCCTCGGTGCCCTTCATGCAGCGCTGCCGCGAGCTCTGCAGCGAGTACGGCGCTCTGCTGGTGTTCGACGAGGTGATGACGGGCTTCCGTGTGGCGCTGGGCAGTGCCCAAAGCATTTATGCGCAAGCGATACCCGGCTTCAAACCGGACATCACGGTACTGGGCAAGGTCATCGGTGGCGGCATGCCGCTGGCGGCTTTTGGTGGCCCGCGTGCGATCATGGAACAGATGGCACCACTCGGCCCCGTCTACCAGGCCGGCACCCTGTCGGGCAACCCGGTGGCCACCGCCTGCGGTCTGGCTACCTTGCGTGAAATCAGCAAGCCGGGCTTTTTTGATGCGCTCTCAAGCAAGACCCGCTCACTGGTCGATGGCCTGAAGGCCGCGGCGGCTGCCGAAGGCGTGCCATTCAGCGCCGATTGCCAGGGCGGCATGTTTGGCTTCTTCCTCATGCCCGAGCTGCCACAAAACTACGCCACCGTCATGAAGACGGACAACGCCCGATTCAACGCCCTGTTCCACGGTCTGCTGGACCGCGGCGTCTACATCGCCCCGGCGTTATATGAGGCCGGCTTTGTCAGTGCAGCACACAGCGAGCAGGACATTGCCGACACGGTAACCATTGCACGTGAGGTTTTCAGGACGCTATCAAAATAGAAGCGCCTGGTTCTTCCTGTTTGTGGGGCAGGGGCTGAAATAACCCATAAGAAAAGCGGCGAAATGCCGCTTTTTTGTTGCCCCAACCAAACTCAATGCCGGAAGTGGCGTACGCCTGAAAACACCATGGCCACGCCACGCTCGTCGGCCGCAGCGATGACTTCGGGGTCGCGCATCGAGCCGCCGGGCTGGATCACGCAGGTGGCGCCCGCGTCGACCACCACGTCCAGGCCATCGCGGAACGGGAAGAAGGCATCGCTGGCCACCGCCGTGCCCTGCAGCGACAGGTTCGCGTGCTGCGCCTTGATGCTGGCGATGCGCGCCGAGTCGAGCCGACTCATCTGACCAGCGCCTACTCCCATGGTCATGCCGCCTTTGCAAAAAACGATGGCGTTGCTCTTGACGTACTTGGCGACTTTCCAGGCAAACAGCAGGTCCTGCAACTGCTCCGTACTGGGTTGTACTTTGGAAACCACCTTGAGATCGGCCAGGGTGAGTTCGTGGTTGTCAGCCGTCTGCATGAGCAGTCCCGAGCCAATGCGCTTGATGTCCATGGCGTTGCGGCCATTGTCCCAGTCGGACTTGCCGCCTGGCGGCAGGGCGATCTGCAGAATGCGCACATTGACCTTGGACCTGAAGACCTCCAGCGCCTCGGGTGTGTAGCCCGGCGCCATCAGCACCTCGACAAACTGCTTGCTCACGGCCTGTGCCGCTGCGCCGTCCACCGGGCGGTTAAAGGCAATGATGCCGCCAAAGGCCGACGTCGGATCAGTCTGAAAAGCCTTGCTGTAGGCCTCCAGCGGGTCCTTGCCGACGGCCACGCCACAGGGATTGGCGTGCTTCACGATCACGCAGGCCGGGGCGTCGAAGCTCTTGACGCATTCCCAGGCTGCATCGGCATCCGCGATGTTGTTGTAGCTCAGTTCCTTGCCCTGCAGTTGCTGCGCCGTGACCAGCGCCCCGGGCGCCGGATACAGGTCGCGGTAGAACGCGGCCTGCTGGTGTGGGTTCTCGCCATAGCGCAGATCCTGCAGCTTCACGAAGCGACCATTGGTCTGACCGGGGAACAGGGCATGGTTGCCGTCAGGCTGGATGCGCGAGAGGTAGTCGCTGATGGCGCCGTCGTACTGGCTGATGCGGTTGAACGCGGCCACCGACAGGGCAAAACGGGTTTTGTCGCTGAGCTTGCCCTGCGCCTTCAACTCATCCAGCACACCGGCGTACTGTGACGCATCGGTGAGTACGCCCACGTCTTTCCAGTTCTTGGCTGCACTGCGGACCATGGCCGGGCCGCCAATGTCGATGTTCTCGATCGCGTCCTCCAGAGTGCAGCCGGGCTTGGCCACCGTGGCTTCGAAGGGATAGAGGTTGACCACCAGCAGGTCGATCGTGTCGATGCCATGCGCCTTGAGAGCTGCCATGTGGCCGGGCACATCGCGCCGTGCCAGCAGGCCGCCATGCACTTTGGGGTGCAGCGTCTTGACACGGCCGTCGAGCATCTCGGGGAAATCCGTGACCTCGGCTACTTCGGTGACCGGCAGCTTGGCTTCGGCCAGCAGTTTGGCCGTACCGCCGGTAGAGATGAGTTTGATGCCCAGGGTATGCAAGGCAGCGGCGAATTCGACAATACCGGTTTTGTCAGAGACGGAGATCAGGGCATTCATAGCGAAAATAGGGTAGAGGTGTTCGGTTCGTGAAGGTGCTGGCCGTGCCAAGGTGCAAGGCCGTGCTGCTTACTTGATGAGCTTGTGCTCGACCAGCTTCTTGCGAAGCGTGTTGCGGTTCAGCCCCAGCCATTGCGCGGCGCGCGACTGGTTGTATTCGGCTTGCTGCATGACGACCTCCAGCAGGGGTTTCTCGACCACCCGCACCATCATCTCGTACATGCCGTCGGGCTCGATGCCGCGCAGATCCTTGAAATAGCCTTCGAGGCTGTTACGCACGCATTCTTCGATGTGCTTCTTGCTCATGCCAGCGCTGCTCCTGATTCTTCTTGTTGGTCTGTCAACTTATTCATCCGGTTCACGGTAACCCTGTCCATGCGGGAGCCGAGTTCATCAAAGTAATCTTTCACGGCGCTGACCTGCAGCTCACTGTCTTCCAGCAGATTCATGCGGGCACGGAATGCTTCCCCGCCGGGCAAGGCCTTCACATACCAGCCGATGTGCTTGCGCGCGGTGCGCACACCGCTGTATTCGCCGTACAAGTCATAGTGATCCTGCAGGTGATCGAGCAGCAAGCGCCGGACTTCGGCCACCAGCGGAGGTGCAAGATGTGTGCCCGTCGCCAGGAAATGCGCGATCTCCCGGAATATCCAGGGACTCCCCTGTGCAGCGCGTCCCACCATGATGGCGTCCGCACCTGTCTGCGCCAGCACATCGCGCGCCTTCTCGGGCGTGTCGATGTCGCCATTGGCTACTACCGGTATCTGCAGCGCGGCCTTCACGGCCGCGATGGTGTCATATTCGGCCTGGCCGCCATAGCCTTGTTCGCGGGTGCGGCCGTGCACCGTGACCATCTGCACGCCAGCGCTTTGCGCTGCCTGTGCCAGCGTGACCGCATTCTTGTGCGACTGGCACCAGCCGGTGCGCATCTTGAGCGTGACTGGCACGTTGCGGGGCGCACAGGCAGCCACCACGGCCTCGATGATCTGCAGGGCCAGCGTCTCGTCCTGCATCAGCGCCGAGCCAGCCCACTTGTTGCAGACCTTCTTGGCCGGGCAACCCATGTTGATGTCGATGATTTGCGCACCACGGTCGATGTTGTAGGCCGCTGCCTCCGCCATCATGGGTGCATCGGTGCCGGCAATCTGCACCGCAATGGGGCCAATCTCACCCTCGTGGTTGGCGCGGCGTGAGGTCTTGAGCGTGTTCCACAGATCTCGGCGCGAGGTCACCATCTCGCTGACGGCGTAGCCAGCCCCCAGCGATTTGCACAACTGCCTGAAGGGGCGGTCCGTCACACCCGCCATCGGCGCCACGAACAGATTGTTCGCGAGGGGAATAGATCCGATGTTCATGCGTGGTGGTGCGAGGTGGGGAAACTGAAAGAGTAGGCGCTTATCCATTGCGCGGGCCGGGCTGCGTATTCTATCTGCCTAAAATTTCAGCAATTGAAATTTCATCTTTCGTCGTAAAAAGTCACCCATACCCACCTGCCTATACTCGCCCATCTATGGATATCTGGATTGAACACCTGCTCGCGCTGCTGGCCCTGCCCAAGTTTGGCCTGAGCACGCTGTTCGTGGTGTCCTTTGTGTCAGCCACGCTCTTGCCTGTGGGCTCGGAGCCGGCACTGTTTGGCCTGATCAAGCTCAACCCCGAGCTGTTCTGGCCGGCGATCGTCGTCGCCACCATAGGCAACACGCTCGGCGGCGGTGTCAGCTGGGCCATGGGACTGGCATCGCACAAGGTACTGGACAAATACGGCCATTCACAGCCGCACCTGAAGGCCCTGGTCTGGCTGCAGCGCATTGGCCCCAAGGCCTGCCTCATGAGTTGGCTGCCCATCGTGGGCGACCCGCTGTGCGCGGTGGCTGGCTGGCTCAAGCTGCCGCTCGGACCCTGCCTGGTCTATATGGCGATCGGCAAGTTCGCGCGCTACATCACCATGACCACTGCCCTGCTGTGGGTGTTCCCGGGCATCTACAAGTTCTGAGTGCCTAGGTGACGCATGAACTTCGCAGGGTCTGAGCGCTGCGATCTCAGACGTTGAAGAGGAAGTTCATCACATCGCCGTCCTTGACGATGTAGTCCTTGCCTTCGCTGCGCATCTTGCCCGCGTCCTTGGCGCCCTGCTCGCCCTTGTAGGTGATGAAGTCATCAAATGCAATGGTCTGGGCACGGATATAGCCCTTTTCAAAGTCGGTGTGAATCACCCCTGCTGCTTGAGGGCCGGAGTCGCCAATATGAATGGTCCATGCCCGCACTTCCTTCACACCTGCCGTAAAGTAAGTCTGCAGACCCAGCAGCCGGTAGGCCGCCACAATCAGACGGTTCAAACCTGGTTCTTCCTGACCGATTTCAGCCAGAAACATGTGTTTGTCTTCTTCGCTCATGTCGGCCATCTCGGCTTCCATCTTGGCGCAGATGGCCACCACCGGGGCATTTTGCGAGGTGGCATAGTCACGCAGCCGGTCGAGGAAGGGATTGTTGTCAAACCCATCTTCAGCCACGTTGGCCACAAACATGGCCGGCTTGGCGGTGATCAGGAAAAACTGTTTCAGCAGCGGCAACTCTTCCTTGCTGAAGGTCAGCGTGCGAACGGGCTTGGCCTCGTTCAGGGCCGCCTGGCATTTTTCCAGAATCGCCACCAGCTTGATGGACTCCTTGTCACCCGAGCGAGCGGTCTTGGTCACCCGGTGCAAGGCCTTCTCCACCGCCGTCAGATCAGCCAGACACAGCTCGGTCTGGATCACCTCAATGTCGGAGATGGGATCAACCTTGCCGGCCACGTGAATCACGTTGTCGTCTTCAAAACAGCGCACCACATTCACAATGGCGTCGGTCTCGCGGATGTGCGCCAGGAACTTGTTGCCCAGCCCCTCTCCCGTACTGGCACCAGCCACCAAGCCGGCAATGTCGACAAACTCGACAATCGCACTTTGAATCTTCTCCGGCTTGACAATCGCGGCGAGCGCCGCCAGCCGTGGATCAGGTACCTCCACGATGCCCACATTGGGCTCAATGGTGCAAAAGGGATAGTTCTCCGCAGCAATGCCTGCCTTGGTCAGGGCGTTGAACAGGGTGGATTTACCGACGTTGGGCAGGCCGACGATGTCGCACTTCAGACTCATAAAAATTCCTTGGAAATCAATCCCCTTTGCACCATTGAGCCCAATGTGGGCCTCGTGGAACTGTCCGATCCGAAGCGGCAGTGGCTGACGGGAACATCTGGACACCGATGCAAAAAAGCCCGATTTCCTGAGGGTTTTGTCCTCGTTTTGCCTAGGGGAAACTGGTGCCAATTGTACTGATTAGCGAATCCCTGCTTCGTTGCACCACGGCCACTGACGGTCGCATCGTGCGGGATCCGGTACTTTGCGTGTTTGGTATGCCCATGATGCTGGGTTACCTGCGCCAACCCATGAGGGAATCGTTGCGACCGTTCGACTGCCTTGCTGCACGAGCGCTCCAACCTGCCATGCTGATGAGAAGAGTAGTCAGGTTGAAGCCGCTATGGGGCTAGTTACCCGACAAATGTCCAGTTTTCACGAAGATGGTGCAACCTTCTTTGCTGAAAGGTTTGTGCATACTCATGTGCGGACTCCTGATCCAGGATCCGCTCGGGTAGCGCCCGTGCTCATCTTCAAAGACGCCATCTACGACAAAGATCTCTTCCCCGCCAAAATGCCTGTGCGGGTTGAAGTAGGTTTGTGGGGCCCACCGAACCAATGTGGATCCCAGACCTTGCCTCATCAATGGCATGACGCTGAGGCCCGGCACCATTCCTGGATACCAGTCCGCAGTCCTTGTGTCGATGACTTCCCTGATCTGTTGGTCAGCCCCCAGGTGACGAAGCTTTACAAAAAGAATACAACCAGCGTCGCTACGTGGTGCGTGCGATGAACCGGGAGGGTTCATGAGGTAAGTGCCAGCGGGATAGTCTCCGATTTCATCGCTGAATACGCCTTGGAGCACGAATATTTCCTCACCAAATTCATGCGTATGCGATTCGAATTTCGAGCCTGGTTGATACCGCACGATGGAAGTGGCTTTGGCAACCTCATCGCCTATTCGATCGAGCATACGGCGCTCAACACCGGTCTCAGGACTTGCAACCCAGGCAAGATCGTGATGGTTGAGCACAATCCGTTGGCTGTAGTCTGCATTCAAGTGCATTGAATTGGTCCCTGGAATTGATGATCTTGATGGCTGATTTTCGGAGTGAAGTCTGTCCCGGCCTTATAACCAAATTTTATAAATATTCGAAAGTTCTTGAGGTCATTGACCTTTTCAACCCATCCAGCCCTGGGGACAATTCTCCGCCGCAATGTCCGCCTGGGTCAGGGCCTAGAACAAGGTGGATTTGCCGGGATTCAGCAGGCCGACGATGCCACACTTCAGACTCATGGGACACCTTGAAAAGCAGAGACAGAAATGTTTGCTCTCGCGCATTCGTGCGTATTGACGGTAAGCCACGCTGCTGCTGCGCACCTCACTCGAACGAGAAGTCCCCCGCCACAGGCTGGCCGACCCGCAGCAGCCGGCCCACACCGTCCAGTGCAATCGCATTCATGCCGAAGGTCACAGCGCCGTTCACCCTCGCATCCTGCCGGTAGCCTTGCAAGGTATCGCCCACAGCCGGGCTGCTGCTCGCCGTCAGCGGGTCGATATTGGGGATGGGGCAGCGCGGGCAGGGTTTGACTGGCTTGAGCTGTACCGGCCCTTCAACGGCATCGATGTCAAACGACGCCAGGCGATCCTCGTCATGCGCCTGCAGTCCGGACAACACGATGTTGGGGCGAAAGCGCTCGATGCCCACGGCTTCATGCCCGGCCGCGACGAGCCGGGTGTTCAACTCAGCCAGCGAGGCGTCCCCCAGCACCAGCAGCGGAAAGCCATCACTGAACTGGTTTTCGGCCTCCACGCCATCTGTCCACTTCAGGCTCGACAGGCGCCGATAGTCGGGATCGAAGCGCACCAGGCGGTACTTGTCTGCGTTCTGCGCCGGTGAACCGCTGTCACCCAAGGCCAGGAAATCCGTGAACCACTGTGCAGCGACGTCACCCATGTCGAAGGCGGGTACTTCGTCATCCCAGACCCGCACCCGCACTGGCTGCTCCACCACATCCACCGACAGATGCAGGGCCAGCATGCCCGGCGCACGCAGAATCAGTTCACTCGATTTGAATTGCGGCCGCACCAGTGCCAGTCGTGGCAGTTCGCGTTGTGTCACGAACTCACCCGCCGCATCCACCACCATCCAGGCCCGGTCCAGATCGAGCCCCATCTCGGTCAGCACAGCCTCCTGTACCTCGATCCCGGCACAGGATTTGACGGGATAGACAAAAAGACGCGCGATGGTGGCTAGCACATCACGGGCGGGTTTCGCAGACACAGTCACGGTATATCCTTTGTAAAAAACCAGGGAAATAGGCATAAGCCCTTTCCCCACAAGCGCTTATAGCTATTAAATAAATAGCAATTACAGGGCAGGCCACATGCGTATCAAACACCACGGCAAAGGGAGACGGCCTCAGGCCAATCAGGATTCTGCACCGCTTCTACAATCCTCTCATGGCTCGACCCTTTGATGTATGTATTCGCGGCAACGGCATTGTGGGCCGCACGCTGGCACTGCTGCTGGCGCGTGACCGTCTGCGCGTGGCCCTGGTCGGTCCGCCTGTCGCTGCCGCCGGCGGTACCGATGTGCGGGCCTATGCCCTGAACCAGATGTCGCAAACCCTGCTGGCATCGCTACGTTGCTGGCCCGAGCCCGAACAGGCGACCCCCGTGCTGCACATGCGGGTGCAGGGCGATCAGGGGGGCGCGCTCCATTTCGACGCCGCCGCGCAGCCGGTTGAGGCACTGACCTGGATCGTCGATGTGCCCACCCTCGAAGCGTTGCTGGCCGATGCCGTGCGGTTTCAACCGCAAATCGAGGTACTCGACACCGCCCCGGCCGCCAGCCTGACCGTGGTCTGCGAAGGCAAGACCAGCAGCACACGTGCCGAGTTCGGTGTGGACTTCGATGTCACACCTTACCCGCAGCGAGCCTTGGCGGCGCGACTGGCATGCGAATTGCCACACGCGCAGACCGCGCACCAGTGGTTCACGCAAGGGGAAATCCTGGCATTTTTACCTTTGGGCGGCCCGCAAGGGAACTCTGTGGCGATTGTCTGGTCTGTCAAGGCGGAGCGTGCGCAGCGTCTGCTGGACATCCCGGCCCAGGAGTTCTGCCACGAACTGGAGACAGCGAGCCATCACAGCCTGGGGCAGCTGAGCCTGAGCAGTGAACGCGGTGTCTGGCCGCTGCAGAAAGCCTGTGCCGCACGCTGGACAGGGCAGTCACCCAGCGGTGCCTGGGCGCTGGCTGGCGACGCGGCGCACAACGTGCACCCACTGGCTGGCCAGGGTTTGAACCTGGGGCTGGCGGATGCGGCGGAACTGGCCCGGGTGATCCATGAACGTGATTACTGGCGCAGTGTGGGAGATGACAAACTGCTGCGCCGCTACGAGCGTGCGCGCAAGACCAGCGTTGCCGCCATGGGTGCGATGACGGATGGCCTGCAGTTGCTGTTTTCGAAAGAGGGTGCCGGCTGGCAAGGCCTGCGCAACTGGGGCATGAAGGGGTTTGAGCACAGCGGCCCCTTCAAGCAATGGATGGTCCGCCAGGCCATGGGTTTATAGCGAATAACGACGGAACGATGCAATGACAAAGAATTTTCTGAAAACCCTGTGGGCGCTGGCCCTGCTGGCGGTCTGTACTGCCAGCTTTGCGCAGGAAGCCACAATCCGCAAAAATCTCGTGGAGCGCCTGCCGCAACTGCCCAAGATTGATGAGATCAGCAAGACCGGCATGCCGGGTCTGTATGAAATCAGGGTCAATGGCAACGAGATTTACTATACCGACAGCGAGGCCAACTACCTCATCCAGGGCAGTCTGATCGACACCCGTGAACGTCGCAACCTGACCGAAGAGCGCGTGGACAAGCTCATGGCGGTGAGTTTCGACAGCCTGCCGCTGAAGGATGCCTTCACCATCGTGCGAGGCAACGGCAAACGCAAGCTCGCCGTGTTCGAGGACCCCAACTGCGGCTACTGCAAACGCTTCGAGCGCGATCTGGAAAAGATCAACAACATCACCATCCACACCTTCCTCTACCCGGTACTGGGCCCCGACTCTGCCGACAAGTCCAGGAACATCTGGTGTTCCAAGGATCGCGGCAAAACCTGGCAGGACTGGATGATGAATGACATGCCTCCCGCCAGTGCAAGTTGTGACACCACCGCGATTGCACGCAATCTGGAGTTGGGTCGCAAGCACAAGATTACTGGCACCCCCACCCTGATTTTTGCCGATGGCTCAAGGGTCCCCGGCGCCATCAATGCCCAGCAAATTGAAAAATTCCTCAGCGACAAAAAATAAGCGCCCACCCCGGGCCCAGGGCAAGGTCCAGCCCTCCCTGCAGTACCGTGTGGAGGTGGCGGATCTGCATGCCCACCTGTTTCGCGTCACCCTGCACATTGCCCAACCGGCGGCACTGCAACAGGTTTCGCTACCGGTATGGATACCGGGCAGCTATCTGGTACGGGAGTTCTCCAAGAACCTGCAAAACCTCTCGGCGGTGCAGGCCGGGCTGGCGGTGGCCGTCCAGCAGCGTGACAAATGCAACTGGCTGGTGGCATGCGAGGACAGCGCGCCACTGACCTTGCGTTACGAGGTCTATGCCTTCGACAATTCGGTGCGTACGGCCTGGCTCGATGCGACCCGTGGTTTTTTCAACGGCACCAGTCTGCTCCTCAGGGTCCATGGGCAGGAGGTCTCGGACCATGTGCTGGAGCTGGCTGCACCTGCAGCGCTCAAACACTGGCAGGTAGCAACCGGGCTTGCGCCCAGCAAGGTCGACCGGCAGGGCTTTGGCACCTACATGGCGCGTGACTACGATGAACTGGTGGACTGTCCGGTGGAAATGGGGCCGTTCTGGAGCGGCTCGTTTGACGCCTGCGGCATCCCCCACCGTTTTGTCGTGGCTGGAGCACCGCCCCTCTTTGACGGCGAGAAGCTGCTGGCAGACTGCCGCACGATTTGTGAAACAGCCCTGCGTTTCTGGCACGGCACGCCCGAGCACAAACGTCTGCGCAGCAAGCCCCCGCACCAGCGCTATGTGTTCATGCTCAACGCGGTGGACGATGGTTACGGTGGCCTGGAACATCGCAACTCTACCGCCCTCATCTGCAAGCGCCAGGACCTCCCGCGCCGGGCGACCAGCAGCCTGTTGCCAGCCAAGGGCAAGCAGCCCGAGGGCTACACCACCTTGCTGGGCCTCATCAGCCATGAGTACTTCCACACCTGGAACGTCAAGCGCCTGCGGCCTGCAGAGTTCAGCCAGTATGACTATGGCAAGGAAAACTACACCGAGTTGCTGTGGTTCTTCGAGGGTTTTACCAGTTACTACGATGACCTGCTGCTGCGCCGTGCCGGCCTGCTCGACAACCTGGGCTATCTCAAACTCCTGGGACGCACCATCAACCAGGTGCTGCAAACACCGGGACGTGCCGTGCAGTCTGTGGCACAGGCCAGCTTTGACGCCTGGGTGAAGTACTACCGCCAGGACGAGAACACCCCCAACCACACGGTCAGCTACTACACCAAGGGCTCGCTGGTGGCCATGTGCCTGGACCTGACACTGCGTGACGAAGGTCAAACCACACTCGACGACGTGATGCGCGCCCTGTGGCAGCACTGCGAGGGCGGCCCGATGACCGAGGCAGACCTGGCCAGCGTGCTGCGGGAACTCAGCGGCCGCTCCTTTACAAAAGAGTTGCGGCGCTGGGTACATGGCACGGGTGAGCTGCCCCTGCGGGAACTGCTGCAGCGCCATGGTGTGACTGTGCTCGACGAGCCAGCGCAGATTGCGCAACAGCTGGGGATTCGGGTGGACGAAAGCAGTGGCGTGCGCATCAAGATCGTGCTGCGCGGTGGCGCGGCTGAACGCGCGGGCTTTGCCGCCGGCGATGAGTGGCTGGGCATCAAGGTGGGCACAGGTTCAGCCAGCACCGGCTGGCGTCTGTCGAGGCTGGACGATCTGGCGCTCTATGCTGGCGCTGCAACCAAGGTGCAGGCGCTGGTTGCGCGCGACAAACGCCTGCTGAGCCTGGCTCTCACCCTGCCCAAGGCCGTGAGCACCTGGCATCTGGCCCAGCGCAGCGATCTGCATGTCAACCGCTGGCTCAGCGCCTGAGCTGGGCACGCCGCAACGGATGGTGTCCTTGGTTATAGTCAGAAACCAGATACCTATCGGAGCATTCCATGAATTTTGAACTGATCGACGTTCGCACTGAAGCGGGCAAAGTGGGCATCGTCACCCTGAACCGCCCCAAACAACTCAATGCCCTCAACGACCAGTTGATGAGCGAGCTGGGCGAGGCCCTCAAGGCCTTCGACGCCGACCCTGCGATTGGCTGCATGATCATCACGGGCAGCGAAAAGGCCTTTGCAGCCGGCGCCGACATCGGCGTCATGGCCAGCTACAGCTTTGCCGATGTCTACAAGGGCGACTACATCACCCGCAACTGGGAACAGATCCGCACGATCCGCAAACCCGTGATTGCCGCAGTCAGCGGTTTCGCGCTGGGCGGCGGCTGCGAGCTGGCGATGATGTGCGACTTCATCATCGCAGCGGACAACGCCAGATTCGGCCAGCCCGAAATCAAGCTCGGCATCATTCCGGGTGCTGGTGGCACGCAGCGCCTGCCCCGCGCCGTGGGCAAATCCAAGGCCATGGACATGGCCCTGACCGGCCGCATGATGGATGCCACCGAGGCCGAGCGCTCCGGACTGGTGAGCCGGATCGTGGCACTCGACAAGCTCATGGAGGAAAGTCTGGGCGCGGCCTTGATGGTCTGCGACTACGGTCAGCTGGCCGTCATCGCGGCCAAGGAGTCAGTCAACCGGGCCTTCGAAAGCGGCCTGTCAGACGGCGTGATGTTCGAGCGCCGCCTGTTCCATGCCCTGTTCTCGACACAGGACCAGAAAGAGGGCATGGACGCCTTCGTGAACAAGCGCAAAGCCGTTTTCACGCATTCCTGACACCGGCCCGGCAAGCCGCTATAATATCGGTCGCGCGGTGATATAGCTCAGTTGGTTAGAGCGCAGCATTCATAATGCTGATGTCGGTGGTTCAAATCCACCTATCACCACCAAAATACCGCAGAAGCCCGACAAGTCATGCACTTGCCGGGCTTTTGTTTTAAGGGTCACGGCTCTGCCTGGCCTGCGATAAAATGACCCCTGCTACAGCCTCTGGATGTAAACCATGAACCGCTGCCTGATTCATCACGTCTCTCACCTGTATCGCCTGTTGGTGCCGGGCCTCGCACTCGTTGCGTGGCTCGCCGTGCTGGCACCCGCACCGGCGGCCGCCCAGGCCTTGCAGCGCAATTTTCCACCAGCCGCGCTGCGCGGCATGCTGCAAGTGACCCAATCGCCCGAGGTGCTGCTCAACGGCACGCCCGATCGGCTCTCCCCGGGTGCGCGCCTGAAAGACACCTTCAACCGGCTGGTGACGCCGGCCAGCCTGTCGGGCCAGACCTACCTGGTGAACTATGTGCGCAATCCGCTGGGACAGATCCACGAAGTCTGGCTGCTGACCCCACAGGAAGCCGAGGAAAAGCGCTCGGGCATGGAGCCCAATTACCGCTTCGCCTCCGAGCTCGACCAGCCCAAGCAATAGAGCCCCCATTGGCAGGCAACAGCGACAGCGTGCGCAGCCCTGCCCCCGTTACGCGTCCGCGCGACTGAATTCGAGAGCCCCCATGAGCAAGAAAGTCTTTATCAAAACCTTTGGCTGCCAAATGAACGAGTACGACTCGGACAAGATGGTGGACGTGCTGCACGCTGCAGAGGGCTACGAAACCACGCAGAACGTGGACGAGGCCGACCTGATCCTCTTCAACACCTGCTCGGTGCGCGAGAAGGCACAGGAAAAAGTGTTCTCCGACCTGGGTCGCATCAAGCACCTGAAGAAAAAAGGCGTGCAGATCGGCGTGGGCGGCTGCGTGGCCAGTCAGGAAGGCGCAGCCATCATCGCGCGTGCGCCCTATGTGGATGTGGTGTTTGGTCCGCAAACCCTGCACCGCCTGCCCGACTTGCTGGCTGCGCGCCGCTTGCAGGATCGCGCGCAGGTGGACATCAGCTTTCCCGAGATCGAGAAGTTCGACCATCTGCCACCGGCCAAGGTGGAAGGAGCCTCGGCCTTCGTGAGCATCATGGAAGGCTGCTCCAAATACTGCAGCTACTGTGTGGTGCCCTACACCCGCGGCGAAGAGGTCAGTCGTCCGTTCGAAGACGTGCTGGTGGAAGTGGCGGGCCTGGCCGATCAGGGGGTGAAAGAGGTCACCCTGCTCGGGCAGAACGTGAACGCCTGGCGTGCGCCCATGGGCAGTACGGCCGAGGTGGCTGACTTCGCCACCTTGCTTGAGTACGTGGCCGATATCCCCGGCATCGAGCGCATCCGTTACACCACGAGTCATCCCAATGAGTTCACGCCCTCCCTCATTGCGGCCTACGAGAAGATACCCAAACTCGTGAGCCATCTGCACCTGCCCGTGCAACATGGCAGCGACACTATCCTGATGGCCATGAAGCGAGGCTACACCGCGATGGAGTACAAATCCACCGTGCGCAAACTGCGTGCCATCCGGCCCGACATGGCCATGAGCAGCGACTTCATCGTCGGCTTCCCCGGCGAGACCGAGGACGACTTCAACAAGATGATGAAGCTCATCGACGACGTCGGCTTCGACAATTCCTTCAGCTTCATCTTCAGCCCGCGCCCGGGTACACCTGCGGCCAATCTGCACGATGACACGCCGCACGAAGTCAAGCTGCGCCGACTACAGCACCTGCAGAGCGTGATCAACCAC
Organism: Gammaproteobacteria bacterium; assembly: GCA_018815325.1. GTDB lineage: Bacteria > Pseudomonadota > Gammaproteobacteria > Burkholderiales > Burkholderiaceae_C > JAHIYE01. The sequence continues at coordinate 134,747 of JAHIYE010000020.1, read as the reverse complement.
AGCATCCAGCGCATCAGCGAAAGCCGGCTGGGCACGGTGCAGCGCATTCTGGTGGAGGGCCCGTCCAAACGTGACGGCTCCGAACTCATGGGCCGAACCGAATGCAACCGCGTGGTCAACTTCAAGGGCCAGCCTCGCCAGATCGGCCAGCTGGTCGACGTGACCATCACCGAGACCCGCACCTACTCCTTGCGCGGCGAAGTGGTGACGCAAGATGCATCCCTGACGGTATAGGTCTTGCCGCTCGGCAAGAAATTGCTATCATTTAAATAGCTTGTAGTGCAACAGCCATAAGGGCCAGAGGCGAATTTTTCAGAAAATCAGGCCTGACTGCATGCATCCAGTCCATCGCGCCAGATGAACCTGCGGCGCTACAACACCACAAACAGCTTCTCGCGCAATTCAGGCAGGCGTTTGGCACTGGCGCGGCTGCTGGCCATGGCCTCTTCCCAGGACGGATACACCTGGCGCAGGGCCTCGGCCGTTTGACACGCATGGATGGCCTCGATCAGTGACAGCCTCATGTTCTGGCCGAACATGGTGTTGATCGAATTCATCATGAAGTTGCGCGCCATGTCCACCGCCTTGGCATCGCGTGATGCCGCTGGAGGCAAGCCGGACAGCCCCGAACTGGCCTGGGCGACATCTGCGGGCGGTGCCGTTGGCTCAGTATGCCGGGGACCGAGAGATTCGATACAGCCATGTGCCAGCAACTGCTTCAGCACGGGCGTGATATCGGCCCCGATCAGTTCAACCAGTTCCTGGCCGGTACGGTGCCCGTCGACCACGATCAGCGCACTGCGCAGTCTGGGTGCCAGCTTCAGGGCACGCGACTGAATTTCCTGCTGTCCCAGCTCGGTCTTGGCAAAAACGTGCGTATTCAGGTCCAGTGGATCATCAGGCATTGGAAGGCTCTCGCAAACGTTCAAGGGGCAAAGCGCTCCCAGATGGAGCAAGCGCTGATCAATAGAGCCTCATTGTCCCGGTGCACACGGTGCAGGGACAACTAGGGCATGCCCGAATACAGGCCACCTCGATACACATCGTCACAAATATATTTGCCCGCTGATCTGATGGCAGGTCCGCGACGACCTTCTGCCGTGCCTATCCTGCCACGACCCCAATAGCTATCATATTAATAGCTGACTACGACAGTACATCAAGGGCCAGCGTATGAAACATTCAGAAACTAGAACGGCATCTTGGGCATGCCCTTCATGCCGCCCATGCGCTTCATCATCTTCATCATGCCGCTGCCCTTCATCTTCTTCATCATGTCCTGCATCTGCTCGAACTCCTTGAGCATGCGGTTGACGTCCTGCACCTGCACACCGGCACCTGCTGCGATGCGCCGCTTGCGGGTGGCCTTGATGAGCTCGGGCTTGCTGCGTTCCTTGGGTGTCATGCTGTGGATGATGCCCTCCTTGCGACGCACATCACGCTCGACCTTGTCCATGTCCATCTGGCCCGCCTTGGCCGCCATCTGCGAAGGCAGCTTGTCCATCAGGCCGGACAGCCCCCCCATCTGCTTCATCTGCTGGAGCTGGGCCAGGAAGTCATTGAGATCGAAACTCGCGCCGCTCTTGACCTTGGCCGCAAGCTTTTGCGCCGCCTCGATGTTCACCCCGGCCGTGACCTGTTCGACCAGGGCCAGGATGTCGCCCATGCCCAGCACACGGCCGGCGTGGCGCTCGGCGTCGAACACCTCCAGGCCGTCGAGCTTCTCGCTGGTCCCCGAGAACTTGATGGGCACGCCCGTCACATGACGCACCGACAGCGCCGCACCGCCGCGCGAGTCGCCATCGGTCTTGGTCAGGATGATGCCGGTCAGCGGCAACGCCTCCTTGAAGGCCCTGGCCGTGTTGATCGCGTCCTGGCCCTGCATGGCGTCCACCACAAACAGCGTCTCGACTGGCTTGACGGCCGCATGCAGCTCGCGGATCTCCTGCATGAGCTTCTCATCAATCGCCAGACGACCGGCCGTGTCGACGAGCAGCACGTCAAAGTAATGCTTGCGCGCATAGTCAAGCGCCGCATTGGCAATGTCCACCGGCTTCTGATCCGGCGTGCTGGGGAACCACTCGGCTCCGGCCTGCGCGGTCACGGTCTTGAGCTGTTCAATGGCGGCTGGACGGTAGACGTCTCCCGAGACGGTCAGCACCTTCTTGTTGCGCTTCTCGATCAGGTGCTTGGCCAGCTTGGCGGTGGTGGTGGTTTTACCGGCGCCCTGCAGACCGGCCATCAGGATCACGGCGGGTGGCTGGGCGGCGAGGTTGATGTCGCTCACGCCCTCGCCCATGGTGGCGGCGAGCTCGCGGTTGACAATGCCCACCAGCGCCTGGCCTGGCGAGAGTGAGCCCAGCACCTCCTGGCCCAGCGCTTTTTCCTTCACGCGGGCAATGAAGTCGCGCACCACGGGCAGGGCCACGTCGGCCTCCAGCAAGGCCATGCGCACTTCGCGCAGCATGTCGGCCACGTTCGATTCGGTGATGCGGGCCTGGCCCCGGATTTCTTTGACGAGGCGTGAGAGTTTGTCGGTCAGGGCGGAGGCCATAGGCAGTATTCCGGCGGGCGGAACCAAAGTTGGGTGCCAAGGTCTTTGGCACGATGCAAAACGCTAAACTGTACCCATGATTTTAGCCAGTGCTTCCTGGACCAGTATCGTGTTGACGGTTTGCGCCGCCACCGCCTATGCCATTCCCGCCGCCGGGGCCCGCCACCTGAGCCCGAAAGCCAGCCGCGCCGCCTTGTTGCTGGCCTGGGGGCTGCATGGCCTGCTGCTAGGCTGGAGCCTGCTCGGTGAGACCCCGCGCTTCGGTTTTGCACCAGCCCTGTCGGTCACGGCCTGGCTGGTCACCGCCGTCTATGCCGTGGAAAGCCATGTCTATCCCCAGATGCAGACCCGCTGGGCGCTGTGCGGCCTGGGCACGCTCACGGTGGTGCTGGCCCTGGTCTTCCCCGGCACTGCGCTGCACGCCAGCGCCTCGCCCTGGCTGCCGCTGCACTGGGCTCTTGGCATTGCGTCCTATGGCCTGTTTGGCGCTGCGGTGGCACACGCCTGGTTCATGAACCGCACCGAGGAGCAGATCCGGCTCGCCGCCGATCCGCACAGCGGCATGCCCCTGCTGACGATCGAGCGGCTGACCTTCCGCTTTGTCGCCGCAGGCTTCGTGCTGCTGTCCGCCACCATCATCGTGGCCTTTCTTTATGGCGAATCCCTGTACGGCAAGGGCACCACCTGGAAGTGGGACCATAAAACCGTGTTCTCCATGCTCTCCTGGCTGACCTTTGCTGTCCTGCTGATCGGGCGAGCGCGCTTTGGCTGGCGGGGGCGGCGAGCAGTCAGAGTTCTGTACGCGGGCGCGGCCTTGCTGCTGCTGGCCTATGTGGGCTCACGTTTCGTGCTGGAAATCATCCTGGGCCGAACCCTATGAAACTCCTGCTCATGCTGCTGGTCCTGCTGTTCGCCGTCTGGTTATGGCGCTCGGCCCGGCAAGGCAAGGTGCCACACGAGTCACACAAGAAAACCCCGTTGCACGAACCCCAGGACATGGTCGACTGCAAATACTGTGGTCTGCACCTGCCGCAGTCCGAGGCGGTCGAAGGACGGCTGGGCTTGTATTGCAGCACCGAGCATCGCCAGCGCGCTGAGGGCTGAGAACTGCATGTCGAACGAATCGGACACGCTCTCCTGGTTCGGTCCTTCGGTGCTGGATGCCGGAACCGAACAGGGCGAGGTCGTCCGGCCCCAGGAACTCACCCGCTTGTGGCGTGGTTTCATGACGGCACGTGCGACCTTCGGCCTGGTGCTGCTGCTGCTGCAGGTCACCATTCACATACTCGGACATTCACAGGACATCTCGCTGGTGCTGCTGTGTGGCGGCTACTTTGCCTCGGCGCTGGCGGTGCGCTTGCTGGGACGGCCTCGCTCGCTGGGGCCCAGCTTTGATCTCCAGTGGGTCTGGACCATCGGGGTGGATGTGCTGGTGTTTGCAGCACTCCAGTTTCTCCAGGGCAGCAGCATCAACTACACACCGCTGTTCGCGCTGCCAGTGCTGCAAGCCTCCGTGCTGGGCTCGCTCACCCTGGCGCTGGGCACCGCCGCCGGCGCCACCCTGCTGATGCTGGGGAATGCGGCCTGGCTTTCATGGCAGACGACGGGGGACGCCGCTGCACCGTTCCTGCAGCCTGCCCTCACCGGTGCGGGCTGCTTCGTGATTGCCTACCTGGCCCACCAGTTGGCCATGCGCCTGGCCAACGAAGAGCAGCGTACCCGCCGCAGCCAGCTCGCTGCACGCGTGCAGCGACAGGTCAACGAGCTCGTGATTGACGCCTTGACGGACGGCGTGATGGTGGTGGATGTGCGCGGTACCGTGCGCGCTGCCAATCCGGCCGCCCGCCAGCTGCTCGGCACAGAACGCGCCATCCGCAACAACTTCTTCGAGCTCGATGCAGAACCCGGCTGGCAAGCCCTCGCAGAAGTGGTGTGGCAAAGTCACGCAGCCAACCAAGAGCAGCAGACCGATATCAACATCAACCACTTGGGGCAAGGCAATTGCCGCGTGCGGGTGCGCACCAGAATCACGGCCAGCCAGAACAGTGGCGGTGAAAGCCTGTGTGTGGTTTTCATGCAGGATCAGCGCGAGGTGGAAGCGCGCATGCGTACCGAAAAACTCGCCAGCATGGGGCGGATGTCAGCCGCCGTGGCACACGAAATCCGCAACCCGCTGTCTGCCATTGTGCAGGCCAATGCGCTGCTCGAAGAAGATCTGAACGAGCCCCATCTCAAGCAGCTCACCGGCATCGTCAAGCAAAATGCCAAACGCCTGGAGCGCATCGTGGAAGACATCCTCAACATCTCCCGCGTGCAGAGCCGGGAAGACGCAGCCCCCACCCAGACACTCGAGTTGAACGCTACCGTGAAACAGGTATGCCAGGATTGGGCCCGCCAGACGGACAGCCTGCGCCAGCTGCGCATCCAGCTGACCCCTGCCCCCCTGAATGTGTACTTCGAGCCGGAGCACATGCGTCGCATCCTGGTCAATCTGCTGGACAATGCACGCCGCTACGCCAGCGAACATCCCGATGCGATCCAGGTATCGACCCGGGTATCGGCAGATCGCCAGATCCAGCTTGAGATCTGGAGCGATGGCGCACCGATGGAGCCATCGGTGCAGCGACACCTGTTCGAGCCCTTCTTTTCGTCGGAAAGCCGCTCCAGTGGATTGGGCTTGTATATCTGCCGGGAACTGTGCGAACGTCATGGCGCGACCATTGCCTACCAGCGCAGCTTGCGCAAAGCCCGTGGCAGCAAAATGGAAGGTAACGAATTCTTTCTGTCCTTGCGTCCCACGCACATCGACGCCAGAATCAGCAGCACCTCGCCCGACCATGGCTTCGTATCCACCTGGCCTCAAACACCCCCATGACCTCAGCCCAGATCCTTGTAATCGACGATGAGCCGGATCTTCGTACCCTGTATGAGCTCACACTGCTGCGGGCGGGCTACCAGGTGGAGGTGGCGGGCAGCGTGGCAGAAGCCTGGCAGCAACTGGACGCACACCGCTTCGACGTGGTCATCACGGACATGCGCCTGCCCGATGGTCTTGGCATCTCCATCATCCAGAAAATACGGCAGCTGCAACGCAGTGAACGCTGCGTGGTCATCACCGCACATGGCTCGGCCGTCAATGCAGTGGAGTCACTCAAGGCGGGCGCCTTCGACTACCTGACTAAACCGGTCGACCTCAAACAGTTCCGCACCGTCATTGCCTCCGCCGTGCAGGATGCTGCAAGCCGCCCGCCCGTCATGGCGCCGGGCCTGCCAGCCGGCAATGCGGACAAGCCCGTCGGGGCGGCTCAGGAGGGTGCCGCCGCGTTGCAGCGGCTGGTGGGCGATTCCGAGTCCATGCGCCTGGTCAGGGAGCGCATTGTCAAGGTCGCACGCAGCATGGCCCCCGTGCTGATCCGGGGCGAGTCCGGCACCGGCAAGGAGCTCGTGGCCAATGCCCTGCATGCCAATAGCCACCGACATGCCGGCCCTCTGGTGGCCGTGAACTGCAGCGCAATCCCGGAGAACCTGCTCGAATCCGAGTTCTTTGGTGTCAAGAAGGGGGCCTTCACGGGTGCCACGCAAGACCGTGACGGTTTTTTCCAGGCGGCCCGCGGCGGCACTTTGTTCCTTGACGAGATCGGTGATCTGCCCCTGTCCATGCAGTCCAAGCTGTTGCGCGCCATTCAGGAGCGCTGTGTTCGTCCCGTGGGCTCCACCCAGGAAGACCCCGTGGATGTACGCATCATCAGCGCCACGCACAAGGACCTCGCGGCGGAAGTGCAGGCCGAACGCTTCCGGCAGGATCTGTATTACCGCCTCAATGTGATCGAGATCTTCATCCCCGCCCTGCGCGAGCGGCGCAGCGACCTGCCCGCGCTGTGCCTGGCCCTGCTGGCACGCATCGCGGCAGAAGCCGGCGTCGCGCCCCCCAGGCTGACGCTGGCCGCACTGGAGAGCATTGCACGCAACCCACTGACCGGCAACGTGCGCGAACTGGAGAATCTGCTGCACCGTGCCGTCACGCTGGGTGACGGCGATGAACAGCAGATGGAAGCAGCGCTTGCCGCCAGCCTGCCGCCCTTGGCAGCAATCCCCCCGCCCCGCAGTAGCCCGACACAGGACAGTACGGAGACACCGCCCCATGAACAACACGCCGTTGCCATTCCGCATGACTTGCAAAGCCACCTCGATCAACAGGAACGTGACATCCTGATCAAGACGCTGCAGGCCACCGGCTACAACCGCACAGCCGCCGCCGCACGGCTGGGCATCAGCCTGCGCCAGATACGCTACCGCATCACCCGACTGGGCATCGACATGCCCGCCAGCACCGAGGTTGGTGATGACGCCAGCTGAAGCCGCTGCCACCGATGCGCTCTGGGACCGTGGCTGGTACCGCTTTGCACGCCACGAACCCTCACCGAACTTCGGCCCCCGCCCCGCGCAGGCTCAGGTCGACCTGATCGTGCTGCACTCCATCAGCCTGCCACCTGGGGAGTATGGTGGCGATGAAGTACGACAGCTCTTCACAAACACGCTGGACTGGGATGCCCACCCTTATTTCCAGCGCATCCGGGGCTTGGCCGTCTCGGCCCATTTCTTCATCCGGCGCAACGGTGAACTCTGGCAGTTCGTCAGCTGCGATGCGCGTGCCTGGCACGCCGGCGAATCCTGCTACCGGGGACGACATAACTGCAACGACGACTCGATCGGTATCGAGCTCGAAGGCCTTGAGGGTGGCCCGTTTGAGCCGGCTCAATATGAAACGCTCACCGGTCTGTGCGCGGCTTTGCCGCAGTGCTACCCGGTGCAGCATGTCGCAGGCCATGAGCACATTGCAACGGGTCGCAAGGCAGACCCAGGTCCAGGCTTTGACTGGTCCCTGTTGCGTCAATCGCTCGGCTGGCCACCTCAGTACTTTCCCTGTACCGTTGTATCGACGCCTGTTTCCTGAATTATTTTTTTCGCACCAGCAGGTGGCAGCTGCCGGCCTTGCATGCCCCATGAATGGCCATCGCAAAAAAAGGCTGGATGCGGTCATGCAGGGAGAAAACACCTGCGGCCCCCATGAATGCTGGCTTGCGCGACACGAAGCAAGAAATTTCCACAGCTCCGGAGGAGTTTCAACATGCGTTGAAATGCGCCTGGCGTTGCGCCAGTCTGGTGCGCCCGGGAGCCTGTCAGACCCTGTTGGTCATTTCGCCGAGATACACTACGGGTAGTGGCTTGTATTCATGCAAGACCCCATATATAGTGTGTCCAGTTCGGCCAGACAGCCCATGAGAGCCTGTCATCGAACACGAGAATTCCAACAAAACATTGCCCACGACGAGGAACCCATGCAAACTGCCCTGAATACACCAACCTCCACGCCAACCGGTCATTCGTCACGACACAGCACAGACAGCGCCGACACCACAGCCAGCAGTCCGCTGGCCCACTACCAGATCATTCGCCGCAATGGCGCCGTCGTGTCTTTCGAGCCGAACAAGATCGCCGTGGCCATGATGAAAGCTTTTCTCGCAGTGCATGGTACGCAGGGCGCCGCCTCAGCCAGTGTGCGCGAAACCGTGGACGGCCTCACGCAAGCCGTCATCCGCGCCCTGGTACGCTCACGCCCCGGTGGCGGTACCTTCCATATTGAAGACGTGCAGGACCAGGTTGAACTCGGCCTGATGCGTGGCGGTCATCATGAAATTGCCCGCGCCTATGTGCTCTACCGTGAGCGCCGTACCCAGGAACGCGCCCAGAAAGGCGCGCAGCAAGCACCCCAGGCACCGGTGCTGCACGCACTGGACAACGGTCAAAAGATCGTGCTGGACCTCGACCGCCTGCGCGACCTGATCGAAACGGCTTGCGCAGACCTGGGCGCAGACATCAAGGCCGCGCCCATCCTGGCCGAGACCATGCGCAACCTGTACGACGGCGTCCCCATGGACGAGGTCTACAAGGCCTCCATCCTCGCCGCCCGCACGCTGATTGAAAAGGATCCGGACTACACCTATGCCACGGCACGACTGTTGTTCCACACCATCGCCAGGGAGGTCCTTGGCCGTGATGTGGTACAGGCCGACATGCAACAAGCCTATGAGGACTACTTCCCGGGCTTCATCAAAAAAGGCGTGGATAACGATCTGCTGGACGAACGCCTGCAGCAGTTCGATCTGGCCAGGCTCGGGGCAGCGCTCAAGGCCGAGCGTGACCAGAAATTCGACTACCTGGGTTTGCAGACTCTCTATGACCGTTACTTCCTGCACGTGCGCAAGAGCCGCATCGAGCTGCCCCAGGCCTTCTTCATGCGCGTGGCCATGGGCCTCTCCCTCAACGAGATCGACCGTGAAGCACGTGCCATCGAGTTCTACGAGATCCTGTCCTCTTTCGATTTCATGTCGAGCACGCCCACGCTGTTCAACAGCGGTACGCTGCGCTCACAGCTGTCTTCCTGCTACCTGACCACCGTGCCCGACGATCTGGACGGCATCTATGAGTCCATCAAGGAAAACGCACTGCTCTCCAAGTTCGCCGGCGGTCTGGGCAACGACTGGACCCGCGTCCGTGCGCTGGGCTCCCACATCAAGGGCACCAACGGCGAGTCCCAGGGCGTCGTGCCCTTCCTGAAAGTTGTGAACGACACCGCCGTGGCCGTCAACCAGGGCGGCAAGCGCAAGGGCGCTGTCTGTACCTACCTGGAAACCTGGCACCTGGACATCGAGGAGTTCCTGGAGCTGCGCAAGAACACGGGCGACGACCGCCGCCGCACACACGACATGAATACCGCCAACTGGATTCCTGACCTGTTCATGCGCCGTGTGATGGAAAAAGGGACATGGACCCTGTTCTCCCCCTCCAACGTGCCCGACCTGCACGACAAGTTCGGCGCCGAGTTCGAGCGCGCCTATGTCGCCTACGAAGAAAAGGCTGCCCGCGGCGAAATCAAGCCCGCCCGTACCCTGCAGGCGGCCGATCTGTGGCGCAAGATGCTGACCATGCTGTTCGAAACCGGCCACCCCTGGATCACATTCAAGGATGCCTGCAATGTCCGCTCGCCCCAGCAGCATGCCGGTGTGGTGCACTCCTCCAACCTCTGCACCGAGATCACGCTCAACACCAGCGACACCGAGACTGCCGTGTGCAACCTCGGCTCGGTCAACCTGCTCCAGCACCTCAAGGATGGCCAGGTTGACCATGCCAAACTGCAGAAGACGATCACGACGGCCATGCGCATGCTCGACAACGTGATCGACATCAACTACTACGCCGTCAAGAAAGCCCGCGACTCCAACTTGCGCCACCGTCCGGTCGGCTTGGGTGTGATGGCCTTCCAGGACAGCTTGTATGAACTGCGCATTCCCTATGCCAGCGAAGCCGCTGTTGAATTTGCTGACAAGTCGATGGAAGCCATCTGCTACTACGCCTACTGGGCCTCGACCGAACTGGCACGCGAGCGTGGTCAGTATTCCAGCTACAAGGGCTCCCTCTGGGATCAGGGCATCCTGCCGCTGGACACCTTGGACCTGCTGGCCAGTGCGCGCGGCGGCTATGTGGAAGTCGATCGCTCTGCCAGCATGGACTGGGATGCCCTGCGCAAGAAAATTGCACAGGACGGCATGCGCAACTCCAATTGCGTGGCCATCGCCCCAACCGCCACCATCTCCAACATCATCGGCGTGGATGCCTCGATCGAGCCCTGCTTCGGCAACCTCTCCGTCAAGTCCAACCTGTCCGGCGAGTTCACCGTGATCAACAGCTACCTGGTGCGCGACCTCAAGGAACTGGGGCTGTGGGACGACGTGATGGTCATGGACCTCAAACACTTCGACGGCTCGCTCAACCCGATCGACCGTGTGCCACAAGAAATCAAGGCGCTGTACGCCACCGCCTTCGAGGTGGAAACCAGCTGGCTGGTCGAAGCGGCAGCACGTCGCCAGAAATGGATCGACCAGGCCCAGTCGCTGAACATCTACATGGCCGGCGCTTCTGGCAAGAAACTGGATGACACCTACAAGCTTGCATGGCTGCGTGGACTGAAGACCACCTACTACCTGCGCACGATGTCCGCCACCCATGTCGAGAAATCCACCGTGACAGCCGGCCGCATGAACGCCGTGTCTTCCGGCGGCGCTGCACAGGGCAGCAGCGGCATGAGTGCACTCGACGCAGCAGCGGCAGCAGCTCAATTGCAGATGGCGAGTTCACCGGCAACCGACATCCAGTTCTGTGGAGTTGATGACCCGACATGCGAGGCTTGTCAGTAAATCATGCGCTGCATCGTGAGCAATCCGATGCAATTGAACAACACAATCGGGCAGCGATGTGAACGAATACTTTTCATTTCACGTAGCTGCTCACATAATTCGCTGATTGGAATCATTTATGTTGACCTGGGACGAAGAAGTCAAGCCCACATCGCCATCGCCTCTTGCACGCGACTCATCAAGCAGCCGCTCGACAGAGCTACCTCTGCGTTCTGCTGAAGTGCGCACACTGAACGACGGCAGCCCCATTCCTGCACCCGCCTCGGCAAGCGCGCCAGTCACTGCACCCCGCCGCGTCAATGCGGCCGACAAGCGCATCATCAACGGCAAGACCGACGTCAACCAGCTGGTCCCCTTCAAATACAAGTGGGCCTGGGAGAAATACCTCTCCAGCTGCGCCAACCACTGGATGCCGCAAGAAGTCAACATGACACGCGACATTGCCTTGTGGAAGGATCCCAATGGCCTGACCGAAGATGAGCGTCGCATCATCAAACGCAACCTCGGCTTTTTTGTTACCGCCGATTCACTGGCGGCCAACAACATCGTGCTGGGCACCTACCGCCACATCACGGCACCCGAGTGCCGCCAGTTCCTGCTGCGCCAGGCCTTTGAAGAAGCCATTCACACCCATGCCTACCAGTACATTGTGGAATCGCTGGGGCTGGACGAGAGCGAGATCTTCAACGCCTATAACGAGGTCAAGTCGATCCGCGATAAGGACGAGTTCCTGATCCCCTTCATTGAAGCCATCATGGACCCGAACTTCCAGACCGGTACGCTGGAAAACGATCGCACACTGCTGAAGTCGCTCATCGTCTTTGCCTGCCTGATGGAAGGCCTGTTCTTCTATGTAGGCTTCACGCAAATCCTGGCACTGGGTCGGCAGAACAAGATGACAGGTGCCGCTGAACAGTATCAGTACATCCTGCGCGATGAATCCATGCATTGCAACTTCGGCATTGACCTGATCAACCAGATCAAACTGGAAAATCCTCAGCTCTGGACAGCGGAATTCAAGACCGAGATCAATGCCTTGTTTGTCAAGGCTGTCGAACTTGAGTATCAGTACGCGGAAGACACCATGCCACGCGGTGTGCTGGGCATGAATGCCTCGATGTTCAAAGGCTATCTGCGCTATATCGCCAACCGCCGTGCCACCCAGATCGGGCTGGAGCCGCTGTTCCCCAACGAAGAGAATCCCTTCCCCTGGATGAGCGAAATGATTGATTTGAAGAAAGAACGCAATTTCTTCGAAACCCGCGTGATTGAGTACCAATCCGGCGGCGCGCTGTCCTGGGATTGAACCTTCAGAACAAGCAACATGATTTCAAGATTTGCACAAGCCTTTGACCACTCCCCAGAGAATGGCAGTGGCTTGCGCTCCCCCGTTCATGGCGTTGGGCGCATGCCCAGCGCCATGAATCGCTTTGTGCGGACCAACATGCGCAAAGTGCTCTTTGTAACTTGATCAAGGAGAAAATAATGGCAACTGCGAAAAAATCGGCCGCAAAAAAGGCCCCTGCGAAGAAAGCTCCAGCAAAGAAAGTTGCGGCTAAAAAAGTTGCGGCCAAAAAGCCAGCAGCCAAAAAAGCTGTAGCGAAGAAAGCCCCGGCAAAGAAAGTTGCGGCTAAAAAAGTTGCGGCCAAAAAGCCAGCAGCCAAAAAAGCTGCAGCGAAGAAAGCCCCGGCAAAGAAAGTTGCGGCTAAAAAAGCTGTAGCGAAAAAGGCTAAGCCAGCAAAAAAGGCTGCCAAAAAGGCTCCGGCCAAAAAAGCTGCTGCAAAAAAACCTGCAGCCAAGAAAGCAGCCAAAAAGCCGGCTGCGAAGAAAGCCGCGAAAGCACCCGCTGCCCCTGCCGCCCCTGCTGCTCAGACCATTCTGAACCCGCAGGCCGCTTGGCCGTTTCCCACTGCCAGCAAGCCCTAAAGGCTAAGCAGTCAGTGCCAAGCCCGGTGTCGGAAGACATCGGGCTTTTTCTATTGCCGGCACTCTATTTCAGCAGCAGGGCTGCCGAATAAGTTACACGCCGACAGCAGCTCGATCAATATGGTAGTTTTGCGGACCACGCTGCGCGATTTTCAGTGAACCGAGCCGGTTCCCGAGTTCGGCAGAACGCTCCAGTGACCAGCCTTGCTCCAGACCGTACAGCAGGCCACCCCGATAGGCGTCCCCACAGCCGGTGGGATCAACCACCGCCTCAGCCTTGACGGGGGGCACCAGGGTCTTGGCGCCGTCGATCCAGACCTCACTGCCATCGGCCCCCAGGGTCACGACCAGGCCGCGAACACGCCGGGAAATCTCGGCATGGCTCAAGCCTGTTCGGTCGCTGAGCATTTTTCCCTCGTAATCATTCACCGTGACCCAACTGGCGAGCGACACGAAATGCGTCAGCTCAGCACCGTCAAACATGGGCAGGCCCTGGCCGGGATCAAAAACAAACGGGATCTCTGCGGCCTTGAACTGTTCGGCATGCTGCAGCATGGCATCGCGCCCGTCAGGAGAGATGATGCCCAGCTTGACGTCCGGTCGCGCGGCAATCCGGGTCATGTGTGCCTGCATCATGGCGCCGGGATGGAAGGCCGTGATCTGATTGTTGTCACGGTCCGTCATGATCATGGCCTGCGCCGTATAGATCTCTTCCACCTTGCGCACAAACTCTGTTCCGATGCCCAACTCCTGCAGACGCTGCAAATAGCTCTCGCCATCGTTGCCCAAGGTAGCCATGGGCAAGGGCGTTCCACCCAGCTGTTTGAGGCTGTAGGCAATATTGCCGGCACAGCCTCCAAAGTCCCGCCGCAATGCAGGTACCAGGAAAGACACGTTGAGAATGTGCAACTGGTCGGGCAGGATCTGCTCTGAAAACCGGCCCTCGAAATTCATGATGGTGTCGAAGGCCAGAGAGCCACAAATGATGGTTGCCATAAGTAAAAATGAAGTTCAGGGATAAAACGCCAGCACACGGTAGCCAGCGATGCGTTCAGTGTTTGCAACAGGTTTGACACTGACCGTCAGCGTACCATTGGCCTCGACAGCAGGCGCCAGTATTGGCGATGCGATACCGACCTCGGCATGGGTGAAGACCCGCCGCATGACCGGCCGATCCTGGATATCTGTCAGCGTCAATTCAATGGCCGGTGTGGCCAACTCGGTCAATGCAGAGTTTTTCAGTGTGAAGTTCAAGCGATAGGTATCGCCCCGGACCTTGTTGAATGATGAACTGTCGATGACCATCGCCTCAATCTGCTGCAAGGGTGACACGGTACAGCCCAGCCACGAACAAGCCTTCTCGACCCAGGGTTTGCTGGCTGGCTCGGTCGCCACAATACGGTCACGCTCATGTACAAGAACTTGCGCCATCAGCGCAAGGAGCAAGCCCATACTGAGCAGGAGCAGCAACGTGCGAACCAAGGGCCTGCGCCAGACGGAGTGCCGACGTGACTTGCGCATGAACGACACATCCGACGGATGCTGTGACCTGATCCCCCTTGGCGACAATCCGTGTACAAAGACAGGCTCCAAAGGCGCTGAAGGGTGCTCAGGCACTACCTCCAGTACATCCTGTATCTCCTGTACATCCTCATGTACGTCCAGTTCATCTTCTATGTCTTCTATGTCCGGACGCCCCGCATCAGACTCATCCGCCCCCTCGGACGGCTGCTGCAATTCGGGTTCATGGTCTGGCGCCTGGGAATATTCGTCGTCAAGGGTCTCGTGCAGGCCATTGTCGTGCTCCAGCACTGGCTCCTGCGGAGCAGCTTCAGGTTCGGCCTCTGCCTCAACAGGCACTTCGAAATGATCGGACGGCTCCTCTGCCGGCAACATCGACGGTGTTGGCTCAGTTGCGGGAACAGGCTCTTCGGGTAGCGCCTGCTGCAAATTCGCAGAGGCATCGAAAATTTCCTCGCATTGGCCACAGCGCACCCAGCCTTCGGACACCCGCAACTGGTCGGGCACGACCTTGAACAGCGTCTCGCAATTCGGGCAACGTGTAATCAGGCTCATGGATAAACAGATTGTAGAGCCCGCAGCCTGCCGTTCAGAGCCTGGCGGTCATCAGTATCCAGCCATCCTCGGTATCCGTCACCTCAAGCTGGCCATAAGGGGCATACGCTGACTTCAACTCCTCAGCCTGTCGCGCCAGAATCCCGGCAAGCACGAGCATCCCGCCTGGCGCAACACGTGAACACAGCAAAGGAGCAAGCACCTTCAGCGGCGTCGCAAGGATGTTCGCGAGCACTGTCTGATACTGACCCTGGGCCTGCTCGGGCAAGCCCGCATGCAGCGTGACATGGTTGGCCTGGGCGTTCAACTGCGTAGAAGAAACGGCGGCTTCATCAATGTCCACCGCATCAATGTCCTGCGCCCCGTACTTGGCCGCACCAATCGCCAGGATGCCCGAGCCGCAGCCATAGTCCAGCACTCGGCCAGCACTCTGCGGCGTCAGATGGCTGGCAATCCAGCGCAGACACATGCGTGTGGTTGGATGGGTACCCGTACCGAAGGCCAACCCAGGATCGAGCCGGATGACCTTGCGTGCCTGCGCGGGCGGTTCGTGCCAGGTCGGCACAATCCAGAAATCGGGCGTGATTTCGACCGGGGCAAACTGGGATTGCGTCAGCCGTACCCAATCCTGCTCGGGCACGGCCATCACCCCCAGGAGCTTGCAGTTCGAAAAAAATGCCTGCTCCGACAACAGTACCGCAGCCTCTTTCGCTGCAGTCTCCGTACTGTAGAGTGCCAGCATGCGTGAGCGTTGCCAGCCATCTTTCGGCGGGGGCAGCCCAGGCTCGCCAAACAAGGCCTGCTCGGCATCGGTCTGGGCATCGGCATCCTCCACGCTGACGCTCAATGCATCGAGTGCCTCAAGCGCTTCGCTGAGCACCTCCACACAATCCTGTGGACACAACAGCCTTAGCTCATACATGCTGTGTCGTGCTCAACGTTCATGCTGGCGCAGCCACTCTTCGAGGTAGTGGATGTTGGTGCCACCCGTCATGAACTTGGCATCCACCATCAACTCGCGATGCAGCGGGATATTGGTATTGATGCCCTCCACCACCGTCTCGCCCAGTGCGGTGCGCATGCGGGCCATGGCCTGCTCGCGCGTATCGCCATGGACAATGATCTTGCCAATCATGGAGTCATAGTTCGGCGGCACAAAGTAGTTGGTGTAGACATGCGAGTCCACACGAACACCCGGCCCTCCCGGGGGGTGCCACATGGTGATACGTCCGGGAGAAGGCACAAACTTGTAGGGATCCTCCGCGTTCATGCGGCACTCGATCGCATGACCACGAATCTCGATCTGGCGCTGTGTGAACGGCAACTTCTCCCCGGCTGCCACCATGATCTGTGTTTTCACGATATCCACGCCCGTGATCATTTCGGTCACGGGATGCTCGACCTGCACACGGGTGTTCATCTCGATGAAGTAGAACTCGCCGTCTTCGTACAAAAACTCGAAGGTACCGGCCCCGCGGTATCCGATCTTCTTGCAGGCGGCCACACAGCGTTCGCCGACCCGTTCAATCAACTTGCGCGGAATACCCGGCGCCGGCGCCTCTTCAATGATTTTTTGGTGGCGGCGCTGCATCGAACAGTCGCGCTCCCCCAGATACACCGCATTCTTGTGCTTGTCAGCCAGTATCTGGATTTCAATGTGTCGCGGATTCTGAAGAAACTTCTCCATGTAGACCGCAGGATTACCGAAAGCAGCACCCGCTTCGGCCTTGGTCATTTGCACCGCGTTGACCAGTGCAGCCTCGGTATGCACGACCCGCATACCCCGCCCTCCACCGCCGCCCGCCGCCTTGATGATGACCGGGTAACCCACGGATTTCGCAATTCGACGGATTTGCACAGGATCGTCGGGCAACTCCCCTTCAGAGCCTGGCACGCAGGGCACGCCCGCTTTGATCATGGCCTGCTTGGCCGACACCTTGTCACCCATGATGCGGATCGACTCAGGCGTTGGACCAATGAACTGGAACCCGCTTTTCTCCACCCGCTCGGCAAAATCTGCGTTCTCACTCAGGAAGCCGTAGCCCGGATGAATGGCTTCGGCATCCGTCACTTCAGCCGCCGAAATGATGGCCGGCATGTTCAGATAGCTCAGGCTCGAGGGGGCCGGCCCGATACAAACAGCCTCTTCTGCGAGTTTGACGTATTTGGCCTCGCGGTCCGCTTCTGAATAAACCATCACAGCCTTGATGCCGAGTTCGCGACAGGCGCGCTGGATCCGAAGGGCAATCTCGCCGCGGTTGGCAACCAGGATTTTTTTAAACATAGAAACTCTCGTGGATCATTGCCCCGCACGCCAGGCGTGCCTGCGCAAATTGCTTCGCTGTACCTGAGGCTACAGGGCCAAGATGGGTACGCAATCGTCTTTCAAGCATGAGTATTCGCGTGCTTGCTTTACTCGATGATGAAGAGGGGCTGACCATACTCCACAGCTTGACCGTTCTCGCAGAGTATCTGTTTGATGGTGCCAGACGTGTCGGCTTCGATCTCGTTGAGGATCTTCATGGCCTCAATGATGCACACCGTCTCGCCTGCTTTCACGCTGTCGCCAATCTCGACGAATGGCTTGGAGCCTGGCGAGGCAGAACGGTAAAAAGTTCCCACCATGGGCGATTTCACCGGATGGCCGCTCGGAGGAGCGACCGGCTCAGGCTGAGCAGCCGGCGCAGCCGCCGCGGCAGGACCGGCCACCACCACGGGTGCCGCAACAGGCATTGGGGCAGCGAAGCTGTGAACCGATGCACCGCCACCCTTGACGATGCGTACCTTGCCTTCTGCTTCGGTAATCTCCAACTCCGAAACATTGGACTCCGATACCAAGTCGATCAAGGTTTTAAGTTTCCGCAAATCCATGAACTCTCCAACTTTCTAATGATTGCCTTAATTTACATCAAATATCAGCAATTACCAGTTAACTTCTTTTATCTTTTTTTGAAAATTAATTATTTCAGAACATCATGATCGTGCCCAAACAGCTCGCAAATCACGCTGTGGCGCGCCAATCCTGCAACTCACGAGGCGAAACTTTGCCCATTTTACGATAGCGCACAGCCCCATCGCCGCCAAAAACAATGGTAAAGGGCAATCCACCAGCCGTATTGCCAAGCGCCTTGCTCAGCGCAGCCCCCTCCATCCCAGACAGGGCCACCGGGAAACTGACCGGCGTTTTTAACAGGAAGTCCTGCACAGAAGCTGCTTTATCAACAGCCAATCCCAGAACTTGCCATCCGTTTGACGAATTTTCACGGTAGAAGGCATCCAATAAAGGAAATTCCTCAACACATGGCGGGCACCAGGTAGCCCAGAAATTCAGCAACAAAGGCCTGCCCTTGAAACTCGCCATGGCAAGCACCTCACCTGCTACCGTGTCAAAGCCGGTCTGCCATAGGCGGTTGACAGCCTCATCCGTCACATCGTCCAAAGCATATTTGCGCCAGGCGAGCCCCCCACCCGCAATCGCCGCCGCTGCCGCAACACCAGCCAGCAACCAGTTTCGACGTGCCACTGCACCGAGGTCTGCAGCACCGGCTGATCCGGGTTCGATTTCATTACTCATGCGCCTGATCATCCAACAAACGCCGAACGGCTGCCACATCCCCGCGAGGTGCACGGTTTTTGGCATCGCAACGCAATGCGCCACGCACATCGTCATGGTCATGGATCATCAAATGCACCCCAATTGACAAACCCAGGGCTTCACTGCGTTCATGCACACTGAGAACATCAACCGGCGCGCCCGTGAAACCCGCAACAGTTCGGGGCTCATAGTCAGAACGATGCTCAATCAGCGCCATTTCCGCTGATTTTGGGTCATCACAAAACAACTGAATATAAATATCCGAAAGCCTTGTCGCCGTCCCATGCCAGACCGCGCCACTCAGATAAGGCCGGAACTCAGCCATGCGCTCCATCCAGACCACCGCCAGTCGGCGCAATTCTCGCAATTCTTGAGGCTGGGTATCGGCGCAGAACAGGGCAATGTAATCGCGCACCTCGTCCTCGATCTCATCATTGCCGGGCAGTTCAGCGCGCCCACTCAGACCCAGTTGCTTGAGCGCCCTGCGTTTGGCTGGCCCGTATTCAAGCCCCTCCTCCACCACCAGGCGCGCAGCCGTTGCAGAAATTTCAGCTTTACGCATATTCATACAGCCTATTGTGCACCGGAGGTTCAGCCAATCTGGACATCAACTCCATCCCTAAAGACGCTACTGTTTTGCTAGCTGACGATGACCCGCAGACAAGGGCCACCAGTCAGAAATGCTTCCAATTCCACCTAAAATGAACTGATGCATATTCATATTCTCGGCATTTGCGGGACCTTCATGGGTGGCCTCGCCGCACTCGCTCGCGAGGCCGGACACCAGGTCACGGGCTGCGACGCGGGTGTCTACCCTCCCATGAGCGACCAGCTGCGCGCGCTGGGCATCGACCTGATCGAGGGCTTTGGTGCGGATCAGCTGGCCCTCAAACCCGACATCTTCGTCATCGGCAATGTGGTGAGTCGAGCCCATTTCCCTGATGGCACTCCCAAATTTCCGCTCATGGAAGCCATTCTGGACGCCGGAGCCCGCTATACCAGCGGTCCGCAGTGGCTGGCCGAACATGTGCTGCAAGGGCGTCATGTGCTGGCCGTCGCCGGCACCCATGGCAAAACCACCACCACGTCGATGCTGGCCTGGGTGCTGGAACAGGCCAAGCTGCAACCGGGCTTTCTGGTGGGCGGCGTCCCGCTGAATTTCGAGGTCTCGGCCCGCCTGGGCAGTAGCCCGAGTACCTCCGTACCGGCCTCTGGCATGCCCTTCGTGATCGAAGCCGACGAGTACGACACGGCTTTCTTCGACAAGCGCAGCAAATTCGTGCATTACCGCCCCCGCACTGCGGTGCTCAACAATCTCGAGTTCGATCACGCTGACATTTTTGACAACCTCGCAGCCATCGAGCGACAGTTTCATCACCTGATCCGGACCGTGCCCGGCACAGGACCTCATGGCTCCGGCCGGGTGGTCGTCAATGACCTGGAAGAGAGTCTCACCCGGGTGCTCGCGCAAGGCTGCTGGAGCGAGGTGCGCAGCTTTGGGTCCGCCGTCAGCGATTTCACTGCGGTGGGTGAACCGCATGACTTCGAGGTGCTGGAGCGCGGTCACAGCGTGGCGCAAGTTCGCTGGGAACTCACTGGCGTGCACAACCAGCTCAATGCGCTGGCGGCCATCGCGGCAGCCCAGCATGTGGGGGTGGCCCCCGCCGTGGCAGCCCAGGCCCTGGGGAGTTTTCGCAACGTCAGGCGCCGCATGGAAGTGCGCGGCCTGGTCCGCCGGGAGAATGGTGACATTACGGTATACGACGACTTTGCACACCACCCCACGGCGATTCGCACCACCCTGGATGGGCTGCGCCGCCGGCTCCGGCCACAGCAGCGTATCCTGGCAGTGTTCGAACCGCGCAGCAACACCATGAAGCTGGGCACCATGAAAGCCCAGTTGCCCTGGAGCCTGGAAGATGCAGACCTGGCCTTTTGCCATGCCGGCGGACTGGACTGGAATGCGGAGGAAGCCCTCGCCCCCATGGGCGCCAAGGCCCGCGTTGCGCACAGCATCGATGAACTGGTGAATCAGGTCGTTGCAAGCGCGCGCGGAGGTGATCACATCCTGTGCATGAGCAACGGCGGGTTTGGGGGCATCCATCTCAAGCTGCTTGAAGCGCTGCAGAAGTAGCGGCCTCCCCATGGCACAAGGGGCTGACCTGATGTGAGCCAACTCGAACCCATGCTCGCTTTCCCCCATCCAGCGATCGTGCGAGCAAGCCGATAAGATCAGCATCAAACCGCTTTTGCGGGTTTCCAGGGAGATGCCATGAGCTCCGAAAAACCACAGAGAAGCAGTACGATCCAGATCAAGGACACGCCATTTGCACCGCATGGGCAAGTTGACATGTGGATGGACAACAACCTGCTTTATTACGAGTCCACTGGCCCGTTCAACAAGGAGCTGGCTGACTGCTTGGCCGTTGCCCAGTCAAATTTCCTGCAAAGCCAGCAGCCAACCGGCCACTGGGTCAGTATCTGCACCATCAAGAAAAGTGCCTTGGCCACCCCGGACGGGTTGGAGCGCTACGCCGAACTGGTCCGCCAAGCCCCGCCGGCATTTACCCCCTTGGCCACGGCTTATGTCATCGGACCTGAGATCGAAGGAGGCCAGTTCATGGCCCCGCGCTTTGTCAGGATTTTTGCCGACGCTGGCCGGCCATTCCAGATTTTTGAAACCATGGCCGAGGCCCGGAGTTGGGCCGAGGACATGATCGCCAAGGCCCGCAAGCCTTAACGCGCCCTGCGTGCCTTGACGGCGCCAGACAGGACCTCCAACGCTTCCAGCGAATCATCCCAGCCCAAACAGGCATCGGTGATGCTCTTGCCGTATTCAAGCGCATTCACATCATGCTTGCCAGGGGTGAACTTCTGGGCGCCGGCTTGCAGATGGCTCTCGACCATCACGCCAAAGATGCTGTGCGAGCCGGCTGCCACTTGTGCGGCAATGTCGCGCGCCACATCCAGCTGCTTCTCGTGCTGTTTGCTGCTATTGGCGTGGCTGCAATCCACCATCAGGGTCGGTGGCAATTTGGCGGCAACGAGATCCTTGCACGCCTCGGCCACACTGGCCGCATCATAGTTGGTGGTCTTGCCGCCGCGCAGGATCACGTGGCAATCCTTGTTGCCGTTGGTCTGCACAATGGCCACCTTGCCATTTTTATGCACTGACAGGAAGTGATGGCCTCGCGATGCAGCCTGGATCGCATCGGTGGCGATCTTGATATTGCCGTCGGTGCCATTCTTGAAGCCAATCGGTGCGGACAGGCCCGACGCCAGCTCACGGTGCACCTGGCTCTCCGTCGTACGCGCGCCGATGGCGCCCCAGGAAATCAAGTCCCCAATGTATTGAGGTGAGATCACGTCGAGAAACTCGCTGCCTGAGGGCAAGTCCAAACGGTTGATCTCGATCAGCAACTGGCGTGCAATGCGCAGGCCTTCATCAATGCGGAAGCTCTCGTCAAGGTAGGGGTCGTTGATCAGGCCCTTCCAGCCTACCGTGGTACGCGGTTTCTCGAAATACACCCGCATCACGATCTCCAGCGTGTCGGCGTATTTGATGCGCTGCGCCTTCAGTTGGCGCGCATAGTCAAGCGCAGCGGCCGGGTCATGAATCGAACAGGGACCGATGACGACCAGCAGGCGGTCATCCTTGCCGGCCATGATGTTGTGGATATTGCGGCGGGTATCGCTGACCAGCTTTTCAACGGGTGTCCCGTCAATCGGAAAAAAGCGGATCAAATGTTCAGGAGGAGGCAGCACGGTGATGTCCTTGATGCGTTGGTCGTCGGTCTGGCTGGTTTTGTCGACGGGCTTCGCATACCAGGCATCGGCGCCGGAAGAAGAGGCTTTGGCATTCATGGTGTTGCTCCTTGTTGGCTGAGATTTGAAACTGAAAACTGAACAGGCATAAAAAAACCGCCGTTGCGCGGCGGTTTTCGGGAAATTCGGGACGTTTTATTCAGGTACGTTCAGAACTCTCTACCGCCGCAGGCGCTTGAGAACCAAAAGTAGGAAAAATAGAAACGGGGCGAATTCATGTGACTCACTTTAGCACACTCAACGGCGGGGTTTGCGCCACCAGGCGCGTACCCGGGATAAAAGCGTTGCATTTTCAGCACGTTCCACGTCCAGCGCCCGGGTCCGGGTCTGCTCATACACATCGATCAACAGCGCGCCTTCACCCAGCATGCGCCAGGCCACCGCCTCAAACTCATGCACAGCCGGAAAGCGGGCACCAGGTTGACGGATCTGCATCACCCATTGCCCCACCATGCCACGGCATTGATTGAGCGCAGCAAGATAGGCAGGGTATTCATACAGTTCACGCCATGCCATGTGCAACTGCATCACGAGACGCCGGTGCTGGCGCAGCTGGGTCAACAGGTCAACCAGCATCTCCGCCACCACAGTCGGTTCGGCGCTGGATTTGAGCGCACCCACCACGGCCTCAGTCTGGGCCGCCAGCCAGCCCATGCTCTCGCTGAATTTAAGGGATTCCTTGTCTGCCACCGCCGAACGCAGAAATTCACTCAACTCACCAAAATTGTGGCTGCTGGGCACCACCATAGCAGGCGGAACGGTTGGCAGGCGTGAACTGGTCATACGACTCATCTGTTAATTGTGCGCTTGCAGCACGATGCTTCCAGGCCTCAACTCTTGCGCTTTCGCGCGCGACCAGTCACAACAACCGTCGCTGGCGAACAGCTTCCTGCGAGAGTCTGGCCTGCGAAGCTGATTCAGGCGGTACCGCCCACGGTCAGTCCGTCAATGCGCAAGGTGGGCTGCCCCACACCGACCGGCACACTCTGGCCCTCCTTGCCACAGGTTCCCACACCGCTGTCGAGTTGCATGTCATTGCCGATCATGGTCACACGGGTCAGTGCGTTGGGCCCGTTCCCCACGATCGTGGCGCCCTTCACCGGGTAAAGGATCTTGCCGTTTTCCACCCAGAACGCTTCGCTGGCCGAGAACACGAACTTGCCCGAGGTGATGTCGACCTGACCGCCGCCGAAGTTGGTGGCGTACAAGCCCTTCTTGATGCTGGCCACAATCTCCTCGGGCGCCTTGTCGCCGCCCAGCATATAGGTGTTGGTCATGCGGGGCATGGGCACATGCGCATAGCTTTCACGGCGTCCATTGCCCGTGGGCTTGACCTTCATGAGGCGTGCATTCATCGCATCCTGGATATAGCCCTTGAGGATGCCGTCTTCGATCAGCACATTGCGCTGGCTCGCATTGCCCTCGTCATCCACATTGAGCGAGCCACGCCTGTCGGCGATCGTGCCATCGTCCAGCACGGTCACGCCCTTGGCAGCCACACGCTGGCCGATGCGCCCGGCGAAGGCACTCGAACCCTTGCGGTTGAAGTCACCCTCCAGCCCGTGGCCAATGGCCTCGTGCAGCAGGATGCCGGGCCATCCGGGGCCAAGCACGACGGTCATCTCGCCCGCGGGCGCAGGGCGCGACTCCAGATTGGTCAGCGCCGCCTTGACGGCATCGTCGACATACTCGTTGATGCGCTCATCATCAAAATAAGCCAGACCGAAGCGGCCACCGCCGCCCGCCGACCCCATTTCACGACGGCCCTTCTGTTCGGCGATCACGGTAACACTCAAGCGCACCAGCGGGCGCACATCGGCCGCCAGCGTGCCGTCGGCACGCGCCACCATCACCACGTCGTATTCGCTGGCCAGGCCCGCCATGACCTGGGCAATGCGCGGATCCCTGGCTCGCGCCAGTTGCTCAACCCGCTCCAGCAGCTTGACCTTGGCCGTGCTGTCGAGCGTGGCGATCGGATCGAGCCCCTTGTACAGGGAGCGTGCCGTGGCGATTTTGGGCTTTGCGGCTTTCACGCGTGCAGCGTTGCTGGCCGACGAAATCGTGCGCACGGTACGGGCCGCATCAAGCAGCGAAGCTTCGGAAATGTCATCCGAGTAGGCAAACGCGGTTTTCTCGCCGCTGACGGCGCGCACGCCCACACCCTGGTCAATGCTGAACGAGCCCGTCTTGACAATGCCCTCTTCCAGGCTCCAGCCCTCGCTGCGGGTGTACTGGAAATAAAGGTCGGCTTCATCAACCTTGTGTGCCTTGATTTCCGCCAGGGCACGGGCCAGATGGGATTCGTTGAGGCCGAACGGCGTCAGCAACAGGCCCTGGGCAATGCCAAGACGCTCAAGAGTGGGTTCGCGAGAGATCATGGCCTCATTTTAGGCTTCCGCCCAAAAACCTGTAGAGCACAGCGTCATCCTGCCCCGCAAAGCCTTCCGCTGCGGCCTGCCGGAAGACATCACGCACAGCCACACCCAGTGGCCCCGAAAACTGCGCATCCTGCGCAGCCTGGACTGCCAGCCGGGTGTCTTTCTCCAGCAAAGTGACATGGGCGCGGGGTTCATAGTCGCCATCAAGGGCGCGACGCATGCGGTCCGAGCCGATCCAGCTCTGGCCACTGGACTGCTCGATCACCTTGAGGGTCTTGCCCGCATCCAGCCCCAGCTTCTCGGCCATCACCATGGCCTCCGCGGCGCCCACCAGGTTGATGCCTGCGAGCAGGTTGTTGACCAGCTTGGTACGGGCGCCGTCGCCCACCTGCTCGCTGATGCGAAAAACGCTGGACGACAAGGCACGGATCAACCCCTCAAAGCGGCTGAACACCGCATCTGGACAGGCCACCATGAGACTCATCGAGCCATCGCGTGCACGTGCCGGGCCACCCGACATGGGCGCATCAATGGTGTCAATGCCCAGGGCCTGCAAACGCTCTGCGAAATCCTCCACTTCCTGCGGAGCCAGCGTGGGACACAACATGACCATCTGACCAGGCTGCAGCCGCGCGGCCACGCCATGCGCGCCAAACAGGACCTCCTCACACTGCACAGCATCCACCACGCACACAATGACTGCTACTGAATCAATAGCGCACTTATCATTTACATCAAGGGGTACAGCCCCAAAATCCTGCAAATTTCTGACTTTATCCAGGTCAATATCGGCCACCTGAAGCGGCCACCCCTGTGCCAGCAGGTTGTGCGCCATCGCCCCTCCCATGTTGCCAACCCCGATCAGGGCAACGGAATGGATGGCCGGGTTCATGACATGGCCCCGCGTCCCGTCACGACTGCACCAGCCGCTTGGACCTGGAGACCGACATCAGTATGCCGAGACCCATGCCCAGAGTCACCATGGCGGTACCGCCATAGCTGATGAAAGGCAGTGGCACGCCCACCACCGGCAGCAGACCGCTGACCATGCCCATGTTGACAAAGGCATAGGTGAAGAAAATCATGGTCACACTGCCAGCCAGCAGGCGCGAAAACAGGGTCGGCGCCTCCAGGGCGATGGCCAGTCCGCGCATGATCAGAAAGATGAACCCGCCGATCAGCATCAGGTTGCCCAGCAGGCCAAACTCCTCGGCATAGGCTGCGAAGATGAAGTCGGTGGTGCGCTCCGGGATGAATTCGAGGTGCGTCTGGGTGCCCTGCATGAAGCCTTTGCCGAGCACGCCGCCGGAGCCGATCGCGATCATGCCCTGGATGATGTGGAATCCCCGCCCCAGCGGATCCCGCGTAGGATCGAGCAAGGTGCAGATACGTTGCTGCTGATAGTCATGCAAGACCGGCCAGCGCATGCCGTCAGCGCACAGGCGCGGCTCAAACGCCACCAGCAGGATGATGCCCACAACCCCCAGTAACACGGGCGGCAGGATCCAGCGCCAGCTCAGACCGGCAAAGAAAATCACCGCCAGCCCGGTGGCCATCACCAGAATCGAGGTCCCCAGGTCGGGCTGCTTCATGATCAGGCCGACCGGCACGGCCAGCAACGCGGCCGCCACCAGAAAGTCGAAGGGCCGCAGATGGCCCTCCCGCTTCTGGAACCACCAGGACAGCATCAACGGCATCGCGATCTTGAGAATCTCACTGGGCTGGATGACGACGCCCACATTGATCCAGCGCCGTGCCCCCTTCTTGGTGATGCCAAAAATGGCAACGGCAATCAGCAGGCTGACGCCGAGCACGTACAGCGGTACCGCCAGCGAGATCAGGCGTTGCGGCGGGATCTGTGCCACCACGAACATGATGAAGCCCGCGATCAGCATGTTGCGGCCATGGTCCATGAAACGCGTGCCATGGTCGTAACCAGAGGAATACATGGTCAGCATGCCCGCACAGACCAGCAGAAAGACGGCAAAGGCCAGCAGGCCATCAAAGCCACTGACCATGGGGGTCACCCGCTGCAACAGGGAAGGTTTATCAAATACGGCTGCCATGGCGTGATTATCAGCGCGTGGCGCATCCATTCAGGACCGGCATTGAACATCCCCTACGATAGACAGGCTTGTCGCCCGATTTTCTCACCCCGCAACGCCGATGACCACCACCCACCTGCTGTACCTGCACGGCTTCCGCTCCTCACCCCAATCCACCAAAGCACGCCTGTTTTCGGCCCATGTGCAGGACAAGCATCCACATGTCACCTGGTGGTGCCCGCAACTGCCTCCTTCGCCCCGCGAAGCGGTGGCCCAACTGATACAGGGCACGGCCGACTGGCCCCGGACCTCCATGGCCGTCGTGGGCTCATCACTGGGCGGTTTTTACGCAACCTGGGTGGCGGAGCAAACCGGCTGCAAAGCAGTGCTGCTCAACCCCGCGGTCCATCCCGCCAGAGACTTGCAGAACCACATTGGCGAACTAACCAGTTGGCATGACCCGGATGAACACTTTTTCTTCAAGCCGGAGTATGTGACCGAGTTGCAGGCCTTGACGCTCAACAGTCTGCGCCAGCCACAGAACTATTTCGCCGTCATCGCCAAGGGCGATGAGGTGCTGGACTGGCGGGAAATGACGGCCCGCTACACCGGAGCACGCATCAAGCTGCTCGAAGGCGGCGACCATGCCTTGAGCGACTTTGAGAGCCACCTGGGTGAAATCCTGGATTTCCTGCAGCTCGCGCGCGCCTCAGGGCAATAAGTACAAGCCAAGTACGCGCTCGCCAGAGCTTCTGCGTCACGCCGGTCGGTCGTGCTCAGACCCTCAAGTCCAGTGATCCGGTTTGGGCACTGCCTTGAGAATTCTGGCCGCATTTATCTGCTGCCTGACCCGCTCAAAGTTCACCGGTGCTCGGATCGTGAACTGGGGGTCACGCGTGTCCTTGGCGATGTAGCTCGACATGGCAACGCCAAGATTGTCCACAATGCTCACCACCATCGGTGTATTGGCCCTGAAGCCACGCCGCACGGACACCGCGACCTCGCCGTTGGCCAGCTTGACATAGGTGCCCGGGGGATAGAAGCCGACAGCCGTGGCCATGGCCGAGCCCACGCGGGCCTCCTCGCCAGAGGCATGGGTCACCATGGATTTGGCAGCCCCCATGCCTGACAAAGCCGTGCGCGTGCTTCTGGGTGCCATGCGGGCCACGAAACGGTCTGCTACCCGCAGAATGCGCCGGCATTCCAGGTTGCGTGACAAGCCCAATGTTTCATCCGGTTCGTGATGCCAGGCCACGATGTCGAGTACGTCCTCATCGGTCAGGCCGAAGCCGCGCAGGATCGCAACACTCTTTTGCGGATGGCTGCCAATCAGCGCCTGCTGAAGTTCATCGGGCTTGGCCTTCTGGCGCGCCAGCACATCCTGCTCTTTTGCCATACCGATGTTCATGAGCAGGGCTGCACGGACCAACAGGGCGCGGATGACCTCCGGCAGATTGAGCTTCTGTGCTGTGAGTTCGCACACCACGGCACACAGCAGCGCGTGCGTGGCGCAATAACCCAGCGTGGTATCAGCCAGCCCCTGGAACAGGATAAACAGGCTCTCGTCGGCATCCGTCTTCAGCAGGCTGCGGACCTTGTCCTGAATGCCTTCGATCCGGTCCATCGGACGGCGGGCCTCTTCGCCCAGGGAAAGAATGCCGTGCAGGACTTCCCGCAGATCGAGCCAGCCGCCCTGCACTTCAAACCCGGCGGCATAATCACTTTCCTGCAAGGCGTCCGGCATCATGACGCTGCCGATCAAATCCAGACTCGCCCCCTGACGCAGCAGGGCGTAGATTTTCCTGTCATACGCACGCTGCCAGGCGCGGAAATCAGCCTCGGTCACACAGGCCTGGTGTGATTCAAAAAAATGCCGGGGTCGATCCGCCTGGATGGCAGACCCTTTACGCAGCAGCAGATTGCCCACCGGATCCCAGACGTTGATGGGCAGAGGCCTATCAAAGTCGATCTTGTCCAAGGGCAGGGGAATGTAGTTCATCAGGTCTGGACTGTTGAATGCGCAGGCAGTCAGAGCGGCCAGTATAGTGGCGTCGCCTGGTGGGTCAACGGGCGGGATCCTTGCATCATCACCCCGCTCTCAATCCATCGTCGGTGGCGACAGCGTAATGCTCACCACGGTCTGGCCCGGTGCGCTGCTGACCGCCAGCTGAGCCCCAATGGCCGCAGCCCGCTCGCGCAGGGAAGCCAGCCCATGGTTCTTGACGCGATCCGGCTCGAACCCCCGCCCGTTGTCGATCACGCGAAGCTGCGCGCCGCCTTCGGGCATGGCGTGCAGCTCGATACGCAGCATGCTCGCCTGGGCATGCTGCAACACATTGGACAGCGCTTCGAACACCATGAACTGCAACTGCCGCATGGCATTGGCATCGAGCCCCCTCAGTGGGGCGAGCAACTCCACCTCCCACTGCAGCTCGATGTCCGAAGCGGCAAAACGTGGCTCCAGCCGATAGCGCAGGTTGGCCAGCAGCGCCGTGACGTCACCCGGCGCAAGGTTCATTGCATCAATCGACAGCTTGAGCTGGTCCAGCGAGTCGCGCAGCGTCTGCAGCAACTGCGCGTTGCTGGCCTGGCCCGATTGCAGCTGGCGAATGGCAGAGCTGATGTGCGCGCCGACACCATCGTGCATGTCCCTCAGGATACGGGTGCGCTCGGCAGCGCGCTCCTGCTCGCGGGCCAGATGTTCGAGTTGCTGGTAGCTGGCGGCCAGTGCCAGCTCTTTTTCATGCACCTTGGCCGCCATGTTGTCCAGCAGGTCACGCGCCTGTTCACGCGAGCGCCAAAAACGCATCAGCACGATATAGAGCAGTGCCAGCCCGAACATCACCGAGGAGTAGCGTATCCAGGTGACCTCCTCGAAATTGTCGCTCGCACGTATCACCAGCCAGTCTCGCAAGCCAACCGCCACATTGACCAGACCGCCCACTGCCACCAGCACGCGTTCGGCAGAAGGCCGTCGCACCGCCGCCCATAAATAGGCCGTGCCATAGCCCACAAACAGGAACGCCACCACGCCATACCAAGCCGTCAGGTAGATCTTGTCATGACGCGACAGGGCCAGATAGGCCATAGGAGTCGAACTCAGGAACAGGCCCCAGAGTCCGGCCTTGACCCAGCGCATGCTGGGGTGCTGGTGCCACCCGGCCACATGGTGGCAAAACAGGCCGGCACCGCAGATCCAGCCAGCAAATGCCATAGCTTGCAGCACGCCCCACCAGGGCCAGGCCAGCGGCGGGTGCTCCAGGGCCAAATCACTCAAGCGCAAAACCCAGAACAGTTCCGCGATGCAGGCACTCAGGTAAATGCCATCACGCATCTGGCGGCTGTCTCGATCCAGATCGCGCTGTGTCATCCACAGCACCAGCGCGATCGTGCCCACCAACAGGCTGAACACGGCCACCACCAGCGAGCCGGAGACGCGCCAGCGGTAATCAAATCGGTATTGCTCCAGCACCTCCGCCGCCGGGCCGACCAGGGGCGGGGACAAACCGCCGCGTCGGCCACCATCGGCCTCGATCACGATGTGCAGGCTGTTTTCCTTGCGCAGCAACTGCGCGGGCACCAGCAAATACTGGGGTGCCTTGGCAAAATCCTCCTCGTTGTCCAGACTCATGTCGCCGAAGCGCGACAGCAGGATGCCGTTGAGCCAGACCTCGGCACGGTTGCCAATGCGCGGGAAATAGATGCCATAAGGCCCCACCGGCAGGTCCTTCAGTGCAAACGGCACCTCGAAAACACCGGTACCCGGCAGGCTGGCCTGCTCACGGTCCCAGGCATAGGGCAGACTCACCTTCTGCTGCGAGACCTTGCCGCCCGCGGTGGTTTGCACCTGTGCCGAACGCAGCACCATCACATCGGCCCACGCGGCCGGCAACAGGCAGCAGCCAACCAACAGGACACGCAGCAACCAGGTCATGAAGGCAGCAGGCCCAGCCGGGAAGCTTCGTACACCGCCTCGTTCTTGGAATGCACCGACAGCTTGGCATAGAGGTTCTTGATATGCGTCTGAACGGTATGGACACTGACAGACTGAAGCGAAGCGATTTCTGCGTAGGAAAAGCCCCGGGCAATCAGCGCCAGCACGTCCTGCTCACGCGGGGAGAGCAGGGGGGCATTGGCATGAGGGGCGCTGGCTTTGATCGCAGGTTCGGCAGCGTGCGCCTGCGCTGCAGGCGCTTTGCCGCGGGAAAGCGCGTACTTGGCCAGCACCTTGCGCGCGATCATGGGCGAGATCGGTGAGGCGCCGGCCTTCATCTCCAGAATGGTCTGCGCAATATCGTCGGGCGCCGAATCCTTGTGGATATAGCCGAGCGCACCGGCTTCGATGCTCGCCAGCACATTATCCTCATCGCCAAACATCGAGATCACCAGCGGCTCGCAACCCGGGTGCAACCGGGTGGCATGCCGGATGACCTCCAGGCCACTGCCATCAGGTAGCCCCAGGTCGACCAGCAGCACATCCAGCGTGTTGGCACTGTCATCTAGCCAGGCCCGCGCCTCAGCCACAGAGCCGACACTGGCGGCAAGCTGCAATTCGGCACAGCGTGCCACACTGAGCGCAAAAAAATCCCGCATCCGGGAATCGTCTTCCACCACCAATACGCGCCACACCTGCATATTCCCCAGTTAGCCTGAATGCTTCGGAGCATAGCCGCAGCAACGGGTAATGGCTATGGGCATCTATCCCATGTCTATGGGAGGGGCGCATCCCTCGACAAACGCATTCATCGCCCCCTGCCAGGCAAGGCCTGCCCGGCCTGAACCGCGGCGGTCCCGCATGGGACAATGCAGCTTATGTTTTTATTGTTTGAAGAAACCGGCAAATTCATGGCCGGCCGCGTGCTGTCGGAGACCGAGTCATCTGCCCAGGTCGAACTTGACAGCGGCAAGCGGGTCAAGGTCAAGGCCGCCAACATCCTCCTCAAGTTCGAGAAACCCGCACCGGCCGAGTTGCTCGCTGCAGCCCAGACCCTGAGTGAGACCATCGAGCTGGAACTGGCCTGGGAGTTTGCGCCCGAAGACGAGTTTGGTTTTGCAGACCTGGCCCGGGTCTATTTCAGCGAGCAGGCCAGCCTGACCGAACAGACTGCAGCGCTGCTGCGGCTGTTCGAGGCGCCCCATTATTTCCGGCGTGCGGGCAAGGGACGCTTTCGCAAGGCCCCGGCTGAAATCATTGCGCAGGCGCTGGCCGCGATCGAGAAGAAAAAATTCATCCAGCAGCAAATAGAAGCCTGGGCCGCCGAGCTGGGCCAAGGCCTGTGCCCTGAGCCCATTCGTGAGCAGCTCTACCGGATTCTGTTCAAGCCCGACAAGAATGCCCCCGAGTACAAGGCCGTGGTCGAGGCTTCGCGCGCCACCCATACCGCGCCGCTGGAGTTGCTGCAGAAGGCCGGTGCCATCGACTCGCCCTACCAGTTCCACTGGCGCCGCTTCCTGTTCGAGAACTTTCCCAAGGGAACGGGTTTCCCGCCGCTGGAAGCTCCGGCCATTCAGGACGATTTGCCTCTGGCCCAGGTGCAGGCCTTCTCGATTGATGACTCGGCCACCACCGAGATCGATGACGCGCTCTCGCTGCAAGGCCTGGGCAGCGGCACGGTCACGGTGGGCATCCATATCGCCGCCCCTGGCCTGGCCGTGCAGCGCGGTGACCCGCTCGACAACGTGTGCCGTAACCGGCTCTCGACGGTCTACATGCCGGGCTACAAGATCACCATGCTGCCGGACGAAGTGGTCCAGCGCTATACCCTGCAGGAAGGGCGCGACTGCCCTGCGCTCTCGCTCTACGTGGCCTTCGACGAAGCCACGCTGGAGATCCGTGCCAGCGAAACGCGGCTTGAGCGTGTGCCCATTGCCCACAACCTGCGGCACGACCAGCTCGACACCGTGGTCACCACCGACTGGCTGGAAAACCCGGCGTTTGAGCATGAAAATGCCACTCAGCCCGCATCTGAATTGCGTGAGCAGCTATCATTTTTGTATCAACTGGCGAAAAAACTCAAGGCGCAGCGCGAAGTCGTGCGCGGCAAGCCCGAGAACTTCAACCGGCCCGACTACAACTTTCGCCTCGTTGGCAATGACGGTGCCGAGCCACAAGGCAGCGAGCAGGTGCAGATCAGCGTGCGCCAGCGCGGTGCCCCGCTCGACCTCATCGTGGCCGAGGCCATGATCCTGGCCAACAGCAGCTGGGGCGAGTGGCTGGCCGAACTCGGCGTGCCCGCCATCTACCGAAGCCAGACCTCGCTGGCGCCTGGCGTGAAGGTGCGCATGGGCACCAAGGCCTTGCCGCATGCCGGCATTGGCGTGAAGAGTTACGCCTGGAGCACCTCACCGCTGCGCCGCTACACCGACCTGGTGAACCAGTGGCAGATCATTGCCTGTGCCCGCCACGGCAAGACCGCTGCACTGGCTGCCCCGTTCCGCCCGAAGGATGCCGACCTGTTCTCCATCATCTCGGGATTTGATGCGGCCTACAGCGCCTACAACGGCTACCAGGGCGCCATCGAGCGCTACTGGACCCTCAAATATGTGCAACAGCAGGGCCTGACCGAGCTGGTGGCCACCGTTTTCAAGGAAAACATGGTGCGGGCCGACGAGATTCCGCTGGTACTGCCCGTGCTCGGCGCCAAGGACATGCCGCGGGGCGCCAGGGTGCGGGTACGACTCGGTGACATCGATGAAGTTTCGCTCGATGTCAGCGGCACCGTGCTCGAGCGCCTTGATGCGGAGCCTGAAGCCGACTCCGAGGACAGCGAGGAGGAGGAAGGTGAACACCTCGCAGCGGGCCCGATTGCCATTGCCGTGGACGTGAACGAATCCGACAGCCCTTCGGGCGATAATTCTGCCTCGTGAACCTGCGGTCTTTCAGTCCACTCCAACTCGCGCTCGGTGTTTCAGTCGCCGTTCACGCCCTGCTGCTGACGGTACGCTTTGTCGACCCTGAAGCTTTCAACCGCGTGTTCGAAGACACGCCGCTGGAAGTCGTGCTCGTCAACGCGCGGACCAGCGAGCGCCCTGAAAAGGCCCAGGCGATCGCCCAGTTCTCCATGGCCGGCGGCGGCGAGGCCGACAAGGGCCGGGCCACCAGCCCGCTGCCCCCCACCCTGCTCAACGCCACGGGTGACTCGTTCGAGGAACAAACCCAGCGCAAGATCCAGGCCATGCAGGAGCAGCAGACCCTGCTGCTCGCACAGGTCAGACAGCAGCTGACCGCCATGCCGCCAATCGACATCAAGCGCCCCGGCGTCACCGCCGAGCAGATTGCGCGCGAGGAAAAGCGGCGCCAGCTTGTCAAGCTGCTGGCCGAGATCGAGCGTCGCATCAACGAGGAAAATGCCCGCCCCAAGAAACGCTACATCAGCCCAGCTACACGTGAAGAGGTCTATGCGGTGTACTACGACGGGCTGCGCCGTGCCGTGGAGAACAAGGGCACCGAGAACTTTCCGGCTTCTGGCGGCAAGAAGCTGTATGGCGAACTGACCATGATCCTCACCGTCAACCACGACGGCCGTCTGCTGGCCACCGAAGTGGCACAGAGCTCAGGCAATCGCACGCTGGATCGCCGGGCGGAGGCCATTGCGCGCAGTGCCGCCCCCTTTGGCACCTTCAGCGAAGCCATGCGCCGCAAGGCTGACCAGATTCTCGTGGTCTCGCGCTTCCGCTTCACACGCGACGCCACGCTGGAAACCAGCCTGACAGCACAATGAAGCCCCTGTTGAAACAAGCGATCACATCGACATGAAAGCCTTGCTGCGCTGGACCCTGTTCGTGCTGGCTGCGCTGCTCGCACTGCAGCTTTTTTTCGTCATCCGCATAGCGCTGATGGCGGTTGTCGCGCCAGAGTCCACCAGCTTCGAACGCTCGGAAGCCTGGCGCATCCTGCATGAGAAGGATCGCCTGCGCTGGCGCCAGCAGTGGGTGAACTACGGCGACATCTCCGACAACCTCAAGCGCGCCGTGATCGCCTCGGAAGACGGCAGCTTCAACTACCACGAAGGCGTGGACTGGGATGCGCTGGAAAAAGCCTGGGAGAAAAATGCAAAAGCCCAGGAGAGGGCGGCAAAACAGGCGACCAAATCGGCTCAGGCCTCCAAGGTCGCGCCCAAGGCCAGCACCAAACCCGTCAAGGTGGTGGGCGGCTCCACCATCACGCAGCAACTGGCCAAAAATCTGTTTCTCTCGGGCGAACGCACCCTGGTACGCAAGGGCCAGGAGCTCGTGCTGACGCTGTTGCTCGAACAATTGCTGGGCAAGCGCCGCATCCTCGAGCTTTACCTTAACCATGTTGAATGGGGTGAAGGGGTTTTTGGTGCCGAAGCGGCCGCCCAGCATTACTTCCGCAAACCTGCTTCGCGCCTCACCGCCTATGAGGCTGCACGACTGGCCGTGATGCTGCCGCGCCCACGCTACTATGAAAAACTGCCCAACTCGGGCTACCTCGCCGACCGCGCCTCGACCATTCAAGCCCGCATGCCCGACGCTACCCTGCCCTGAGCGCGCAGGCTCTGTATCATCCCCGCCATGCTTGCCAAGTTAATGGGTCTGTTCCTGCTGGGGCTGATACGTGCGCTCACTGGAGCCCAGGCCCGCTGGCATGGCTGTCCCCCGGTGGCCGAGCAACGCATCTATTTTGCCAACCACCAGAGCCATGCGGACCTCGTCATGATCTGGGCCGCCCTGCCTAAAGATTTGCGCCAGATCACGCGCCCGATTGCCGCCAAGGACTACTGGACCAAGACACCGTTCAGGCAGTGGCTGACCACGGCCGTGTTCAATGCCATCTATGTGGACCGCGACCGCAGCAGTGGCCAGGACCCGTTGGAGCCGCTCGTGGATGCCCTGCAGCACGGCGACTCCATCATCCTGTTCCCGGAGGGCACGCGCGGCAGCGCGGAGGAGCCACAACCCTTCAAGGCCGGCCTGTTCAACCTGGCGCAGAAGTTTCCTGACGTGGTGCTGGTACCCGCCTGGATCAACAATGTGCAGCGCGTCATGCCCAAGGGCGAGGTGGTGCCGGTGCCGATATTGTGCTCGGTCACCTTTGGCGCACCCATGCAGCTGGAGCCGGGCGAGGACCGCCAGGCTTTTCTGGCGCGTGCGCGCGATACCGTGATCGCCTTGCGCGAGGTCTGAGTCCACGCCATGTACCAGTACCTTCGTCAACTCCCCGCCACGCAACAGGTCAGTGCCCTGTTCATTTTTGTCTTCGGCGTGCTGATCCTGGCCAGCATCACGGCCTTTGTGCTGTCGCTGCGCCAGCATGACGACACCGAACAAGCCCATGCCTATCAGGAGGAACTGCGCAGTGTGGAGGGGGTGCTGGGTACGAGCTGGCTCATGGTGCTGGTGTTCTGGGTCGGCTGGCTGGCCGGCGACCGGGTAGCGATCACGCTGTTCGGCCTGGTGTCCTTCTTCACGCTGCGCGAATTTCTCACGCTCTCGCCGACGCGGCGCGGCGACCACCGCAGCCTGATTCTGGCCTTCTTCGTCGTGCTGCCGGCCCAGTACTGGCTGGTGGGCACCGAGCGCTTCAACCTGTTCACCGTCTTCATCCCGGTCTATGTGTTCCTGGCCCTGCCCGTGGTCAGCGCCCTGGCCAATGACCCGCACCGCTTTCTGGAGCGCAATGCCAAGCTGCAGTGGGGCATCATGGTCTGCATCTACGGCATGAGCCACGTGCCGGCCCTGCTGCTGCTCGACTTCCCGCACTACGACAAGAAAAATGCCTTCCTGCTGTTCTTTCTCGTGATCGTGGTGCAGACTTGCATGGTGGTTCAGCACCTGGTGTCGCGCCGTCTCACGCGCCCACCGGTCGCGCCCGAAGTGAGCAAGAGCTTCAGCTGGCACAGCTGGCTCATCGGCATTGGCGTGGCCAGCCTGCTCGGTGCCCTGCTCGCCGGCATCACCCCCTTCGTGCCGGGCCAGGCCTTGGCGCTCTCGCTCATCGCCTGCATGGCCGGCTCGCTCGGGCACCTGGTGATGAAAGCCCTCAAGCGCGACCGTGGTGTCACCAACTGGGGCTCACGGGGCCGCTCTGTCACCGGTGCGGGTGGCCTGCTCGATCGCGTGGATGCGTTGTGTTTTGCCGCGCCCGTGTTCTTCCACTCGGTTCGCTGGTACTTCGGACTCTGAACCATGCGCATTCTTGGCATCGACCCCGGCTTGCGCACCACTGGCTTCGGCGTGATCGACGTGCAGGGCTCTGCGCTCAGTTATGTGGCCAGCGGCACCATCACGACCAACCACCTCGACAAGGGCCAGCTGCCCGAGCGACTCAAGGTGCTGTTCGACGGCATCGGTGAAGTCGTGGCGCGCTACCAGCCCGTAGCGGCCTGTGTCGAGATCGTGTTCGTCAACGTCAACCCGCAGTCCACCCTGCTGCTCGGCCAGGCGCGTGGTGCCTGCCTCACCGCCCTGGTATCCAACGGACTGCCCGTGGCCGAATACACC
This sequence comes from Gammaproteobacteria bacterium, assembly GCA_018815325.1. Taxonomy (GTDB): domain Bacteria; phylum Pseudomonadota; class Gammaproteobacteria; order Burkholderiales; family Burkholderiaceae_C; genus JAHIYE01. The sequence continues at coordinate 97,629 of JAHIYE010000020.1, read as the reverse complement.
GCGCTGCAGATGAAACAGGCCGTGGTCGGCCACGGTCGCGCGCAGAAAAACCAGGTGCAGGAAATGGTGAAACGCCTGCTCCAGCTACCCGGCCTGCCCGGGCCGGACGCAGCCGATGCGCTCGGCATGGCCATCACCCATGCCCATGCGGGCAAGTCCATGGCACTGATCGCGCAAGCCGGGGGCAATGAGGGCAAGGGACGCAGCAGTTACCGGGCGGGGCGGAGTCGCTGAAGTCAAGGCCGCAAGACATTGTTGGGAGAAACTCATGCCAATAACATCGCGCAAGGCCCAGGTCATCGAGCAGATTTCTCTATAAACTACGTTGGCGCTCCCATGTAACTGACGTCGGAAATGGATAACGCCCATTAAACAAAGAAAGAATCAAAATGATGAATTTCGGATTTGGCAGCGTCTTGGGTCTCCTGGTATTGATCGGAGATATCTGGGCAATTCTCAATATTTTCCAGAGCCCTGTCTCGAACGAGAAGAAGCTGATTTGGATCGTCGCCGTGGTGCTACTGCCCGTGCTGGGCTTGATCCTCTGGCTCCTCCTTGGACCGCGTGGTCGCAATGCCTAGCGTGCCATCGCACTCGCTCACCGGCACTCCAGCGGCGCCAGTAGATCGTAGCTGCTTTAGCGTATTTTCCTGAGTCAGGGCGACTTTTGATACACATAGTGGCAATCGGTGGAGTCGTGTTCTTGATTGCACTGCTTGTCTTCTTCTGGCGGCAAAGTGGGGGCGGTTCTGGCCGAACGCTCGGAAATCGCATCGCGGTTCACATCGGAATTCCGAAAAGTCTGTTTCATTCCCTTCTGGCCCATGGCGTCAAAGGCTCGTCTCGTGACCTCTTGGCATCTCTTGAAAAATCGAAGCTGAGTTTGGATGAGGCCAGCGTAGCGCTTGGCCCTAGCCTATCCAGAGGAATCGACAGGTTGGAGGCGCGCTTTGGTACTCAGGAGATGGTCGACAAGGCAAAGCCCATTGTGGCGAAACTTGTTTCAGAGTCTGAGCAGAAGCGATGAGCATCGGCTAGCCCTGTTAGAACCTTGAGTTCTACGACTGGCTTCGAGCCGGCAGTGGCTCGACCCTCATTGCCATCCAGGCATCACGCCTTAGGCAATGCGCTCCAGAATCAACACCGCAAAAAATCCGAAGGCCGCGATCAGTGTCCACTTCAAGACGACCAAGCCATAGCGCTTGAAGCGCTGCTGTCCAGTAGCGGCATAGAAAGCGAAGGACACGGCTGCACCGAGCAGCAGCATGAAGATCAGCCAGCGCATTAGCAACATGGTGTGCGGCTCGCCTTACCGTGCTACCAGGCCCGCGCCAGCTGGGCGAAGCCCTTGGGCGCCTCTTTTTCATTGTCAAAGGTCACGATCTCCCAGGCATCGGGACGGGAGAGTAACTCGCGCAGCAGCTTGTTGTTCAGTCCATGGCCCGAGCGGAACGCCACATAGCTTGCCAGCAGGGGCTTGCCAAGGATGTAGAGGTCGCCCATGGCGTCGAGAATCTTGTGCTTGACGAACTCGTCGTCGTAGCGCAGGCCACCGGTGTTCAGCACCTTGTAGTCGTCCATCACGATGGCGTTGTCCAGACCGCCGCCCAAAGCCAGGCCGTTGGCGCGCATCATCTCCAGGTCCTTGGTGAACCCGAAGGTGCGGGCACGCGCAATGTCGCGTGAATACGAACCCGTGCTCATGTCGAACTCCACACGTTGACCCGTGGAGTCCACGGCCGGGTGGTCAAAGTCAATCTCGAAGCTCAGCTTGTAGCCATGGTAGGGCTCCAGGCGTGCCCATTTGCCCATGGCCCCTTCGCCCTCGCGCACTTCCACCGGCTTGGTCAGGCGGATGAAACGGCGCGGCGCGTTCTGCAACTCGATGCCCGCGCTTTGCAACAGGAACACGAAGGACGCTGCCGAGCCATCAAGAATCGGCACCTCTTCGGCTGTGATGTCCACGTACATGTTGTCGATGCCCAAACCCGCACAGGCCGACATCAGGTGCTCCACCGTCAGCACACGTGCACTGCCATTGGACAGGGTAGAGGCCAGCCGCGTATCCGTCACCGCCGTGGCGGATACCGGAATGTCCACCGGCTGCGGCAAATCGGTGCGGCGAAACACAATGCCCGTATCCGGCTGTGCGGGACGCAGCGTAAGCTCCACGCGCTGCCCGCTGTGCAGGCCCACGCCGACGGCTTTGGTCAGGGATTTGAGCGTTCGTTGCTGCAGCATGGCTAGATTTTACTTTTGATACCCATTTTTTGTTTTAGCAAGGTTATGACGGCAGATAGATGGATTTCATCCTCAAAGCATTTCCGGCGCCCGGAACTCGTACTCCGAAATCTCTGCACACCAACAACAGCCGTAACGTCTCCCGGTAATTCCGTTCCCGGCGCGCGCGGTCAAATGAGGCTCCCCTCTTCCGCCCGGCGGGGCGGGAGAGGGGCTGGGGGAGTGAGTGGGGAAAACAAACCAACTCAAAGCACCCCCACAGAAGCCAAAATCAATCTGCCTGTTTGCGTAAAAACGCCGGGATTTCGAAATCATCCATCCCGCCCGAGGCCAGCGCATCCACCTTGGCCGCCGCCTGCGTGCGGTCGCGGGTGCGCCAAACGCTGGGGGTGGACATGTTCTGGTAGTCAGCCTGGCCCAGACCCGCAGACGTGGCCGGGGCGCTGTTGCTGCCTGCCGATGAAGTGGTGACCTGGTTGTTGAGGGTCGGCACATGGAAAGGCACGTTGTCGGTACCGGTGCGCAGCACCTGCAGCGGCGGGGCCGTGCGGCGCATGCCCTGTTTCGACAGACCGGTAGCCACCACAGTGACGCGGATCTCGTCACCGAGTTCATCGTCATAGGCGGTGCCGTAGATCACATGCGCATCGGGCGAGGCGTAGGCACGGATGGTGTTCATCGCGAGCTTGGACTCGGACAGCTTCAGGCTGCCCTTGGCCGCCGTGATGAGCACCAGCACGCCCTTGGCGCCCGAGAGGTCGATGCCTTCGAGCAGCGGGCAGGCCACAGCCTGCTCGGCGGCGATGCGGGCACGATCCGGGCCAGCCGCCACGGCCGTGCCCATCATGGCCTTGCCAGGCTCGCCCATCACGGTGCGCACGTCCTCAAAGTCGACGTTCACATGGCCTGGCACGTTGATGATCTCGGCGATGCCGCCCACCGCGTTCTTCAGCACATCGTTCGCGTGCGCAAAGGCCTGGTCCTGCGTGACGTCATCACCCAGCACTTCGAGCAGTTTCTCGTTCAGCACCACGATGAGCGAGTCCACATTGGCTTCCAACTCGGCCAGGCCGTTATCGGCATTGGTCATGCGGCGACCGCCTTCCCAGTCGAAAGGCTTGGTCACCACCCCCACGGTGAGGATGCCCATTTCCTTCGCCACGCGGGCGATCACCGGGGCCGCACCGGTGCCGGTACCGCCGCCCATGCCGGCCGTGATGAACAGCATGTGCGCGCCCTCGATGGCTTCACGAATGCTGTGCTCAGCCTGCTCGGCCGCATCGCGCCCCTTGTCGGGCTTGCTGCCTGCGCCCAGGCCGCTGGCACCAAGCTGGATCACCTTGTGGGCCGCGCTGCGGCTCAGGGCCTGTGCATCGGTGTTGGCACAGATGAACTCCACGCCCTGCACGGCGCAGCCGATCATGTGTTCCACGGCATTGCCGCCGCCGCCGCCCACGCCGATCACCTTGATCTGGGTACCCTGGTTGAACCCTTCTTCTTCGATCATTTCAATGCTCATGTCTTTCTCCTGAATTGCAGTTGCCTAAATGTTTCTTGTCACCATCGTTGTGTTGCGCATGCCGGGGTGGGCCCGCACATCGCCATCGCCAGTGCGGGCTGCCGCGTGCACGCCAGAGTTGAGTCTTTTTCATCAGAAATTCCCCACGAACCAGTCCTTGATTTGACCCAGGGCTGTTTTCATTGAACCGTTTTTCTGCGCCACCTTGAAGCCGCGCATGCGGGCCAGGCGGGCCTCTTCGAGCAGGCCCATGACCGTCGCCGCGCGCGGCTGGGCCACCATGTCGGACAAGGAGCGCGTGTATTTGGGGATGCCGCGGCGTACCGGCTTGAGGAAAATATCCTCGCCGAGTTCCACCATGCCGGGCATGATGGAACTGCCACCGGTCAGCACCACGCCGGAGGACAGCACCTCCTCGCAGCCAGACTCGCGCATGACCTGGTGCACCAGCGAGAAGATCTCCTCGATGCGCGGCTCAATCACGCCCGCCAACGCCTGGCGGCTCAGCATGCGGGGGCTGCGATCACCCAGTCCGGGAACTTCGACCTGGCTCTCGGGGTCTGCCAGCAACTGCTTGGCGTAGCCGCTCTCCACCTTGATGTCTTCCGCATCCTTGGTGGGCGTGCGCAGCGCCATCGCAATGTCACTCGTGATGAGGTCGCCTGCGATCGGGATCACAGCCGTATGGCGGATCGCGCCGCCCGTGAAGATGGCAACGTCCGTCGTACCCGCGCCAATGTCCACCAGGCACACACCGAGCTCACGCTCGTCTTCGGTCAACACCGACAGGCTGCTGGCCAGGGGATTCAGCATGAGCTGCTCGACCTCCAGCCCGCAACGGCGCACGCACTTGATGATGTTCTCGGCCGCACTCTGCGCGCCGGTCACGATATGCACCTTGGCCTCCAGGCGGATGCCGCTCATGCCAATAGGTTCGCGCACATCCTGGCCGTCGATGATGAACTCCTGCGGCTCCACCAGCAGCAAACGCTGATCGGTTGAAATATGGATGGCCTTGGCCGTCTCCACCACGCGCGCCACGTCGGCCGCCGTCACCTCACGGTCTTTCACCGCAACCATGCCGCTGGAATTCATGCCGCGGATGTGGCTGCCCGTGATGCCGGTGTAGACGCGGGTGATCTTGCAGTCGGCCATCAACTCAGCCTCCTTCAGGGCCTGCTGGATGCTCTGCACCGTGGCGTCGATGTTGACCACCACGCCGCGCTTGAGTCCGTTGCTGGGCGCAATGCCCAGCCCCGCGAGCTTCAGGTCGCCACCCGGCAGCACCTCGGCCACCACCACCATGACCTTGGCGGTTCCGATGTCCAGTCCTACGACCAGGTCTTTGTATTCTTTTGCCATATGTATACCTGTTGTGTCTGTTAGCGCTCGCTCTTTTTGACTTCCGGGATCACAGTACTCACGCCTTTGAGCCGCAGCGCATACCCTTCGGCATAACGCAAATCCGCCGTCTCCAGTGCGTTGGCGGTACGTCCGTATTTGGATGTCACCTGCGGCAGCGTGCCGAAGAATCTGTGCGCCCGTGACACCACCTCCTCAAATGTTCCCCGTCCCAGTTCGACCTGGGCACCGTTGTCCAGCTGGGCACGCCAGCCGCCCTGTCCGGTCAGCTCAAGCACGTCGACCGTCAGGTCAAGGGGCTCCATCAGCGGCTCCAGGGTCAGGTACATCTGCAACACCTGCTGCGCCTGGTGCTCGGGACCGTTGAGACGCGGCAGGCTTTCCTGGTCGAGTTCGCCCAGATTGGCCTCGAACACTTCGCCATAGCTGTTGAGCAGTTTCGGTTCGCTCTCGGTGCCCCAATAAGCCACTGGTTGATGCTCCTGCAGCGCCACACGCAAGCGGTTCGGAAACTCACGCTGCACCACCGCCTTGCGTACCCAGGGCACTGCCTCGAACGCTCGCCGGGCCTGCGCCAGGTCGAGCGTGAAGAAGGTGCCCGAAAACCGCGATGCCACATTCGCACGCAGCGTCACGACATTGTTGTGGGCCACATCGCCACGCACGCTCACACCACCAATGGCAAACATCGGTTGCCGCGAGACCCAGCTCGCCAGTGCCCCCACGACCAGGAGCACAAACGCGATGAACAGGGCTGACGCCGTCATGTTCATGAGCTTGACGTCCAGTGGCGCGGTGAGGGTCTGGTTCATGTCGACCTCTCCTGGGGCGTGCTGTCAGCAGAAGCGGCATAGTCCAGCGTGGCAAGCTGCAGCAGCTGCACGCACAAGGCTTCGTAACTGATGCCGTCGGCCTTGGCCGACATCGGCACGAGTGAATGGCCGGTCATGCCAGGCGCCGTATTGATTTCCAGCAGATAGGGCTTGCGGGTACGCGCGTCGATCATCACGTCGGCGCGGGCCCAGCCGCGGCAATCCAGCACGCGGTAGGCCTTGAGCACGATCTCCTGTATCGCGGCCTCCTCGCCTGCGGGCAGACCGCAGGGGACCAGATACTGGGTGGTGTCCGTAAAATATTTGTTCTGGTAGTCGTAGTTGCCGTCAGGCGCGACGATGCGGATGACCGGCAGCGCGCGCGCCTGCTCCGCCGTGCCCAGCACCGGACAGGTCACCTCGTCGCCGCTGATGAACTGCTCGCACAGCACCTGCGGGTCGTGCTGCGCCGCCAGGACGTAAGCCGCCTCGCACTGTTCGGGGCTGTTGACTTTGGTCAGGCCGATGGTCGAGCCCTCGCGTGAGGGCTTGACGATCATGGGCGAGCCCAGCTCAGCCAGTGCACGCCGCGTATCCGCGCCGCTGGTGACCATCTGCCAGCCCGGCGTGGGCAAACCTTCAGCTCGCCAGATGCGCTTGGTCATCACCTTGTCGATGGAGATGGCAGACGCCATCACGCCCGAGCCCGTGTACGGAATGCCCAACAGCTCCAACGCTCCCTGCACCGTGCCGTCTTCGCCAAAACGGCCATGCAGCGCGATGAAGCAGCGTGCAAAACCTTCGCGCTTGAGCTCCACCAGCTCTCGCTCGGCCGGATCGAAGGCATGGGCATCCACACCTTGCGCGCGCAGTGCCTGCAGCACGCCCTGGCCCGACATCAGCGAGATATCGCGCTCAGCCGATACCCCGCCCATCAGCACGGCCACCTTGCCCAGTTGATAGTCCATCTGGCTCACTTCCCTTTACCTTTCTTGGTAGTTTGCTCTGAAGTTTGTAGCATTTCAATGATTTTCCCGGGCACCGCTCCAATCGATCCAGCCCCCATGCACAGCACCACATCGCCGCTGCGGGTGTTGTCCAGTACCGCCTGCGCCATCTGCTCGATGTCGTCCACAAACACGGGTTCGACCTTGCCCGCCACACGCAGGGCGCGCGCCAGGGCACGGCCATCCGCGGCCACGATGGGCTCCTCTCCCGCGGCATAAACCTCAGCCAGCAGTACCGCATCGAACTGGGAAATCACCTTGACGAAATCCTCGAAGCAGTCGCGCGTACGGGTGTAGCGATGTGGCTGGAAGGCCAGCACCAGGCGACGCTCCGGGTAGGCCCCGCGCGCCGCATCCAGTGTGGCGGCCATCTCAACTGGGTGGTGGCCGTAATCCTCGATCAGCGTGAAACTGCCGCCGCCTGGCACGGGTACCTCGCCATAGCGCTGGAAGCGCCGTCCCACGCCCTTGAACTCAGCCAGCGCTTTCAGCAGTGCCACATCAGGCACGTCCAGCTCCGCCGCCACCGCAATCGCCGACAAGGCGTTGAGTACGTTGTGCCGACCCGGCAGATTGAGTACCACCTGCAGGTCGGGCAGGATCACGCCGTTGCGCCGCAGCACGGTGAAGTGCATCTGCTCCCCCACCGCACGTACATCGATCGCACGCACCTCGGCTTCCTCGTTGAAACCGTAGCTCGTGATCGGGCAGGACATGCGGGGCACGATGTCGCGCACGGCTTCGTCGTCCGTGCAGAGAATGGCCGTGCCATAAAACGGCATCCGGTGCAGAAAATCCACGAAGGCCGACTTGAGCCGGCCAAAGTCGTGCCCGTAGGTTTCCATGTGGTCCGCATCGATATTGGTCACCACCGCCATCACGGGTAGCAGGTTGAGGAAGGAGGCATCCGACTCGTCCGCCTCCACCACAATGTAGTCGCCACTGCCCAGCCGGGCATTGGCGCCAGCGCTGTTGAGCCGCCCGCCGATCACGAAGGTCGGATCCAGCCCGGCCTCGGCCAGCACACTGGCCACCAGGCTCGTGGTGGTGGTCTTGCCGTGGGTGCCTGCAATCGCGATGCCCTGCTTGATCCGCATCAGCTCGGCCAGCATCACGGCGCGCGGCACGATCGGTATGCGCCGCTCGCGCGCGGCCAGCACCTCGGGGTTGTTCGCCTGCACGGCAGTGGACGTCACCACCGCATCCACCTGGTCGAGGTTGGCCGGGCTGTGGCCCACGAAGGTCTTGATGCCCAGCGCGGCCAGACGCCTGAGCGTGGCGCTGTCTGACAGGTCGGAGCCAGAGATCACATAACCCTGGTTAAGCAGTACCTCGGCAATGCCGGACATGCCGGCGCCGCCTATGCCGACGAAATGAATGTGCTTGATCGCGTGCTTCACCAGGCACCTCTCATTTCGGCAGAATTCCGGCTTCTCGACGGCATGGATGTGTGGGTCGCGTGCTTCATGCGCTCAGCTCCTCGCAAGCATCCGCTACCCGTGCAGCCGCATCGAGTTTTTCCAATTTTTTGGCCTCCAGGCCATATGAAACAAGCGTAGACCGCTCTATTTTTTGTAGCAAATCAGCCAGTCGTTCAGGTGTCATGTCTTTCTGTGCGAGCAAGATGCCGGCACCCTGGTCCACCAGGAAGCGGGCATTGGCTGTCTGATGGTCGTCCACCGCCGCCGGGAAGGGAACGAACAGGGCCGCTGCTCCCACGGCAGCGATTTCGGTCACGGTGCTCGCACCGGCACGGCAGATCACGAGGTCTGCTTCGGCAAACGCCCGCGCCGTGTCATCGATGAAGGGCGTGAGCTCAGCCTGCACACCCGCAGTTTCATAGTTGGCTCGCAGCGCGTCGATCTGCCTCGCACCACTCTGGTGAATCACCTGCGGCCGCCGCTCGACTGAAATCAGCGCCAGTGCCCGCGGCACGGTGTCATTGAGCGCCTTGGCGCCGAGGCTGCCGCCCAGCACCAGCACGCGCAGGGGCCCACTGCGGCCCGCAAAACGCGTGGCCGGATCAGGCTGTTGCAGGAATTCCACGCGCAGGGGATTACCCACCCACTGGGCTTTTTTCAGCACACCAGGGAAAGCCGTGAAGACGCGATCAGCCACGCCCGCCAGCACCTTGTTGACCATGCCGGCCACCGAGTTCTGTTCGTGCAGTACCAGGGGTTTTCCGAGCAGCACGCTCATCATCCCGGCCGGGAATGCGATATAGCCGCCCAGCCCCACCACCACGTCCGGCTTGACACGCCGGATCACGACGATGCTCTGCCAAAAGGCCTTGAGCAGACGCAGCGGCAACAAGGCCAGCGTGGCAAAGCCCTTGCCACGCACGCCTGAGAAATCGATCGTCTCGAACGGGAAACCGTGCGGCGGCACCAGCGTGGCCTCCATGCCGCTGGCATTGCCCAGCCAGTGCACGCGCCAGCCGCGTTGGCGCAAGGTGTCAGCCACGGCCAGGCCCGGAAAGATGTGCCCTCCGGTACCGCCCGCCATCACCAGTGCGCAGCGTTGCGTCATACACGGCCTCCGTGCATGAGACATGGCGCGTGTCGCTCCATGTCGCGCTGCGCGCTTTGTCTATTTTGTAGAAACAGACAACTCATACACGGCCTCCGTGCATGAGTTGTCTGTTTTCATAATCAATCCTAAGCACCACGGCGAGCGCCACCAGGTTGATGAGAATGGCTGAACCGCCGTAACTCATGAGCGGCAGGGTGAGGCCCTTGGTCGGCAATGCACCGAGGTTCACCCCCATGTTGATGAAGGCCTGAAAGCCCATCCAGATGCCTACGCCTTGCGCCACCAGACCGGCAAACACGCGGTCGAGCGCAATGGCCTGGCGGCCGATGTGCATGATGCGACGCGTCAGCCAGAGGAACAGGCCAATCACCACCATTACGCCGATCAGGCCAAACTCCTCGCCGATCACCGCAAGCAGAAAGTCGGTGTGCGCCTCAGGCAGCCAGTGCAGCTTCTCGACACTACCGCCCAGTCCCACACCAAAGATCTCGCCGCGACCGATGGCGATCAAGGAGTGCGACAACTGGTAGCCCTTGCCCAGCGCATATTTCTCGCCCCACGGGTCAAGGTAGGCAAAGATGCGCTCACGCCGCCAGTCGCTCAAGGCGATCATGAGCCCGAATGCCACCACGAGGATGGTGCCAATGAGGAAAAACATGCGCGCGTTCACGCCGCCAAGGAACAGGATGCCCATCGCAATCACGGCAATCACCATGAAGGCGCCCATATCGGGCTCGGCCAGCAGCAGCAGGCCGACCACGGCAATGGCCACGGCCATCGGCATGACAGCACGGAAGAAACGCTCCTTCACGTCCATCTTGCGCACCATGTAGTCGGCCGCATACAGCAGGGTCGCAAACTTGGCCAGCTCGGAAGGCTGGAAGTTCATCACGCCCAGGGCGATCCAGCGGCGCGCACCATTGACACCCTTGCCTATGTGCGGGATCAGCACAGCCATGAGCAGGATCAAGGACACCACGAACAACCAGGGGGCGGCCTTCTCCCAGGCGGCCACCGGAATCTGGAACGCGATGAGCGCGGCAACAAAGGCCAGAACCATGGAGATCACATGGCGCGTCAGAAAATGGGTGTGTGCATAGCGCGCGAACCTGGGGTTGTCCGGCATCGCAATCGATGCCGAATACACCATCACCAGACCCCAGGCCAGCAAGGCCACGGTGACCCAGATCAATACCTGGTCATAGCCCTGCACCTGGGATGGCTTGGACATGCCGCCTGCCAGACTCGTGCTGCCCAGACGAACGGGCAAGCTGTCGCCACCCGACGCCCCCCGCAGGGAAAACCAGCCAGAGAATCGCTGGGCCAGCGTGCTCATGCAAGCCCCCCTATCTGAACGCCCACGTCCTGCGCCAATTGATGCACAGCCTCGCAGAACACCTTGGCACGGTGCGCATAGTTGTCAAACATGTCGAAGCTGGCACACGCTGGTGACAACAGCACCGCATCGCCCGGCTGGGCCAGTTGCCTGCACTCGGCCACCGCCTGCGCCATGGAAGCCGCATCAACCAGCGGGATGCCGCCGTTTTCCAGCACGTCACGAATCAAGGGCGCATCGCGCCCGATCAGTACCACGGCCCGGGCGTAGCGGCTCACGGGTGCGGCCAGCGGAGTGAAGTCCTGCCCCTTGCCATCGCCGCCCAGAATCACCACCACCTTGCGGTCGACCCCGAGTCCGTTCAGGGCCGCTACCGTGGCACCCACGTTGGTGCCCTTGCTGTCGTCAAAGTATTCAACTTCGTCGATCACGCCGACGGGTTCAACCCGGTGCGGCTCACCTCGGTACTCGCGCAGACCATAGAGCACGGCCGCCAGGCTGCACCCTGCGGCCGCAGCCAGTGCCAGCGCCGCCAGGGCATTGGTGGCGTTGTGACGACCACGGATACGCAGGGCATCGGCCGGCATCAGGCGCTGGATGAACAGCTCCACTTCTTCACCGCGCTTGCGCTTTTGTGTTTCATCGGCTTCCATGGCACGCACCAGCCAGGCCATGCCATTGATCATCTCGATACCGAAGTCGCCAGGGCGCTCCGGCATCCCGAGTCCGAAGCTCACATACTCGCGCCACTGTGGCTTTTGCAGCTTGACGCGCACGGGCTCCGGCAGCATGGCCATCACAGCCGGGTCATCACGGTTGAGCACCATCAGGCCCTCGGAGCCGAAGATGCGCGCCTTGGCTGCGCCATACGCTTGCATGCTGCCGTGCCAGTCGAGGTGATCCTGCGTCAGATTCAACACCACGGCAGCTGTGGGCTCGAACCCCTGCACCCCGTCGAGCTGGAAGCTCGACAATTCCAGCACCCAGACCTCAGGCAGCGTGCCCGCATCGATATGCTGGGCCAGCATGTCCAGCAGGCTCGGGCCGATATTGCCCGCCACCGCCACCGTCTTGCCCGCATGGGACACCAGCTGGCCCGTGAGTGCCGTGGTAGTCGTCTTGCCATTGGTCCCGGTGACCGCCAGCACCCTGGGCGCATAAGCACGCTCAGCCAGAAGGTCACGCAGCCCACGGGCAAACAGGTCCAGCTCACCGCCCACCCACAGCCCCGTGGCCTGGGCCGCCTGCCACACCGGTGTCACCACCGCAGGCGACAGCCCCGGACTCTTGAAAACGGCGCGTACCTCACTGCCCTCTATCAAATCGGACGCAAAGGGTCCCGTACGGAAACTCACCTGCGGCAACTCTGCCTGCAACTGAGCAAGTTGGGGTGGCACCTCGCGCGTATCGACCACCGTCACTTGTGCGCCCTGTCGTACGCACCAGCGGGTCATGGCCAGCCCCGAAGCACCAAGTCCCAGAATAAGCACCTGCAGCCCCTTCAAGGGCTGTAGTGCCTCGCCAGCGGACTCCGTGACGGCGTGCACGTCCTCACGCCCCGTCAGCGCGGCCTCATCCGATGGCAGCTGCACAGCCAGCGCGGGCTCTGGCGACATGGCATCCCCGGGCACACTGACTTCTGCAAACAATTGCGCCACAAAATCCGCTGCATCTTGCGCGGCGGTCAAGGTCTGCGGCAGCGGCCGCAGACCCCCCTTGCGGGCTACCTCGGCGGGCGCTGCAGCCGGCTCCTCTGCGGCAGGCTGCGGAGCAGACTCCGTCGACGGCACTGGTGCCGAGATTTCGGGCGCAGCATCCATCGCCACCGGCACGGAATGCTGCACCGGCTCACTCACCGGCGCCAGTTCCTCCGACGGCGGTGCCGGGAGATTGTTGGGGTCGATATCTTCGTTCGGGTTCATCGCAATTTCAGGGTCGACAGACCGACCAGACAGAGCAGCATGGTGATGATCCAGAAACGCACAACCACCTGCGTTTCCTTCCAGCCGCTTTTCTCAAAATGGTGGTGCAAGGGCGCCATCTTGAACAGACGCCGCCCCTGACCGAATTTTTTCTTGGTGAACTTGAAATACGTGACCTGCAGCATCACCGACAGGGCTTCAACCACGAAGATGCCACCCATGATGGCGAGCACGATTTCCTGTCGCACAATCACAGCGATCGTGCCCAGCGCGGCACCCAGCGCCAGTGCTCCGACGTCACCCATGAAGACCTGTGCAGGATGCGTGTTGAACCACAAAAAGGCCAGCCCGGCCCCCGCCATGGCGGAACAGAAGATCAACAATTCCCCCGAGCCCGGGATATGCGGGAAGAACAGATACCTCGAATACACCGCGCTGCCTGTCACGTAGGCAAATACGCCGAGTGCCGAACCCACCATCACCACCGGCATGATCGCCAGACCATCCAGCCCATCGGTCAGGTTGACCGCATTGCTCGATCCCACGATCACCAGATAGGTCAGGATCACAAAGCCCAGTACACCCAGCGGATAACTGATTTCCTTGACGAAAGGCAGCATCAGGCCTGCCTGGGGCGGCAGGCTCAAATCAAAACCAGACTGCACCCATTTCATGAACAGTTCCAGCACCCGGTAGTTGGAACTCTCCGAAATGCTGAAGACCAGGTACAGCGCAGCCAGCAGGCCGATAACCGACTGCCAGAAATATTTTTCACGCGAACGCATGCCCTCGGGATCCTTGTTGACCACCTTGCGCCAGTCGTCCACCCAGCCGATCGCACCAAAACCCAATGTCACCAGCAACACGATCCAGACGAAGCGGTTGGTCAGATCGGCCCACAGCAGGGTGGAGATGGCAATGCACAACAGGATCAGCACGCCGCCCATGGTGGGTGTGCCGCTCTTGCTCAGATGGGTTTCCATGCCATAGCCGCGCACGGGCTGGCCGATCTTGAGTTCGGTCAGGCGGCGGATCACACGCGGACCGGCCACCAGCCCAATCAGCAATGCCGTCAGCGCAGCCATGACGGCCCGGAACGTGAGGTACTGGAATACCCTGAACGAACCGAACTCCGGTGACATGGACTGAAGCCACTGGGCCAGGTTAAGCAGCATGCGATTCCTCCTTGTTGGCTTGTGCATGGGTGGTGATCGCCTCGATGACACGCTCCATCCTCATGAAGCGCGAGCCCTTGACCAGCACACTGCCCATGCGCGGCAGCGCTTCAAGCACAGCTGCGTTCAGGGCCTGGATGTCGGTGAAGTGACGTCCCGCGCCGAATTGTTCAGCGCTTGCAGCGGATAGCTGTCCCAGTGTCAGCACCAGATCAAGCCCCCGCTCGCGCGCATAGTTGCCTATCTCGGCATGAAAGCGCGGTCCCTCATTGCCGACCTCGCCCATATCACCCAGCACCAGCAGGCGTGGCCCAGGCAAGCCGGCCAGCACATCCACCGCGGCACGCACCGAGTCCGGGTTCGCGTTATAGGTGTCGTCCACCACCGTGAGGGCATGGCCAGCCACCAGTGCCGTCAGACTGCGGGAGCGGCCTTTCACGGGCTCGAACGATGCCAGCCCGCGCGCAATCACCTCCAGCGGTACACCCGCGGCCAGTGCGCAGGCTGCTGCGGCCAGTGAATTCTTCACGTTATGCAAGCCCGCCACACTCAGCCGGTAGCGCATCGGTCCCGCCGGCGTGTGCGCATCGACCTGCCAGCCCCCCTGATCCCAAACCGGTGGCGCACAGGTCACATCCGCTTGAGCAGGATTCGTGCTGATGGCAAATGTCAGCTGCGCACGCTCACCAGCAAGTTCGTGCCACAGCGGGCTGTAATCGTCATCAGCCGGGAATACGGCCACGCCGTGACGCGCCAGGGCCTGGATCACCGAGCCATTCTCACGCGCCACCGCCTCGATCGTGGCCATGAATTCCAGATGCTCGCGTTGCGCATTGTTGACCAGTGCCACCGTGGGCTGCGCCATGGCCGCCAGCTCGGCAATCTCGCCAGGATGGTTCATGCCGAGTTCCACCACGGCCACCGCATGTTCGGCCCGCAGACGCAGCAGCGTCAGGGGCACGCCAATCGCATTGTTGAAGTTGCCCTGTGTGGCCAGCATCCCCTCGGGTTTGAAAGCCCACAGGATGGACGCAATCATCTGCGTCACCGTGGTCTTGCCGTTGCTGCCCGTCACGGCGATCAGCGGCAGCTTGAACTGCATGCGCCAGGCCGTTGCGAGTGAGCCCAGCGCCTGCGTGCTGTCGGCCACAGCCAGGCCCGGCATGCCGGCATGCGACAGCGCCTCCACCGCTTTGCCCTGGCACAGGGCGGCCACGGCCCCTTTGGTCCTGGCTTCGACCAGAAATTCATTGGCATCAAAACGCTCACCCTTGAGCGCCACAAACAGATCCCCAGGCTCCAGCGTGCGCGTGTCCGTGTGGACCCGTTGCACCGCTATGGCGCCATCGCCCACCAGTCGACTCTGCGGCAACCAGGCCTGGGCTTGCTGCAGGTTCATCATGCTGCTCATGATTGCCCTTCCTTCGTGGCCATGGTCACCAGCGTCATCAAGGCCTGCTGGACATGTTCGCCATCTGAGAACGGCAGCTTCTGGCCGTCTACTTCCTGTGTGTTTTCATGGCCTTTGCCAGCCAGCAGGATCACATCGGCTGGCCCGGCTTCACGCAGTGCCTGGGCAATCGCCTGCGCGCGATCGGCTTGCACCATCACCTGCGCATAGCCCGTCATGCCTCGCAGAATCTGGCTGATGATGGCCTCAGGTTTTTCGCTGCGCGGGTTGTCACTGGTCAGCACCACGCGGTCTGCGCTGCTGGCCGCCATCGCACCCATCAGCGGGCGCTTGCTGGCATCACGATTACCGCCACAGCCGAACACACACCAGAGCTGACCGCCCCGCTGCTCCGCCAGCAGTCGCAACGCTTGCAAGGCCTTGCCCAGCGCGTCCGGCGTATGCGCATAGTCGACCGCCACCAGGACCTGCCCCGGCCGGGTGAAGCATTCCATGCGCCCGGGCACGGGGGACAGACCGTGACAAGCCAGCACTGCACTTGCCAGCGGCACCCCCAGCGAGCGCATGGCGCCGATCACAGCCAGCAGGTTGGACACGTTGTACTGCCCGATCAGCTGGGTCGCGAGCACATGCGATGCCTCGCCCTCCTGTACGGTAAAACGCAGACCCAGTGCGTCGTAGCGCACGTCCCTGGCCTGCAGATGAGCCGGACCGATCGTGGAATAGGTCCACACATCAGCCAGTTTGTCTTCGAGCTCGGCGGCGAGTTCGGCTCCTTTCGGATCATCCACATTGACCACGGCTGCTGCCAGGCCTGGCCAGCGAAACAGTGCGCGCTTGGCCAGCCAGTAGGCTTCCATGGAGCCGTGGTAATCCAGATGGTCCTGTGTGAAATTGGTGAAGATGGCGGTGCGGATGCAGGTGCCATCCAGGCGCCGCTCGTCCAGACCGATCGAGGAGGCCTCAATGGCACAGGCCTGCAAGCCCTCGTCGACAAAGCGCCGGAAGGTCTGCTGCAACAGCACCGGATCCGGCGTCGTCAATCCATTGCTCACCACCTGCGCCGTGGTGTGCCCCTTCGTGCCTGACACCGGAACCCGTCCAATGCCAAGCGTGCCCACCAGGCCACAGGGAATTGGCGTGGACGCCTCGAGCGATGACAGCGCTTGTGCCAGCCACCAACTGGTCGAGGTCTTGCCATTGGTGCCAGTGACAGCCAGCACATCGAGCTGCTTCGACGGATCTTCATAGTAGGCCGCCGCAATCGGGCCGCTGGCCGCCTTCAGCTGGGGATAGACCGCAATCTGGCTGCTGCTGAACTGGAACGCATCTGCCCCTGCCTGTTCGACCAGACAGACCGTGGCTCCCTGCGACAGCGCTGCATTCACATGCTGGCGGCCATCGGTGGCAGCGCCTGGCCAGGCGATGAAGCCATCACCCGGCTGAACCTTGCGGCTGTCGGTCTGCAAGCTGCCCGTCACATGGCTGCGCAGCCACTCGGCGGCTTGACCTGGGGTGTGGAAGTCGAGCATCAGAAACTCTCCTCCACCGCATTGGCCACGATCTGCGGCTTGACCGCCATGTCGGGCTGCACGCCCATCATGCGAAGCGTCTGCTGCACCACTTCGCTGAATACCGGCGCAGCCACCTCACCACCAAAATACTTGCCCGCACTGGGCTCATCAATCATGACTGCCACGATGATTCTTGGTGCATCAATTGGCGCCATGCCCACAAACCAGCCCCTGTATTTGCGATCCTTGTCACTGCCGTAACCTTTGCCGACCTGTTTGTAAGCTGTACCCGATTTGCCACCGACCGAGTACCCCATGGTCTGAGCCTTGGGGCCGGTGCCGCCTGGACCGGCGGCCATCCGTAGCATCTTGCGAACCTCTGTCGCAGTTTTTTCAGAAAATACCCGCTCACCCACGGCAGGTTTTGATGCCTTGATCAAAGTCGCTGGAATAATCTGGCCGTCATGAGAAAAAACGGTGTAGGAGCGTGCCATCTGGAACAACGAAGCCGAAAGTCCATAGCCATAGGACATGGTGGCTTGCTCAATGGGTCGCCAGGTTTTATACGGCCGCAGACGACCCGACACGACACCCGGAAAATGGAGTTGCGGTTTTTGACCAAAGCCCGCTTCGGAAAACAGCTCCCACATCTCACGAGGTTGCATTTGCATGGCAATTTTCGTTGTCCCCACATTGCTGGACACTTGAATAACCTGCTCAACCGTAAGCGCACCATGAGGGTGTGAATCATGGATGGTTGACCCCGTTATCGTGACGCTGCCTGGAGCCGTCTGAATGACCGTATCAGGTTTGACACGCCCCAGCTCAAGCGCCAACCCGATGGTGAATGGCTTCATCACCGAGCCGGGTTCGAACGTGTCGGTCAAGGCACGGTTGCGAAGCTGTTCCCCTGCGAGGTTTCGCCGCTTGTCAGGCACATAGCTCGGATAGTTGGTCATCGCCAACACCTCACCGCTTACCGCATCAATCACGACAACACTGCCCGCCTTTGCTTTGTTGTTCAGCACCGCTTCTTTCAGCCTCTGATAGGCAAAAAACTGCACCTTGCTGTCAATGCTGAGCTGAAGATCACTTCCTTCGTCCGGCGGCACCTGCTCACCAACGGCTTCCACCACATTACCGAGTCGATCCTTGATCACACGACGCGAACCAGGCCGTCCAGCCAACATCTTGTTGAACGCGAGCTCTATCCCTTCCTGACCGTTATCTTCCACATTGGTAAAGCCGACGATGTGGGCCGCAGCCTCTCCCTCTGGATATTGACGTTTGTATTCCTTGCGCTGGTAGATACCCTTGATATTCAAGGCAGCGATCTGCTTGGCCACCGACTCATCCACCTGGCGCTTAAGCCAGACAAAGGTCTTGTCCTCATCTTCGAGTTTCTTGTTGAGTTCGGTCATTGACATGCCGAGCAATTTCGCAAGCTGTTGCAGCGCTACCTTGTCGCGAACAATATCTTCTGGAATGGCCCATATGCTGGGCGCGGGCACGCTCGAGGCCAGGATCAACCCATTGCGATCCAGGATGCGGCCACGGTTGGCGGGCAGCTCCAGCGTACGGGCAAAACGCACCTCGCCCTGCTTGAGGAAAAACTCATTGGCCACCACCTGGATGTAGGCCGCACGAACGGCCAGGCCCGTAAAGCCCAGCGCAATGGCCGCCACCACAAACTTGCTGCGCCACACCGGAGTGCGGCTGGCCAGCAAGGGGCTTGAGGTGTAGAGAATGCTGCGGCTCATTTGGCGCGCTCTGTAGTTGGCGGCACGTTCGGCTGGCCATCGCTTACTTGAGAGGACTGTCCATTCAGCTTCACATACTGCGTGATAGCCGGCGTGGCGCCGTGCATCTGCAACTGCTCCCGGGCCAGTTTCTGGACCCGCAAAGGCGTGGCTTGGGCACGCTTTTCAACCTGCAGACGCTCACTCTCGATTTCGAGCCGGTGCGCTTCCGCATTGGCCCGGTCAATTTCGGTGAACAGCCGGCGCGACTCATATTGCACGCTAACCAGATACAGCGCGCTGGCCAGCACCGCCAGCAGAAGCATCAGATTGAGCCTCGTCATGCTGACGCTCCCCCACCCTCGGCAGTCCTTTGCGCCACCCGCATCACCGCACTGCGCGCACGCGGGTTGGCCGCCACCTCGGACGCTCCCGGCTTGATGCGGCCCAGCGCCTTGAGCTGCATGACCTTGGGCGCAGCAAACGGCGCGCGGCGGTCGTACTCGTCACGGGAATGCTTGGCAATGAACTGCTTGACGATGCGATCCTCCAGCGAGTGAAAGCTGATGACCACCAGACGCCCTCCTGGCTGCAGCACATCGAGACTGGCTTCTAGCGCTTGTTGCAATTCTTCAAGCTCGGCGTTGATGAAAATCCGAAGAGCCTGAAATGTGCGCGTTGCAGGGTTCTGGCCCTGCTCGCGGGTTTTGACCGTGTCAGCCACGAGCTGGGCCAGCTCGGTGGTGGTTGAAATTGGGCCCCTTTCCTGTCGGCGAGCAACAATCGCCTTTGCAATGGGGCCAGCAAACCGTTCTTCGCCGTAGTCACGTATCACCTCCGCGATCTGGTTGATCTCCGCTGTGGCCAGCCATTGCGCCACGCTCTCTCCGCGCGTGGTGTCCATGCGCATGTCCAATGGACCCTCGAACCTGAAACTGAAACCCCGCTCGGGCGTATCGATCTGCGGCGAACTCACCCCCAGATCCATCAGAACCCCCGCCACACTGCCCGAGGCGAGTTCGCCAAGGTGACTGAAGCCCTCGTGCCGGATGGAGAATCGCGGATCGTCGATCAGGGCTGCCTGGGCCACAGCTTCGGGATCCTTGTCGAAGGCAATCAGGTGATCCTGCGGCGACAGCCTGGCCAGAATCAGGCGGGAATGCCCACCCCGCCCGAAAGTCGCATCGACATAGGTTTGCGCCGCGCGGGTGCCCGCCACACCTGCAGCATGGTTTGAGGGTTCGTCCGGGTTGTTGAAAAGCGCTTCGACTGCTTCGTTCAACAAGACGGTGGTGTGTGTCCATGTAGTGTCCACCGTGTGCTCTCAGAAGGAGAAATCCTTGAGGACATCGGGCATTTCGGCCTGCATCGCCTGGGCTTCGTGCGCATCGTAGGTCGCCTTGTCCCACAGCTCGAAATGGTTGCCCATACCCAACAGAACGGCATCGCGAGTCAGGCCTGCGGCAGCCCGCAACTCGGGTGACACCAGTGCACGCCCTGTGGTGTCCATCTCGACATCCATCGCATTGCCCAGGAAAATCCGCTTCCACCACTGGGCCGACATCGGCAGCGCAGCGATGCGGTCGCGGAATTTCTCCCATTCCGGCCGGGGGAAAATCATCAGGCACCCATGCGGGTGCTTGGTCATGGTGAGCTGGCCGGATGCGGCTGTGATGAGGACGTCACGATGCCGGGTCGGCACAGAAAGCCGACCCTTGGCATCCAGATTCAGAGACGAAGCCCCTTGAAACACGACAGCACACCCTTGGTTTGATGAATACAGACAGTAAGAAAAGCGCAGAGGCACTTTTCACCACTTAATTGCACTTTTTTGCACTGTATCAGCAAAACCTCACGACGCAAGGGGTCAGGTAACAATTTCTTTCAATGAAATCAATGACTTAGCACACAAACTGGATGCTGCTTGACGAGGAAATTCGTTCTAAATTAAGCACTTAGAGCATGTAGTGAAAGTGATGCTTCAAAGTGAAAGCTGACGCAGGAGAAACACGGTATTTTTTGAGAAGCGAACCTTGCAGGACAGGCCCACCCCTGCTATCGACTCTACGCAACACAAGCGGAGTGCCCGAGAATGCGCCGTTCAACTTGCGCCGAGCACCACGCTGGCATGCTCCTGAATGCCGATGATATTGAAGAAGGCCGCCACCAGATGGTGCACCTCCTTGAATTGCACCTGGCAACCAGCCGCCTGCTGGGCGGCTGCCCAGTTCAGGATGCTGCCAGCGGCAGAGAAGTCGACGCGAATGAGTTTATGGCAATTGATCACCATGCTTGTGGCTCCGCCGCGAGCCTCTTCAAACCCGGCCAGTGCCTGGGCCGCGTCACCAACCAGCTCACCTGCAAGTTCCAGTTCACCCGAGCCAGTGTCATGGAATCCGGAAGCCGAGAAAAGGTCAGGTGCCGGAGGCTCGCCGACCCCTGGCGCGGGATCGTCGAGCAGGCCAAGCACTTTGGCGTCATTCGCACCCGATGGCGTGCTCTCGGTCAGGTACTTGCAGCGTACATCCTGCCATGAGGGGGGTGACACTTCGTAGGTCACGCAATAATCCAGCGCCACCATCTCAAACTCATTGTGCTGACCCATGATGCGCAGGGCATCCATGCGAAGCAGCCAGCGTTTGCCGTCCACGCTCGCATCCCCCGAAGGCGAGGCAAAGCGCAAATGCTTGCTTAATTCCTCGGCACCACTGAAGCGCAGCTGAACAGGCTGGACACACCAGTCTGCAAACAGCCTGGACAAGAGCGCCACGGCATCCGGCTCGATGGAAGTCAATGCCGTCCAATCCAGATGCCAGGGAGGCAGCGCCTTGGTCAGCACACTGCACAACTCGTCAATGGCTGCGACATCAAGATGAGAGGGACTGGACCAGACCGCTGCAGACTTTATCGGCCCCGCCTTGCGGGGCAATGCTGCTCCAGCCGATTGACGACCGAGCAACTCCGGCACCGAGAACCAGGCGGGAGCAGAGCGCCCATACTTTTCAGCGAAGTCCATCGCGGCTGCATCAAACCGGTCTTGCTGGCCAGTCGCGCGGTAAAGCCCGAATAAAGCGGCCATCCATACGTCGGCCAGCTCAGGATCCACCTTGTCCCGCCTCAATGCTGTGAACAGGGCTCCCTCGACTCCGGCATAGTCGCCATTCGCAAAACCAATAGCGGCCTCCTCCAGATCAGGATCCGCTACGCTGACGGTGAATTCGGCCGCTGACAGTGCCACGGAGGAAAACCCGGCCCCCACGGTGGCGGCTTGCATCGATGACGGCAGCTCGTCAAAAGACCCCGAGGCAGCAGAGGCTGCGCCAGCTTCCGGCATCAACTTCAACTGCCCCATCTGGGTCGATATGTATTCCGCACGCAGGCTGGAACTGGGTACCGGCGTTGCACCCGTGGCTTGTGTCGTCTCGAAGTTGTCGTCGTCCTTGCGCCTGCGCGGATCGGGCACGGGCTTGCCAGACTTGTACCCGGTCTTGTTCAGTGTCAGGTCGATCGCGCCGGGAACCGTTACCTCGTCCTGCTTGCTCTTCCACCATTGCTTGGACATCTGGGCTTCAATCTCATCGATCTTCTTCAGGGTCATGGCCCTGTCGTCTGGATTGGATGGAATGCTGCTCTGGAAAAACGAGGGGCGGCCAGCCCGATCCGGACCGCCCAGAGGTTCACGCTGGCGGAGTTTGCGCAAATGATCAAACTCGTGCTTGCGCACGAAGTCGTTCTGCCTTTTACGCTCGATCATCTCCTTGAGAGCCTGCTTGCTGTAGCCGTCGTCCTGCGGAGAAGCAGGCTGGTCCAGGTCGGACCAGTTGGTCAAGGGATGACGCACGAACTTGACCACCTTCGACAGCAAACCGGTGTTGTTGTCTTTGGCTTTGGTCATGGGTCTCGTGCTAGGTGGGGCAGTTCAGCCGGAGCGTCAGCCCTCAATCCCCAAACATCTTCTGCTTGAGTTCGCGGCGCTGTTGTGCTTCGAGCGACAAGGTAGCGGTAGGGCGCGCCAGCAGGCGGCCCACGCCGATGGGCTCTCCCGTTTCATCGCAATAACCATAGTCACCGGCATCGATGCGATTGATCGATTGCTCGATTTTCTTGAGCAGCTTGCGCTCGCGATCCCGCGTACGCAGCTCCAGCGCATGCTCCTCTTCGATCGTGGCGCGGTCAGCCGGATCTGGCACGACGACGGTATCCTCGCGCAGATGTTCCGTGGTTTCGCCGGCGCTACTCAGGATGTCCTGCTTGAGCACCTGCAATTTCAGGCGAAATACCTTGAGTTGCACTTCGTTCATGTACTCGCTGTCAGGCATGGCGAGTAAATCAGCATCGGTGAGTTGCTCAACCGGCTTGGTTTTCCAGTTGTTAGCCAACTTGGGGTCTTTCTTGATGGTAGATGGAGAGGGGGGGACGATAAGAGGTGATGACATGACTTGAGAATAACTGGCTTTGGCAGCCGTTGAAGCCACAGATTGCGCCATGGAAGGTACGGTAATCTGAGCCAAGCGGGATGAGGGGCGTCCAGCCCTGGCAGGCGTGGTCGGCTTGCGTGCTTCCACAGGAGGTGCGACAACGACCACGGCAGGCTTGACGCTTGCCTTTGGCTTGGCCGGGGCTTTGACAGGTTTGGCCTTGACAGCTGGCTTGGTGGTTTTGGCCGGTGGCGCTGCTTTTTTCGCAGCCACCTTGGTCGTCTTGACCACTGGCTTGACCGTTGACTTGGTTACTGGCTTGGCTACAGGCTTTTTGGCGGTCACGGTTTTTTTGGCCACAGGCTTCTTCGCCGCCACAGGCTTGGGGGCCGTCTTCTTGGCAGCGGGCTTGGCTGGCGCCTTGCTCACTGGCTTGGCTTTGACCGCCGGCTTGACAACTTTCTTCGCCACAGGCTTGGCTGCAGCTTTGCTAGCTGGTTTGGCCTTGGCCACGGGTTTCTTGACTTTGGAAGACACGTTGACCTTTCCAGGTTGAGTTTTCACTTCTAGCCTCTTCGCAGGACAAACCTGCGCAAGCACTTCGCTCTCGGCCGCGCATCGCATGGCAATGTGCAGCTTTGACCATCAGCGGTTATACCCTCATTGCGAGGCCTTGCGGGCCCTTCATGGAAGCGTTCACTGGCGCGCGAGTGTACAGGTTTACGCAAGCGCATATCGATCAGTTGCAAATTCGCGACACATCCTGTCGGGATAAGGCTGGCATGTCCCGCCATCAGACAAGGGCCTGTTCCAGCCCCTGCAGCAGGATATCTTTGGGCAAATCTATCCCGATAAAGACCAATTTGCTCGTGCGCACTTCGTCCTGGCCCCACGCAGGGCCCAGATCGCTGCCCATGAGCTGGTGTACGCCCTGGAAAATAACCTTGCGATCCGTGCCTTTCATATGGAGCACACCTTTATAGCGCAGCATGCGCGGCCCATAGATGTTGACAATGGCACCAAGGAAGTCCTCCAGCTTGGCCGCATCGAAGGCCCGCTCTGAGCGGAACACAAAGCTCTTCACATCATCATCGTGGTGATGGTGGTGCCCGTGACCCTGGTCGGAGCCATGCTGATGTGAGGGATGGTCACAATGTTCGCCATGCGCATGGTCATGGTGCTCGTGATCGTGCTCGTCCTCTTTGAGGAAGTCCGGATCAATATCGAGCTTGGCATTGAGGTTAAAGCCCCGCAGGTCAAACACCTCGGTCAGGGCCACCTCGCCGAAGTGCACCGCCTTCTGGGGGGCGCGCGGATTCATGTGCTTGAGGCGGTGCATCAAGGCATCCACCTCGTCCTTGGCAACCAGATCCGTCTTGCTGATGAAAATCTGGTCGGCAAAACCCACCTGGCGGCGTGCCTCCTGCCGGTCATTGAGTTGCTGGGCCGCGTGCTTTGCATCAACCAGTGTCAGGATCGAGTCCAGCAGAAAGCTCTCGGCAATCTCGTCGTCCATGAAAAAGGTTTGCGCCACGGGTCCCGGATCGGCCAGACCGGTGGTTTCAATCACCACGCGATCAAAATCGAGCTCTCCCTTGCGCTTCTTCTCCGCCAGATCACGCAGCGTGGCACGCAGGTCCTCGCGGATGGTGCAGCAAATGCAGCCGTTGCTCATCTGGATGATCTGCTCCTTGGTATCGGCCACCAGTATGTCGTTGTCGATATTTTCTTCACCGAACTCGTTTTCGATCACGGCGATCTTCTGCCCGTGGGCCTCCGACAGCACCCGCTTGAGCAGCGTGGTCTTGCCCGACCCGAGAAAGCCGGTCAGGATAGTGGCGGGAATGAGACTCATGGATTTTCCAATCAGGTGGGAACAGGGCTGGCCGCAAGGACCATTGGCGAGCAGTTCCGCAATATTGCATCAGTTGTATCAGCGGCAGAGTAAGCACCTGGCCGCCTCAGCAGCCGTCAGCTCCGCCCCAACCGAACCAGTTGGGGAGTGTAGCGGCCAATTCAAGTCGCCTATTTTCGCATGCCAGCCAGCCCGGGCGCGGCCCTTGCGCTGACTTATCCGTAACCAATTCATGCCATTTCGCATGCTTAATCGTCTATTTAGCTCCACTTCTCAGGCTTATTACGGGGCCTCAAATGACGTGAATTCCGTTAGAGTGCTTTGAAATTGCCCACAAAATTCACTGGAGACATCAGATGAACCTGTCAAATATCAAGATCGGCACCAAGTTACTAGGGGGCTTCGTTCTTGTATTGCTCTTCGCTGCAGCACAAAGCCTGTTCAGCGTCTTTCAAGTGGGTGCGATCAATGCCAAGTCCAATGAAGTCACCCATAACTGGCTGCCCAGCGTCAGGCTCACGGGTGAACTCAGTACCGGGGCATCTCACCTTCGTACTGTCCAGTTCCAGCATGTCCTGACGACCAACGAAGAAGAAAAAAATGCGCTGGAAAAACAGATGGAGCAGGCTCTCGCCGAGATTGGCAAGGATCAGGCGGCCTACCTGGCCCTGAGCTCTGATGACGAACGCAAGATGGTCCAGTCCTTTGACACGGAATGGAAGAAATACCTTGCGCAAAAAACGGAGGTCGTTTCCCTCTCGCGGCAACGCCGCGATGAAGAGGCCCAGGACCTGCTCAAAGGCCCGGCGCTGGAAACCTTCAATGCCAGCACGGCCTTGCTGAAGCAGATGGCCGAAGTCTCACAAGCCGGCGCCGAGAAAGCCAGCAAGGAAGCTGCCTCACTCTATGCCACCGTGATCATGGGGATATTCGGTGCGCTGGCCGTCATGGTGGCCTTTGGCCTGTTCGTGGGCTGGAACCTCAGCCGCGCCATTGGCCGCGGCGTCAGCCATGCGGCTGCCGTGGCCGGCAAAGTGGCTCAGGGCGACCTGAGTTCGGAGATTGCGGTCAATGGCAGCGACGAGATTGCGCAACTGCTGACCTCGCTGCGTGAAATGCAGACCAGCCTGTCCCTGGTGGTCACCACCGTGCGCCAGGGTTCGGAAGGTGTGGCCACCGCCTCGGCCGAGATTGCCCAGGGCAACCACGACCTGTCGGCCCGCACTGAAAGCCAGGCCAGTTCCCTGGAGGAAACTGCTGCCTCAATGGAGGAGCTCAGCTCCACCGTCAAGCAAAACGCCGACAATGCGCGCCAGGCCAATCAGCTGGCCCTGAGCGCCAGTACCACCGCGGTACAGGGCGGCGAAGTAGTGGGCCAGGTGGTGGACACCATGAAAGGCATCAACGAAAGCTCCAAGAAGATCAGCGACATCATCAGCGTGATCGATGGCATTGCCTTTCAGACCAACATCCTCGCGCTCAATGCCGCAGTCGAGGCAGCACGTGCAGGCGAGCAGGGCCGCGGTTTTGCGGTGGTGGCCTCGGAGGTGCGCAGCCTGGCCGGACGCAGCGCGGAAGCTGCCAAGGAAATCACCACGCTGATCAATGACAGCGTGCAACGCGTAGGCCAGGGCTCGGCCCTGGTGGACAAGGCGGGGGCCACCATGACCGAAGTGGTAAGCAGCATTCGCCGTGTGACCGACATCATGGGCGAGATCAGTGCGGCCAGCAACGAACAGAGCCAGGGCGTGGCACAGGTGGACGAAGCCATCACCCAGATGGACCAGACCACGCAGCAAAATGCCGCGCTGGTCGAGGAAATGGCCGCTGCTGCCAGCAGCCTCAAAACACAGGCTCAGGAACTGGTCAGCACCGTGGCTGTGTTCAAGCTATCCAGCCAGCATGGCGCGTCCGACATGCTGAGTGCCCCGGCCGCGACGGCAAAACCTGCGTTGAGCAACTCTGCTGCGCAGCCCACAGCCAAAGCCAGGCAGGCGACGCTTGCCGCCCCGGCCAAAACGGCCCCCAAAGCCGCCCTGAGCAAGGACGGCGAAGAGGACTGGGCGAGCTTCTGAGCCCCGCCCTGCAGGGAACAGGCTATTTCTTCGATGAACCAGTCATCCGCGCCCGCGGATGCGCTGCGTCGTAGGCACGGGCCAGATGCTGGAAATCCAGCCGCGTATAGACCTGTGTCGTCGTGATGTTGGCGTGACCCAATAGCTCCTGCACCGCCCGCAGGTCACTGCTGGATTGCAGCAAGTGGCTCGCAAAGGAGTGGCGCAGCATGTGCGGGTGCACCGGTGTGGCCAGGCCGGCCTGCAGGCTACGGCGCTTGAGGCGCTGCCAGATCGATTGCGCTGTCAGGCGTGTCCCGTGCCGACCCGTGAAAAGCGCTGCCTGTGCGCCGTGACCCGCCTGCTCGCGCTGCGTCAGCCAGCGTTGCAAGGCCTCCAGTGCCTTGCTGCCCACCGGCACGGTGCGTCGCTTGGACCCTTTGCCCAGCACATGGGCTTCGGCGGCCTGCAGGTCAATCCAGCCGCGAGCCGCTGTGCTGGCCACTACATCCAGCCCCGTCAACTCACCCACGCGCAAGCCGCTGCCATAGAGCAACTCCACCATCGCAGCATCGCGGGCTTCAAGCCAGGGATCATTGGTCTCACTGTGAAAGTCAGCCAGCTGCACCGAATCATCCACACTCAAGGCTTTGGGCAAGGGCTTGGGGGCCTTGGGTGCGCGCACGTCCTGCACCGGGTTGCTCGTCACCAGCAACTCGCGCCCCAGCCAGGTGTAGAAGCCGCGCCAACCCGAGAGGATCAGTGCAATACCGCGTCCGCTCCGGCCAGCGCTGTGCATCTGCGCGACCCAGCGGCGGATGTGGGTGTTCTGCACCTGAGGCAACTCCACCCCGGCCTGTGAAGCGAAGTCCGCGAGCTTTTGCAGATCCAGTGCATAGAGCTCCACGGTGCGTTGCGCCAGGCGCTTTTCCACCCGCACATGCTCCAGATAACGTTCGACCAGCGGCGAAAGCGGTGCATCAGCGGTCTGCAGCGGCATCGCTACAGGCAAAGGGTGGCGGGGACTGGACGGCATGCGTGACCCCGTAAGGCCTTACCTCAGGCGCGATAGCGCTGCGCTGGCCAACTCTCCCATGCGCTCCAGGAAATCAGTCCCCATGCCGCTGTGAAAGCGCTGGGCATCGGGCGAGGCCAGCACCAGCATGCCGAACGCAGGGGCTGCGCTGGTCGACAGGCCCGGACGCAACGGCAGCAGCGCCAGCGACACCGCAGACTGCGGCTCTGGCAGCCAGTTGACGGCCTCAAAGCCTGAGTTCACACCGCAAAAAGGCTCGCGCAGCGAAGAAGCAAACAGCTTTGCATCCTGGCTCACGTCCTGGGCAAATGGCGCAGCTGCGAATGCAGGAGCCACATCCCAAACCCGGATCGCTACCTGCGGCACCGAAAACTGGTCCTTGAGCGCGTGCGCAATCTGTTCGGGCAAGGCTTGGGCGTCATGGGTCTGGAACAAATCCCTGGCCCACTGCAGCATGCGGTCAGAGAGGATGACGTTTTCGTTGCCGTTGCGGATCATGTCCATCACCCGGTGCTCCAGCGCCTTGATCTTCTCACGCAGCATCTCAGCCTGGCGCTCCTGCAGGCTCACGGCACGCTTGCTGTGCGGACTGGTGAGGTGTACCGCGGCCAGCAACTCGGCATGGCGCTCGAAAAAGTCCGGCGTGTTGGCCAGGTAGTTGGCAATATCGTCTTCAGTGATCGGATTCATGAGTTGGTTGGTCATAGTCAGTCTGGTAGTTCTATCTCGCCCTGAAACACTGTCGTCGCCGGGCCGGTCATCATCACCGGTGCATCACCACCGGTCCATTCAATCGTGAGGGCGCCACCCCGGGTCTGCACCTCCACCCGCGCATCCAGCAGTCCCAGGCGAATGCCCGCCACGACAGCCGCGCAGGCGCCTGTGCCACAGGCCAGTGTCTCGCCCGCACCGCGCTCGTACACGCGCAAGCGAATATGCGAGCGATCCACCACCTGCATGAAGCCGGCGTTCACGCGCCGCACAAACCGGGCATGGTGCTCGATCAGCGGGCCCTGCGTCAGCACGGGCGCCGTGTCCACATCGTCCACCAGTTGCACCGCATGGGGATTACCCATTGACACGATTGCTACGAAAATTGTAGCTGCTTGCGCATATTCATCAAGGGCAAGAGGCCATTTTTCCCAGGAACCGTGGCGCTGGGGCGTCAGCCCGCTGGCGTTGAAAGGCACTTGCGGCAAATCAAAAATCGGCGCGCCCATGTCCACCGTCACGCGGCCATCGGGGTTCAGGCGCGGCTCGATGATGCTGCTCATGGTCTTGACGCGAATCGCGTCCTTGTCGGTCAGCCCCTGGTCACGCACATAGCGCACAAAGCAGCGCGCGCCGTTGCCGCACTGCTCCACCTCGGCGCCATCGGCGTTGTGGATCACGTATTCGAAATCAATGCCCGGCTCGGGCGCGGGGCGCACGGTGAGAATCTGGTCTGCTCCCACACCAAAGTGCCGGTCGGCCAGAAGGCGGTACTGTGCCGTCGTGAGGCCCAGCCTCTGGCGGGTTTCGTCGAGCACCACGAAGTCGTTGCCCGCACCCTGCATTTTTGTAAAGCGGATTCGCATGGTGACAAATTATCCGCTCATTTATGCGCTTATCCTTGAGCCTTCCCTCTGGCCATCAACATGCAGGAACACAACGATGCGAATCCCCTATTGGACCCAGGAACTCAAGCCCCAACCGCAGGAACTGGTTGACGCGATTCTCGCGCGCCGCGGCGGCACGCTCATCAACCTCGACAAGGCCCTGTTGTGGAGCGAGCCGCTGGCCCGTGCCTGGAACGTCTACCTCAAGGCTGTGCGTACCGGCCTGCCTACCAGCCGCAAGCAGCGCGAGCTCGGCATCTGCACCGTGGCCCTGCTGACCGGCGCCGCCTACGAGTACCACCATCATGCGCCCGACTTTCTGGCCGCCGGTGGTACCCAGGCCGAGCTGGATGCACTCAATGACCATGTCAAGAAAAATCCGCGTGCTGCCCCTGATGAAGCTGCGCTGGGCACTATTGAAAAGATCGTGGTTCAGTACGCCGCGCAGATGACGCTGGATGTGAAGGTCAGCGACGAGGTGTTCAAGGCTCTGCGCTCACACTTCAATGAGACCGAGGTGGTGGAGCTCACCAGTGCGATTGCCACCTACAACATGGTGGCGCGATTCCTGGTGGCGCTGGGGATTACGCCGGAATAGTCTTTTTTTCAGCAATGCTGGCAACGTTAGTTCTCCCCCACTCTCTTCCCCAACCCCTCTCCCGCCCCGCTGGGAGGAAAAGGGGACCTCATTTGGCGACTTCGTGTCGATGCGCCTTCTACAACACAAAGAGGGAGAAGGGTTGTCGAACACACGTGCCTTGGTAGCGCCGTAGAAGCGTCATCGAAGGCCAAAAACAAAATCAAAGCTCCCTCTTCCGCCCGGCGGGGCGGGAGAGGGCGGGGGGAGTGAGTAGGGGAATACAACCCACAGCCATCAAGTCCCTCACCATCAAACTCCAGAAAATCAGTCCGCCTTGATGCCGTTGTCCTTCACCACCTTGGCCCACAGGTCGATCTGCTTGTCGATGAATACCTTGGCCGATTCGGACGAGCCGCCAATCACCGTGATGCCCTGCGCTTCGAGCTTCTTCGCCACCTCCGGCAGCTTCAGGGCCTTGTTGATCTCCTCGTTCATGCGCTTGACGATCTCGGGCGGCGTCTTGGCCGGCGCCAGGATCGCCCACCAGGCCGGTGCCTCGAAGCCGGGGTAGCCGCTCTCGGCCACGGTCGGCACATCGGGCAACTCAACTGAGCGCTTGCTCGTGGTGACCACCAGCGGGCGCATGCGCTTGCTGTCGATATGGGGCTTGGTCACGAACACCGAGCCGATGGACAGCGGCACATGGCCGGCCACGGCATCGTTCATGAGCGGGCCGCCACCCTTGTAAGGCACGTGCTGCCAGTCGATGTCGCCACTCTTGCCCAGCAGCGTCATCGCCACGTGGCCCAGACTGCCCGAGCCGATGGTGCCGTAGCTCACGTTCTTTTTGGCCTTGGCGGCAGCCACCACATCGGCAAAGCTCTTGTACTCCGAGCCCGCATAAGTGGCCAGCACCATGGGCGAGGTGCCGATCAGCACCACGGGAATCAGGTCCCTCTTGGTGTCGAAAGGCAGGTTCGGGATCAGGCTCGGATTCACACCATGCGTGTCGAACACCGCAGCATAGGTATAGCCGTCTGCGGGTGCTGCCGCCACAAAAGCGGTGCCAATCGAACCGGAAGCGCCGCCCTTGTTGTCCACCACCACGGTCTGGCCGAGCTGCTGCTGCAGCGGCACCGACAGGATGCGCGAGACCTGGTCCACCGAACCGCCGGGCGGAAACACCGCCACCAGCTTGATCGGCTGTTTGGCAGGCCAGGTCTGTGCGAGGGCGCCTAAGGGCACAGTCAGGCAGGTCAGCGCAGCGAGTGCCAGCGCGCGACGAATCAGGATGGTTTTCATGTTATCTCCGGGCTAAAAAACGAAGTATGGCGGGCCGGCACAGAGGCAGCGCTGCGGACATTACGGACCGGGTTTACGCCAATCACGGCAGCCCCTTCAGGCAGCTCCAGACCGCAAAAGACAGGCCCCGGGCTTTTGGCGGCAAAATCAGGGCATGCCCCGCTCCTCCCAACTCCTCCACCCCTCGCGCGAACCCGCGCCTGTGCGCCCCGCGGCTACCGTGCTCCTGCTGCATGACAGCCCGCAGGGCATTGAAGTGCTCATGACACGCCGCTCGATGACGGCCAGCTTCGCCCCCGGCGCCTATGTGTTCCCCGGTGGCGGGGTGGATGCAGCCGACGCGGCCTGCCACGCGCAGGCTACGCGGCGCACTGGCCAGAGCGAGCTGCATCTCACACAGGCCATTGCTGCTATCCGGGAAAGCTTCGAGGAGCTCGGCGTGCTGCTGGCGCGCCGCGCCGACGGTGCCCATGCCCGCATGAGCGACATCGCCGCACTCGACCGCCAGCGTCCCTTTGCCGCGCAGTGCCTGCAGCAGGGCCTCACGATGGCCGCCGACGAGGTGTTCGTGCTGGCCCGCTGGATCACCGACCGCGACCTCTCGCGCCGCTTTGACGTGCCCTTTCTCGTGGCCCGCATGCCTGAGGGCCAGACCCCCGTGGCCGACGAGACCGAGCAGTTCGAGCCGGTCTGGGTGCGCCCGGCCGATGCGCTGGCACGGCACGAGGCCGGCCAGTTTTTCATGATCTTCCCCACCATCCGCACGCTGGAGCGGCTGCAGCAGTTCGCCAAGGTCGGTGACGTGCTGCAGGCCTGCGCCGAAACCGAAGAACCGCTGTGGACCAGTTGCCCGCGGGCCGGTCTGTTTGGCGGCAAGGAAGCCCGCTACATGGAGCACGAGTCGCCCTTTGGCGAGCTCGCGCTGGTCTGCCCTGACGGCCAGATCGTGCACCCGCTGGACTGGCAGAGCGAGCGTCCCATGGCCTTGCTGAAAAACGTGTCTCGCCTGACCGCCCCCAACCCCGGCGCCATGACCGGGCCCGGCACCAACAGCTACCTCGTGGGCGACCCGCACACCGGCTACATCGCGATCGATCCCGGCCCGGCCGATGACGATCACCTGCAGCGCCTGTGGCGCGCTGCGGGCGGCGACATCCGCATGATTGTGTGCACCCACTCGCACCCCGACCATTCGCCCGGCGCCAAGCCGCTGCAGGCCTTGTGCGTGAAAGTGGGCGCTGACGGCAATCGCACCGCGCCCCCGGTTCTAGGCCTGCCCTCGGCCCCCACCGCGCGCGCCGCGAGCGAGTTCACGCCCGACCGACCGCTACAAAATCAGGAGCTGTTGACGCTTTCAGGACAAGGGCTGGAGGGCAAAATTACCCATACTTTGCAAGTGATCCACACCCCCGGCCATGCGGCCAACCACCTCTGCCTGGCACTGCTCGAAGACGGCCTGCTGTTCTCGGGCGATCACATACTCAACGGCAGCACCACGGTGGTGGACCCACCCGACGGCAATATGAACGACTACCTCGACTCACTCGACGCCCTGGACGCGGCCTGCGAAGCCCACGGCATCGGCTTCATCCTGCCCGCCCATGGCTATGTGCTGGGCGAGGCCCGTCAGGCCATTGCCAAACTCAAGGCACACCGCCTGCAGCGCGAGGCCAAGATCCTGCGCGTGATGCAAGCCCATCCCGAGGGCTCGATGGATGACTGGGTGACGCATGCCTACGACGACGTGCCAACGCGCCTGTGGCCCGTGGCCAAGCGCTCGCTGCTCGCGCATGTGGAGCGCATCCAGTCCATGGCGCCAGGCAACACGGCGTCGCCCGCATGAGCCGCACCCCGAAAACCCAGGATTCGGACGGTATCCGGCTGGCCAAACGCGTGGCCGAGCTGCGTGCCTGCTCGCGCCGCGAGGCCGAGCAGTACATCGAAGGCGGCTGGGTGCGCGTGAACGGTCAGGTGGTGGAAGAGCCGCAGCACAGGGTCACCAGCCAGACCATTGAGATCGACCCCCACGCCAGCCTGATGGAGCTCACACCCGTGACCCTGCTGCTCAACAAGGCCCCCGGCAGCCTGGATGGCACAGGGGAAGATGCCCCGCTGCCGCGCGAGTTGCAACCAGCCACACACTTTGCCGACGACCCCTCAGGCGTGCGCGTGCTCAAGCGGCACTTCAGCAAGCTGGCCTCACACGTGCCGCTGGAAACCGCGGCCAGCGGCCTGCTCGTCTTCACGCAGGACTGGCGCGTGGCACGCAAGCTCACCGAGGACGAGGGCGTGATGGAGCAGGAGTTCATGGTGGAAGTTCAGGGCGAGGTGCCGCCGGAAACCCTGCTGCGACTCAGCCAGCTAAAAGGCAGCCGTGAACAGCCACTGCCGAATTTCAAGGTCAGCCTCAACAGCACCGGCGAGGGCACGAGCCGGCTGCGCTTTGCCATCAAGGGCGCGCACCCCGGGCTGATTGCCTATCTGTGCGAACGCGCCGACCTGGGCATCCTGTCCATGCGGCGCACCCGTATCGGCCGTGTCTCGATGCTGCAGCTGCCCGTGGGGCAGTGGCGCTACCTGCTGCCGCATGAGCGGTTTTGAGCATGGGCCGCGCGCGCAAGCGCATGGCCGGAATAAGTGTGAAGCGCGCCGATAAGCCGGATTCTGTGCATCGGGGTTGCCCCCGATGTGACCGTCATTACTCTGGGCCGGGAGTCACCCCACCGGCTCGGTGCTACCTACCCGCCAGCTCTGCGGAGCCACATCAACGCTGGCCTACTTGGTATTGCTGCGCGTAGAGATTGCCCGTTTCACCCGGACTAAACCGGCTCGTCTCTGTTGCTCTGATCCTCACCTCACGGTGGAGAGGTATTACCTCCTACGCTGCCCTATGCAGTCCGGACGTTCCTCCAGTGCCTGGTTTCCCAGATTGCACCAGCGACGGTCTGGCGTGCTTCACCCGCGCATTATCACGGATCAGGCATATCCTTATGTTCCCAACGACAGAACAAGCCCGGCACAATAGAACCCAAACCCATCTAAAAAGCCCCGAGCTACAGGAGACCGACATGAAAGCAGACAGCATCCTCCACACCATTGGCAACACGCCCCATGTGCGCATCAACCGCCTGTTCGGTGACAACCGCCACGTCTGGATCAAGTCCGAACGCGGCAACCCGGGCGGCTCCATCAAGGACCGCATCGCGCTGGCCATGGTGGAAGACGCCGAGAAAAGCGGCACGCTCAAACCCGGCGGCACCATCATCGAACCCACCTCGGGCAACACCGGAGTCGGCCTGGCCATGGTGGCGGCCGTGAAGGGCTACAAACTCGTGCTCGTCATGCCGGACAGCATGTCCGTCGAGCGTCGCCGCCTCATGCTGGCCTATGGCGCGAGCTTCGACCTCACGCCGCGCGAAAAAGGCATGAAGGGTGCCATCGCCCGCGCCCAGGAACTTGTGGCCGCCACGCCCGGCGCGTGGATGCCGCAGCAGTTCGAGAACCCGGCCAATGTGGATGTGCACGCCCGCACGACCGCGCTGGAGATCGTCAAGGACTTCCCCGACGGACTGGACGCCCTTATCACCGGCGTGGGCACCGGCGGTCACCTCACGGGCTGCGCCAAAGTACTCAAGGCCAAGTGGCCCGACCTCAAGGTGTTCGCGGTCGAGCCCGTGGCCTCGCCCGTCATCTCGGGCGGCGCCCCTGCCCCGCATCCGATCCAGGGCATCGGTGCCGGCTTTATCCCGAAGAACCTCGACACCAGCCTGCTCGACGGCGTGATCCAGGTCGACGCCGAACCGGCCCGAGAGATGGCCCGGCGCTGCGCACGCGAAGAAGGCATGCTGGTCGGCATCTCCTCTGGCGCCACGCTGGCGGCGATTGCACAGAAACTGCCCGAGCTGCCCGCCGGCGCCAAAGTGCTGGGCTTCAACTACGACACGGGCGAACGCTATTTGTCCGTGGAAGGCTTCCTGCCGGTTTGATCAAGGAATCGGGGGCACAAGCACCCCCGATGGAGTTGCGGCGACCTTTTCACAGAGTTCGTGCCGGATGCTTCGTGCTGGCCTCCCATATGTGAGGCAGCGTATCATTGCGCCCTTCTTCTGCTTGATCAATACAAGCCCTGAATTGCCATGATCCGCCTCACTGAACTCAAACTCCCGCTGGAGCACGCGCCCGACGCGTTGCCACATCTCATCGCCCAGACGCTGGGCATCACCACCGAAGCGATCACCGGCTTCAGCGTCTACAAGCGCAGCTTTGATGCGCGCAAGGCCGACCTGCTGCAGGTCTACATCGTCGATGTAGAGCTCGCGCCCGAGCTTGAAGCCATCCTGCTGGAGAAGTTCGCCGGCCACCTGCATATCAAGCCCTCGCCCGACCTGATCTACCACCCGGTTGCACAGGCACCGGCCAGCCTGAAGGAACGCCCGGTGGTGGTGGGCTTCGGCCCCTGCGGCATCTTCGCGGCGCTGCTGCTGGCGCAGATGGGTTTCAAGCCCCTCGTGATTGAGCGCGGCAAACAGGTGCGCGAACGCACCAAGGACACCTGGGGCCTGTGGCGCAAACAGGTGTTGAAGCCCGAGTCCAATGTGCAGTTTGGTGAAGGCGGCGCTGGCACGTTTTCCGACGGCAAGCTCTACAGCCAGATCAAGGACCCGCGCCTGCTGGGCCGCAAGGTGATGAACGAGTTTGTGCAGGCAGGTGCACCCGAAGACATCCTGGTGGAAGCGCATCCGCACATTGGCACCTTCAAGCTGGTCAAGGTGGTGGAGCACATGCGCGAGCAGATCATTGCGCTGGGTGGCGAGATCCGCTTCCAGCAGCGTGTGACCGATGTGCAAATTGATGACACACCGGCCGGTCGCCAGCTCACAGGGCTGACGGTACTGGACCTCAACACAGACACTGCCTACGAACTGCCAGCCACCCATGTGGTGATGGCGCTGGGCCACAGCTCGCGCGACACCTTTGCCAGGCTGTACGAGCGCGGTGTCGAGATGCACGCCAAACCTTTCTCCATCGGCTTTCGCATCGAGCACCCGCAAAGCCTGATCGACCGCGCACGCTGGGGTCGTCATGCGGGCAATTCGCTGCTGGGGGCGGCCGACTACAAACTGGTACACCATGCGAAGAACGGCCGCGCTGTCTACAGCTTCTGCATGTGCCCAGGCGGCACTGTGGTCGCCGCCACCTCGGAGCCCGGCCGCGTGGTCACCAACGGCATGAGCCAGTACTCGCGCAACGAGCGCAATGCCAATGCGGGCATTGTGGTGGGCATTGAGCCCCCCGACTTCCCTGATGGCAGGCCAGAAAACCTGGCCGACTGGCAGGCTGCCTTTGGCGTTGAGGCCGGCACACGGTATGCCCAGGAAGCCGCGAAGCTGACGGCATTGCAGCCCCCCCAAACCCACCCGCTGGCAGGCATCGTGCTGCAGCGACAGCTGGAGTCGCAAGCCTATGTGCTGGGCGGGGGTACCTACGAAGCACCAGGCCAGCTCGTGGGCGACTTCATTGCCGACCGGCCCTCCACCGACTTCGGCAGCGTGCAGCCCTCCTACAAACCTGGTGTGAAACTCGGCAGCCTGTCCCCTGCGCTGCCGGCTTATGCGATCGAGGCGATCCGCGAGGCACTGCCGGCCTTTGGCAAAAAGATCAAGGGCTTCGACATGCGGGACGCTGTGCTCACGGGCGTGGAAACACGCACCTCGTCACCGTTGCGCATCCCGCGTGGCGAAGACCTGCAAAGCCTCAATGTGCGTGGCCTCTACCCGGCCGGTGAGGGCGCCGGCTACGCCGGCGGCATTCTCTCGGCGGGCGTGGACGGCATCAAGGTCGCCGAGGCCCTGGCGCTGGACGTGCTCGCCTAGAAGCTGGTCCAGTCATCCTCGCCGGTCGCCGATGCCGTCGGTTTGGCTGGCTTGGCCGCCGGCTTGGCAGCATTCGCGGCCGGCTGTGCTGCTGCAGGCCGGCTGGCGGCCTGCGGACGTGGCGCTGCAAGTTTGCCGGCAGGCTTCGGCGACATGGCCGGTGCAGCGGGTCGTGTGCTTGCACGTGCACGGTGCTCGTCAGCTTCACTCAGCTTGAAGACAGCCACGGTGCTCACAAGTTCCTGCGCCTGAGCCTTGAGGCTGCTGGCCGCAGCGGCCATTTCTTCCACCAGCGCGGCATTTTGC
The DNA here is from genome assembly GCA_018815325.1 of Gammaproteobacteria bacterium. Taxonomy (GTDB): domain Bacteria; phylum Pseudomonadota; class Gammaproteobacteria; order Burkholderiales; family Burkholderiaceae_C; genus JAHIYE01. The sequence continues at coordinate 60,037 of JAHIYE010000020.1, read as the reverse complement.
TGAGTCACCTGGTCCATCTGCTTGATGGCCTCGCCCACCTGGGACACACCCAGGCTCTGGTCGCTGCTGGCCGCGCTGATCTCACCCATGAGGTCGGTCACGCGCTTGATGGAGCTCACCACCTCGGTCATGGTTTCACCTGCACGGTCAACCAGCGTTGTGCCCTGCTCCACGCGCTCGACACTCGCGCCGATCAGGCTCTTGATCTCTTTCGCGGCTTCAGCACTGCGGCCCGCCAGGCTGCGAACCTCGGAAGCCACAACCGCAAAGCCGCGGCCCTGCTCGCCGGCACGCGCCGCTTCCACGGCTGCATTGAGCGCCAGGATGTTGGTCTGAAAAGCGATGCCATCAATCACGCTGATGATGTCGTTGATCTTGCGCGAGCTCTCGTTGATACCTTTCATGGTCTCGACCACCTGGCCCACCACCTCACCGCCCTGCACGGCCACGGTGCTGGCGCGCAAAGCCAGCTGGTTGGCCTGCTCCGCATTGCCGGCATTTCTCTGTACGGTGGAATTGAGCTCTTCCATTGAGGCAGCAGTTTCTTCCAGGGCACTGGCCTGGTTCTCGGTGCGCGAGCTCAGGTCGTGGTTGCCCTGGGCAATTTCAGACGAGGCGGTGGCAACGCCCTCCGACCCCTGGCGCACACGTCCCACAATATTGGAGAAGCTGTCGCGCATGTCCTTGATGGCATACAACAAGCTGCTGTTGTCGCCACTCTTGAGGTCAACCACGACATTGAGGTCACCGTCGGCCATGCGCCGCGTGATGCCGACGGCATAGGCCGGCTCGCCACCGAGCTGCTTGAGCATGCTGCGTGCAATTGCCAGCCCAATCACCAAGAGAATGGCAGCCAGCGCCAGCGCACCCAGGGAAAGACCGATGGCACGTTGAGCCACGGTAGAGTCCACGTTGTCAACGTAAACGCCGGAGCCGACAATCCAGCCCCAGGGTGTAAAGCCCTTCACATAGGAAACCTTTTGCACCGGCTTGTCACTGCCCGGTTTGGGCCAGAGATAGAAAACGAAGCCAGCACCATTGGCCTTGACCGTGTTGACGAATTCCACAAACAGATGCTTGCCCGTGGGGTCCTTGTTCTCGGTCAGGTCCTTGCCCTCAAGCTCGGGCTTGACCGCATGCATCACCATCTTGGGATGCATGTCATTGATCCAGAAATACTCTGAGCCGCTATAGCGCAAGGTTCTGATGCTGGCCATGGCAGCCTGCTTGGCCTCGTCCTCGGTCATCTTGCCCTTGCCAGCCAGATCATGGAAGTGCGCAATGATGCCGTACGCCAGTTCGACGGTCTGCTGCACGCCGTTCTGGCGCTCTTCCATGATCATTTTCCGTTCGGAGAACAGGAGCACGGCGGCCAGGACGATGATGCCCAGAATGGCGCTGCTGATCAGCAGCCCCATTTTTCTGGAAATACTCATCGATTTGGTGTTCAACATGGTGATTTTCCTTGCAATGTATCAATTGGTTACAAGATCTATCGACCATATCGAGAGTTACTTAAATACCCTTCAGGGTATACCCTCCCGGCCACTCACGGCGTCTTCGGTGCGGGTGGTGACAGGGTGTCGGCAGGCACCGATGGCGACGGCAGAGGTGGAACGGGACTGGGCTTGCGCACCCGGGGTTTGGGCGGGATATCGGCCTTCGGCGGGGCCGGCAAGGCGTCTTTTCCACAGGCGGCACGCACCGCAGCACCCTGCACCGTGAGGGTGTACTGCGACTCCTCCATCACGGTGCGATCCTTGAACTCGTTGTACGTGGCCCAGGCTTGCTCACATTCGGGCGACAGCACCTGCTCGGCATGGACGGGCAGCCAGCACAATGAGGCCAGTGCCCCGGTCGCAAACAGTATCGGAAAACGACGCATACCCCCACCTTTCTCAGAAGATCTGGTCAGGAAGTCTTCATACTAGGGAGAACAGGATGGCTTGCCAAGCAGACGAGCGGCTGTGCGCCACGTTCTGCGCTCAAAACTGACGATCTCTTGACGAGCATCAAACAGACAGCCCGCAGCGCGGCCAGGCCCTAAGCGCGAAATCGGTCAGGCGCACCTGACGCGCCCCTGCGCAAGCGGCGATGGCGCCAACGGATCACGTGTCCTGCAGATGCCCCTGTTGTGCGAGGCGCCGGGCCAGTTCACTCAGCGCACGATATGCCTCACCGACGGCCGGGTCCCATTGCGCCAGAGCCTGGCCCTGACGTTTCACCACGTCACTGTCGCCACGTGCCGCAGGCCCGGTGAGTGCGGCCGCCGGCCCCAGTGCCAAAACATTGTCTGCTACCTGCCGCAGCAGACTGCGTTCAAGCAGCGGAATCAATTCGGCCGGCACACCGCTGTCGCGCCAGAGCTCGCTGGCCGCAGCCTGCAAGACCGGCAGAAAGTTGCTCGCGAACACGGCGGCCGCATGGTAGAGCACCTTGTCCTCGGCCCGCACCGGGAAACAGCGCCCACCAATGGCGGAGAAATCTGCCTGCAGCGCCTGCACCGCGGCCTCGTCTCCCTCCAGCCCGCAAGGCGTGCCGGCAAACTGTGCGATCGCCGTGGACGCTGATGCAAAACTCAGATTGCAGTGAGCGCTACCTGCTTGCCAGCCCAGCGCGCGCAGTGGAGCCAGCAGTTCAGATGTCAATGCGCCGCTGCAGTGAAACACCAGCGCCGGCGTCCTTCCCTGGGCAGACGCTGCCAGCTGCTCGGCCATCGTGGCGATCTGCCGGTCAGGCACTGCCAGCATCCAGACATCAGCAGGCTGCATGTCTGAAAGACTGCCCACGGCACGCCCTGCACCGATGAACGCCACAGCCCGTGAGGCACTGACCGTGGACGTCGTCAGCACATCCTGAATGCGGTAAGTGCCGCTGTCATGCCAAAGCCGCGCCAGGGTTTGCCCGACGCGGCCGCTGCCAATCAGGTTGAGAGATTTCAAGCCTGCGTGTTCTGCAGTGCGGCAATGCGCTCCTCGATCGGCGGGTGAGTCGAGAACAGCTTGCCAATGCCACCGGCAATGCCCATGGCGGCCATGCTCTTGGGCAGTTCAGCCGGGTGCATGCCACCCAGACGTGCCAATGCGTTGATCATGGGCTGCTTGCGGCCCAGCAACTGGGCCGAGCCGGCATCGGCACGGAACTCGCGCTGGCGGCTGAACCAGGCCACGATGATGGCGGCCAGAAAGCCCAGCACGATGTCCATCACGATGGTGGTGACAAAGTAGCCGATACCGGGGCCCGAGTTCTCGGAGTCGCCCTTGCGCAGAAAACTGTCCACCGCATAGCCCACCACCCGGCTGATGAAAACCACAAAGGTGTTCATCACGCCCTGGATCAGCGTCATGGTGACCATGTCGCCGTTGGCGATATGGGCGATCTCATGGCCGATGACGGCCTCCACCTCTTCGCGCGTCATGCCCTGCAGCAAACCCGTGCTGACCGCCACCAGGGCAGAATTCTTGAACGCCCCCGTGGCAAAGGCATTGGGGTCGCCCTCGAAGATGCCTACCTCCGGCATGCCAATGCCAGCGCGCTCGGCATGCTTGCGCACCGTCTCGACAATCCAGGCCTCGTCGGCGTTCTGTGCCTGTTCGATCACGCGCACACTGGCGCTCCACTTGGCCACGGGCTTGCTGATCAGGAGCGAGATGATCGCGCCGCCAAAACCAAAGATCAGGGCAAAGCCCAGCAAGGCGCCCAGGTTGAGCCCGTTGGCCGTCAGGAAGCGGTTGACACCCAGCAAATTGGCCACAATGCCCAGCACCACCACAACGGCGAGATTGGTTGCGACAAAAAGCAGAATTCGTTTCATGGTTTCTTTCAAAGACAGCCCGACGTTGGCGGACCGATGGCGCAGATGTTAGGGTCAGACCGGGAAAAATCAAGCGCCCATCGCGCAATGGCCTCAGATTTTGTACTTGATTGTCCTGCCGCAGGCAAACGCTAGCTTAGCCCACCGGCGTCAGGTCTGCAGCACCCCATTCGCCTCGCAGGTAGTTCACGATGGACTGTGCCGGCATGGGCCGGGCGAAATGATAACCCTGGGCTTCGTCGCAGTTGAAGGTACGCAGTTGCGCCAGCATGTCACCGTCTTCCACGCCCTCGGCAATGGTCTTGAGATTCAGGCTGCGCGCCATCTGGATGATGGCGCGAATGATGGCGGCGTCATCCGGATCGGTGGCCAGGTCGCGGATGAAACTCTGGTCGATCTTGAGCTTGTCCACATCAAACCGTTTGAGGTAGGACAGGCTTGAATAGCCGGTACCGAAATCGTCAATGGACAGCGTAACCCCCATCTGCTTGAGCCGTTTGACGCTGGCCAGCACGTTGTCCGTGTTGTGAATCAGGATCGACTCCGTCAGCTCCAGCTCAAGAAACCGGGGGTCGAAGCCCGTTGCCTGCAAAGCACGGGTCACCACCTGCTCCACGTCGCCGCGCTTGAACTGGACCGCCGAGAGATTGACGGCCATGACCAGGCTGGGCAGGCCCGCCTTCTGCCACTCGACCGCCTGCCGGCATGCCTCATGAAGCACCCATTCACCAATCGGCACGATCAGTCCGCTGTCCTCAGCCAGCGGGACAAAGCGCCCGGGAAGAATCATCCCGCGCTCAGGGTGATTCCAGCGGATCAGCGCCTCAACCCCCACCACCTTGCCCGTCTGCAGATCGATCTGGGGCTGGTAATGCAGCACAAATTCGTTGCGTGTGATGGCGCCACGCAATCCATTCTTGAGCTGGAGATTTTCGACCGCCAGGTCGTTCATCTGTTCGTTAAAAAAACGATACCCATTGCGACCGGAATCCTTGGTCTGGTACATGGCCGTATCGGCCTTTCTCAGCAGGGTGTCGAAATCCTTGCCGTCACCCGGGTAGAGGGACACGCCTATGGAGGCGGACGTGGTCAGCTCGTGCCCCTCCAGCTCATAGGGCAATAGCAGCTTCTCCCGGATCAAAGACAGCACCGGCGTGATCGCGTCATTGCCGTGCAGGTCCGGCAACAGGACCAGAAACTCGTCCCCGCCCTGCCGGCTGATGGTGTCAGTTTCGCGCACACATTCGCCGAGTCGCCTGGCAACCTCCTTGAGCAAGGCATCCCCCACCAGATGCCCCAGCGAATCGTTGATGGTCTTGAAGTTGTCCAGATCCAGAAACAGGAGCCCTACCTGTGATCCGTCGCGCTCCGCATAAGCCACGGCCTGCTCGAACCGGTCGTGCAGCAGCCGCCGGTTGGGCAGACCCGTCAGGACATCCCGGTAGGCCAGAAATTCAATCTGCCGTTCTGCGGCCTTGCGCTCCGTGACATCGAGGGCAATAGCCAGATACCCTTCATTCGCGCCCGAGGCATCCCGCAACGGAGCCAGCGTGGTGCTAAGGTCAAACAGGGTGCCATCGCGCTTCTGACGCTGCACTTCCAGCTGGATGATGTTCTCGCCACGCAGGATTTTTTCCCGGATATCCAGACTTTCCTGCTCCTTTCCCGGAGGCAAAGTCCTCAGGGTATGGCCGACGACCTCGTCCGCTCGCCAGCCAAAAAGTCGCTCGGCAGCCACATTCCAGGCGGTCACAATGCCATTACGGTCACGCGTATAGATCGCAAACGGAGAGCTTTGGATAATCGTCTGGTTCAGCTCCTTCTCGGCTGCCAGTGTGCGGTTAGCGTCTTTCAATGCGGCCGCTGAGGACGCCTCCCTGCGCCAGGCCCGGAAGCTGAGCCAGAACAACAGCATGGTGGTCAACATGAAGACGACTGCAAATGCGATGGTCTTGAGCGCATCATTGCGCCACAACCGTAAAAAATCCTGCGTGGAAAGCCCAACGCTGATATTCAGAGGTACCCCCTTTATCCGACGGACGGAATACATCCGATCCAATCCGTCCAGATTGGAGGCTGCCACATACGTTGCTTCGCTGCGATTCGACGCCATCAACGCCTCCAGCACGGGGGAGTTGATTTTTCTGCCAAACTTCTCCATGGCACCCGGCCGCAACGGCTGGCGGGTTATCACGCGCAGCGCATCGTCAAACAGGGTGAACGTCCCCCCCTGGCCGACAGCCAGTTCATCAAAGATGGCCGTGAATCGGGTCAATGGAATGGCGCCCACGACCACCCCCGCAAAGCTGCCATCCGGCCGCAGGATGGCCCTTGCCAGACCGATCACCCACTGGCCGCTGATACGCCCCTGCACCGGCTCGGACACCACAAGCCCGACGTCAGGCTGATCACGCAGCCGGACAAAATAATCACGGTCGGCGATGGTCACGCCCGATTCTTGAACTACACCCGTACCATGGGTCAAGGTGCCTTGTGCGTCTGCAACACGCAAGCCACTCAGTTCAGGTGCCTCGAAAACCTGTTGCGCAATGAAATGGCTCAGGTCCAGCGCGGCCAGGCTGGATTTCCCCAGCTGCGCACCAATCTCTTGCGCCGTGGACTGCAAGGTCAAGTCGACTGAGCTGATGGAGGATGAGATGTCGTGGTCTATCAGCAGCGTCAGGTTCCGGGCTTGAACCCCTGCATCCTCCACATACTTGAGCCGGCTTTGGTAAATTGACCAAGCTGCCAGGGACACCACCAGCGAGTTGAGCACCAGCAGGCCCAGCACCATCCGCGTGATGAAACCGCGCAAGGACAACGCACTTTTGGGTTTAAACAGGCTCAACACCATGAATAACGAATCTCAGACCGTTCCTCAGTTTATTCTGATTCAAGCCCATGGCCTGAGAACAAAATAGCGCGATAACCTGGTGACCAGGATCTGCCTTTAAGGCTTTCACAGCTTATACACGTCCGCACAGGAAAAACCCATACCCCCCTTGCTGCTACACCTCGTGCTACCCGCGCGCCATGGCTTGCGGCGGTCGAAACACCTGCTCATCGGCATAAAAAGAGGACTCCCCATTGGCAGGCCACCACTGCGGCACACCGAGCACAGGCAGGTGGGCAAACGGCTTGGTTGCCAGCTTGTCAACGCTGAGCTCACGTGCTACCCAGGCATCAATATCCGCTATTGAATCAGTAGCGGGATGTACCCGGTACACATGGGCTGTGATCGCTTTTCGGGGATGAACCAGTTTTTCCAGCAGGGCATGGCCAAACAGCACGCAACAGGCTTGCGCCCAAAGTGGCCGCAGTTCGCCAAACAACCGTAACCAGTCCTTTGCCACCAGGGCCTCCCACAAGGCGTCCGGTGCGCGCAAAAACGCCGCATTCTCGTCGAACAGTGTCAGCGCGTCGCGCACCGCGCCGCGCACGGGCTGGATGCCATCAGTGGCAATCTGCGTCGCCTGCAGCTGATTCAGGCGCCGCTTGGTCAGCGGAAAATGCAGCCAGCACAGGCCGTTGAAGAAATCGTGCAGACCCTCCCGCGTGGGCACGCAGCCCTGCTCGAAAATGAAGCGCTCGTAGGCCATGCCCTCGGGCAGCTCGGCTTGCGGCACGAAGCGCACGGGCGCTGCAGCCGACATGTTGAGGACCTCACAACTGGCATACCCCGCCTCGACCTGCTGCGCCAGTGGCTGCCCGGCCTCACGCAAGGGCGCCAGCCAGGGCGAAGACCAGTTGATCTGCGTTAGCTCAGACGCCACGGCAGCGATTCGCCAGAGCGCAGGGGCTTGAGCTGGGCCTCGCCGAAGGCAAAGCTCTCAGGGGGGGTCCATGACTCTCGCCGTAACGTGATCTTGTCCGTGTTACGTGGCAGACCGTAGAAATCAGCTCCGTTGAAACTGGCAAAGGCTTCGAGCTTGTCGAGCGCGTTGGCCGCATCGAACACCTCGGCATACATCTCGATCGCGGCATGCGCCGTGTAGCAGCCCGCACACCCCGTGGCGTGCTCCTTCAGGTGGGCCGGATGCGGCGCACTGTCGGTGCCAAGGAAAAATTTGGGATTGCCGCTGGTAGCCGCTTCCACCAGCGCCTGGCGGTGCACCTCACGCTTGAGCACAGGCAGGCAGTAGTAGTGCGGGCGGATGCCACCGGTGAAGATGGCATTGCGGTTGTAGAGCAGATGGTGCGCCGTGATGGTGGCGCCAGTGAATCGGCTGGCCGCGCGCACATACTGTGCAGCGTCTCTGGTGGTGATGTGTTCGAACACGATCTTGAGCTCGGGGAAATCACGGCGCAACGGGATAAGCTGGGTGTCGATGAACACGGCTTCGCGGTCGAACAGGTCGATGTCCGGCGAAGTCACTTCGCCATGCACCAGCAGCAGCATGCCCTCGCGCTGCATCGCCTCCAGCGTCTTGTAGGTCTTGCGGATGTCGGTCACACCCGCATCGCTGTTGGTGGTGGCACCGGCCGGGTAAAGCTTGGCCGCCACCACCCCGACATCCCTGGCGCGCTTGATTTCATCCGGCGGCAAGACGTCGGTGAGGTAGAGCGTCATCAGGGGCTCGAACTTCACACCTGCAGGCACGGCAGCCATGATGCGGCTGCGGTAGGCCAGCGCCTGCGCCGTGGTGGTCACCGGCGGCTTGAGGTTGGGCATGATGATGGCGCGACCGAACTGGGCCGCCGTGTGCGGCACCACGGTATAGAGCGCATCGCCGTCTCGCACATGCAGGTGCCAGTCGTCGGGGCGGGTGATGCTGATCTGCTGGAGGCCGGGGTGGGTAGGGGCTTGTGTCATGCCGCTATTGTCCCAAAACCCGGAGATGGGGTCACCCAGTCGTCAGACGGCAGGGATCGCGTTCTGCGCGATGAGGAAATCCCACAACGCCTGCGCGCTGCGCTTGGGCGCCAGCGACTTGGCGGCCACCGCGGGCGATGTCGTGCGCTGGGCATGGCTGGCCCCTTTGACAGCCTCCCGGTGCGCCGGGTTTTCGCGGTACATGCGCACGTCCATGGTCAGGTCGAAGCCGCTCATGCCCGGCGGCAAGGCGCTGACCAGGCGCTTGGCCGCCAGCTCCTTCTGGACCGCGTTGAAGGGCAGAAAGGCAATGCCGTGGCCTTCCAGGGCCATGGCCTTGAGGCCTTCGGCCATGTCGGTCTCATACACGCGGTCAAAGTGGATCGCGGTACTGGACTGCTTGAGAATCAGGTCCACCACCTGACCGAGGTAGGCTCCCGGGGCATAGCCCAGATACGGCAGGCGCTGATTGGCCTTACCCGGCAACACGTACATCGGTTTGCCCTGCGCGTCGGGCTTGACATAGGGGGCGATCACCTCCTGCCCCAGGCTCACCATCTCGTAGCGGCCCGCATCCAGCTGGAAGGGTTGCGAGGCGTGCTGGTAGGCAATCAGCAGGTCGCAACTGCCCTCCACCAGCCGCATCACGGCATCATGCACATTGAGTGCAATGAGACGGCTCTTGATGGGGCCGAAGCTTTCGCGCAGGCTCGATACCCAGGCCGGGAAAAAGGTGAACGCCAGGGTGTGCGGCACGGCAAACTCGATCACGTCCTGCCCGGCCGCGCTGTGGCCACGCAGCATGGCGCGCGTGCTCTGCAAGGCCTGCAGCATCTCCAGGGACTGGTCGTACAGGGTCTCGCCGGCGGGCGTGAGGCGCGTGGGGTAGGAGCTGCGGTCCACCAGATCGGTGCCGGCCCAGGCTTCCAGGGCCTGGATGCGGCGCGAAAATGCGGGTTGCGTGACGTGCCGCAGTTGCGCAGAACGGCTGAAACTGCGCGTCTCCGCCAGACTGACGAAATCTTCAAGCCACTTGGTTTCCATGATCCGGATTATGCGGTGAGCCTGCGTCGGACAAAGACGGTCAGCTCAGCCCCGTACCGTGCAGTTGCGGCCCATGGCCTTGGCGCGGTACATGGCGGCATCGGCCTGCTTGATCACGTCCTCCCAGCGATCTCCGGCTCGACAGGAACTGAGTCCGGCGGAAAAAGTGATGCGAAGTCCCGGCGCAATGCTGTCGAAGGACACTTTGGCCAGATTGGCGTGCATCCGCTCGATACAGTACATGGCTTCGTCCCACGCGGTATCGGGCATCATCAGCAGGAATTCCTCGCCGCCCCAGCGTCCCAGCACATCCAGGTTTCGCAAGCTGCTGCGCGCCGCATCCGCAAACGCCTTCAGGACAATATCACCGGCATCGTGTCCGTATTGATCGTTGACGCGCTTGAAGTGGTCCAGGTCCAGCAGCGCCACACTCACGATCTGCTTGGAGCGCTGCAGCCGAGAAACTTCCGATTGCAGAAGCGATGTTATGTGTCGCCGATTGACCAGCCCCGTGATCTCATCCAGTGTGGCCAGCTGCCGGATTTGCATCAAAGATGCCTCTAGCTCTTGCTTCTGCCGGGACAGCCGTTCTCTCAGACGCCCCATGCGCGTAGACAACTCGGACACCCCCAGCAACACAATCACGAAGAATGCCAGATGAACCACCTCGATCCGGGGTGGGTAGCGCACAGGCTCAAACTGGCTCATCAGGAGCATGGTGCCGCCAAGCAACCCGAAGGTAAACAAGGCCAGCTTGCGAGCGACCTGTGCCCGCAGGTTGAACATGCCATAGGTCAGTAGCAGCACCACGATCGCCAGCACGGCGCCACGCGCGGGTCCGGTAATCGCATACGACCAAGTCATGGCCACAATGCCATGGACCAGCTGCCAGGTCAGCAGCGATGGGTCCTCGGAGAGGCGAGCACTCCAGCCCGTTCGTAGCAGCAGGTAAAAGCCGAGGGAGCCCGCCAAATAGTAGATCGTCAGCCAGAAGGAGGCCTGCGGGTCAATGAATCCCCACAGCACCTGCACGTGCTGAATCACGGCAAACAGGCTGTACAGCACCAGGGTCGCCACGACCATCCGAATCCGCGTGCGCTGAGGCCCGGGCGGTCCCACCAGAACAGGAAGATAAGACGAAATCGCCATGCAGTTGCCGAGCCAGTTCCTGGCGCATTGTGAAGTTTGCGCCTGATGCCATACTAATTCGGCTCAAACCCGCGTTCTATCGGGGTGGACCCTTAGCAACCGGCAGTCCAGCCCGCTACTCAGCGTTTTGCTGCAGCGTCCACATGCGGGCATAGACCCCGCCCAGCGCCATCAGGCCGGCATGCGAGCCGCGCTCGACAATGCGCCCGGCCTCCATCACGAGGATCTCGTGCGCATCCACCACCGTGGACAGGCGGTGCGCGATGACGAGCGTGGTGCGGTTCTTCGCCACGCTTTGCAACTCAGCCTGGATCGCACGTTCATTGGCCGAATCCAGCGCCGAAGTCGCCTCGTCAAAAATCAGGATGGAAGGATTCTTGAGCAGGGTACGGGCAATCGCCACGCGCTGCTTCTCGCCGCCCGAGAGTTTGAGGCCGCGTTCGCCCACGAGGGTGTCATAGCCCTTGGGGGTAGCGCTGATGAAGTTGTGGATATGCGCGGAACGTGCGGCCTCCTCCACCTCGGCACGGCTCGCACCGGGGCGGCCATAGGCAATGTTGTATTCAACCGTGTCATTGAACAGCACGGTATCCTGCGGCACGATGCCGATGGCCTGGCGCACGCTGGCCTGGGTCACCTCACGGATGTCCTGGCCATCGATGCGAATGTGTCCGCCCTGCACGTCATAAAAGCGGAACAGCAGCCGCGCCAGCGTCGACTTGCCGGCCCCCGACGGCCCCACCACCGCAACCTTCTTGCCGGCCGGGATCTCGAAGCTCACGTCATGCAAAATCTCCCGGTCCGGCTCGTAGGCAAAGCGCACATGATCGAAACTCAGGGTGGGTGCAGCATGCAGCACCAGCGCCTGTGCACCGGGCGTATCGGCAATCTCGCGCTCACGCTCCATCAGCGTGAACATCTTGTCCAGGTCGGTCAGGCTCTGTTTGATCTCGCGGTACAGCACGCCGAGGAAGTTCAGCGGGATGTAGAGCTGGATCATGAAGGCGTTGACCATCACGAGGTCGCCCAGTGTCATGCGCCCATCCACCACGCCCTGGGTAGCGCGCCACAGCATGGCCACGAGAGCAGCAGAGATGATGAGTTGCTGCCCGGTATTGAGCAGGCTCAAGGAACTCTGGCTCTTGACCGCCGCGCGCCGGTAGCGCTCCAGGTTTTCGTCGTAACGGTGCGCCTCGAACTCCTCGTTGTTGAAGTACTTGACGGTCTCGTAATTCAGCAGCGAGTCGATCGCCCGGCTGTGCGCGGTGGAGTCCAGCTCATTCATCTGGCGGCGGAAATGCGTGCGCCACTCGGTCACGGTGATCGTGAAGCTGATGTAGACCACCAGTGCCATGATGGTGATGCCGGCAAACCAGACATCGAACTTCACCGCCAGCAGCGTCAGCACCAGTGTGACCTCGATCAGGGTGGGAATGATGCTGTAGAGCGAATAGGAGATCAGCGAGTGCACGCCGCGCGTACCGCGCTCGATGTCGCGCGTCATGCCGCCGGTCTGGCGCTCCAGGTGAAAGCGCAGACTCAGGGCATGGAGGTGGCGAAACACCTGCAGCGAGATGCTGCGCGTCGCGCCCTCGGTGGCTTTGGCAAACACCAGCTCACGCAGCTCGGTGAACAGCGAGGTGCACAGGCGCAGCGCACCGTAGCCGACCAGCAGGGCCGCAGGCACCACCAGCAGGGCACGCGCATCGCCAGCCTGGATGTTCATGCTGTCCACCAGGTTCTTGAGCAGCAGTGGCACACCCACGTTGGCCAACTTGGCCCCCACCATGAAGACCAGCGCCGCAATCACGCGCCACTTGTACTGCCAGAGGTAGGGAAACAGGCGCTGCAGCGTGGCCCAATCGCTCTTGACTGGGGTTGCCCCCGCTGTGCCTGCTGCCGGCGTGCCGGGAAGGGCCTGGGAACTCGTTTCACCGCGCTGTCGCATGGAGCACAATCTGGTTTGTTGTCATCACCCGATTGTGCCCATGTCCGAAGATTCACGCGTCCACGAAGTCCACATGCCCACCGACCACGAGCTGGTTCTCAAGGTCATCCCCATGCCGGCCGACTGCAATGCCAATGGCGACATCTTCGGCGGCTGGGTCATGGCCCAGGTCGATCTGGCCGGCTCGGTCTTGCCCGCGCGCTATGCCGATGGCCGCATGGCCACGGTGGCGGTCAATGAGTTCATCTTCAAGCAGCCGGTGCGGGTCGGCGACATCCTCTCCTTCTTCGCCACCATGGTGCGCATCGGTCGCACCTCGATGACGGTGAAGGTAGAGGTCTATGCCGAGCGCTTTCGCAGCCAGGGCCAGTACATCAAGGTCACCGAAGCCAGCCTGACCTATGTGGCGATTGACGACAATGGCAAGCCGCGCCCCATACCGTCCCGGCCCGCCGCCTGATTGCTATAGTTTCAGTAGCTACTTGCGCTTTCGCAGCAAGGGCTGGAGGCCGATTTAGCTCTTGAAATCGCCATGACGCCCTTCGCCTGAGGCAAAGCGCGCGGCCCCTTGCAGCCCCTCGGCAATGCAATGTTTGCCGCGCTCCCACTCCTGATGCAGGGCCTGCGCCAGCGGCAAATCCCACTGCGCATAGGCGCTCTGGCGGTCTGCCAGCATGGTGGGCTGCGGAAACCGCGCCAGCTGCTGCGCCAGCGCGATGGCCGCCTCGCGCGCCGTGCCTGTGGGCACCACGCGGTTGCACAAGCCCATCTGCAAGGCCTCGGCGGCCTCCACCTTGCGCCCGGTCAGGATCAGGTCCATCGCATGGCCCATGCCGATGAGGCGCGGCAGGCGCACCGTACCGCCGTCGATCAGGGGCACGCCGAAGCGCCGGCAGTAAACACCAAAATAGGCATCGGCCTCCAGCACCCGCATGTCACACCACAGGGCGAGTTCCATGCCGCCGGCCACGGCCGCTCCGCTCACCGCCGCGATCACGGGCTTGGACAGCTGCAGGCGTGACGGCCCCATGGGACCCGGCGGCTGCACATCCTCGACCTTGAATTCGAGCGCGGCCAACCCGTTCGGGTCATCGGTCGGGGGGGCATCAAGCAGCTTCGCGCCCGCCTGCAAATCCCAGCCGGCACAAAAGTGCCCGTGCGCACCATGAAACACCGCCACCCGGGCCGTGGCGTCGGCCTCGAAAGCCAGGAAGGCTTCATACAGCTCGCGCGCATGCGCGGCGTCCACCGCGTTGCGCACCTCGGGCCGCGCGAGCGTGACCAGCGTTACCTCGCCCAGCTTTTCCACGCTCACTGTCATACTGCGTCCCCCCACCAGCCCACGCGCGGTGTGGCCAGGCAATGCGCCAGCTCCTCGGCCGTGACCTCAATCTCCATGCGCAGCAGGGCACCCGCCATCGACTTGCCCAGGTTGTCCAGCCGCAGGTTGCGTGCGCTGCCGCCCTGCAGTGCGTCGTGCAGCACGAGCTTCATGGCGAGGATATTCGGCAACTGCCAGCATTCCACCCGGCCCGGCAGCCAGGGCGTGAAGTGGGCCTGCACGCGCGCGGCCGTGACCTCGCGCGCCAGCAGCTGGTAGCCCGCCTCATTCCACGCGAACAGGCCAAAGTCCACCCAGTCGGCCTTGTCGCCGCTGCGCGCATGGGCCAGCCGCACGAGCTGAACCTTTTCCATGTCTGTCTTGCTCATGTGTCCATCACCTCCACCCGAATGTTGGGCTCCACCCGTGCCCGCTCGATCAGCGCAGGCCAGATACCCAGCAGCTCGCTGCTGTTGTGCAGGCCGTGAAAACCACAGGTATAGGCCGGCCCGCTGAGTGCCATCCAGGGGAACAGGCGACCAAACCCGTCGGCCACTTTCTTGTCTTTCGTCATCAGCACCATGCGCACCCAGACCTCGTTGAGCTCGGCCAGCGCCTCCGGTGCCGGCATCGGCGCCAGTACACCGTGCGCAGAGTTCAAGCCCGGGAATTCAATGAACAGCTCCTCATGCGACATGCGCTTGTCGGCCAGCTGTGTCTTGACCATCTCGACCGCCGCCAGGGCTTTCTCGTAGGCATCGGGCCAGCTGAAGCCCCAGCTCACCTCGGCCTTGAAGCCATCGCGGTAGCCGCCCACCAGCTTGAGCCGCTCCGGGCGCGGGTGCCCCGTGGCGCCAGTGAGGCGCACCCGATCCTGCCCCAGGTCCTCCAGCTTGACGGTAGAGAGATCAAGCACCACATCGGGCGAGAGATAGCGGCTGGGGTCGTGCACCTCGTAGAGCAGCTGCTGGCGCACGGTATCGAAGTTGATGCGCCCGCCCGTGCCCGGCGCCTTGGTGATGAGCGCTTCTCCGTCTTCGCTGACCTCGGCAATCGGGTAACCGATATGGGCCAGGTCGGGAATGTCCCGCCAGGCCTGTGCACTGCCGAAGTTGCCGCCGCTGCCCTGCCCCGAGCATTCAAGCAAATGGCCCACGGCCAGGCCCTGGGCGAGGCGGTCCAGCTCGGTCTGCGTCAGCGCCGGCCCTGCTTCCTCGCCGAGCCGCCAGCCGAATTCATGCACCAGCGGCGCCAGAAACAGCGCCGCGTCGGCCACGCGGCCGGTGATCACGATGTCGGCCCCCTGTGCCAGCGCATCCACGATGGGGCGTGCGCCAAGGTAGGCATTGGCGAACACCATGCGCTCGCGCACGCTCTCAAAACTGCGGCCATCAAACAGGTGCGCCGGCTTGTGTGCCCCGAGTTGTGGCAGCACATCGTCGCCTGTCACCACGGCGACGCGGGCCTGCCAGCCCTTGGCGGCAAAAGCCGCGCGCACCGCTGCGCCGGCCCCGGCCGGGTTGAGCCCGCCCGCATTGCAGACAAAACGCACGCCCCGCTGCTGCATGGCGGGCCACAGCTGCATGAGCAGGGGCAGCACATCGCGGGCATAGCCCAGCGTAGCGTCGCGTTGCAGGTCCTTCTGCAGGATGGCCAGCGTGAGCTCGGCCAGGTGGTCGCTCGCGATGTACTGCACGCCACCGTGTTCAATGCTGGCGCGCACCGGCTCCCACGCATCTCCGTAGAAACCCAGCCCCGCACCAACCCGGATTGATTTTTTCATTGACTGCAGCTCAAGATCATTCGGGAGAGGGTTCGCAGGATGAGAAACCTGTTGACCCGATTTTTCAGATGGTAAATTATTTTTACCAAGCAGACGCTTTGTAAAAATTGATTGTGGAGCAAAAGTGCTGTTATTGCAATTGATCATCAGCGGCATCGCCCAGGGCTGCATCTATGGGCTGATTGCCCTGGGCTTTGTGCTGATCTACAAGGCCACCGAGACCGTGAGCTTCGCGCAGGGCGAGCTCATGATGCTGGGCGCTTTCGGCGGCCTGGCCTGCATGACCTTCTTTGGTTTTCCTTACTGGCTGGCTGTGCTCAGCACCCTCGTAGCCATGGCACTGTTCGGTGTGCTGCTGGAGCGGCTGGTGATCCGCCCCATCCTGGGCCAGCCCGCGTTTTCCATCGTGATGCTGACCATCGGCGTGGGCTACACCGCGCGCGGCCTGATCACCATGATCCCCGGCATCGGCACCGAGACCCACACCCTGCCCGTGCCCTACAAGGACGAGATCTGGCGCCTTGGCGGCCTCATTCTCAATGTGGAGCAGATGGCCGTCATCGGCGCCACCGCCGTGCTGTGCCTGCTGCTGTTTGCGCTCTTCAAGTACAGCAAGCTCGGCATCGCGATGCAGGCCTCCTCGCAGAACCAGCTGGCCGCGTATTACATGGGCATTCCCGTCAAGCGGCTCAACGGCCTCGTGTGGGGCCTGGCCTCGGCGGTGGCCGCCATCGCCGGCCTGCTGCTGGCGCCCATCACCTTTGTGCACGCGAACATGGGCTTCATCGGCCTTAAGGCCTTCCCGGCCGCGGTGGTGGGGGGCTTCGGCAGCCTGCCCGGGGCCATCGTGGGTGGCCTCATCATCGGCATCGTCGAATCGCTCTCGGGCTTTTACCTGGCCGATGGCTTCAAGGACATCGCCGCCTATGTGGTCGTACTCATCATGCTGATGGTCAAGCCCAGCGGCCTGTTTGGCGAAAAACTCCGGAAAAAGGTCTAAGCCGCCATGCGTTTTATCTTCAAGACCGACTACGGGCAGGATATCCGGCTTGCCAAGCACGGCGGCCAGGTGTTCTGGTACAGCGTGCTCATGCTGCTGCTGCTCGCCGCGCCCTGGCTGTTCACCGAATACTGGCTGGCGCAGCTGACCTTCATCCTGATCTACGCCATCGCCGGCCTTGGCCTGATGCTGCTGGCCGGCTTCACCGGCCTGTTCTCGCTGGGCCATGCGGCCTTTCTCGGCGTGGGTGCCTACACCCAGGCTGTCATGACGGGGGCCGGCCTGCCGTTCCCGATTGCGCTGCTGTGCGCAGCCGCGCTGTCGGCAGCGGTCGGGGTGATCGTGGGCCTGCCCGCGCTGCGCGTGAAGGGCATTTACCTGGGCATGGCCACGCTGTCCTTCGGCTTCATCGTCGAGGAGGTGTTTGCACGCTGGGAGTCGGTCACGGGCGGCAATGCCGGCATGCACCTCAAGGACCCGAATATCTTCGGCTGGAAGATCGACAGTGAGGCGGGCTTTTATTTCCTCTGCCTGTTGCTCGCGGTGTTGTCGACGCTCGCCATTCTCAACATACTGCGTTCCTCCACGGGTCGCGCCTTTGTGGCCATCCGCGATTCCGAAATTTCCGCGCAGAGCATGGGCATCCACCTGGCCCGCTACAAGACGCTGTCCTTCGCGCTCTCCGCCGCACTGGCTGGCGTTGCGGGTGCCTTGTATGCGCACAAGCTGCAGTTCATCTCGCCGGACCAGTTCAACATCCTGCAGTCGATCGACCTGCTGCTGATGATCGTGGTGGGTGGTGTGGGTTCGGTGCACGGCGCGTTTCTGGGCGCCATCTTCCTGATCTCCATGCCACAGGCCATCGCGCTAGTGAAGGACTACCTGCCCGCCACCATCGGGCAGGCGCCGGGCCTGCAGGGTGTGGTCTACGGCATGGTGCTGATCGCCTTTGTGCTGTTCGAGCCCCTGGGTATTTATGGCCGCTGGGTCAAGGTGCGCACCTACCTGCAGACCTTTCCCTTCTACCGCAAGGGCATGTTCAAACGCCAGAAGACCTTCCAGAAATCTGATCGACTCAAATGACCCCCACGCTTGTCACTGCGAGTACTACGCTGCCCCCCGAGGGGGCTAATTTCCCTAGGGGCGGCCCGTCGGGAAATTTCATGCCCCAGGCTCCCTCCACAGCCCACACCCCGCTGCTGTCGGCCCGCAACATCAGCGTGCGCTTCGGCGGCGTGCTGGCAGTCAACGATGTCAGCTTCGATGTCATGCCGGGCGAGGTGTTCACCCTCATCGGCCCCAACGGTGCTGGCAAGACCACGGTGTTCAACCTCATCAGCCGCATCTACAACCCCACGCTCGGCGAGATTGATTTCAAGGGCCAGCGCCTGACCGAGCAGCCGCCGCACAAGATTGCCGAGCTTGGCATTGCCCGTACCTTCCAGAACATCGAACTGTTCGAGCACGCCACCGTGCTGCACAACCTGCTGATCGGTCGCCACACGCACCGGCAGACCGGCCTCTGGAGCGAAATCTTCTTCACCCGCAAGACCCGCCAGGCCGAAATCCAGGCGCGCGAGAAAGTGGAGCAGATCATCGACTTCCTCGACCTGCAGCACTACCGCGATGCCTATGTCGCCGGCCTGCCCTATGGCGTGCGCAAGGTGGTGGAGCTGGCCCGTGCGCTGTGTACCGAGCCGCAGCTGCTGCTGCTCGACGAGCCCTCCTCCGGTCTCAACGTGGAGGAAACCGATGACATGGCTTTCTGGATCCAGGACATCAAGAACGACCTGGGCATCACCGTGCTGATGGTGGAGCACGACATGTCGCTGGTCTCCAAGGTGTCCGACCGCGTGCTGGCCATGAACCAGGGCGAGGTACTCGCCATGGGCACACCACGCGAGGTGCAGACCAACCCGGCGGTCGTCGAGGCCTACCTTGGCTCGATCGACGACGTCTCCTCGCTGCGCCGGCCGCACCAGCCCGCGCAACTGGAGCGGGAGGCGCAGTCATGAGCAGCCAGCCCATCACCGTGAGCGACCAGGCTGTCCTCAAGCTGCTCAATGTGGAGAGCGCCTACGGCCCCATCAAGGCCATCCGTGGCGTGAGCCTGCAGGTTCGGCGCGGCGAAATTGCCACCGTGCTGGGCTCCAACGGCGCGGGCAAGAGCACCATCCTCAAGACCATCTCCGGCATCATCGACCCGCGCAAGGGCTCGATCGAGTTCAACGGCATCAACATCACCGCGCAGGACCCGGCCTTCATCGTGCAGCAGGGCCTGAGCCACGTGCCCGAAGGGCGCGAAGTTTTCCCGCTGCTGAGCGTACGCGACAACCTGGTCATGGGCGCCTACACCCGTAAGGACCGCGACGGCGTGGCGCGCGACATGGAAGTGGTCTACAACTACTTCCCCATCCTGCGCGAGCGCGCTGATCAGGATGCCGGCCTGCTGTCGGGTGGCCAGCAGCAGATGCTCTCGATCTCGCGCGCACTCATGGCCGCCCCCGAGCTGATCCTGCTGGACGAGCCCAGCCTGGGCCTGAGCCCCAAGCTCACCAAGGAAATCTTCGAGATTGTGGTGCGCATCAACCGCGAGCGCGGCACCACCATCCTGCTGGTGGAGCAGAACGCCAACATGGCGCTCAACGCCTCCGACTACGGCTACGTGCTGGAGAACGGCCGCATCGTGATGGAAGACACCTGTGCCCGGCTGCGCGAGAAAGAGGACATCAAGGAGTTCTACCTCGGCATGAAGGAAGACGGCGTCCGCAGCGAGCGGCGCTGGAAGAAAAAGAAAACCTGGAGATGAGCATGAACACCAGACACCTCATCGGAGAAGCGCCGTGCGCAGCGCAGGGCCGCCCCAAGCAAGCACAGTCCCCCTGGGGGGCAGCGCAGTACGCGAAGCGACAAGCGTGGGGGCCAGATATTTATGTCTAATCTTTGGGACCTCTCCAGCATCCAGCCGAATCACGAGATCGTGATGCCCGGCGACACCATTCCGGCCATGTTCTGGAATGCCGTCGAGAAGCGCCAGGACGGTGTCTGGATGCGGCAGAAGAAACTCGGCATTTGGCGCAGCTGGACCTGGCGCCAGACCGGCGAGGCCGTGCGCGAAATTGCCTGCGGCCTCATGAGCCTGGGCTTTGCGCAAGGCGAATGCGCCTCCATCCTGTCCAACACCGTGATCGAATGGGTGCTGGCGGATCTGGCGGTGCTGAGCTGCGGCGGTGTCTCCAACGGCATCTACCCGACCGACGCCGCCTCGCAGGTGCACTACCTCAGTGAAGACTCGCGCACCACCATCCTGTTTGTCGAGGACGACGAGCAGCTCGACAAGGCACTCGAAGTGCGCGACCAGCTGCCCCTGCTGCGCAAGATCGTGGTGTTCGACATGGACGGCCTGCACGACCTGGATGAGGCCGATGTGATGAGCCTGGACGACCTGCGCGCGCTGGGACGCAGCTACCTCGCGCAGCAGCCCGGCGCGGTCGAGGCGCGTGTGCAGGCCTGCCAGCCCGGTGACCTGGCCATTCTGGTCTACACCTCGGGCACCACCGGCAAACCCAAGGGCGCGATGCACAGCCACCGGGGCCTGGTCTACACCGTGCGCGGCTACAACACGCTGGTGGCGCAGGACGAGCACGATGAGCGCATGTGCTTCCTGCCGCTGTGCCACATTGCCGAGCGCATGGGCGGCGAGTACTTTGCGCTGTACACCGGCTCCATCCTCAACTTTGTCGAGAACCCAGAGACCATTCCCGAGAACGTGCGCGAAATCGCGCCTACCGTCTTCACCGCCGTGCCGCGGGTGTGGGAGAAGTTCTACTCCGGCGTGATGATCTCGCTCAAGGAGGCCAGCCGCCTGCAGCAGGCCGCCTATGCCTGGGGCATTGGCGTGGGCACGCGCATTGCCGACAAGGTGATGGCGGGCGAGCCCGTGAGCGCCTGGCTCAAGCTGCAGTTCCGCATCGCACGCCTGATCGCGCTGGACAACACCCGCAAGCTCATCGGCATCCACCGCGCCCGCTTCTGCGTCACCGGCGCGGCGCCCATCTCGCCCGAACTCGTCAAGTGGTACATGGCGCTGGGTGTGCCCATGCTGGAGGTCTGGGGCATGACCGAGACCTGCGGCGCCTCCACCGGCGTGCCGGTGAACCGCATCAAGCCGGGTTCGATCGGTCCGGCCGCTTCCTTCAACGAGGTGAAGCTTGACCCCGCCACCGGCGAGATCCTGGTGCGCGGCACCAATGTCTTCATGGGCTACCTGAACCTGCCCGAGAAAACCGCCGAGACCATCGACAAGGACGGCTGGCTGCACACCGGCGACGTCGGCGTGGTGGACGCAGACGGCTTCTTCCGCATCACCGACCGCATGAAGGACATCATCATCACGGCCGGTGGCAAGAACGTCACCCCCAGCGAGCTGGAGAACGAACTCAAGTTCTCGCCCTACATCACCGACGCCGTGGTCATCGGCGACAAGCGCCCCTACCTCACCGCCATCGTGATGATCGACCAGGAAAACGTCGAGAAGTTCGCGCAGGACAACGACGTGCCCTTCAGCAACTACCAGAGCCTGACCCGCTCCCAGGAAGTACAGGACCTGATCCAGGCCGAGATGGACCGCGTGAACAAGAAGTTTGCCCGGGTCGAGCAGATCAAGAAGTTCTTCCTGCTCGAAACCCAGCTCAGCAGTGAGGACGAGGAGCTCACCCCCACCATGAAGCTCAAACGCAAGCTGGTCGAGAAGAAGTATGCCAACCGCATCGAGGCCATGTACGCCTGAGCCACTCCATCGTTCATCCGCCCGCAGGGCCTAGTAGTTTCCCTTGGGTAGTAACGCCAGCTTGACTTTCGGTGTGCCTCGTCAAGAATGCCTGATGTCCGTGCTTCTTGGCTGCGCGGGCAAAGCCTCACAAATACAGGAGACTTCCATGAAACTCAAATCCACTGTGGCACTGGCTGCTCTGGCCCTCAGTGCCGGCCTCTCCATGGCGCAGCAGGGCGTCAGCAAGACCGATATCACGCTCGGCTCCATCCAGGATCTGTCGGGCCCGATTGCCGGCTTCGGCAAGCAGGCCCGCCTGGGCATGATGCTGCGCGTTGACGAGATCAACGAGCAGGGCGGCATCAACGGCCGCAAGCTCAAGCTCATCGTGGAAGACTCGGCCTACGACCCCAAGAAAGCCGTGCTCGCCGCACAGAAGCTCGTCAACCAGGACAAGATTTTCATGATGGTGGGCCACATCGGCACGGCACAAAACCTCGCGGCCATGCCCGTGCAGTTCGACAAGAACGTCATCAACTTCTTCCCCATCACCGCCGCACGCGAGATGTATGAGCCGCTCAACCGGCTCAAGTACTCCTTTGCCGCCACCTACTATGACCAGATGCGCAATGCCGCGCCCAAGCTGGCCAAAGACAAGGGCCTGAAGAAAATCTGCACCATGTACCAGGACGACGAGTTCGGCCTGGAGGTGATGCGCGGCGCCGAAGCCGGCCTCAAGGCGGCCGGCATGAGCTTCACCGAAACCACCACCTACAAGCGTGGCGCCACCGACTTCTCCTCGCAAGTCACCAAGATGCAGGCCGCAGGCTGCGAGATGGTGGTGCTGGGCACCATCATCCGCGAGACCATTGGCGCCATCGGCACCGCACGCAAGCTGGGCTACAACCCCGTGTTCCTGGGCTCCAGCGCGGCCTACACCGACCTGATCCACAAGCTCGGCGGCAAGGCCATGGACGGCCTCTACGCCACCATGACGGTGCAGAACCCCTACACGGACGAGGCCTCGCAGCCGATCCGCTTCTGGGCCAACAAGTACAAGACCAAGTTCAATGAAGACCCGACCGTGTTCTCGGTCTATGGCTACAACATCATCGACACCTTTGCCAAGGCCGCCGGCAAGGCCGGCCAGAACCTGACGACCGACACCTTCATCAAGGCGATGGACAGCATGACCATTCCGCCCGACATGTTTGGCAGCGCCGAGGCTACCTTCTCGGCCACCAAGCGGCTGGGCAGCGACAAGTCACGTCTGTCGCAGATCACCGATGGCAAATGGAAAGTGGTTTCGGATTACATCAAGTAAGGTCTGGTTTACGCTTTCTGCAAAGCCCCGGAGATTTCTTTGGGGCTTTTTTACGTTCTGGGCCTTGCTGGTATTGCGTGGGTAGCTATTGAATTTGTAGCGAACTGAAGGTGTCGGGGTGTGGTTTTGATTTGCGCAGGTTGTTGGTGCGCGGAGTAGCCGGGTCTCGCCCCGGCGGGCGAGTTCCTTTTTTGCGTCGCCAAAAAAGGAAACCGAAAAAAGGCGAGCCGGATTCGTCGGCCTTACGCTTCGCTCCAGGCACGCTGCGTTGCTCGGGTCAAGCGGGAGACTCAGAAACTCGCCCTGCGGGCTCAAACATCTTCGCCTCTGTTCCCGCTTGTCCCTGCGCTACTCGCCTCCTCATAACGGCGGGGATACTGAAGACCCATCTAGATTAACCGCTTTCTGGGTCTCACGATTTGTGGCCTGCGTCTTACTGCTGGACCATCGAACAGATTGAAGCTATAAAACAAAAGCGTACAACACGAAGGATGTGTCCAAATAGGCAGCCCTCAAGCAGAATATTCAAACAGTTGAGAAATAAATCACGTTTTACATTTCTTCCAATATGAGTCCTCCCAATATCGGCAATGTGCTTTATCGCCTTGTAAGCAGCGCACAAACTGCGCTGTTTGACCAAGGTGAACTTACACAACTCACATACGGAGCTTTTGATGTAGTTGCCACTAACGTCACTAATGCGAAAGAGTCAGAAATTGAAATTTCTTATCCAGTTGGCTATCGCCCAGACAAGACCACAATTCTTGGCATTCGTAAGTACAACAAGGAGGGGCTTCTAGGACGGTATCAACTTCTCGCGCACCAGCAAATGCCGATAAACGGCCTCGCTCAATTAGTCACGATTACTGAGGCTTTACTGAGTGATATCGTGAGAAACATAATCATCAGATACCCACAGAAACTCGGGGCTAAGCGCACAATTCAACTTCAAGCTGTACTTGAAGCTCAGTCCCTCGAAGAGGTTCACCTTCGGGCAACTGATTCACTTCTCCATGATCTCTCCTATAAGTCGCCCGCCGAATTTTCGGAGGCATTAAACAACCTTCTTGCCATCAATCTGATGGAGTGCCCGGCATTTCACAAGTACATCGAACTTAAAGCTACGCGTGATATTCATGTTCACAATCGCGGCTACGTGAACGAGACGTACCTCAAGAAATCTGCATCTCATGCTCGTGCAAGAGCGAACCAGTTTCTGCCAGTAGATATCCCGTACTTTCTTGAATCGTACGAAGCTTGTCTGCAACTCACTGAGTGGCTTGAGCAGGAACTCAATCTGCACTGGTACAGCTCCGAGCGCGAATCTGCTATCAACCCACAACCATTGGCACCATCTCCATCGCTTACCACTGTGGAAGAAGTAGTTGCACCCGTTGAATCAAAACCAACTGCAGCACCAACTAAACAGAAGACACATGGTAAAAAGAAACCAGCAGCTAGGTAATCCCTCCATCTAGAGGACGCGCCACGGCGCGTCCTTGTGGTTTTCTGTGCTTGGCTCCCCCGCCGTTATGAGGAGGCGAGTAGCGCAGGGGCAAGCGGAAACAGAGGCGAAGATGTTTGAGCCCGCAGGGCGAGTTTCTGAGCCTCCCGCTTGGGCCGAGCAACGCAGTGTGCCCGTAGCGCAGCGCAGGGCCGACGAATCCGGCTCGCCTTTTCTTTGGTGACTTTCTTTTGGCGAAGCAAAAGAAAGTTACTGCGCTGTCGGGCGCACACCCCGACACCCGCTTCCCCCGCCGGGGCGAGACCCGATTTCTGAGACCCGGCTACTCCGCACGCCCTCAGTGATCAGTGTCCACCCAGATAGCTCTTGGCCAGGCTCGCATCTGCGGCGATCTCGGCCGAGCTGCCTTGCGCGACGATGCGGCCGTTTTCCATGACATAGGCGCGGTCAGACAGGGCCAGCGCCAGCCCTGCCATCTGGTCCACCAGCAGCAGCGTCAAGCCCTCGCGCCGCAGGCGATTGAGCGAGGCGAACAGCTCAGAGATGACCTTGGGCGCGAGACCGAGCGAGGGCTCGTCGAGCAACAGAATGCGTGGCCGCGACATCAGTGCGCGGGCCACCGCCAGCATCTGCTGCTCGCCGCCCGACAACAGTCCCGCCCGCTGTTTCAAACGTTCACGCAGGCGTGGGAAGCGTTGCAGCATTTCTTCCACACGGGCTTCACGGTCCTGCGGATTCAGGAAGGCACCCAGGCGAATGTTGTCCAGCACCGACAGCTCGGGAAATACCTGGCGGCCTTCTGGCACCAGCACCATGCCGCGCGCCACGATCGCATCCGGTCCGAGCTGTGCCAGGTCCATGCCTTCAAGGTGGATACCGCCAGCAACGATCGGGCGATGCAGCCCGCTCAGGGCCCGCATGAGGGTTGATTTACCCGCACCGTTGGCGCCCAGCAGCGCCACGGCCTCGCCTTGCCGCACCTGCAGATCGATACCATGCAAGACCGGCTCTGCGCCATAGCCTGCCACCAATGCGCCGACCCCGAGCATCTCCTGCCCCGAGGCCGGCACGCGTGCCAGGTCCGGCGCCGCTTCGTCGGCCTGCAATGACTCACCCAGATAGGCCTGCTGCACGGCCGCATTGGCCTGCACCTCGGCGGGCGAACCCGCTGCCAGCCACTGGCCGGCATCGAGCACCACGACCTGGTCCGATATGCCCATGACAAGCGCCATGTCGTGCTCGACCAGCAGCACACCGAGACCGCTGTCCGCGATGCGCCGCAGCAGCGCAGCCAACTGATCCTTGTCTTCCCGCGACAGACCTGCGGCCGGCTCGTCGAGCAACAGCACCTCCGGGTCCAGCGCCAGTGCGCGTGCAATTTCCACCAGGCGGCGGTCCACATGCGCCAGGCCGGACGCCAGTGCGTCAACCGGGCCCTTGTAGCCGCACCAGGCGAGCAAGTCACCCGCCTGTGCACGACGCTCAGCCGACTGCAGCCGCGTGGCACCCAGCAAGGGGCCAAGACGCCCGCAGTTCAGGGCCAGCGCCACGTTGTCGAGCACACTGAGGCTGCCGAACAGCAACGAGGTTTGGTAGGTTCTGGCCACACCCAGGCGGGCTAGTTGCAACGATGATTTGCCTTTGAGCACTTGCGTGCCCAATGCGAAGCTGCCCTCGGTCGGTTTGTAAAAACCGCTCAGCATGTTCAGCACCGTGGACTTGCCCGCGCCGTTGGGGCCGATCAGCGCCGTCACGGCAGCGCGCCGCGCCTGCAGCGTCAAGCCCGACACGGCTCGCAAGCCACCGAACTGCATGCTGAGTTCCTGGGCGGACATGCTCTGCCGCTCGCGCTGCGGCAGGGCAAAGGAAGTTGAACCTGTACTCGCTGCCGGACTGGGCGTCATGTGGGAGCGGCGCAAGCCGCGCAGCCATGACTGCATCAGGCCGGACAGTCCCTTGGGGGCCGCCCACAGCACCAGCAGCAGCAGGATCCCGAACACGAGCAGGCGGTATTCCTCCATGCTGGACAAGAGCTCGGGCAACAGGCCCACGATGATCGCGCCCATCACGGGCCCGCCAACCGTGCCGGCCCCGCCCAGCATAACGACCAGCACGAACAGGATGGACTGCACAAAGCCGAAGGTATGCGGCGTCACAAAACCGGAGAGGGGGGCAAACAAACCACCCGCAGCCCCCGCACAGGCGGCGGACAATACAAACGCCGCGACCTTGATCGCCAGCGGGTTCAGCCCCACCGATTGGGCCGCGGTCTCGCTGTCGCGCACAGCCCGCATGGCTGCACCCCAGGTGCCGCGCGACAGCAAGGCGAAGGCCAGCCACACCAGTGCGACCATAGCCAGCGCCAACAGGGCCACGCCACGCTCGCCCTGCAAGAATGCGCCCAGCGCGGGAGAGCCTATGCCCATGATGCCGTTTTGTCCGCCGGTGAGCTCACGCATCTCGACAATGCCATGCTCGACGATGAAGCTGAAGGCAATGGTGATCATGGCCAGGTACGGCCCCTTGACGCGCAAGGCGGGCAATCCCAACAAGGCACCGGCCGCGCCTGCGACGACCATGGCCAGCGGCCAGGCCAGCCAGAAACTCAAACCGGCCTTGCTTGTGAGAATGGCGACCGTATAGGCGCCGATCGCATAAAAGCCCACATGGCCAAAGGAAACCTGGCCCGTGAGCCCGATCAGCACATTGAGCCCGATGCCAACGATGGCGAGCAGTGCCACGTTGGCGATCACATAGACGTAATAGTTGTTGAGGGTCAGCGCCATGGCTGCGCCGGCACCCAGCAGCAGAACAGCCAGGACCAGTTGCAGGGGCTTGCCCAGGAGGGCGCTGTTGGGCGCCTGGGTGGAACTGCTCATACCTTTTTGACCTCGGCACGTCCAAACAAGCCATTGGGCCGCAAGGCCAGCGCCACGATCACCAGCGCGAAGGTGATGATCTGCGTGTAGCCCGAGCCCAGGGTGCTGGTAATCAGGGCCTCGACCACACCAAACAGCAGCCCGGCGATCATCACGCCCCAGGCGCTGGTGATGCCGCCCAGAATGGCCACCGCAAACGCCTTGAGACCAAACAGCGTGCCCATGTCGGAGTGCACGTTAAACAGCGGCGCAATCAGCACCCCGGCCACGCCGGCAAACAGGGCAGAAATCGCAAACGCGACCGACACCACACGCCGGATGGGAATGCCCATCAGGCTGGCGGCGGCCGGGTTCTGCACCACGGCCAACATGCCGGTGCCCCAGCGGGTTCTGCGTGCGATCAGGTGCAGCACACCCGCCAGCACCAGGCCCACCACGGGAATCAGCAACTGCAGCGGATACAGGCCAATGCCCTCCCCACCGAAATCCAGCGGCACCTGCGCCAGCGGCGACGGCAGGCTGCGCGGCTCCTTGCCAAAGGTAAACATGACCAGGTTGTCGAGCACAATGCCCAGCGCCACGGTGGCCATCAGCCAGGTGTCGGAGCCGCGCCGCGCAAACGGCCGCACCGCGACAAACTCCACCACCAGCCCATACAGCGCACACAGCAGCAGCGACGCCACGATGCCGGCGCCCAGCGGCCAGCCCAGGGTCTGTGCGAAGGTGTAGGTCAGCACGGCCCCCAGCATCATGACGCTGCCCTGTGCAAAGTTGACCGTGCCCGACACGGCATAGGTCACGTAAAAACCCAGCGCAATCAGGCCATACATGCTGCCCAGACCGAGTCCGCTCACCAGCGCCGATAGCATTAACATTTGGAATCCTTCAGGAGGCGCGGCGACTGTCAGGGACGCGCCGCCGCGCGATCAGTGCCTGCTCAGTTGCTCATGCCCACGGGCAGGATGCGGTTGTCGATGAACTGGGCCCAGACATAGTCACCGGACATCAGCGCATCGTGCACGCCAGGCTTGAAGGGCTGCTCATAGGTCTTGATCAGGCCTTCGTAACGACCGATCTTGTAGAAGCCCTGGCGCACCGCATCGCCCTCGGTGGAGCCCGCCGCGGCAATCGCCAGCGAGGCCAGCATCATGCCGTCATAGGCATTGGCCACGCCCACGGCCGGTGTGATGTCGTCCGGTCCCTTGATGCCCGGGTACTTGGCTTTCAGGGCGGCGATGACCTTGTTGCCCACCGGGCCCTGCTTGCCGAAGAAGCTGTAGGTCTGCACGAAGTGCACATGCTTGCCATTGGGGCCTGCCAGTTCCGTGAAGCGGCCACCGGCCGGCCCCCAGTGCGACACGATGGGCACCTGCCATCCCATGCGGTCGAGCGACTTGACGACCTGCGCCGAAGGGCCGACGTTGCCCACCATGAACAACACATCAGCACCCGAGGACTTCAGGCGCGTGAGCTGAGGTACCACGTCAATATCGTTGCCCTCGAACTTCTCGACGCCAACAGCTTTCATGCCCTTGGCGGCCAACGCAGCCTGGATGCCTTTTTCGTTCGACTCGCCCCAGGGGTTGTTGATGAGGATCATGCCGGGCTTGCTGGCCTTGAAGGTTTTCTGGGCATAGTCCAGCATGCCGGCGTCGACGATCTCGTCCACCGCCGACACGCGAAAGGCAAAGTTGGGGTTGCCACTGTTTTTGGTAATCGCCGTGCCTGCAGCCCAGGGGCCGACGAAGGGCATCTTCTCCTGGTTGATCAGGGGCACGATGGCCATCGAGACCGGCGTATCGAGGCCGCCAAAGATCACCGCGACCTTTTCACGGTAGATCAGCTCGCGCGCAGCCAGCACGCCCTTGGCAGGATTGGCTTCGTCATCGCGACGCACCAGCTCCAGCTTGCGGCCGCCCAGCAGACCGCCCTTGGCATTGATTTCATCGATGGCCACGGTCAGGCCGCGGGTGATGGCTTCACCAGCCAGGGCAGACTGCCCGGACAGGGCCGTGATAAGACCGATCTTGATGGGCTCTGCCGCCATGGACGGCGCACTCCACAGCGTGGTGGCCAGGGCAGCGCCAAGCAGCAGCTGTCGGCGTGGAAGACGGGTTGCATGTGTCATCGCTAATCTCCAGGAAAAGGGTGGAACAGATGGTCGGCAAGGCCGCCGCCATGGGTTCGGAGGAATGCAATAGGCATGCCAGATTGCAATGCAGGAGATTCACACTATGTATACATGTTTGAAATATATTGTTTTACATATGGCACAAGGTTTGCTGACAATGCTGGCTAACAGCCTCATCCGGAATGGATGCACACAAATGAGGCCCCAACTTGGAGAATTTCATGAGCCAGTCACCAAAAGAGTGCCTCCCCGCCGCCGATACCAGCACCGACCCGCGCTGGATCGTCAATGAATATTTGCGCATCCTGATGATTCCCGACCCCGTGGCGGCATCCCGCTTTGTCGCGCCGGATTTGCGCATCCGCTTCACCGGCGGTCGCATGATGCGCCAACCCGCCGAGTGCGCAGCCTTCAATGCCAGCCGCTACGCCTGGGTCAAGAAGCGCATCGAAAAAACCGAGCTAATGGAAGGCAGCTCATCCGCAGAAGCCGTGGTCTACAGCCTGGGTACGCTCCATGGCGCCTGGCCTGACGGTACGCCTTTTGAGGGCAACCGCTATGTGGACCGCTATGTACTGCGCGACGGCCTGATCACGCAGATGGAGGTCTGGAACGACAGCGCCGAGTGGCTGCTGGTGCGCGCTGGGCTCGCCACCCTCGATACCGCGCCCGCCGATGCCTGAGCCCGGGCGGCGCCGCACACCCGCTACCGGAACGCATCTCCCCTGAACGCCTTCACCTTCCTGCCACCACCATGACCACCTCGCCTTCCCCCTCCTATGCAGGCCTGCTGCCCGACCATGGCCGCTATGACTATGTGCCCATCCATCGCCGCCCGGATTACACCTGGCCCAACGGTGCCCGGCTGGCGGTCTACCTCGGCTTCAACCTGGAGCACTTTGCCTTTGGTGAGGGACTGGGCGCGAAAATCGGCCCGGCCTCGCCCGAACCCGATGTGCTCAACTACGCCTGGCGTGACTATGGCAACCGCGTCGGCGCGTGGCGCTGCATCGAGCTGTTTGGCCAGCTGAGTCTGCCCTGTGCCACCTTGCTGAACACCGCGCTGTACGACTATTGCCCCGAACTCGTGGCCGCCTGCGTGGCACGCGGTGACGAGCTGGTGGGCCACGGCCACAGCAATGCCGAACGCCAGGGTGACTTCAGTGAAGCTGCCGAGCGCCAGCTGCTCGCGCAGTGCCATGCGCGCATCCAGCAGGAAAGCGGTACCGCACCCACAGGATGGTTGTCGCCCTGGATCTCCGAGAGCCGCCTGACACCCGACCTGCTGGCCGAAACCGGCTACCGCTACACCCTCAACTGGTGCCACGACGACCAGCCCGTGCGCATGCGCACCCGCGCTGGCGGCTCGCTCTGGTCCATCCCCTATCCGCAGGAACTCAACGACATCCCGATGGTGGTCGGACGCCTGATGGACGGCAAGGACTTTGCCCAGATGGTCATCGACAACCACGAGGAAATGCTGCAGCAATCGCGCCAGCAGCCGCTCGTCATGGGGCTGGCCCTGCATCCTTACATCGTCGGCCAGCCCTATCGGCTGCGGCACCTGCGGCGCGCCCTGGAGCACCTGGCGCGGGCCCGCGATGCCGGCGACATCTGGTTCACCACCCCCGGTGCCATCTGCGACTTCATGCAGGCGCAGTCCTCTTCCGTTTCTGAACCCCAGTCTTGAATACCATGACCATGAACCACGCTACCAACGCTCCCTTCCCGATCCAGGACACCGTCGGGGCCTGGGTCCCGCATGGCCACTTCGTCATACCCGGGCAGCCACAGGGCCCGCTGAGCGGGCTGCGCTTCGCTGTCAAGGACCTGTTTGATGTGGCAGGCCACCCCACCGGTGCCGGCAACCCGCAATGGCTGGCCAGCCACCCCGTACCCAGCGCCAGCAGCCCCCTGGTGGACACCTTGCTGCAAGCCGGCGCCACGCTCTGCGGCAAACTGGTCACCGACGAGCTGGCTTACAGCATCCACGGTGACAACCTCCATTACGGTGCGCCCACCAACAGCGCCGCTCCCGACCGGGTCACCGGCGGCTCATCGAGTGGCTCAGCTGCCGCCGTGACTGCCAGGCTGGTCGATTTCGCGCTGGGCACTGACACGGGTGGCTCCACCCGTGTACCCGCGAGCTACTGCGGCATCTGGGGCCTGCGCCCCACGCATGGCATCCTGTCGCAGCAAGGCCTGGTGCCCCTGCACCCGAACTTCGACACCCCTACCTGGCTGGCCCACGATGCGGCCACTTTCGAACGTGTGGCTGAAGTGCTGCTGCCCGGCAGCGCATTCGGCCCCACACGTGTGCTGCAGTTGAGTGACGCCTGGTCGCAAAGCGACGAGGTGTTCCACCCGCTGCTGCAAACGGCGCTGGACCGTCTGGCTGCGCAGTTGCAGGCCCCGGTCGAGACCGTGGTCACCGCCACCGAGGGCCTGGAGGCCTGGCGCCAGTGCTACGTCACCGCCTCGGCCCATGAAGGCTGGCAGACCCATGGCGCCTGGATCAGCAGCCACACTCCCGAATTTGCCGCGCCGATTGCTGCGCGCTGGCAATTCGCCAGCAGCATCAAGGACGAGGATGCGGCCCAGGCACGCGCCGAGATTGTGCGCATCCGCACACATGTGCGCGCCCTGCTCGGCAGCCATGGCGTGGCCGTGCTGCCCTCGGCGGCCAGCGTGGCGCCCACTCGTGACGCCGACCCCCAGGCGGTTGATGCCGTGCGACTCAGAACCCTGCGCATCACCTGCATTGCCGGCCTGGCCGGCCTGCCACAGGTCAGCCTGCCCCTGCGCGGCCCGGACGGTTTGCCCGCCGGGGTCTCGCTGCTGGGGCCCGCCGGCAGCGACCGCATGCTGGTGCGTCTGGCGGTCAAGCTCTGGCAAGATATGACCCGCAATTGACTTCACACCGAACACCATGGCACGCCCCCGCTCAGCAACTGCATCCCCCCCGGCCAGGCCGCTGCGCCTCGACAAGCCTGCCGGCGAATCAGCCGAGCCGGCGAGCATCGAAGACCGCATCTACCAGTCCATCTTCGAAGGGGTCATGAGCCAGCGCCTGGCACCCGGCACCAAATTGCCCGAGGCCAGCCTGTGCGAGATATTCGACACCAGCCGGCCCACCGTGCGACAAGCGTTGAAGCGCCTCGCCCACGACAGCATCGTGCAGATACGACCGAACCGTGGCGCCATCGTCGCCATTCCCACGCCCGAGGAAACGCAGCAGATTTTCGAGGCCCGGCGTGGCCTTGAAGCAGCCCTGGTGAAGCTCGCGATCGAACACGCCACCAAGGCAGATTTCAAGAAACTGCGCGCCCAGCTCAAGCAGGAACACGAGGCCATGCACCGCTTCGACCAGCCGGCCTGGGCTCGCCTGGCCAGCAACTTCCACCTGCAGGTGGGCGCGCTCGGGCGCAACCCCATCCTGCTGCGCTACCTGGCCGAGATCGTGTCGCGCTGCTCCCTGATCGTGGCGGTGTACGAGCCCCCCGGCAATGCGATCTGCGAGCATGACGAACACGTGGCCATCGTCGACTGCATTGAACGCGGCGACGCCGAGAAGGCTGTTCGCCTCATGGACCAGCACCTGCATGTGCTGCAGCAGAACATCTGCCTGAAATCAAGACCGCGTGATACCGGGTTGAAACAACTGCTGGGCTTGTAGCGCTTGCCTACAGGAGCGCTACAGGCACTGCCTGCCAATCCGATCGCTGAACACCGACCTCACTCATCTCAAGTCGCCGCCCATTTGGCCCGAGGTCACGGTAGCCTCTTCACGCTACGAGATGCCCTGGTAAACCACAAGGTGGAAGTCCCGAACGAACTGTTCTGGAGCAACCCCTTGACGTTGCGCTAGGGCGTGGGCGAAAACCTCCAAGACTAGCGCGCCATTCAGGACTTTCGGCCCTCACGCTCCACGACCGGTTTGGCACGCGAACTCATGCACACGGTGATCACCACCTATGGCCAGGACTTGCTACGTCAGACATTCGATTCAACGCTATTACATGTATTTGCGTTCGCCCCCTAGCCACCTAGCTACCTAGCTACCTAGGGTTTATTCGACTATCGATCGATAGGCCACCATGGCATAAACATTGCTCTGCATTCAAGTCTCATGAATTCAAAGCAAGTTTCTGTAATGAATTGCGCCACTTTGGTGCAAGCCCTTTAAACACCTGAAAGGATAAGACTATGCGTAGTGGAAAAAATGTGTTTGCACGCGTGACACTGTTGGCCTCTATGGGGCTGCCAATGCTGCTCGCTACCCCCGTCATGGCGAAAGAGGTTGTGAAAATCGCCTTTGTTGGTCCACTTACTGGTGGGGTTTCGAATATGGGGCTGGGCGGGCGAAACTCCGCCGACCTTGCTGTGCGTTTGCGCAATGAAAACCCTAAATCCAAATACAGCTACGAACTGGTGGCTCAGGACGATGAGTGCAAGCCGAATGTAGGCGTGCAGGTCGCGACCAAGGTGGCCGCGGATAAAAGCGTCGTGGCGGGGGTGACGCACTATTGTTCAGCTGTAGCGATGGCCACGGGCCCCGTCTACAACCGTTTCGGCATGCCCGCCGTGGTATGGGGTGCGGTGCTGCCTGATGTGACATACGGCAACGAGTTCAAGGAGATTCACCGTGTCAACGGCACGATGATCAACCAGAACGATGTCGCAGCGAAATTCATGACTGGTTTGGGATACAAGAAGTGGGTCATCATTCATGACACCACAGACTATGGCAAAGGCCACAACAAATATTTCAGCGAATTCCTGCAAAAGAGCGGCGGATCCATTCTGGGTACTTTTGGTGTAACGGCCGACCAGCAGGATTTCACCACCGAACTGACCAAAATTCGTGAGTTGAAGCCGGATGTCATTTTCTTTGGAGGACTGACGCCGCTGGCTGTCCGTATTCGAACTCAGATGGATAAGCTCGGGATTAAGGCTCAACTTGAAGGCACCTCCGGCATCAAGTCCGATGCCTATATCCAGGGAGCCGGCAAGGAATTGGCGGAAGGTACTCTTTCGTTTATTGAAGGTGCACCATGGGAAAAGCTGCCTGGTGGACTCTTCTTCACGGGCAAGTACTCGCAGCAAAAATACGGCGAATCCGCTGAGGCGTATGGTCCCTTTGCGTTCGCTGCCGCAAACTTGATCATGGATGCCGTGGAGAAAGTTGGTCCAGATCGCAAGAAAGTACGTGACGTGCTGAACAAGACGAAAGACGTGGACACCATCATTGGCAAAGTGACCTTTGACGATCATCGTCAAAACATTGTTCCGCTTATTACCAAGTACGTTGTAGAAAACGGTGCATGGGTGGTTTGGGAAGAAAGCAGTTACGGCAAAGGCAAGCGCAAGTTGACCGGCCTGTAAGGTCGACATGATCCACTCGCGTCAACAACGAGGCGAGTGGAAGTTTCTCAAACTTTGCAGGGATAGTCATGAGAGAAGTTGGTCAGTACATTTTCAATGGCCTGATGCTGGGCGTTATCTACGCGATGGTCGCAGTAGGATTTACGCTGTTTTTTGGGGTCTTGGACGTTATCAAGTTCTCGCATGGAGACACCTTGATGGTGGGGGCCTTCGCCGGACTGACAGCGTCCATTGGCATGGTGAAGATAGGACTGACTTCACCCGCACTGCAGCTTCTTGCGGTGGTTCTTTTTGCTGTCTCCGTCACCGGACTGCTGGGGGCCGGGATCGCCAAGTTCCTGATCCTTCCGTTGCGACACGCGCCACCACTGAATATTCTGTTGGCGACGCTGATGCTGGGGACAGTGATGCGGGAGGCGGTTCGTCTGTTCTATCCAGACGGCTCGAATCCGAAACCCTTTCCCGCCTTGCTACCCAAATCTTCGCTGGAAATCGGAGGACTGTCGCTGCGGATTGACAATTTGATTCTGTTGGCGAGTGGTCTGCTTGCGATTGCAGCAGTGCACTTGCTAATTACCCGAACCAAGCTCGGCATGGCAATTCGTGCTGTGGCTCAAGATGGTGAGACGGCTCGTTTGATGGGCATCAACTTTGAAGCCGTGGTCTTAATTACGTTTGCTCTAGGCTCAGGATTGGCGGCACTGGCGGGCGTGATGAACGGACTCTATTACAACGAGGTCAACTTCAATGTGGGGCTGTTGCTTGGGGTGATCGGATTCGCAGCAGCCATCCTTGGCGGGTTGGGCAATATTTATGGCGCCATCATTGGCGGATTTCTATTCGCAGCACTGCAGGTCCTCGGCAGTGCCATGCTGCCGGCACTGATCCCAGATGTCCCGAGTTCCTACAAAGATGTTTTTGCTTTTGCCGCAGTCATCATTTTGATGGCATGGAAACCCACCGGTCTGATCGCCGAAAAATCTAGTGAGCGAGTATAGGCAATGAGCAATATATTGACACCGGGCAAGTGGCTGCCTTCCACTGTCCTCGGCATGGCAGCCATCGTCTTGACGCTGTATATGTGGATGTTTCTGCATGCAGAGTCCCAGATCGGTGTAGCCATCTTGCTATGTGCAGCCATACTGCTCGTGATAATCAGTCGCCGTTTCGGTGCCACGCAGTTGTTAGAGCAGTCTGCAGTCCGTCGACCTGGTTTGTCAAAGATCCTGGCTGTTGGCGGCGGCCTGGCCCTGATCGCAGCTTTTTATGACTCGCACTTCATCCTGCTGATGCTTTGCGCAGTGCTGCTGTACTCGACGGCGTGTCTCGGATTAACCGTGCAGTTTGGTTATTCAGGCGTGGCCAATTTTGCTGGCGCCGCATTTTTTGGCGTTGGAAGTTACGCTACCGCAGTGCTTGCGACCCACACGGGAATCCCACATCTCCTGATTATTCTGATCTCGGGTTTGAGCGCTGCGCTCATTGGGTCCCTGCTGATCCTCCCCGTATTGAGAACACGCGGCCACTATGCAGCCTTGGTCACCATTGCATTCGGCATCCTGTTCAAGACCTTCATCGAAGTCAATGATGTACTGGGGGGACCCCAGGGCCTGCAGGTTCCTGGAATGGAGCTCTTCGGCTTCAAGCTCAACCAGGGGTTTACGGTATTCGGCCTTGAAATATCCCTGTATGTGTCTTATGCGATTCTGAGTTTGATCACCTTCGGAACTATTTATGGACTCATCAGTGCACTGGAGCGATCCTGGGTCGGGCTCAGCATGGATGTCATTCGAACCGACGAAACTGCCGCATCAACTTTTGGTCTGCACATCGTGCGCTGGAAGGTGGTTGCGTTCACGATGGGCAATTTTATTGCGGGTGTTTCCGGTGGTCTGTACGGCATGATTTCAGGTTTTGTAGCCCCGAACAACTTCACGTTTTCTGATTCACTGTTGATGCTGTCCATCGTCATCCTTGGTGGACTTGGCAATATAGCTGGATTAATCCCCGCTGCAATGATCGTATTGATCCTTCCTGAAAAACTCCAGTTCATTCAAGAGTACCGATTTTTACTATTCGCCACGTTGGTCATCTTGATCCTCCTGTTCAGACCACAGGGATTGATGCCGCGGAAAACGCGTCTTTTTTTCCGGCAAGAGGAATCATGATGACCGGAAAAACTCTGATCAATGTCGACAGCTTGACCATGCGATTTGGTGGTTTGACTGCGCTCGATTCATTGAACATGACGGTTCAGGAAGGAGAAATCCTTGGACTGCTGGGACCGAATGGCTCTGGCAAGACCACATTCTTTAACGTCTTGACCGGTTTGTACAAAGCCAGCGGTGGCACGATCACCTTCAACGGTGAGAATTTGATCGAGAAGACTCCTCAAGAGATTTACCGTAAAGGTGTGGCCCGGACTTTTCAGCGCTCACGACTCTCACTGTCACTGACAGTCTTCGACAATATCGTCATCGGCGACTACCAGCACATGCGGCATGGGCTGATATTCAACATGCTGAGGCGCAATGCATTCAAGTCTGAATACGAGGCTTACGTTGTCAAAGTCAAAGACCTGCTGAATATCTTCAGTCCATCGCTTGTGGGGCATTTGTTCGAACCAGTTGAAACATTCACAATGATTGACAGGCGTCGAATTGAAGTATGTCGTGCCCTCATGAGTCAGCCTAGGCTTTTATTGCTTGATGAACCATCGGCAGGTATGACGCACGATGAAACAGCCGAGTTGATGCAGGACATCATGCAAGTGCGGGGCAAATTGAACAACTTGTCAGTTGTCCTGATCGAACATGAAATGAACGTGATCGAAAGAATCACCGATCGTTGCATCGTTCTGAACTATGGAAAAAAAATCGCAGAAGGAACTTATACGGAAATTACGCGAGATCCCAATGTTCAGACGGCCTACCTCGGAGAAGACGAATGAGTACGCTGAGTGTCAAAAATCTTACTACCGGGTACGACAAGGTCAATGTTCTTCATGATGTTTCTATTGAGGTAGAGCCAGGAAAAATCACCTGCATTCTAGGTTCGAATGGCGCCGGAAAAAGTACCCTGATACGGTCTATTTTGGGGCTGACACCTCCCCGTCAGGGCGAGATCTGGTGGGATGGGCGAAATCTGGCGGGTGAGAAAACACACAGCATCATTGCCAGTGGCATCGCCTGCATACCAGAAGGCCGTAAAGTATTTCCCCGCATGACCGTGGCAGAAAACCTGACCTTGGGTGCATTTTTGGAGTCGGAATCGTCCCGGGTCCGGGAGAGACTGGCAAGTGTGTATGAAATTTTTCCCCGGCTGAAGGAGCGCGCATCCCAGCTGGCTGGCACCATGTCGGGCGGGGAGCAAGCGATGGTTTCCATTGGTCGGGGGCTGATGGCCAAACCCAAATTGCTGCTTATCGACGAACCTTCGCTTGGCTTGTCTCCCTTGTATGTCAAGGAAAACTTTAAAGTGATCAAACAGATCAACGAGTTGGGTACGACCGTATTGCTGGTTGAGCAGAATGCGCGCCAAACTCTGGCAATCTCGCACTATGGGTACGTACTTTCACAGGGGCGAGTGGTCTCTGAGGGAACGGCGAAAGCATTGTCCGAGAACGATGAAGTTCGCTCGGCCTATTTTGGTTGAATGTCGCTTATGGACGCTCTAATTTCTTTGTCAGCTCGTGAAATCGCACAACGTGTTTCCAATCGAGAACTGACGGCTGAGGCTGTTGCTCGGGCCTACATACAACATATCCAGTCCTGTGAAGCCGGAATCCGGGCGTGGCAATTTTTTGATCCCGAGCTGGCGCTGCAAAATGCACGGACGCTGGATCAGAGCGGAGTCAGCGGTCAACTCAAAGGCATCCCCATTGGGGTTAAAGATCTCATGGACACGGCGGATATGCCCAGTACCTATGGATCCCCGATTTATGCCAAGCACCAACCGACAGTGGACGCAGCATGCGTCGCGTCTTGTCGTGCGCATGGTACGGTCATCATGGGTAAGACTGTCAGCACCGAATTCGCGACATTCAAGCCAGGCTTGACGCGTAATCCACGTGCATCGGAGCATGCGCCGCGTACGCCAGGCGGGTCATCCAGTGGATCGGCCGCGGCTGTGGCTGCCAACATGGTGCCGCTGGCTTTTGGGACGCAAACAGCAGGCTCCATCATTCGCCCGGCAGCCTACTGTGGCGTGGTTGGCTACAAGCCTACACATGGCACCTTGCCTCTGGCCGGCATCAAGCCTTTGTCTCCCAGTCTCGATACGGTCGGTGTTTTGGCGCGCTCGGTCGATGATGCCGCTTTTTTCATTGGCGCACTGGCTCGCCTGGCGTTGGTGCCAGTCAAAACCGGAGCCATTCGAGTCGGCGTTTGTCATACGCCGCACTGGAATCTTGCCACGCCTGATACGCACCGCGCGCTGGAGCAAGCCGTTCGATTACTGGAGGGGGGTGGTGCCCGGGTGCACGATGTCACACTTCCGCCGTCATGTAACCGTTTGACCGAAGCGCAAATGCAAATCATGGCTTACGAGGCCGCTGCAGCCTTTGCACCGGAACGCAGACTGCATGCGGATCTATTCAGTCAGGCATTTTCATCTCTGATGAGCACGGGACAGTCGATCAGCGGTGAGGATTTCGCCCGTGCACAAAGCTACGCCTCAAATGCCCGATACGAGGTTGACGGCCTCTTTAAGTCTTGCGACGTGCTACTCGCGCCGAGTACGGCAGGAGAAGCACCGGCAGGACTGGAGGCGACGGGTGACCCCATATTTAACCGGTTATGGACTTTGTTGGGTCATCCTTGTGTGCATGTGCCGGTGGGAGTCGGCGAGAACGGCATGCCCGTTGGGGTGACTCTGGTGGGGCCACGCTGGGCTGATTTACAGGCGTTAAGCGCGGCACACACACTTCAGCTTGCCTTGAAGTGACGTATTTTTGGCAGAGGTAGACGTGATAGACACCGAAAAATCCTCCGAAATTGCTTTTGCTGAGTCTGCACAAGATCATGTCCAGTTTGATCGTTTGCAGCAGCTCCTTCGCGAGTTGGCCATGTTTGGGGGGCGCGACGACGGCGGCGTGTCTCGCGAAGCCCTGACTGATATTGATCTTCAGGCTCGACGCTTTTTAATCGACAAAGCGCGATCCCTTGGATGTGAGGTGCGCATTGATGACTGCGCCAACCTGTTTTTCCGTCGCCGAGGACTGTCGGATCTGCCTCCCGTTCTGACGGGCAGCCATGCAGATACCCAGCCGGTGGGCGGCAAGCTGGATGGAGCCTACGGCGTGGTGGGGGGGCTGGAGGTCATCGCGGCCTTGAACGACGCAGGCATTGAAACTCAGCGTGCCATTGAGGTCGTGGCCTGGACCAACGAAGAAGGGTGCCGCTTCGGCCCGGGAGCAATGGGGTCGAGCGCATTTGTGGATCCACGTCGGCTGACCGAATATCGAAAATCGATGGATGCAACAGGCATGAGTTTTGGCGATGCGGTGGATCTGGCCCTCAAGGCTGTCGCCGACGTGCCGCGCCGGCCAATGGCTGAGCAGATGTCTGCTTGTGTGGAGTTACACATAGAGCAAGGACCCGTGTTGGAGCGTGCACAAGTACCGCTGGGCGTAGTCTCGGGCATTCAGAGTGTGCGCTGGTACCAGCTCCATCTGACAGGTTCGGCTGGCCATGCGGGTACCATGCCGATGGAAGAACGAACGGATGCCATGGCTGCTGCGGTCGGGCTGGCCCATCAGTTCTATGACTATCGGGTTAGGCACGCGACGGATACCTTGCGATTGACGCTGGGCCGTTGGCAGGTGAGCCCCAATTCGATCAACACCATACCCGGGAGTGTGACATTCACCGTCGACGTTCGCTCAGTGGATGAGCAGGTTTTGGCGCAGTTTGAATCGGCCATGAATGACATGATCAGGGATTACAACTGGGCCGGGAGCATTGCCGTTGAAAACCTTTTTGCGCGTCCACCGACACTTTTCCCAGATACGATGCTGGCGGTGATTGAGCAGGCATGCGAACGCGCCTGCACCAAGGCTTTACTGGCGCCACCGATGAGACTGACATCCGGTGCATTTCATGACGCCATGTACCTCGCAGATCAATGTCCTACCGCCATGATCTTCGTCCCCAGCAAAGGGGGAATTAGTCATAATGCCGCGGAAGAAACCGACCCACGGGAGCTTTTTCTGGGGGTCCAGGCGCTGGCCTATGCGGTGACAATATTGGCTAACTTGCCTCTGGAGAAATAGGCTGCCATGCTCTTGAAATCAAACACTGTTGCCGAGACTAAACCTGACGACGGTGTAGTGAAGCCACTGTCCATGCTGGGTGTTCGGCTCAAGCATGCGCGTCTGGTTGCCGGGCTCACCATGTCACAGGTGGCGCAGAAATCCCAATGCTCTGAAAGCCTTATCTCGAAAATTGAAAACGGTCAGGCTTCGCCTTCGCTGGCCATGCTGCATCGCATAGCAAGCGCACTGGACACGAACATCGCTGTGTTGACAACCGAAGAGGCCCCTATGGTGGGGCCCATTCTGCGTCGAGGCCAATGCCCTGTATTCAAGGCCGGTGGGATTTCCCTTGAGCGCATCACGCTGCCCAAACGAGGGAGTCTGATGCAGGCCAATATTCACATTGTCCCCCCCGGGGAAGAGACGGACGGCCTGATTGAGCACATCGGGGAAGAGGTTGGCTACGTTCTGGAAGGCGCGCTGGAGCTGGTTCTGGGGAATGAACGGTACCTGGTTCAGGAGGGCGATGCATTTAATTTCTCAAGTCAGACGCCACATGGTTATCGGAATGTGGGTAAGGTAGAAGCCAAGATTTTTTGGGTAAATACGCCGGCAACTTTTTGAGCGCACTATGGTGCACTGATGCTGCGGGATGATTGGCTCGTGTATTTTGACAATGCCAAGCTGACTGTCCGCAAAGTTGCGGGAAGCCGGGTGCGCCTTCCTCA
This sequence comes from Gammaproteobacteria bacterium, assembly GCA_018815325.1. Classification (GTDB taxonomy): domain Bacteria; phylum Pseudomonadota; class Gammaproteobacteria; order Burkholderiales; family Burkholderiaceae_C; genus JAHIYE01. The sequence continues at coordinate 18,229 of JAHIYE010000020.1, read as the reverse complement.
AGACACGATATAAGCCCCCGCCCCGGTAGACAGCAGTTTCCCCTCCGAATCCAGAAACTCCATCCGCGTGGACGCCACGCGCGAGCCCAGCCGCATCACCTCGGCCCGTAACTCGAAATGCGTGCCAAGCCCGGGCCGCAGGTAGTCGATGCGCAGATCAATCGTGCCCAGCTTGGAGAAGCGCCCCAGCCGCTGCTGCAGCGTCTCGTCCATGTGGCGCGCACCGATGGCCGCCATCACGGCCAGCCCGCCCATGGCGTCAAGCCCGGCGCTGATGACGCCGCCGTGCAGACGGTTGTGCGAATAGTGGCCCACGAGTTGCGGGTTCATGTCAATGCGGCCCACCACGCGTTCGGGCATGAGCGAGGTGATCTTCAGGCCCAGCACGCGGTTGAAGGAAATCTTCTCTTCGAAGATCAGTTTCAGGCCGGCCACGAACTCGGCTTCGAACTCGACTTCGACCGGGGTGATGGCGGGTATGGGTGTGTTGTTGCTCATAGTCCCAATTGTCGTGCAGCGAGGTCCTTCATGATTTCCTCGGCCCCGCCGCCAATCATCATGACCTTGACCTCGCGGTAAATGCGCTCGCTCTTCGTGCCCTGCATGTAGCCCATGCCGCCGAGAATCTGCACTGCCTGGTCGGCGCAGAACTGCATGGTCTGGGTGGCGTGGTTCTTGAGCATGCAGACGTTCGCCACCCAGTCGGGGCCGGCATCTCCCGCATCGGCCCGGTTGGCGAGTTGCTCCACCCAGGCCTGGGTGGAGGCGATGCGCATCTGCATGTCCACCAGCTTGTGGCGAATCACCTGGCGCTCCACCAGCGCCTGGCCGAAAGTCTTGCGCTGGCGCGCCCAGTCCAGCGCCTCGTCAAAACAGGCCTGGGCAAAACCGAGCGCCGCCGCCGACATGGCCATGCGCTCGCCGTTGAAGTTGTTCATGATGATCTTGAAGCCGCTGCCCTCTTCGCCCAGCAGGTTGGCTGCCGGCACGCGCACGCCGTCAAAGCGCAGCTGCGCGGTGTCCGAGCAGTGCCAGCCCATCTTGCGCAGGGCTGTGCGGCTGAGGCCCGGCGCGTCGCCTGGCACGAGGATCATGGAGATGCCGCTGGCGCCCTTGCTATCGCCGGTTCGCACCGCCACGGTCAGGTAGTCAGCCCGCATGCCGGAGGTGATGAAGACCTTCTCGCCGTCGATCACATAGTCACTGCCCTCGCGCCGCGCCGTGGTGCGCAGGGCTGCCACGTCGGAGCCGCCGCCGGGCTCGGTGATCGCCAGGGCCGCGATCTTGTCACCGCGCAGCACCGCGGGCACCACCGCCTGCTGCAACGCAGCCGAGCCGTGGGCCAGCACCGGCGGCAGGCCGATGTTGTGCGAGAACAGGCTGGCCAGCACACCGCCGCTGCCGCCATGGCGGCACAGCGCCACTGTCATCGCATTGCGCAGGCGCCAGCTGGCCGGCACGCCACCCAAGGCCTCGGGGTAGCCCAGTGCCAGCAGGCCCAGTCCGGCCGCCTTCGCATAGAGCGCGCGCGGGAACTCGCCGGCATCGTCCCACTGGCTCACATGGGGCGCGATCTCGCGCTGGGCGAAACGCGTCACGGCATCGGTAATGTCTGCCAACTCATCGACCTGCTTGGGATTGTGGGTAGAAGTGTTGGCGCTCATGGCTCAAACCGCAACAGGATTTGTCCGGGCGCAGTCTGCTGGCCCAGCTCCACGGCGATGCCCGCCACCACCGCATCGTGCGTGGCGCAGATCGCGTGCTCCAGCTTCATGGACTCGATCACCAGCAGGGTGTCGCCCCGCTTCACGGGTGCACCGGCCGCCACCTTGATGGCAATCAGCTTGCCGTTGAAAGGCGCGCGCAACTCCATGGCCTGGCTGGCACTGCCCGCACCGGCAGCGGGTTCGAAACTCGCGTCCTCCAGCCACAGGTCCGTCGCAGCGGCTTGCACATGCCAGCGCCCCTTCGTCACCTGACAGGCTTGCACGGACTGGCTCAGGCCATCGATGCTGACCTGCAGGCTGTGAGCATCCTGCCGATGGCAATCCGCCGCATGGGCTTGTTCACCCTGGATGAGTTCAAGCTGGCTCTGTCCGGTCTCCCCCAGCGAGAGGGCATGCAGTTGCTCGCGGTGGCGCACGCGCAAGGCTTTGGCAAAAGGTGAAGGCAAGGCTTGCGCGGCACCGGAGGCCGCCCCAAAGTGCATGGCCACCGTCGCTGGCAGCAACAGCTGCATTTGAGCCGCCTGCAAGGTCTGGCGAATAGCATCACCGTGTTCCTGCAGAAAAGGAATGAGCGCCTGGCCCGCGCGGAACACCGGGTGATCCAGACACGCCGACAGGAACGCACGGTTGGTGGGCAGGCCCAGCAACTGGGTGTCAGCCAGCGCAGCGACAAGCCTGTCGATCGCCTCCTGGCGATTCGCCCCATGCACGATGAGCTTGCCCAGCATGGAGTCGTAATAGGGTGACACCTGCAGCCCGCTGCGCAGCGCATGGTCAAAGCGCACGGTAGCGGAAGCCTGTGGTGGCTTGAAGTGCAACACGCGGCCCGCATGCGGTGCAAAGTCGTCATCCTCCGCACACAAGCGAACCTCGATCGCGTGGCCGCTGAACCGGACTTGCTCCTGCGTCAGCGGCAGGGGCTCGCCCTGCGCCACCCGCAGCTGCCACTCGACCAGATCCAGCCCCGTCACCATCTCGGTCACCGGGTGCTCCACCTGCAGCCGCGTGTTCATCTCCATGAGGAAAAATTCTGATTCGCCTCCAGACTTTTGCTCCACCAGAAACTCCACCGTGCCCGCCCCCACATAGCCCGCGGCCTGGGCCAGCGCCACGGCGCACTGCCCCATGCGCGCGCGCAGGGCAGCATCCACCGCCGGGCTGGGGGATTCTTCAACCAGTTTCTGGTGGCGCCGCTGCACCGAGCAGTCGCGCTCACCCAGATGAATGCAGTGCCCGTGCGCATCGGCAAACACCTGCACCTCCACATGGCGCGGCTGCAGCAGTGCGCGCTCCAGCAACAGTTCGCCGCTCCCGAAAGATGACAGCGCCTCCGAGCGTGCACTCTGCAGCGCCGCGGGCAACTGCGCTGCCGCCAGCACCAGCCGCATGCCGCGCCCGCCACCGCCTGCGGCGGCCTTGACCATCAACGGATAGCCGAGGTGCCCGGCCTCTTCAATCAGGCGAGCGTCCGACTGGTCTTCACCCTGGTAGCCCGGCAGGCAGGGCACGCCATGTTGCTGTGCGAGCGCCTTGGCGCTGGCCTTGTTGCCGAGCGCGCGGATGGCGGCAGGTGGCGGACCAACCCAGGTCAGCCCCGCATCAAGCACCACCTGTGCAAAGTCGGCGTTCTCGCTGAGGAAGCCGTAGCCGGGGTGCACGGCATCGGCGCCCGAGGCTCTGGCTGCCGCCAGCAGTTTGTCGATGCGCAGGTAGCTGTCGGCCGAGCGCGTGCCGCCCAGTGCCACGGCACAGCTGGCTTCCTGCACATGCAGCGCATCGGCGTCGGCCTCAGAGTACACGGCCACCGTGCGCAGTCCCATGGCGTGCGCACTGCGGATGATGCGCCGTGCAATCTCGCCGCGGTTGGCGATCAGCAGGCAGCGGATGGTCTTGTCGCTCCTGTCATGGCGGTCCATCATTCGGCCCACCCGGGTTTTCGTTTCTGTGCAAAGGCCGCCAGGCCTTCGGCCGCCTCCTGGCTGCGCAGGCCTGTGGCAAAACGGATCGCGGCCTGCTCGGGAAATTTCGCGGGAGCTCCCCGGTTGATGACGCCCAGCAACTCCTTGGTATGCGCCACGGCAGCCGGTGCGGCACGGCGCAAGCCGCTGATGCGCGCACTCACGGCGGCAGCCAGGTCTTCATGCAATTCATCCACCAGCCCGATGGTCAAGGCCTGCTCCGCTGTGAGCTTGCCCGCCCCCAGCAGCAGCTGGCGCGCCAGCCGGTCACCGAGGCGGCGGTGCACAAAGGGGGCAATCTGCGCGGGCACCACCCCCAGCGTGACCTCGGGCGTGGCAAACACGGCGTTCGGCGCGGCCAGCACAAAGTCGGCACAGCACACCAGGCCCAGGCCACCGCCCATGGCTGGCCCTTCCACCGCCACCAGCAGCATCTGCGGCAATGCGCACAAGCTGTGCAGCAGGTAACCAAAGCCCGCGTTCATCGCCAGCAGGGGATCGTCCTCGCCCGCCGGCAGGCGCGTGCCAATCGCATCAGAAAACCCGCCCAGGCTGCCGCCAGCACACAAGGCGCCGCCACGGCCCTGCAACACGACAAAGCGCAGCGTCTTGTCCAGTGTGGCGCGCTCGCAGGCGAGCTTGAGCGCCTCCACCATGTCATCGGTCAGCGCGTTGCGCGTGGCCGGGTCATTCAGGGTCCAGTGCTCGGTGTCACCGATGCGTGCTATCAGCAGCTTGTCAGTCATGCTCGTGTCTCGTCTTGTCAGGCCGCCGGCTTCTTGCTGCTCTTGGACGTGCCCATGAGCTTGGCGATGATGCCCATCATCACCTCGTCGGCGCCACCGCCGATGGAGGCCAGGCGGCCATCGCGGAACATGCGGGCCACCTTGTTCTCCCACGTATAGCCCATGCCGCCCCAGAACTGCAGGCAGGTGTCGGGCACCAGGCGGTTCAGCCGCCCGGCCTTGAGCTTGGCCATGGAGGCGAGCTCGGTCACGTCCTGGCCCTGCACATAGAGCTCGCAGGCACGGTAGGTCATGGCGCGCAGGCTCTCCACCTCGGTCTTCATCTCGGCCAGCTTGAACTGCACCCACTGCTGGTCGGCCAGCGTCGCGCCGAAGAGCTTGCGCTCATGCGCCCACGCTACCGTCCACTCGATGCAGTTGCTCAGCGACTGGATACAGCTGGCTGCACACCACATGCGCTCCTCCTGGAACTGCATCATCTGGTAGATGAAGCCCGAGCCCTCGGTGCCAATGAGATTGCGCTGCGGCACACGCACCTCGTCAAAATAGATCAGCCCGGTGTCGCTCGAATTCATGCCGATCTTCCTGATCTTCTTGCCCACCTCGATGCCACGGCGCAACTGCCCGTTCTCGCGCATGGGCACCATCACCAGGCTCTTGTTCTTGTGCTGGGGACCTTCACCTGTATTCACCAGCATGCACATCCAGTCGGCCTGCAGGCTGTTGGTGATCCACATCTTCTGGCCCGTGATCACATAGTCGTCGCCGTCCTTGCGTGCGTGGCTCTTGATGGACGCCACATCGCTGCCCGCGCCCGGCTCGCTCACACCGATACAGCCCACCATGTCGCCCGCAATCGCCGGCGCGAGAAACTCGCGTTGGAGCGCCTCGCTGCCAAAGCGGGCCAGCGCCGGCGTACACATGTCCGTCTGTACACCGATGGCCATGGGGATGCCACCGCAGTCGATGTGTCCCAACGCCTCGGCCATGGCCACACCGTAGGAGTAGTCCAGTCCCGCGCCGCCATGGGCCTCGGGCTTGGTCAGGCCCAGCAGGCCGAGCTTGCCGAGCTTCTTGAAGACTTCATGCGCCGGAAAGATTTCGGCCTCCTCCCACTCATCCACATGCGGGTTGATCTCGGCGTCGATGAAACGCTTGAGCGTCTTCTGGATTTCAAGGTGCTCGTGGCTGTATTGCATGTTCTTGTCTCCTTTGATTTTTTGGGGCTGCTGATCCGCTGACCTACATGCGCGCCACGCCAAACTGCATGGGGCGCAACTGCCGCGCATCCGCCTCGGCACACAGGGCCAGACACTGCGCCAGCACGGCCCGGGTGTCACGCGGATCGATCACACCATCGTCCAGCAACAGGCCGGAGGTGTAGAAGGCGTCAGCCTGCGCCTCGAACACGGCCACGATCTTGTCGAACTGCGCCCTGGACTGCCCGGCATCCACCGGGATGCCCTTGCGCGCCATCGCGGCCTCGGTCACGATCTGCATGGTGCGTGCGGCCTGCTCGCCGCCCATCACCGCCGTCTTCGCACTGGGCCAGCTGAACAGAAAGCGCGGCGCATAGCCCCGACCGCACATGCCATAGTTGCCTGCGCCAAACGAGGCGCCGCACTGGAGGGTGATCTGCGGCACCGTGGCGTTCGTCACCGCCTGGATCATCTTGGAGCCGTGCTTGATCATGCCGCCCTGCTCGCTGTCCTTGCCCACCATGTAGCCCGTGGTGTTTTGCAGGTAGATGAGGGGGTGGCCGAGCTGGCACATGAGCTGGATGAAATGGGTCGCCTTGTTGGCACCGGCCACATCGATGGGGCCGTTGTTGCTGAGGATGCCGACCGCATGGCCGTCGATCGAGGCCTGCACGCAGACCGTAGCCGCGCCGTACAGGGCCTTGAACTCCAGCAGGTCCGAGCCATCCACGATGCGCGCCATCACCTCACGCATGTCAACCGGCTGGCGCAGGTCGCCGGCCATCAGGCCCAGCAAATCTTCGGCCGGATACAGTGGCTCATTTGCTATTGAATTAGTAGCCGCTTGCGCTTTATGGTGAAGGGCTGGAGGTCGATTTGACCAGCAGGTTTTGGCCACCACCTCACGCGCCAGGCCCAGCGCCTGGCGGTCATCCTCGGCCAGTTGCTCGCCCAGACCCGACACCGCCGTGTGCATTTCGGCACCGCCCAGTTCCTCTTCGGTCGCCACCTCGCCGGTAGCCGCCATGAGCAGCGGCGGCCCGGCCAGAAAAGCCCGCGAACGGCCCCGCACCATGATGACGACATCGCTCAAGCCCGGCATGTAAGCCCCCCCCGCCGTGCCCGAACCGTGCTGCACCGTGATCACCGGAATGCCCGCCGCCGACAGGCGTGCGAGGTTGCGGAACAGGCTGCCGCCGTGCACAAAGCCCTCCACCCGGTAGCGCATCAGGTTGGCGCCCGCGCTCTCCACCAGATGGATGAAGGGCAGCTTGTTCTGCAACGCCATCTCCTGCACGCGCAGGATTTTCTCCAGCCCCATGGGCTGAATGGCACCGGCCTCGATACCCGAGTCGCTCGCCACCACCATGCAGCGCACGCCCTCGATAAACCCTATGCCAGCCACCACACCGCCACCGGGCACAGACTTTTCTGCCTCCTTCGTGTCCTGCACAAAACCCGCCAGCGTGCACAAGGGCAGCCAGGGTGCACCGGGATCCAGCAAGAGCGCCACGCGTTCACGCGGCAGCAACTGGCCACGCTTGTCGAACACCGGCTTGGATTTGGCCGAGGCCTGCGCTGCCCGGTCCTCCAGTGCACGCAGCGCCGCTATGCGCGCCAGCATGGCCTCGCGCCGCTGCAGGGCTTGCGCGCCTTGCGCGTTCCAGGCGGACTGAAATGTTGTCATGCTCTAGCCCCCACATCTGCCACTGCGTGTGCTTCACTGCCCCCCGAGGGGGCCTTCGCACCTTGGGGCGGCCCTGCGGTGCTCATGACTGAAAAACTTTCGGCGTCGTCGCCAGATGAAAGCCCTCAAAGGGCTTCACCGCGTCGCGCTGCATGGCCTTGGCATTGGGCTGCTTCATGGGCCAGCCCATGCGCACCTGGGGCCGGGCCCCGTCCACGCGCAGGGTACTGCCGCTAATGAAGCTGGCCGCCGGGCTGAGCAGAAACACGATCGCGGCCGAGGTTTCGGCCTCGGTGCCAAAGCGGCCCAGCGGCACGGTCTTGCGCATCTGGCGCAGCATGTCGCCCGCCTCGGGCGGGTAGTGGTCCATGCCGCTGGAGGCGATATAGCCCGGCGCCACCGCGTTCACGCGCACGCCGCTGTGGGCCCACTCGGCCGCGGCCGTCTCGGTGAAGCTCACCATGCCGGCGCGCGCCGCGCCGCTATGACCCATCGAGGGCATGGAGCCCCACATGTCGGCCACGATGTTGACGATCGCACCGCCATGCTCTGCCATGGCCTGTAGATAGCATTCGCGCGCCATCAGAAAGCCGCCCGTGAGGTTGGTGGCGATCACCGCCTCCCAGCCCTTGGCGCTGATGGTCTCCAGCGGCGCAATGAACTGGCCCCCGGCATTGTTCACCAGGGCATCGATGCGGCCATGCGCCAGCACGATGGCGGCCACCGTGCTCTGCACCGCCTCTTCCTGCCGGATGTCGCAGGGGTGAAAACTCACGCGCCCGCCCGTGGCCACGATCTCGCCAGCCACGTCGTGCAGCTTCTCGGACTTGCGGCCGATCAGCACCACATGGGCACCCAGCGCGGCCAGCTCATGCGCGGTGCAGCGGCCAATGCCCGAGCCCCCGCCCGTGACCACCACCACCTTGCCCGCAAACAGGCCGGGCCTGAACTCGGATTGGTAACTCATGCACTCCCCTTTTTCAGTTTCTTGACAGCGGCAAGCTTGCTGGCCTTGCCAGGCGCCTCACCAATGAACAAGGCCATGGCCGCATCCGCCAACTCATCCAGCGTGGCCCCCTTTTTGGCATCGAACCACTGCACCGACCAGTTCAGTGCGCCGAAGATCAGCAGGCGCGCCAGCTTGACCGGCGCGTTGAGCCGGCCCGCCTGGCTCAGAACTTCAAGCACCGGCTCCCACACAGCTTCGTAGTCGCTCTGCAGCCTGGCCACGGCACTGCGCTGGCGCGGCGTGAGCGAGCGCGACTCGTACAGCATCACCGGAATGAAGTCGCTGTCCGGTCCCAGCAGCACATCGAAATGGTTGCGTACCAGCACCCGCAGCAGGGCCGCTGCATCGGGCGCAGCGTGCTCAGCCGCTTGCAACGCTGCCGTCTGCTTCGCAATGGCCGAACGCATGCCCTCGTCCATCACAGCATGCAGCAGCGCACCCTTGCTCTTGAAATGGTAGAACGGCGAGCCGCTGTGCATGCCGACGGCAGCGGCAATGTCGCGCGTGCTGGTGCCGTCAAAGCCCTGGCGACGAAACAGCCGGGCTGCGGCCGTAATGAGTTCGACGCGGCGGTTGCCGTCGTCACGCTCATCCGCGGTCTTGCGGGGCCGGCCACGCGGGCGTTTGGCGGCAGCCGCCTCCGCCATGACCGAAGAAGGGGCGCGCACAGCAGGAGGAATAGCATGGCGTACACGCTCAGTGATTTTGTCCATGAAGCGGACAATAACAAAACCCCTTATTTTTAGCAAGCATCTGCTTTGTAAAAATAAGAACTACTCACTGGAGAGGCGTGCTGACCCACCGGCCTAGGGGAAACCCGCTCCGCGGATCATCCGGCCCACGTTAGATTGAACCGTGCAGGGCAGCGCAGCGAACTGCGCTGCTCCAGGCCCCCCACAGAAAGAGGAAGTCCAGGTGAAACAAGAAGTGCGCGTGTGCGTGATCGGTGCCGGCCCCAGCGGCATTGCGGCTGGCAAGAACTGTATTGCGGCAGGGCTGGACGTGGTCGTGTTCGAGAAGAACGACAAGGTGGGTGGCAACTGGGTTTTCAATGCCAGCACCGGCCACTCCAGCGTGTACGAGAACACGCACATCATCAGCTCCAGAACCTGGTCGGAGTACGAAGACTTCCCCATGCCTGCGGACTACCCCGACTACCCGAGCCACCAGCAACTGCAGGCCTACTTTGAGGCCTACGCGCGGCACTTCAAGGTGATGGATCGCATCCGCTTTGGCCACGTCATCGACCACATCACGCGCGAGGCCGACGGCCAGTGGCGCGTCGACCTGCATGACAACACGGGCGCGGCGCGCAGCGAGGTCTTCACCCACCTGATGGTGGCCAACGGCCATCACTGGAACCCCAAATACCCGGAGTACCCCGGCCAGTTCAGCGGGCACTTCATGCATTCGCACGATTTCAAGGGCGTGAGCGACGACTGGCGCGGCAAGGCCGTGCTGGTGATCGGCGCGGGCAACTCGGCCTGCGATGTGGCGGTGGAGTCGGCCCGTCTGGCCTCCACCGTGAGCCTCTCGATGCGCAAGCCGCAGTGGTTTTTGCCCAAGTTCATGTTCGGCAAGCCGACCGATGTATTCGCCGCCAGCAACAACTGGCTGCCCAAACGCGTTCGCATATTTGCGACCACGCTGCTGCTGCGTCTGCTGCAGGGCTCGTATGCCAACTACGGCCTGCCCGTGCCCACGCGTCATGTGTTCAGCATGCACCCTACGCTGAACTCCGACCTGCTGGACTTCATCCGCCACGGCCGCATCCACCCGCGCCCTGCCATTGCCCGGCTCGATGGCGATTACGTGGAGTTTGTGGATGGCAAACGCGAGCGCTTTGACATCATCTGCGCCTGCACCGGCTTCTGGACCACCTTCCCCTTCTTCGACACATCGCTGATCGACTACCAGCACGTGGACAAGGTGCCGCTGTACCGCAAGATGATGCATGCGGACTACCCCAACCTCTACTTCATCGGCCTGTTCCAGCCGCTGGGCTGCATCTGGCCCATGGCCGACTACCAGGCCCGGCTGGCCTGTGCCGAAATCACCGGCCAGTACCAGCGCCCCAAGGACATGCACGCCGCCATCCAGCACGAGCTGGCACACCCGCACTTTGATTTCGAGCTGGCCCAGCGTCATGCGGTGGAGGTGGATTACCACTTGTTTCGCGACGAGCTGAAGGCCGAGCTCAAGAGCGCCGGCATCGACATCGGCAAGCCGCCCATGGGCATGGCCTCGCAGTACAAACTGGCCCCGGTCTAGCCATGGCAGCCCACGTCGTCTTTGTGCATGGCATGTGGAGCACCCCGCTGGTGTGGAATGCCTGGCGCGCGCATTTTGAGCATGCCGGCTTCACCACCGAGGCACTCACCCTGCCCGGCCACGGCGTGGACGAGCCCGACCACGCGCTGCACGGCGTGGGCCTGGCCGACTGCGTGGCGTCCGTGGAGCAGCACATTGCGCAGATGGAAGAGCCCCCGGTGCTGATCGGCCATTCACTCGGCGGCTTGATCACCCAGCAGGTAGCGGCGCGCCGGCCGCTGGCCGCCGCCGTGCTGGTGTGCAGCGCAGCGCCCGCCCCCATCTTCCCGCAACGGCCCGCCATGCTGCCGCAGCTGATTCGCCACTTTCTGCCCTGGCAGTCGTGGCGCAAGTCATTTCGGCTATCCCGGCATGAGGCCGGCTACCTGCTCTTCAACGCGATGGACCGCGACAGCGGCGACGCGTTGTTTGACGACATGAAGGCCGAGTCGGGCCGCATCGCCTGGGAGACGGCCTACGGCCTGCTGAACTGGCGAGGAACCAACCGCGTGAACCGCAGCGCCATCACCTGCCCCCTGCTGGCCCTGGCCGGCATGCAGGACCACATCATTCCCCTTGGTGTCAGCCGTCGCATGGCGCGCTGGTATGGCAAGCAACTGGACTACCGCGAGTACCCGCAGCATGCGCACTGGATGCTGGATGCGGAAGCCGGATGGGAAGATCGCGCGGAGGAGGCATGTCAGTGGATACGACGGCATGCTGGCAGCGCCCGGAAAAGTCCCGCTTAGTCCTGCGTCTTACCGGGTTTTCGCCGTGGACGCCTTTGAGAAGGCATCGCGGATGGCCTCAACGCGCGCCCGGTTCACACCGCGGTCGCCATAGCCGAAACGCGACAGGGAACGCACCTGGATGACGCCGCCCGGCTGGACCAGAAACTCGGCATCATCACGAAAGCGCATGCGCGGCGTGAGGAAGAGCACGTGCAGGTACTCGGGTGTGGCCTGCAGGATGCGGTGATCGGGCATGGCCCGGATCACGGCCTCCAGCCGCGTCCGTGCAGCATGGGCGTCACCGAAGTAGGTCAGCGGTGCGATGCGGTGAACGCCGTCGGTGGCGATGGACGACACGCAACTGGGCCGGCCTGGGCAGGACGGAAAGCTGCCCGTTTGCGCCCAAAGGTCGGCCGGGGCCTGCATGCTGCGGTAAAGCGCAAACACCACGACCCCAAGGGCCAGCAGGAACACACTTGAAAGAACTGTCTTCACGATCGTCATTCTCCTTGGATCTCCTTGAATGAAGTGACCTGTTTCCCCCAACACGGGAAGAGGCATGGACTGCATCGTCGCACGAAGCTGCGGCCCGTGCTCGTGTAACCTCTACAGCATGACAGCCACCCCGCTCCACGCTCCCGTCGACCCCCGCGCGGTCCCGCCACGGGCCATCTGGGTCATGTTGCTGGCGCTGATCAGTGCGTTTGCACTGAGCCAGGCCTGCCGCACCGTGGCCAGCATCATGGCCACGTCGCTGCAAGCCGAGTTTGCGATCGACGCCCAGGCGCTGGGCCTGTTTGCCGGCGCCTTTCACTTTGCCTTTGGCAGCATGCAGCTGTTCATGGGCATTGGCATCGACCTGCACGGCGTGCGCCGCACCGTGCTCACCGCTTTTCCCGTCGCCATCGCAGGCGCGGTGCTGTCGGCGCTGTCCACCAGCTTTGCGATGTTGGTAGCGGGCCAGGTGCTGATCGGCATCGGCTGCGCCCCGGCTTTTCTGGTGTGCACGGTATTCATCGCCCGGCATATGCCAGCCCACCGTTTTGCCGCCATCTCGGGGCTGGCCATGAGCCTGGGCGGCATTGGCCTGCTGCTGACTGGCACGCCGCTGGCCTGGCTGATCGAGGCCAGTTCCTGGCGCATGGGTTTCTGGGTAATCGGCGGTTGGGGGCTGCTGGCCTGGGGGCTGATCTGGGCCTTGGTCCACGAACCGGTGCATCCCCTGGATGCCACCCGCCAACAAGAGTCGGCGCGCCAGGCCCTGGCCGGCTTTGGCGCGTTGTTTACCCTGCCGCACACCTGGGGCATTTTGCTGCTGGCCAGCGTGGGTTATGCGTCATTTGTCTCGCTGCGTGGCCTGTGGCTGGGACCCATGCTGATTGAGCGCAATGGCTTTTCGCTGGTGCAAAGCGGCAACGTTGCGGTTGCCATGTCGCTGGTGTCGCTGGTTGGCCCGCCACTGTTCGGTCGCTTCGACCCGGGTCCGGCCACGCGGCGCCGCTGGATCGTCGGCTTCTCTCTGCTGGTTGCCAGCCTGTTTGCCGCTTTTGCTTTCAGCCACAGCACGGTGCTCAATGTGGCCGCCCCCATCGTGATCGGCATGTTGTCCGGCTACATGATTCTCCAGTACGCCGATGTGCGCGCCGCCTACCCGGCCGCCATGACCGGTCGCGCGCTGTCCGTCTTTACCATGGCGATGTTTCTGGGTGTGGCCACCATGCAGTGGTTCACCGGCCTTGTCGCTTCTTTCGCCGCCGCTCGCGGCATGGAGCCATTCACCGCCGTACTGATGAGCATCGCCTCACTGCTGACGCTGGGCGCACTGGCCTTCAGCCTGCTGCCCGCGCCACGACAACACCCCGCGCAGGCCTGAAAGCCCAGAACCGTGTCTGACGCAGGGCGGGATCGGTCCGCAGGGAGGTGTCCTCGACAGCCTGGCGTACAAGCAGTCATGCGTGATTCTGAAAATAGGTGTAAGATGCGCGCTACTGTTGCAATTTGCTTACCTTTGCAACGGCTGTAGTCTGACACGGTATGTGGCACCTTTTACGCCACCCCGCACCTTCTTGGCTGGATCACTCCGGCCCTCCCGGTTGTCAAACTCCCCCCAGCGGCGAGCTTCACCCCGGTCTCCTATTTCCCTTCCTGACCGAACCCCTGACCTGGCCCAATGGCCGGATGCATCTGCCTCCGGAACATGGTTACCTGGTCTACCTGCATGCTGGCTTCGGCCTGGCGGCAGTCACGTTGATCGGTTTTTTAACCAAGACCATCACACCCGCTTTGCACGTTTGATTTTGAACGTGCAGGCTTTATCTTTGAAAGGTCCCAAAAATGGGCAAGAAACTTTACGTCGGCAACCTCTCCTACTCGGTGAACGACAACTCCCTGCAACAACACTTCTCTGAATTTGGCACGATCGCATCGGCCAAGGTCATGATGGACCGCGACAGCGGTCGCTCCAAGGGCTTCGGCTTTGTGGAAATGTCGAGCGACGCAGAAGCCCAGGCGGCTATCAGCGGCATGAACGGCAAATCGGTCGATGGCCGCGACATGGTGGTCAATGAAGCCCGTCCGATGGAACCCCGCACCGGTGGCGGTGGTCGCAGTGGCGGCGGCGGTTACGGTGGTGGCGGCGGTGGCGGCTACGGCGGTGGTCGCAGCAGCTACTGATCTGCACCTCAGTTAAGAAAACCGGCCTTCTGGCCGGTTTTTTTTTCGCCTGATGTATGGCACCCATCTGCACGCGCTGGGCAGGGGCAAGCCTTGCCCACGTTTGACGCATGTCAACAAGACCATTTCCATGAAGCGTAGTCTGGCAACAGGCTCTCAGGAAAGTTGACGACCAAGGAGGATGACAATGAAAAAAGCAGGCACACACCATGTGAACAACGAACCGGATGTAGACAAGGAAGCATCCGGTACGGGCCATCGCCTGGCGCAAATCAAGATCCGGCCAGATGGATACTTCTGGGAGGCGCAGGACGGCAAGCAGGCCTTCGGACCGTTTGACAGCCTGGAGTTGGCCTTGGCCAACATGAGCACGGCCGACGAGCAGGCGCCGATGCCAGGTGAAACGCTGCAGGAGGCGGAGGGCGAGATCGGCATTGCGGACTGGATCGACCCCGAGACGGGGGAACCCGCAGAGGGACAGTCACCGCCCCGGCTTGGAGATGAATAGCGGACAACAGCGACGCACTTGTTCGTACGGCGACGCTGGCCGCGCAACTCCCTAGCGGTAGAACGCCTCAACCTTGCCCTTGAGCTTGATCATCAATGGCTGGCCCTTGCGGTCTACCGTCTTGCCAGCTGGCACCTTGACCCAGCCTTCGCTGATGCAGTACTCCTCCACATCATCGCGCTGCTTGCCATTGAAATGGATGCCCACCTCGTGCTCGAACACCGCAGCGACGAAATGCGGACTGCGCGGATCGATGGACAGATGGTCTGGCAGCGGAGGACGATCGGCAGGTGGTGTGGTGGAGTTGGCTGGGGTAGCGTCGGTCATGGGGATTTACTTTTTCAATTGACGTGAATCAACCGACATTTTCCTGTATTTGGCATTTGTCTCATCTGGCGCTCAATGTGCCCGAGTCGCCGACCGTGCGCAGCACAAAATGCTAAGCTGGATTCCCATGAATCCATCCTTCGACAACGGCGACACGATACAGCCCCGCTCACGGCGCGAGCGGTTTCAGCCCATACTCAAGCCCTTGCTGCTGGTGTTCGTCGTATCGCTGCTGGCATTCACCTTTGCCAAACTGGGCAGCGAGATCAACGAGGGGGAAACGCACAGCTTCGACATGTGGATGCTGCAGGGCGCTCAGGCCCTGCGTCTCAGCCACCCCTGGATGGCCGGGCTCATGCGTGACCTGAGTGGTCTGGGCAGCGAGATCGTGCTGACGCTCATCACCGTGGCCACCGTGGGCTATCTGGCACTTATTTCGGCGCGGGCTACCGCCATGCTGGTGGCGGCATCCGTCATTTCGGGCACCGTACTCATGAACATGCTCAAACTGGCCTTTGGACGTCTGCGTCCGGACCTGGCCTATGCCGAGCTGTCGGTGCCCGGCCTGAGCTTCCCGAGTGGTCACGCCAGCATGTCGGCCATCGTGTTCCTGACCATCGGTGCCTTGCTGGCCAGCACCCACAAGCGGCTGGCCGAACGCATCTACATCCTGACGGCGGCCATGTTGCTGACACTGCTGGTGGGTCTGAGCCGGATTGCACTGGGCGTGCACTGGACCACGGATGTGTTCGGCGGCTGGACTTTGGGTGCCGCCTGGGCCCTGGCCTGGCTGCTGCTGGCCCGCCATCTTTCAAGACGGCAGTAGGCCATCCAGGCATCACCCGCGAAGGCAGGCCCTAGCCGAGGCGAAACGAGCCGGCCCCCAGCATGCCGATGAGCCCGATCGCAATCAGATAAATGGCCACGATGATGTTCAGCAGCTTGGGCATGATCAGAATGAGAACCCCGGCAATGAGAGAGATCAGGGGTGCCAGGCTGATGTGAATGTTCATGGAGATTCCAGGGTTGTCGGGTTGGAAAAATTCGCCCCGCGAATGAGGGGTACCTAATGCTACAAGGAAGTCGTGCCGTCGTGCAGGCGCATTGAATTTGCGAACCGCTGCTTTTCTGATTCAGAAGCATAAGGCTGACACGCGGCCAGACAGTTGCATGCGTTCAGGCATCAAGCTCCGGGTAGCGACGGAAGATGCCGTCCTCGTTGAAGGGGAGGCGACGCTCGCTGCGCAGGTAGGCCGCCACACGGCGATGCTGTGCCACGCGCTCATGCAGGGCCAGCACCAGCGGAGTTTTCTTCAAAGCCCGCTTCGTTGATTTGGGAAAGGCATAAAGCAAACCTTCCACCAACTGGAACAGCGACAGATCGGTATAGCTCTGCCGTGCGCCCACCAGATGCCTGGTGCCTTTGGGGTTACGTGCCAGCACGGCTTCCAGCCAGCCGAGGAATTTCGGCATGCGCTGAGTGCGGAATTCTTGGGCTGCGCGGGCAGCCTCGGGCTTCTGGTCTTCGTAATACAGACCGCTGCCGAGTGGGTGGTGCGTGTTGTGCGCTTCATCGACCGCGTCGGCCAGGGTAAGCTGGATCTGATGCGTCCAGAGACGGTCGGCTTCGCTGGCGCCCACCAGCTTGAGGCGCGGGCCCAGGTACATGAGGATGGCGGCACTCTGGGCGATCACCTGCTTGCCGTCGACCAGCACCGGGCAGGCAAACGGTGGTCTCGCGATGGCCTCGTCCTGCAGGCAGTTGAGCAAGGCCGGCAAGCCCTGCCCCGCCGATACGTCACCACGCGCCACATCGACATACGGGGCACCAGCCGCCTCCAGCGCAAGACGGACAAACTCGCCGCGCCCCTGGATGCCGGGCCAGTAGTGGAGTTGATAAGCCATGGCTGACTATATGCCCATCGCATCCATCAACCAAGCGCCTTGTCTCGCCCTCAGGAAGCGGCGAGGTCGCGCTGGCCGCAGAGCGTTCAATGCAGCAGGGTCGCTGATCGGCTCCGGCGGGCAGCCCAGCGACGCGGCCTCAGCGCTCGTCGTAGCTCACCACCAGCCGGTCGCTGGTGGGGCGCGACTGGCAGGACAGCACGAAGCCCTTCTCGGTTTCCCACGGCTCAAGCGTGAAGTTCTTGTCCATGGTCACACTGCCTTGCATGACCTTGGCACGGCAGGTACAGCAGACACCGCCCTTGCACGAGTAGGGCAAATCGAGACCGGCTGCGAGGGCGACATCCAGCACATGCTGGTCGGGCTCCATCTGCAGCTCGTGCGGTTTGCCGTCGAGCACCACCGTCAGCGCCACCTTGCCTGCGACGGCCGGTTTGTGCTTCGCCACTGCGGCCTGACGGGCTGCCGGTGTGAGTGCCTCCAGCGACGGAGAAGTAAAACGCTCACTGTGCACGCGGTCTGCCGGTACACCCGCAGAAAGCAGGGCGGCCTGCGTGGCTTCAATCATCACTTCGGGGCCGCAAATGAAAACCTCATCCATGCTGCCCACAGGGAGGAGTGCCTCAATGATCGCGCGCACCTTGTCGCCATCGATTCGCCCCTGCAGCAGGTCAACCTCCTGCGCCTGGCGCGAAAGGATGTGTATGAGTGTCAGGCGATCCGGATAGAGGTCTTTCAGATCCTGCAGTGCCTCGTTGAACATCACGCTGGACATGGTGCGGTTGCCGTAGACCAGGGTGAACTTGGATCCTGGCTGTTCTGCCAGGGTGCTCGCCAGGATGGACAGGATGGGCGTGATGCCCGAGCCAGCGGCAAAACCAACCCGGTGTATGGCGCGGGGGCGCTTCGAGACAAAGCGCCCGTCCGGCGGCATCACTGCGAGCACGTCGCCCACCTTGAGTTCGTTCGCCGCCCAGTTGGAGAACACACCCCCCTCCATCGGACGGATGCCGACCTCCAGCTCATGCCGACGCGCGAGATGGCTGCGTGCACAGCAAATGGAGTAGCTGCGCCGCACATCAGCCCCCTTGATGGTTGCACGCAGGGTCAGGAACTGGCCCGGTTCGAAGGCGAACGCTTCAAGCAACTGGGGTGGGATTTCAAATGCAATGATGACGGACCCCGCGGCTTCAGGGCTGATGCGTGAGACACGGAGATCGTGAAAACGGGGGGATGTAGACATGATGGACGGAATCGGGACGGTTAATACGGTTTGAAGTAATCAAAGGGTTCCAGGCAATCCAGGCAGCGGTACAGTGCCTTGCAGGCCGTGGAACCGAAGTGGGATGTCTCGGTGGTGTTGCTGGAACCACAGCGGGGACAGGCCACCGCCGGCTGCGCTGCGTGTGCCGTCTTCTTCGCGGCGAACAGGGCCTCGCAGGCCTTGTG
>JAHIYE010000019.1 GCA_018815325.1 Gammaproteobacteria bacterium | reverse complement strand
CCGCCGCACACCAACCCCAAGGCCCCACTGATCGAGGTCAGCGGCGTGCGCAGCTCGTGGCTCACCGTCGAAACAAATTCGCCCTTCATCGCGTCCAGCCGCTTGCGCTCCGTGATGTCCGTGTTGGTGCCGATCATGCGCGTGGCTTTGCCGCTGAAATCACGCTCAACCACCTTGCCCCGACTTTCTATCCAGATGTAATGTCCCAGACGATGCCGAACCCGGTGCTCCGATACGTAATCCGTCTCATGACCCTTGATCACGGCCATCATTCTGGCAAGCACATGGGGCATCTCATCCGGAGGCACGATGGAAACCAGCTCCGGAAATGACATATTTGTCTCTTTGGGCTCGGCCCCAATCAACTCATTCCAGTGAACATCGAGCGTGATCTGCCCTGTCGCCGGATTGGACTCCCACAAACTGGTTCTGGTAGCACTCATCGCCAACTGCAAACGTGCTTCACTCCGACGAAATGCCAGGTCTGTTTCCTTCCGCGCTGTGATGTCTGTGTTGGTGCCTATCATGCGAACAGCCCGGCCATCCGCATCGCGCTCAACCACCTGGCCGCGACTTTCAATCCAGAGCCAGTGTCCAAGACGATGCTGAACGCGATGCTCAGCAAGATAGTTCGGCGTTCGTCCCGTGATGGCTTCGCGCAGATTGGCCCTCACTGCCAACCAATCATCCGGCGGAACCTTCGCAGCCATCTGCTCATCTGTAATGGTGATTTCCACCGGCTCCTCACCAAGCAAACGGCTCCAGCTGGCATCGAAAGTGATCCGTTTTTCCTGGATCTCCATATCCCACAGGCTGGTACGTCCCGCACTCATCGCGAGATTCAGTCTGACCTCACTCCGATTGAGTGCCGCATCGGCCTTCTTGCGCTGTGAGACATCCCACACGAGTGCAACAAATCCGCTTAGCGTCCCTTCATCATCCCGCATCGCTGAAACTGACAGGATCACAGGTAGCAGAGAACCGTCCTTGCATCGGTAATGCCACTCCCTGCTATCAGAATGTCCGAGCAGCACCTTTGCCACGATGCTTTCCCGTGCACTCACCCTGCGGCCAAGTTCTGCACTCAAGGCCTCAGCCCTGGCCTCCAGTTCCTGCCGCACATGCAACACGCTAACGCCCTGTTTGCCAACCAACTCCGCCGCCCGGTAGCCCAGCATGCGTTCTGCAGCAGGATTCAAGCTGCTGATGAGACCATCCGCCGTCGTCGATATCACGCCGGCCATGGCGCTGTCCAGCAAGACCTTCTGGAATTTTGCCTGCCGGGCTATTTCCTGGTACAGCTCGCGCTCCCGATCCCGGTCAAGTCGTCGCTCCAGTTGGCGCACGACCTGACGGCTCAATATGGTCAGCGCAGTTTTCTGCTCTTCCGTCAGGTGATGGGGTTGCCGGTCGATCACGCACAGTGTGCCTATTGCATGACCCTTTGGCGTCAACAGCGGTGCGCCAGCATAAAACCGGATGTCCGGTGCTTGTGTGACCAGCGGGTTGTCGGCAAAACGCCAGTCCTCCAGCGCATTACTGACTTCAAATACTTCTTCGCCATGAATGGCATGTCCACAGAACGAGATGTCACGCGGCGTCTCGCTTACATCAAGCCCGTAGCGGCTTTTGAACCATTGCCTGTCCGCATCTATCAATGACACCAACGCAATCGGTGTGCCGCAGATCTGGGCTGCAAGCCGCGTGAATTCTTCGAACTCCTCTTCGACGCCCGTGTCCAGGACTTTGAACCTGTACAACTCTGCCAGTCGATCGAATTCATGGTCCGGGATTGGGGCTGATTTCATGAAGAATGCGTCTAGTCGCCTGTCAACGATAACACTCTAGCCTTTAAACTGGCGTAGCTTGGTCGGGTCTTCCCTTGTAGTGATTCACACAGTTGGCAGCGGTTTATCCCCTACATACAGATTTATCTTGTCATGCCCCTGCTTTCTGCCTCCTCTTCACGTCAGAATGACGCATTAAATGAGCCTTGACACCATCATCCACTCTGGCCTGAGCCACCCCACCGGCCCGGTCACTGCACTGGTCCTGATGGGCGGTGGTGCCAGAACCGCTTATCAGGTCGGTGTGCTACGCGCGCTGGCGGCCATGCTCAAGCAGCAACCCGGCACTTCTCAGGCCTTCCCCTTCCAGGTGCTGCTGGGCACTTCGGCCGGTGCGCTCAACGCCTCCTACCTGGCCGGCTGTGCGCCCTCTGGCCTGCACGCGTTCGAGCAACTCGCCAGCTTTTGGGGCGATATTCGCTCCACCGATGTTTACCGGCTCAACACCTCCCGCTGGGCGGGTGCCAACAAGCTGATCGCCGCCTGGAGCCTGTCCCGGCAGGCCCGCGCCCATGGCGCCATCCTGGACAGCATGCCACTCGTTGACACGCTGCACCGCTGCATTTCGCTGCCCGGCATTGAGCACGCGCTGAACGACAAAACCCTGAGTGCATTGGCCGTCACAGCCTCCAGCTATACCAGCGGCGTGCACTGGACTTTCTGCCACACAGCCCAGGATGCTCCGTTTCGGGGCTGGTCGCGTCCCGGGCGCCGGGCCGAGTTCCAGCCCATCACGATCGAGCATCTGATGGCATCCAGCGCCATCCCTTTTCTGTTCCCTGCCACGCCCCTGTGGGTGGATAAACAGCGTGAGTATTTTGGTGATGGCTCAATGCGACAGGCCTCTCCGCTGTCACCGGCCATGAAGCTCGGTGCGCAGAAAGTGCTCGTGGTCGGGGTCAGTCAGCCCGGCCGCTCCACCTTTGTTGGCATCTCCGGCAACACGTCTGGCGAACCCTCGCTGGGCAGCATAGCCGGCCATACCATGGCCAGCGTCTTTCACGACACGCTGGAAGCCGATGTGGAGCAGACGCAGCGCGTCACCCAGACCCTGAAAAGCTTGCCCAGCGAAATCGCTGCGGCCCTGCCTTATCGCAGCGTAGAGGTGCTGGCGATACAGCCCAGCCAGTCGCTCGACAACCTGGCCCACAACTTCACGAAGGAGTTGCCGCGCGTCGTGCGCAGTGCCCTCGGCGGCCTGGGCCTGCTGCGAGGCAGCGGCGCGCTCGCCAGCTACCTGCTGTTTGAACCCGGCTTTGTGCAGTCGCTCATCGCCCTGGGGGAAAGTGACGCCTACGCACGAAAAGACGCGCTTTTGGCATTTTTCCGACAGGGCAACGAGCTGCCGGTGCGATAATTCGCGCACAGCCACTTTGGAGAAACCTCCTTGGAAACCTACCCTAGTCGGTAGCTTTCAACTCCCGCGATTGCGTTGGGGTTGGAAGCAAGCCCATCACCCCAACCAGATCCAAATCCACCAGAGGGAGTGAGCGAATGCTCAATATCTTTACGCTCGTCAATGGCCGGCTCTTCCAGGAAGAGATCGAGTCGCTGGAAGAACTCTCCAGATTCCGTCCCATCTGGGTTGACCTGGAGGCGCCCACCGTCGAAGAAAAGCGCTGGGTCAAACAGTATTTCGGCCTGTCCATTCCTGAAGACGCAATGGACGAAGACATCGAGGAGTCTGCGCGCTTCTACGAAGAAGATAACGGCGAGCTGCACATCCGCAGTGACTTCCTGATCGCCGACGATCTCGAGCCACGCACCATGCGCGTGGCCTTCATCGTGAACCTGTTCAATAACGACCTGAAGAGCAAGGGCGTGCTCTTCACCATCCACGACGAAGACAGCCCCGTATTCCGTCTGCTGCGCATGCGTGCCCGCCGTGCACCAGGGCTCATCGAGGATGCCAAGGATGTGCTGCTCAAGCTCTTTGATGCGGATGCAGAGTATTCTGCTGACACCCTCGAAGGGGTGTACGACGAGCTGGAGAAAGTCAGCAACATGGTGCTGTCGGGCGATGTGACTGACGCACTGGCCAGCGTCGTGCTGGGCGCCATCGCGCGCCAGGAAGACTTGAATGGCCGGATTCGCCGCAACATGATGGACACCCGTCGCGCGGTCAGCTTCATCATGCGCAGCAAGATGCTCAATGGAGAGCAGTTTGAGGAGGCGCGCCAGATTCTGCGTGACATCGACTCGCTCGACTCACACACGGCCTTCCTGTTCGACAAGATCAACTTCCTGATGGACGCCACGGTCGGTTTCATCAATATCAACCAGAACAAGATCATCAAGATCTTCTCGGTAGCCAGCGTCGCGCTGCTTCCACCCACATTGATTGCGAGCATCTACGGCATGAATTTCAAGTTCATGCCCGAACTCGACTGGGCCATGGGCTATCCCTATGCACTAGCGATCATGGTGAGCAGTGCGCTAGGGCCCATGTGGTACTTCCGGAAGCGTGGCTGGTTGAAATAGGCACACGCCCTGTTGACAGCTCCCGGCGTGAGCCGCCCTTTCCCCTTGATGAGACAGCGTCAGCGACCCGGCGAAGCCGGCTCCACGGCGTTTCAGGCCTGGACACCCTCACTTGGCCTGTTTATTGCTGCCGTCAGGGCAGCTTGCGCATGAACGCTTCGATGATGGCAAGTGCATATTGGCTGGCGACTTCGGTGACGAACTTAGGGAAATCCACATGCGCCTGCTCATCCGCCCGGTCCGAGATGGTTCGCACAGCAGCAAATGGCAGGCCATAGTCAAAACAGACTTGGGCCACTGCCGCCCCCTCCATCTCAACCGCCAGCACCGCATGCCCCGCATCCTGCAGGTCTGCCTGCAGGGCGCTGACTTCGGCCGCCGCTGACACGAAGCGGTCACCACTCGCAATCAGCCCGCGGTGCACCCCAGCCTGCGCCGCATACGACGAGGCAGATTGGCTTGCTGCCGTTTTCAGGCCCTCCACCACCGCTTGCGACAGCAGGGCAGACAAGGCCTCATCACAGGCAAATCGGGTACGGTCATAGAGCGGCACCTGGTACCGCGGAAAAAGCGGTGAGGCATTCATGTCGTGCTGTACAAACTCGGTCGCCACGACCACGTCTCCCACCTTCACACCCCTCGCCACGCCACCAGCCACGCCCGTGAAAACGAGTCGACTGGCGCCAAACGCCTCAATCAATGTGGTGGCCGTGGTGGCCGCGGCCACCTTGCCCATGCGCGACAGGCCCAGCACCACGGGCTGGCCCAGCAATTCACCCTGCCAGAACTCGCGTCCGGCGCGGTTGAGGCGTCGTGGCGAATGGAGCAACTCCAGCAAGCCCGCCTGCTCTTCGGCCACGGCACTCAGAATGGCGGTCGTCATGATTGCAAATAAAGGTGCTTCATCCTCTGTCTGGAGCCGCGCTGTGCAAACTGGACAGGCGCCGGCAAAGGGGTGTGCCGCTTCAGTTTTTGTCGCGAAGCTCCCGGCGCAGTATTTTCCCCACCGGCGTCTTGGGCAGCTCGGTACGGAACTCCACCACCTTGGGCTGCTTGTAGCCCGTGAAGTTTTCCTTGCAGTAGGCCCGCACCTGCGCTTCGGTAAGCGCCGGGTCTTTCTTGATGATGATCAGCTTCACCGCCTCACCGGCCTTCTCGTCAGCCACGCCCACGCAGGCACACTCCATCACGCCGGGCATTTGTGCCACCACATCCTCGATCTCGGTGGGATAGACGTTGAAGCCACTGACCAGAATCATGTCTTTCTTGCGGTCCACAATTCTGAAAAAACCTCGCTCATCCATGGTGCCGATATCACCTGACTTGAAGTAGCCGTCCGGCGTCATGACCTTCGCGGTCTCGTCCGGGCGCTGCCAGTAACCGGCCATCACCTGCGGCCCCTTGATGGCAATCTCGCCCGCCTCGCCCGGCACGGCATCGTTGCCCTCTTCATCGACCAGTTTCATCCAGGTACTGGGCAAGGGCACACCGATGGTGCCGCTGTATTCGGTGGCCGTCACGGGATTGCAGCTCGCCGACGGGCTGGTTTCCGACAAACCGTAACCTTCGCAGATGGCACAGCCCGTCTTCTCGAACCAGAGTTTGGCCACGCTGCTTTGCACCGCCGTACCACCACCCACCGACACCTTGAGATGACTCCAGTCCACCGTGTTGAAGTCCGGGTGGTTGGCCAGTCCGTTGAACAGTGTGTTGACCGCCGGGAAGCTGTGGATATGGTGCTTGGACAGCTCCTTGAGCACCGCAGGAAAATCCCGCGGGTTGGGAATCAGCACCAGCTTGCCGCCGGTGCGCATGTTCAGCATCATGCCGACTGTGAAGGCAAAGATGTGATACAGAGGCAAGGCACACACAGCTGTGGCCTGCTCATTGGCGGGCACCTTCTTCATCACGGGCGCGTTCCAGGCCTCGGATTGCAGCGTGTTGGCTATCACGTTGCGATGCAACAGCACCGCCCCCTTGGAGACACCCGTGGTGCCTCCCGTGTATTGCAGCACGGCTACATCATCGGGCTTGATCTCGACGGGCCTGAGGGTGGCACGCGCGCCTTGCGCGAGCGCATCGTTGAAACGCACGGCACCGGGCAAATTGAAGGGCGGCACCATCTTCTTCACATGACGCACCACGAAGTTGACGATCGCACCCTTGAGTCCCAGACGGTCCCCCATGGTGCACAGCACGACATGCTTGACCGGCGTGGATGCGATGCATTTCTGCAGGGTGGCGGCAAAATTCTCGATGATGACGATGGCTTTGGCACCCGAATCCACCAGTTGGTGCTCAAGCTCGCGCGGCGTGTACAGCGGATTGACATTCACGACCACGAAGCCGGCCTGCAGGATGGCAGCCACGGCAACCGGATACTGCGGCACATTGGGCATCATGATCGCCACACGATCGCCCTTGCTCAGGCCCAGGCTCTGCAGGTACGCGGCAAACTGCTGACTCAGCCGGCCGACTTCCGCGAAACTGATTTCTTTGCCCAGAAAACTGTAGGCCGTGCGGTCTGCATGCTTGCTGAAACTCTCCTGCATCAAGGCGACAAGTGATGCGTATTGCGAGAAATCCAGGTCAGCAGGAACTCCGGGTGGATATTGCTTGAGCCAAATGCGCTCGGTCATGGTCTGTCTCCTGTTTTATGTTCTGGCGAAAAAAAACCGCGCCGGGTATTTCGGCACGGTCGTGCTTTTCCCCGTTTCCGGGATTATGCCCTGTCAGCCCTTGAGTGCACTCAATACCTCGTCAAGCATCTTCTTGGCATCACCGAACAACATGCGGTTGTTCTCCTTGTAGAACAGAGGGTTATCCACGCCAGCGTAGCCCGAGGCCATCGAACGCTTCATGACAATGGACGTCTGCGCCTTCCACACTTCCAGCACTGGCATGCCAGCGATCGGGCTGGTCGGGTCATCCTGCGCGGCAGGGTTGACGATGTCGTTGGCACCAATGACGATGGCGATATCAGTATCCCCGAAGTCCTCATTGATTTCATCCATCTCCATCACGATGTCGTAGGGCACCTTGGCTTCGGCCAGCAGCACATTCATGTGGCCGGGCATGCGGCCCGCCACCGGGTGGATGGCAAAGCGCACCTTGACGCCCCTCTCGCGCAGCAGCTTGGTGATGTCATTCACCGTGTGCTGAGCCTGTGCCACGGCCATGCCGTAGCCCGGGACGATGACGACACTCTTCGCTTCACGCAGCAGTTCAGCCGTTTCCAGGGCGCTGACCGGAACAACCTCCCCAGCAGGCTCTTCGCCGGCACCCGCAGCAGCCGGCTTGCCAGCGCCGCTGCCAAATCCCCCGGCAATCACGCTGATGAAATTGCGGTTCATCGCGCGGCACATGATGTAGGACAGGATCGCACCCGAGGACCCCACCAGTGCGCCGGTCACGATCAGCAGGTCATTGCCGAGCATGAAGCCGGTGGCCGCAGCCGCCCAGCCGGAATAGCTGTTGAGCATGGACACCACCACCGGCATGTCCGCGCCACCAATGGCCATCACCATGTGGATGCCAAACAGCAGGGCGATGACTGTCATCACGGTCAGCGGGATCATGCCTTCAGCCACCGTGTGGGCATTGAGGAACTCGCGACCGAACCAGAGCACCAGCAACAGACCGGCCAGATTCAGCCAATGACGACCAGGCAGCAACAGCGGCTTGCCACCGATCTTTCCGTTGAGCTTGCCAAAGGCGATGAGCGACCCCGCGAAGGTCACGGCGCCGATCAGGATGCCGATGTAGATCTCGGCCTCGTGGATAGCCTTCTCGGCACCGGTGTGCGCGACCGAGGTGTCGATGTAGCTCGCGAAGCCGACCAGCACAGCGGCCAGACCAACCAGGCTGTGCATCAGCGCCACGAGCTCGGGCATCTGGGTCATCTGCACCGTGCGTGCGGCGTAGACACCGATGCTGCCGCCCACGACCATGGCACCAACGATCCAGGGGATACCTGCCGCCGTGACGCGCGGCCCCAGCACCGTGGCCAGCACGGCAATCGCCATGCCGATCATGCCGTACAGGTTGCCGCGGCGCGAGGACTCCGGGTTGGACAGGCCACCCAGGCTGAGAATGAAAAGAATGATGGCTCCAATATAGGAAACCGTGGCCAGATTGCCGGACATGTCGTCTCTCCTTCTTTCTTCTTATTTGCGGAACATGGCCAGCATGCGCTGGGTGACGGCAAAGCCGCCGAACATGTTGACGGCCGTCAACACAATACCTGCGACGGCCAGCCAACGCATCCACTCGTTGGCCACCTGCCCGTCGGCCAGCGGCGGCGCGATCTGCACCAGCGCCCCGATGGCGATGATGCTGCTGATGGCATTGGTCACACTCATCAGCGGCGTGTGCAGCGCGGGCGTCACGTTCCACACCACCATGTAGCCCACAAAGCAGGCTAGCACGAACACCGTGAAGTGTCCCAGGAAAGCCTCGGGGGCGTTGGCGCCGACGAACCAGAACAGGGCCGCCGTCACGCCGAACAGGATGGCCAGCTTGCTGCCCGCCATGGGCGCACCAGCCCCATGACCATGCCCGCCCTTCTTTTCGGTTACAGCTGCCGCGGGCTTGGGCGCTGGCGCAGCCACCGGCTTGAGCGCGGGGGCCGGCCAGGTGATATTGCCGTCCTTGATGACCGTCAGGCCCCGGATGGCATCATCTTCCATATTGACGTTGACGACGCCGTCCTTGGCCTTGCACAATTCCTCGGCAACGCGAAACAGATTGGTTGAGTACAAGGTCGACGATTGCTTGGCCAGGCGCGAGGCCAGATCCGTGTAGCCGACGATGGTCACCCCGTGCTTCACCACCGCCTGACCCGGCTCGGTCAGCTCACAGTTGCCACCCTGCTCGCCCGCCATGTCGACGATCACGCTGCCCGGCTTCATGGACCGCACCATCTCGGCGGTGATGAGCTTGGGTGCCGGCTTGCCCGGGATCAGCGCGGTGGTGATGATGATGTCCACTTCCTTGGCTTGCCTGGCGTACATCTCGCGCTGCGCCTGCTGGAAGCCTTCACTCATCACCTTGGCGTAGCCGCCGCCACCGGACCCCTCTTCTTCGTATTCGACCTTCACGAACTCGCCACCCAGGGACACGACCTGGTCGGCCACTTCGGCGCGGGTGTCATTGGCGCGCACGATGGCACCCAGACTGGCCGCGGTGCCGATCGCCGCCAGGCCGGCCACCCCGGCACCTGCAATAAAGACCTTGGCCGGTGGAACCTTGCCCGCCGCCGTGATCTGTCCGTTGAAGAAGCGGCCAAAGGCGTTGGCCGCCTCGATGACGGCGCGGTAGCCACTGACACCGGCCATGGAGGTCAAGGCGTCCATTTTCTGGGCTCGACTCAACGTGCGCGGCAGCGAGTCGATGGCCAGCACAGTCACTTTCCTGGCGGCCAGCTGCTGCATCAGCTCGGGGTTCTGGGCCGGCCAGATGAAGCTGACCAACGCGCTGCCTTCGCGCATGAGCGCTACTTCGTCCGTGCTGGGAGCGCGCACCTTGAACACGATATCGGATGTTGCCCACAATGCAGCCGCACCCTTGACGATCTCCGCACCAGCCGCCCGGTAGGTATCGTCGCTGAAATTGGCAGCATCCCCCGCGCCGGATTCGACGGCGACCTGGAACCCGAGCTTGATGAGCTTTTCCACCACCTCAGGCACCGTGGCCACGCGCTTTTCACCCTGGAAAATCTCCCGCGGCACACCAATGCGCTGCGCCGGTTTAGCTGTACCAGCTTCCATAAATCATCTCCTAGACATAATTCTCGTAACGGCGCGCAAGCCATACCCTGCAGGCCTGTCCGCACGTGACAAGCTTACCTTAGAAACTTATGCCACCAAGGAATAAGCCCTATAAGCATTTGGCGCCCGACGCATAATGCGTGCAGTTGAATTTCGATGAAACCCCGGCTCCGCGGCGGGCTCCACGATCGAACAGCATGGCAAATTCCTGTTGATGGAAGAACCTGCCCCAAGCCCGGCCGAACCCGCTAATATCGCCAGTATGAGCAAGACCCTCGATTTGCCAGCCTGATTGGGGCCGGCCGAGGCAAACCAGTTGGCACAAGTGTCTGAAGCAGCGCAACCCACTACCCCCACGGTGTTGATCGTCGAAGACGATGAGTTCACCTCCCAGCTCCTCAAGTTCATGCTTGAGCGAGAGCGCTATGTTGTGCACGTGATCAGCGAGGGCCAGGCCGCCAAAGCCTATATTGAGTCCCATGATGCCTCTACCCTCGTGCTGATGGACGTCATGCTGCCCTATATCGACGGCTATGAGTTGCTGCGCCTGATGCGCGCCAAACCCGGCTGGCAAAAAACCCGCATCATCATGCTCAGCGCCAAGAACCAGGGCAGCGACATTGCCCGCGCACTTGATGCCGGGGCCGATGACTACCTGGTCAAGCCCTTCAAGCCGGAAGAGTTATTTGCGCGTTTGCGACGCTATTCCTCCTCCCGGGGCTGAGTCGCGGGCCCTTTGCCCGAAATGCATTGAATATTGACCCCGGCTACGTGACAATCTTTTTCATCGGGCCTGACGGCCCAGCGCCTCAAGGTTCCCCATGCTGAAAAAGATCGCGTCTCCCCTGCTGCTGGCTACAGCCCCTCTTTGGTTCAGCCAGGCCGCGCTGGCGCAGGCCGCTGCAGCCACACCGCCCAACACCCTTGAGATGAGCCACGACCAGCAAAACCTGAGCAACAACAGCCCGGACTGGCGCGAGACCGCCTTGCGCTACAACCGCAGCCTCGGGGTGCGCCATGGGCTAGACCTCACGGTGCTGCAGGCCAGCCGCTTCGGCCTGAATGACGAGCAGTTGCTGCTCAGCTATGTCCGACCCCTGTCGGACAGGGTTGGCCTGACAGCCGATGCCAGCGCCAGCCCAGGTCACAACTTTCTGCCCCAGCGTAGCCTGGCCTTGACCCTGGATTACGGATTTGCACCCGCCTGGCTAGCCTATGTCGGCCTCAAGAACACCCGCTATACCGACACCACCATCGAGCAGGGTCTGCTCATGGTGGAGCGTTACATCGGAGCCTTCAGCGTCGCGGCTGCGTGGCGGCCGGTGCAGGCCTTGGGTACGGCCACCTCCAGCCATGAGCTGCGAGGCAGTTACTACTATGGCGACAAAAACTCGATCACCTTGCTGGTATCCGATGGACAAGAATCCACCCAGATCAACAGCAACCAGATTAGCCTGGCCAATGTGAGCACTACCGCCCTGTACGGGCGCCACTGGATCTCGCGTGACTGGGCCCTCACCTATGCACTGAACTCAACCCGTCAAGGCGACTTTTATACCCGCAACGGGCTTCGCTTCGGTGTTCAACATATTTTCTGATCTCTACCTGAACCTCGCGTTCTGGACTGGCGTCTCGACGGCGGCGCTCTCCTTGTTCGTGATCCTCTCCATCCTGTGGCTGCGCTGGTCCAACCTTCGACTGAAACGGCACGAGCAGGCGTTCACCACTTTATGGCGGCCACTGCTCATGCAGGCCTTGCTGGGTGACCAGGGGCTGGCGCTACCCCGGCTGCGCCAGCGGGACCAGTGGCTGTTCCTCAAGCTCTGGAATCATTTCCAGGCCTCGCTGCGAGGCGAGTCGATTGCACGCCTGCGCAAAATGGCATATCAACTCGGCTGCGATACAGCTGCCCGCCGCCTGCTCAAGCGAGGCAACAGTACCGAGCGCCTGTTTGCGATCCTGACCCTGGGACACATGCAGGACCCGACAGCCTGGGAGCAGCTCACAACCCAGATTCTGGCCAACAACAGCCGCACCTCGCTCTACTCGGCCTGGGCCTTGATGCAGATTGATGCCGGACGGGCAGCCCACCTCGTTGTACCCCAGTTGCTGCAGCGCCATGACTGGGACATCGCCAGGGTTGCTGTGCTGCTGAAGGACTTCCATGAAACCCTCAGGACCGAGCTGATCAACAAGCTTGACCCGGAAAACACCGAGCAGCTACCACGCGCCCTGAAGCTGGCGCATGTGATGTCGATGCAGATACCGCCGGCCATTTTGCTGCCATTGCTGCTCCCCACCCGACCGGTTGAAGTGTTGATTTCGGCCCTGCGTCTGGCCGCGGACGCAGAAACGCTGGTGGCAGCGCGCGGCAGCCTCAGCCATCGGGACTGGCGCGTGCGCGTGCAGGTGGCCCACACGCTGGGCCGCATAGGCCAGCCAGAGGATGTGGATCGCCTCATGACACTGGTGCAAGACAAGGAGTGGTGGGTACGCTACCGCGCGGCCCAGGCCTTGGCCGACCTGCCTTTCCTGACCCAGGAAACGCTGCTCAAACTGCGTGATTCCCTCTCCGATCGCTATGCACTGGAAATATTCAGGCAGGTTTTTGCCGAACACATACTGGCGTTGCAGCAGTCATGATGGCCGATTTCGTCACCTGGTTCGTGCTGATCTACTTCATTGTGCTCAATGGGATGTACCTCACCCTGAACGTGCTGTCCGCGCTGAATCTCAAACGCAACAACGAGCGGCGGGATTTTGATGAGCTTCCCCGGGAATTCTCTGCCCTGGAACCCGCCATCAGCATGCTGGTACCGGCCTACAACGAGGAAACCACGATCGCTGCCACGGTGCGTTCGGTACTGCAGCTCAACTACTCGGAATATGAAGTCATCGTGATCAACGACGGCTCGCGTGATGGCACCCTTGATGTACTCAGGGAGGAGTTTGCCCTGATCCCGTTCCCGGACGTCTACCGCATCCAGCTGCCCACCGAACATGTCAGGGGCATCTACCGCTCCATCACGTACCATAACCTGCGCGTCATCGACAAGGACAACGGTGGCAAGGCCGATGCGCTCAACGCCGGCATCAATGCTTCGCGTTTTCCGCTTTTCTGCGGGGTCGACGCCGACTCCATTCTGCAACGCAACAGCCTGCAGCAGGTGGTGCAGCCCTTCATGCGCAACCCCCTGATGGTTGCCACCGGCGGCACGGTACGGGCAGCCAACGGCTGCGAGGTCAAGGACGGCTTCCTCGTCAGCGTGGACCTGCCACGCAACCCCTGGGCTCTGATGCAGGTGGTGGAGTACCTGCGCGCCTTCCTGTTCGGGCGGCTGGGCTGGTCACGCCTCAACGCCATGCTGATCATCTCGGGCGCATTTGGCCTGTTCAGGAAAGAGACCGTGATCGAAGTCGGTGGTTACCGCCGCAACACGATTGGCGAGGACATGGAACTCGTGGTGCGTATCCACCATGAACTGCGCAACAAGCGCCGCCCCTACCGCATTGAGTTCGTGCCGGACCCGGTGTGCTGGACCGAGGTGCCCGAGGACCGCAAGACACTGCGCAACCAGCGCGTGCGCTGGCAACGTGGCCTGTCAGAAAGCCTGTCCGCCCACTGGGGCCTGATGTTCAACCGCAACGGTGGATGGCCAGGCTGGGTGGCATTCCCCTTCATGGTGTTATTTGAGTGGTTGGGGCCCTTCCTCGAACTCGGTGGCTACATCTGGATGACATGGGCCTTTTTCTTCGGTCTGGTGTCCTGGGAGGCTTTTGCCGTGTTCATGTTTGTTGCCCTGGGGCTGGGGATTCTGCTGAGTTTTTCCGGCTTGCTGCTCGAAGAAATCTCTTTCCGCATCTATCCCAAACTGCGCCAGCTTGGCATGCTGGCACTGGTGGTCATCGTCGAGAATTTCGGCTATCGCCAGCTCAATACCTGGTGGCGGCTGGTCGGTCTCTTTGAGTGGATACGCCAGAAAGAAAGCCAGTGGGGCACGATGAAGCGCAAAGGCAACTGGCAAAGCCCGCCTTGATCGCACGCATTACACGTACTGCACGTGATAATTCCGCATGGACAAACGATGGAAACCCAGCGTCACCGTGGCCGCGATCATCGAGCAGGACGGCAAGTTCCTGCTGGTCGAAGAGCACACCCCTGAAGGCCTGCGCCTGAACAACCCGGCCGGTCATCTCGAGCCTGGTGAATCACCGGCCGAGGGTTGCGCCCGCGAAGCGCTGGAAGAAACCTGCCACAGCTTTGCCCCCACCGAACTGGTTGGCATCTACATGTCGCGCTTTCAACGCCCGGCCAGCGGCGAAGACATCACCTACCTGCGCTTCGCCTTCTGCGGCACGCTGGGCGCGGTCATACCCGGACGCTCGCTCGACGAAGGCATTGTGCGCACGCTGTGGATGACGCCAGAGGAGGTTCGCGCCAGTCAGACCCGCCACCGCAGTCCCTTGCTGCTGCGCTGCATGGAGGACTATCTGCGTGGCCAGCGCTACCCGGTCTCACTGGTACAAGCGGACAGCTCCATTCACTTACTATGAAATTAATAGCTGCTTGCGCATGACGGGCAAGGGCTGTAGGCCAATTTGGCACTCAACTTCAGCAAAACCTGCTGCGGCCCGGTATGCGCAAGACTCAGGCGATGCAATGCTGCAGCGACTGGCCCGACTGCCAGCGGGTCAGGTTGGCCAGGAATATCTCAGCCACGCGGCGTTCATTGCCGTCCGAATGTCCGGCCGAATGCGGCGTCACGATCACGCCCGGCAAAGCCCACAGCGGCGAGTCGGCCGCGAGCGGCTCGTGCTCGAACACATCCAGGTAGGCGCCCCCCAGGCGGCCCTCGCGCAAAGCCTCGATCAGTTCACGCTCCACCACCACCTCGCCCCGTGCCACATTGATGAGGTTTGCGCCGTGCGGCAGCGCGGCGAGCGCCTGCCGGTTCACCAGCGCACGCGTCTGCTCGGTCAGCGGGCAGGCCAGCAACAACCAGTCGGCGCGCGGCAGCACGTGCTGGAATGCGGCAAAGTCGACCATCTCCACCCCCTCCTCCACGCCCCGTGCAGCATGGCGACGCACCACGATGAGCTTGAGTCCGAGCAGGCGCAGGACGGCCCCGATGCGTTGCCCGATCGGCCCCCAACCCACGATCACAGCCGTCTGTCCCGCCAGATCGCGCGGCGGGGTCTGCCCAATGAGCGGTGCCCAGGTATGCGCCTGCTGCGCGGCCATGAGTTGCGGAAAGCGCCGAGCCAGTGCCAGCACACCCGCCAGCGCCGTTTGCGCCACCACCTCGGCATTGGCTCCGGACGAGGTGCTGACTTGCACGCCACGTGCGCGCAGCTCGGTGTAAATGGGGCGATCCGCGCCGGCCGAGTGGATATGCAGCCATTGCAACTCACTTGAGCGGCGCAGGGTGTCGTAAAAAGCCCGGGTATCGTCGGTCAGCACATGCTTGGTCGACAAGCCGGTCACATCGCGCGAAATAAAGGCCGCATCGACCCCGGTGGCTGGCGCCTCGTCGACCGTCACGAGCTCATGCGGATGCGTGCCAAGCACCTCGGCCACCGCAGGCGCCAGGGCCTGCCGGGCCGAAGCTGACAACAGGATGCGCAGCGGGCGATTCAAAGGGAAAGTCATTCGGTCATTCCATCAGTCCACACGTGCACCCGACTCCTGCACGATGATTTTCCATTTCTCGTATTCGCGCTGCACGAACTGGGCAAACTGCGCTGACGTACCCCCCACGGGGTCGGCCCCTTCACGAATCAGCTGCTGCTCGATCGCGGGAACAGCTATCACCTCATTGACCACCTTGTTGATGAGGTTGATGACCTGCTCCGGCGTTCCCTTGGGCGCGAAGAAACCAAACCAGGAGCCAGCCTCGAAGCCCGGGAAACCCTTCTCGGCAATGGTAGGCACCTCGGGCATCGAACGCGAACGCTTGACACTGCTGACCGCAATCGGACGCAGCTTGCCGGCCTGGATATGCGGCATCACGGACGGAATGGTGGCAAACATGAACTGGATGCGCCCGGCCAGCAGATCGCGCAGCGCATCGGCCCCCTTGTAGGCGATATGGGTAGCCTCAAAGCCTGCGCGCTTGGCCATCATGTGGCTGGAGAGGTGCGAGGAGGTGCCTACACCCGTCGAGCCGTAATTGAGCTTGCCGGGATTGGCCCTGGCGTAGGCAATGAACTCCTCCACGGTCTTGGCCGAGACGGACGGATGCACCACCAGCACATTGGGCACTTCGGCAATCTGCACCATCGGCACCAGCTCAGTCAGCGGGTTGTAGCTCAGCTTGCTGTAGAGCGTCGGGTTGACCGCAATGGGGCCGACCGAATCCACGATCAGGGTATAGCCATCGGGCGCTGCGCGCACCACCATCTCGGTCCCGATATTACCGCCGGCACCCGGCTTGTTGTCCACCACAAACTGCTGCTTCAGGCGCTCGGTCAATTGTTGAGATACCAGCCGCGTGAGGATGTCGGTAGTGCCCCCTGCGGTGAAGGCCACCACCACCTTGACCGGCTTGGCCGGATAGTCCTGCGCCAGCGCGCCGCCCACGCCGGTGGCCACCAGCAGCAAACCGGCCACCATGCGCGTAGCGAGGCGACGTATCTGGCCGCCAATCGAAAAGTTCCTTGTCTTCATGTTTGTCTCCAATCAGATTGTTTGTTTTTGTTGAGGCTGTTCCCTCTTCTCTCTTCTCTCTTCGGCCTGAACTTCACTCAACTCCTGTAGCTGGGGTCCGTGCGGTCGAGCTTCCTCAGCAGCGCGGGCCACTCCATCAGGCCATAGGGGCGGCGCGTGCTGGGTTGGTAGTTGTTCCAGGTTTCTTCGAGAATGGGTTGCGCCACCTTGACCAGCGGGGTGTTGCAGGCCATCGCGGCCAGTTGCGAGTGGCAGGCCAGCTCGACGCGGTGCATCCAGTTGAAGGCTTCGCCGATGCTGCGGCCCACGGTCAGCACGCCATGGTTGCGCAGGACCAGGGCCTCACCTGTACCCAGGTCGCGCACCAGCGACGCCTGCTCATCGGTATTGAGCACCACACCCTGGTAGTCGTGATAACCGATCTTCAGGAAGCGCATCGCCGTCTGCGTGATCGGCAGCAGGCCGCACTCCAGCGCAGACACCGCCATCGAAGCCCAGCTGTGGGTGTGAATGACACAGGCCACCTCGGGGCGCGCCTCGTGCACCGCGCTGTGGATCACATAGCCGGCCTTGTTGATGCCGTAGTTGAGATCGCCGAAATCGGGCTTGGACAGGATGTTGCCATCGTGGTCGATCTTGATCAGGCTCGACGCCGTGATCTCCTCGTACATCATGCCGTAGGCGTTGATGAGAAAGGCACCTTCCTCATCAGGCACCCGCGCCGAAATGTGATTGGCCATCATGTCGGACATGCCGTAAATGTCCACCAAGCGGTAGCAGGCCGCCAGGTCCACGCGGGCCTGCCACTCCGCGGCAGAGCAGCTGTCTTTCATTGATGCAATTTGCAATTTTCCGTCCTTGTACATGGGGATTCCTGTCTTTCGTGTTCTTGAATCAGCGTTGTGCGCGATCATGCATCCGGTTCAGTCGGCACCGGGCTGCAGCTTGCTGGGCAGACGCTTCTCAAGCGCCCACTTCAGCAAGGCCGCGCTGCGGAAGAAGCCGTGCGCGAATTTGCCATAAGGCAGCGTGAGAAACAAGGCCATCACCACGCCCAGGTGCAAAGCCAGCAGCGCTGGCATGGCACCCGTGCCACGCGCCCACCACAGGCCCAGACCCGTCAGGCTGATGAAGAACAGCAGCGCGATGAAACCCAGGTCCATGGGCTTCTGGGCGGCATCGCCGTGTTGCGGGTGTCGGCGCAGGTTGAGCCAATACAGGCCGGCCGTGCCGATCAGCAGGCTGACGCCGCCCACCGCGCCCAGCAGCTTCGGCAGGCTGGGCAGGTCATAGGGTGCGGTCCAGCCCGCCACATAGTGGTAGAGCGTGGCCACACTGGTGGCGGCAAAACACAGCACAAAGCCATAGAAAGTGGCGTGGTGAAAGCGCCGGCGCCACAGCGTCCAGGCATCGTCGGCGTTGTTGCAGCCCTCGCCATGGCCGCCGTCAAGGTATTTCAGACGCAGCACGTCGTGCGTGGCTTCGGCGGCCGCCGCAGCTTGAACGGCCTGCAGCGCCGGGGCCGCGTAGTCGTGCCCCGGCGTGATCTCGCGCCAGAAGCGACGCAGGCCCAGGGTCAGCGCCAGCACGGCAAACAGGAACACCGGCGCGAACAGCGCCACCATCAGGTTATGAGGAAAGATGCTGTAGAAGTCCCCCAGCGGCGGTGCCCGCCACAGGGTGTCCTTGAGCCAGAGCGTGAGCAGCATGAAAAAGGCAAGCGCAGCAGCCACCGCCAGCGAGAGTGTCAGGCCATTGCGCTGGTAGAGCTGGCCCAGTGCCGGCGGCCAGGCATAGTCGGCATAGGTCTGCAGGCGCACCTTCGCCATCGATTGCGGCACGTTGACCGCGAACTCATGCGGCGGCGCGTACTGGCAGGCATGCAGACAGGCGCCGCAGTTGTGGCACAGGTTGGCCAGGTAATGGATGTCGGCCTTGCCAAAATCCAGCCGCCGCGTCATGGCGGGGAACACCGCGCAAAAGCCTTCGCAGTAACGGCAGGCATTGCAAATCTGCAGCTGGCGCGCCACCTCGGCCTCAGGCGTGCCGGGCACGACCTCGCCACTGGCCAGGGCACGCGCCTGCCGGGTCAGCGTCGCAAGCGATGGCACGGATTGGTGGGTGGTCTCAGGCAGCGACATGATTTGCTCCTGATTTGATAGCTGAGAGCGCAGCCTGGGTACCGGCTATACGGCCAAAAGCCGTCCCGATCGACATGCCGACACCGGCCGTGTAGCCCTTGCCCAGCACATTGCCCGCCATCATCTCGCCTGCCACGAACAGGTTGTCGCTGGGCTGGCCATTGAAATGCACGGCTGCCCGGTCGTTGACCTTGAGCCCCAGGTATGTGAAGGTGATACCGGGCTTGAGCGCGTAGCCATAGAAGGGCGCCGTGTCGATGGGGCGCGCCCAGTGCGTCTTGGCTGGTGCGAGGCCCTCGGTGTGGCAGTCGTCCAGCGTTGTGTGGTCGAAGCTGCCGACCTTGCAGGCGGCGTTGTAGTCGTTCATGGTCTGCATGAAGGTGGCCTCGTCGAGGCCGAGTTTTTGGGCAAGCTCGGGCAGGCTGTTGGCCTGTACGCCCGGGAACACCGGCGGCATGAAACGGCCGATGGCCTTGGCGTCGATGATGGAGTAACCGGTCTGCCCCGGCTGCTGCGCCACCAGCCTGCCCCAGATCGCATAGCGCTTGGGCCAGAAGTCCTCGCCCTCGTCGTAAAACCGCTTGGCGTGCTTGTTCACTACCACACCGAGCGACACACAGTCGATGCGGGTGCAGATACCACCGTCGTACAGCGGCGCCCGCGCGTCAATCGCCACACAATGCGCTTGCGAGGGGTCGCCGATCTTGTCGGCGCCTGCCTGCTCGATCATGAACTTGAGCAACACTCCCATATTGAAGCGCGTGCCGCGGATCAGGAAGTTGTCAGCTGGCCACTCGCCATCGGCATTCTGGCCCCAAGCCTCGCGCTGCCAGGGAATGTTGGACTCGAAACCCCCGGCAGCCATGACGCAAGCCTTGGCCTCGATGCGTTCATTACCAATGCAGGCAGCCACGAAGCGACCGTTATCCAGCTCCAGCCGGTCGACCGGCGACTCGTAGCGGATCTGTACGCCCAGGCGCTCGGCGCTGCGGTAATAGGCGTTGACCAGGGCCTTGCCGCCACCCATGAAGAAGGCATTGGTGCGCGAGAGGTGCAAGGTACCCGACAGCGACGGCTGGAAATGCACGCCATGCTGGCGCATCCAGTCACGGCAGCGTGAGGACTCGCGGATCACCAGCCGCGCCAGCTCCTCGTTGGTCTGCCCGCCCGTGACCTTGAGCAAATCCTGCCAGAACTCTTCTTCGGGATAGGCCTCGGTCAACACATCCTGCGGCGCCTCGTGCATGCAACGCAGATTGCGCGTGTGGCCCGAGTTGCCGCCACGCCATTCACGCGGCGCGGCTTCGAGCAGCAGCACCGAAGCACCGGCTTCGCGCGCCATGAGCGCAGCGCACAGCGCCGCATTGCCGCCACCGATCACCAACACATCAACCATGGGAAGTCACTTTCATTTGTCCAGCCCGGCCCCTGTGAGCCACTGTACGCAGACGGTGTCTATGACAGACATCGAGGCACAACCATCACCTGCGGGGAACGTTGGACTGTAGCGGTAAGCCAGCCTGTGGTGAAGGCATGTAGCAGCATGGGGGTATCACGGTTTGTGATACCCCCATGCTGCTGCAGACGGCTATTGGTTCCCGCCTGCGCGTTGCGCTGCGATGCGCCCAGCCCTGCGCCCCGATACAAAGGCCCAGGCCAGGTGATGACCGTGTCCCTTGAGGAGCAGTCCGCCCTGGCCGGTCGAGCCGGCCGCGTAGAGACCTGGTAGCGGCTGCCCATCAGCCCCGAGCACACGGTGCTCGGTATCCACCGCCAAACCACCTTCGCTGTGCACGAACACGGATCGTACGGGGCCAAGCGCCACATACGGCCCCTGCCCCAGCGGGCGCATACCACCCACGGCCGCACTGCGCTCAAGCACTGCGGCATTCATGCCCAGACGGCTCGCCAGTGCAGCGAGTGTCGGCGCTTCAGCATAGACATCGGGCCGGTTCTTGCAATAGTCTGGAATGTAGGCATAAGCCACACCCGGAGCCGTCGACACGAAATGCGGCCAGGCCGAGAACTGCTGCGCGAGCGCCTGGTCAATCACGATATAGCCCACCTTGCCCGGCTGGTCCGGCAAACGCCAGGCCGCCCGGTCAAGTTCGCTGCCAAATCGCTCCCCCCCCTTGTTGACCAAAATCGCCCCCGATTCGAACAGCGCGAGGGAGGGTGCCAACGCGGTCGTGAGGAATTTCATCATGAACGGCCGCAGCATGGCCGCTGGCAGGTGGTCGAGCGACCATGCCATGCACACGGCGAGCCAGCGCCAGGGCGGCAGGCGACGTACAAAAGTTTCAGTGGCCGGAGCGATGAAACGCAACTCGGGACCCAGTGCCAGGTCGCCATTGACGATGCGAGCGCCCAACGCCTCGGCCATGCGTTGGCCGTCGCCCGTGGCCGTGACATTCACGCCTTCGACCTTGGCCTCCTGTGGCCCCATGAAACGCGCCTTGAACGCGGAGCCATTGGTGAAGTCGCCCGCAGCCAGCACCACGCCACCGCGTGCCGTGAAGCGCATCAAACCACTGTCCCCCTCTGCATCGACTCCCGTGATGCAAGCATCCTGCTGCACGACGGCCGTCACGCGCATTCCAGTGCGGATGTCGATGCCCATGCGACGTGCGCGACGCCCCAGGTGGTAGATAAAGGCGCGGGAGTTGGGCAACACGTTGTGCATGCGCGGCTGGCGGTGCGGTGGCTCGGGCATGGGGCCCATGAAACGCACGCCCGAATCGAGCAGCCACTGGAAGGTGTCCGGCATCTCGTCGCACAGGATGCGACGCAAGTCATCGTTGTCACGTTCGGCCAGGTCGCCGGCAAAACCCGGCATGTCGGCCCAGTGGTCCTGCGGGTTGTCCACAATGCCACGGCGGCGCTGGTGCGGCGTGCGGGTGGCGGTGACCGAGCCGATCGACCAGGCGGTCGAGCCGCCGAGTTGTTCGTTCTTCTCAAGCAGCAGGACGCTGCGGCCGCTCTCGCGCGCCTCGATGGCTGCCGCCAGACCGGCCCCGCCGCCGCCGACCACCACCACATCAAACACCTGCGTTTGCCGCATCATGCCGACATCACCTTCATTCGATCCGGATGTTGGCCGCCGTGATGACGGCACTCCATTTGGCTGTCTCGGTCACGTTGCGCCTGACCGCGTCGGCTACCGAGCCTCCCAGCGGCAACACGCCCAGCGGGGCCCAGCGCTCCAGCAGATCCGGCGCCTTGAGCACCGCATTGATCTCCGTATTGAGCTTCTCGACGATGGCCGCCGGCACACCGCTGGCAGCGGAGATCGTGTACCAGGGCACCGAGTCGAAGCCCGGTACACCTGCCTCGGCCACGGTTGGCACGTCGGGCAGGCTTGGATTGCGGGTCATACTGGTCACGGCCAGCGCGCGCACCTTGCCTGTCTTGATCTGTGCATGGGCAGTGCCCAGGCTGTCGAACATCATGTCGATCTGACCACCGAGCAAATCAGCCATCGCTGGAGCACCGCCGCGATAGGGCAC
Organism: Gammaproteobacteria bacterium; assembly: GCA_018815325.1. Lineage (GTDB taxonomy): Bacteria > Pseudomonadota > Gammaproteobacteria > Burkholderiales > Burkholderiaceae_C > JAHIYE01. The sequence continues at coordinate 167,393 of JAHIYE010000019.1, read as the reverse complement.
ATGCACATAATCAACCTTGCTCATGTAACGGAACAGCTCGGCCGCCATGTGCATGGCTGAACCGTTGCCCGCCGAGCCGTAGCTGAGCTTGCCTGGCTGGCTGCGCGCCAGTGCCAGCAGTTCCGACACCGACTTCACGGGCAGGGCATCCTTGACCAGCAACACGCTGGGGCTCTCGGCGATCAGGATGACCGGCTGCAACTCCTTCGTTGGGTCGTAGCGCAGGTTCTTGTACAGCTTGACGGCACCGTTGTGCGCAATCGTGCCCAGCATCAGGGTGTAGCCATCTGCAGGCGCACGCGCAACCAGCTCACCACCCAGGTGCCCGCCGGCACCCGGCTTGTTCTCCACCACGACCGGCTGTCCCAGCCGCAGGCCAAGCTTGTCCGCGACTGTACGCGCCAGCATGTCTGCCGGTCCGCCGGCCGAATAGGGCACCACCAGCTTGATCGGCCGGCTGGGGAAACTGTCCTGGGCCATGGCCGCCAGGCTGGTTGCGGCGAGGCTCAGCCCCAGCAGGGCCTGCAGGAATGTTCGTCTCATGATGTTCTCCTTGGGTGGGGTTGTGAGTCAGTCGAGCTGCAGCTTGGCAGCTTCAATCACACGGGTCCATTTGACGGTTTCGCTCTTGAAGAATGCCGCCGCCTCGGCCGGACTGTTGGCTGTGTAGTTCATGCCCAGCGTGTCATAGCGCTTGGTCACTTCGGGCGAAGCCAGCACCTTCTGCGCGTCGCGATTGAGTTTTTCCACCAGCGCAGCCGGCATGCTGGCGGGTGCGGCCAGCGTGAACCAGGAGGTGCCGCTATAACCTGGCACACCGGACTCGGCAATCGTCGGCACATCGGGGAATCTGGCATCGCGTTTGGCCCCCGTCACGGCAAGCGCACGCAATTTGCCACTGCGCACATGCGGCATCCCCGAGGACATGTTGTCGAACATCACCTGCACCTGACCACCGATGAGGTCGATCAAGGCCGGTCCACTGCCCTTGTAGGGTACGTGGTTGAGCCGTGTGCCACTGACCAGCTCGAACAGGGCTGTCACCATGTGCACCGAAGAACCAGGCCCCGCCGAGGCGTAGTTGATCTTGCCCGGGTTGGCCTTGGCATCGGCCAGAAAGTCAGCGAACGTCTTGTAAGGCGAGTTAGCTGGCACCAGCACCAGATTAGGCGCCTCACCAATCACCATGACAGGCTGCAGCTCCTTGGCCGGGCTGTAGGTCAGCTTGGTATAGCTGACATAGGCCGCATGGATACCGATGGTGCCCACCATCAGCGTGTAGCCGTCGCCGGCTGACTTGGCCACGATCTGCGCACCCAGGTGACCGCTGGCACCGGGTTTGTTGTCGACGATGACGCTCTGGCCATACACCGGCGCCAGCCCCTCGCCAATAATGCGCGCCAGGATGTCGACCGCTCCACCTGGCGAGAAAGGTGCCACGATGCGGATGGGCTTGCTCGGGTAGTCCTGTGCCATTGCAACACCGCTGCCGGTCAGCGCGGCAGACGCAAGGCCCGCACTCAGCATCAGCTGTTTCAGGAAGGTTCGCTTCATTTTTGTCTCCTCAGTTGTTCCAGTGTGATGACCGGGCGCTGCGCATAGGGCAGATTCCAGGCGGCGTAATTACTTTGGTTGACGATCTGTACCGTCAGCTCAACCCTGGTGGGTATGGCCTCACCACGCAAATGCCGCACGGCGCATTCGGTAGCCAGATAAGCCATCTGCATGGCGTTGAAATCGGCGGTGGCCAGCATGCGCCCGGCGGCAATGGCTTCGATGGCCTGGGGAATGGCATTGACGCCGACCACAGCCGCAGTGCGTCCGGCACCCTCAAGCGCATCGAGCACGCCGATGGCCATGATGTCGTTGGCCACCAGACAGGCGTCGGCTCCTGCGACGTTCTCCCGCAGCCACTGCGCCGTGCGATCGCGCGCCACCTCGCGCACATAGTCGCCCGCGATCTGCCCCACCAGCAGGATGCCTGGGTGTGCACTGGCCGCCGCCTGAAACCCGCGCAAGCGCTCGCGACTCGTGAACGATTCTTCGGGACCGGTAACCACCAGCACATGCCCCTGGCCCTTGAGATGGGTGAACAGGTAATGGGCAATTCCCTGCGCCAGCTGAAAATCGTCCGAGCTCACATAAGCTGCCATGGGCGCAGCATCGATCGGGTTGACGAAGCCGATCATGGGAATGCCGGCAGCGGCCACACGGCGTATCGCAGGATCTACCTTGCTGGCATGCACGGGCGAGAGCACGAAGGCATCAGGTCGCGGACTCAATGCCAGGGCCTCATCAATCAATGCGCGCTGTTCATCCGGGTCGTCGCCCTTCTGCGGAACGAAGTGCAGTACCTCAGCCCCAAGCTGCGCAGCGGCACGCTCGGCTCCGAGGCGCGCTGCAGCATAGGCGGGATTCGTGAGATTTTTGGTAAAGACAGCTAGGCGCATGAGCTTGTCAGGTCGGAGTCAGAGCAAACAGGGTTTCGCCCCCGGGTCGTTCCCAGGGCGAAATGCCCCCGCGGAGGCCACATACTTAGACCATGCCGCCGTTAGGCTGAATGATCTGGCCGTGCACCCACGAAGCTTTGTCCGAGGCCAGGAAGGCCACCACCTCAGCCACCTCATCGGGCTGACCTACGCGGTTGAACGGGCTCATGCCAGCCGAACGTGCGATGGCTTCCTCGTTCTTGCCTGCGCGGAACAGATCGGTGTCGACCGGGCCCGGGGCCACGCCGTTGACGCGCACCTTGCGCGGCGCCAGCTCTTTGGACATGGAGCGCAGCAGGCTTTCCACCGCCGCCTTGGAGGCGGTGTAGGGGCCGCCACCGGGTACCGCCACGCGCACCATGGAGGTCGTCAGTCCGATGATGCTGCCGCCGTCAGCCACTTGTCTGGCCGCATTGCTCAGCACGTTGAAGGCCCCGACGATGTTGACTTCAACCAGCTTGCGAAAGTTCGCCGGGTCAAACTGAGCCATCGGTCCCATCGGCACATTGATGCCGGCATTGGCCACCACACAGTGCGGCGCACCACCGAAGTCACGGGCCACGTCGGCAAACACCTGCGCCACCTGCGCCGGCTCGCTGATGTCGACGGCATAGCCCTTGGTGCGTGCACTGCCAATCTTCTCGGGCACTTTGGGTGCGCTGCTGACGTAGGTGTAGGCCACGTCAAAGCCACCCTCGGCGAGTTTCTGCACACAGGCCGCGCCAATACCGCGCGTACCACCAAACACCAGGGCTGTTTTATTGCTCATGAAATTTCCTCAATTAAAAAATGTCAGGCCTTGTAGGGCTTACCGAAGATGGGTTCCTTGTAAGGAATCGGGGGTAGCTGCCAGGTCCCGGTGGACGGTGGACGCACATTGGCATCCACATGCACATCGATCACACAGGGACGTTTGTTCTTCAATGCCTGCTCCACCGCAGCAGCCAACTCCTGCGGCCGCGTCACGGTATAGCCGTCGGCACCACAGGCGCGCGCCCATGCCGCAAAGTCGGGGTTGTAGGGTTTGCCGGTTTCGCCGTGATAGAAGGCCGTGCCAATTTCCCGGCCATCGAACAAACCGTACTGCAGGTCGCGAATCGCGCCCCAGGCAAAGTTGTTCCAGATGATCCAGACCACCGGCAGCTTGTACTCGACTGCAGTGCAAAGCACATAGGGCGCCATCGTGAAGCCGCCATCGCCCACCACGGCCACGCAGGGCCGGTCGGGTGCGGCGAGTTGCGCGCCCATCACACCGCACACACCAAAACCCATGGAGGAGTAGCCCCAGCTGTTGAGCATGCTCTGCGGACGCCTGGCTTGCCAGAACTGCATGAACCAGTTGTGGTGCACGCCCGAATCGAGCGCGAGGATCACATCGTCAGGCAGGATCTTCTGCAGTGTACCGACCACGAATTCAGGTCGCAGCGGGTTGGTCGAGTCTGTGAAATGCGGACGTACAAAGGTTTCCCATTGCGCCTGCCAGCCCTGCACCTGCGCCAGCCAGGGGGCATAGCGCGTTGCGGCAATATCCTTGCGCGTGGGCAGGGCGTTGAGCAACTGGCGCGTGAAGACCTTGACGTCCGCAATGATGCCCAGTGTGGGCGCATAGTTGCGACCCAGCTCCTGCGGGTCGATGTCCACGTGCACAAGCTGGGTCTTGGGGAAGTTCCACGAATACCCCTCGTGCCAGCTCGACGAACTGCGATCATCGAAGCGCGTGCCCAGCGTGATCACCAGATCGGCACGACGGCCTGCCTCATTGGCCGGATAGGCTCCATTGCGACCAATGAAACCCAGCGCCAGCGGGTGGTCGCCTGCAATACAGCCCATGCCATTGGGCGAGGTGATCACCGGGATGCCCAGGCGCTCGGCCAACCCGGTAATCTCTTCGCCGGCTTCCGACAGCGTGGCACCATGGCCGATGAACAGCACCGGCTGCTGCGCGGCAGCCAGCAGGTCGAGCGTGGCAGCCACATCGAGGTCATTGGCGCCGGGCCGGTGTGTGCGGTGGATGTGCGAGGGCGGCGGCAACTCCACATCCGCCTCCTCCTGGTACACGTTGTAAGGAATGTCCAGATTGACCGGACCCGGACGACCCGTCACCATAGTGTCCATGGCCTGACGCAGCGCCAGCGGCAACATGTCCACCCGGGTGGGCTGGAACGCACGCTTGACGACGGGGCGCATGACCTGCGCGAAGTCTGCCTGGTTGTGCTTATAGAGCTCCTGAAACGGTGCACGGTTGTGCTGCGAGGTCGGCACGTTGGAGGTGATGGCCAGAAAAGCCGAGGAGTCCGACAGTGCGGTCGCGCACGACATCACCATATTGGCGGAACCTGGACCAGTGGAGGTGAGCGTGACGACTGGCTTGTGCTTGACGCGAAAGTAAGCATCAGCCATGTGACCGGCGCACTGTTCGTGGCGCGGCGAGATCAGCTTGAGCTTGTCACGCACGTCGTACAGGGCGTCAAGAATACCGACATTGCCGTGGCCGCAGATGCCAAACACATACGGCACCTTCTCCTGAACCAGGTATTCGGCGATCAGTTCGCCGCCTTTCATCTTGGACATACTGTTGCTTTCCTTATGGCTGGCTGATAGTGAACGTGACGATACGTTCTTCGGTCATCTCATGCACCGCATAGTGTGGCCCTTCGCGTCCAAAGCCGCTGTCCTTGGAGCCACCGTAGGGCATGAGGTCCACCCGGGAACTCGATGTCTCGTTGATGTGCACACCGCCAACCTCCAGACGCTGTGCGGCCGACAAGGCCTCGTCAAGCCGGTTGGTAAAGACCCCTGCGGCCAGACCGAAGGGCGTCGCGTTAACGCGCTCGATGGCTTGTTCCAGTGTCTGGAAAGGAAGGATGCAGACCACGGGGCCAAAAATCTCGCTGCAGGCGACATTCATGGCATCGCTCACCCCTGTCAGCAGGGTTGGCGGCACCACAGCACCCTGTCGCTTGCCGCCGGCGAGCAGTCTGGCACCGGCAGCCACGGCATCCTGAATCCAGGCGTCGATGCGCACCGCGGCCTCCTCGCTGATCACCGGCCCCACCACCGTAGCCGGATCTTGTGGATCGCCAAAGGGCAAAGCCTTGACCATGTCCGCCAGCCGGCGCTCCACTTCTTGTTGCAAGGAGGCATGCACCAGCAGCAATTGCACCGAGGTACACACCTGCCCCGCCTTGCGGTAGCCTGCATTCACCACTTTCTGCAGCGCGGCATCGAGTTGCGCGTCATCGCACAGGATGGTGCAGGCGATCGAACCCAGTTCCATCTGCGTGCGTCGCAAGCCTGCAGCCTGCTGGATCTTGCGCCCCACTTCAGTGCTGCCCGTGAAGGCAAAGAAGCGCACACGCTCATCCTGTTGCAGCCACTTCACCACATCGGCACTGCCATGCAATACCGACAAAAATCCTCGCGGCATGCCGGCTTCCAGCAGCACCTCTGCAAGCTTGCATGCTGTCAGCGGCGTGTGGGTCGAGGGTTTCAGGATCACCGCATTGCCCGCCGCAAACGCCGGTGCGACCTTGTGGGCAACCGTGTTGAGCGGGGAGTTGAAAGGCGTGATCGCAGCCACCACACCCAGCGGCACACGCATCGTAAAGCCGATGCGGCCTGCCTGATTGGGCGCACCTGCCAGCGGAATCACGTCGCCCGCCAGGCGCCGCGCCTCTTCCGCCGAGAGCTTGAGGGTCTGGATGCAACGGCGAACCTCGCCCGTCGCATCCGACGCCGTAAAACCCGCCTCAAATTGCATGGTGCGGACAAAGTCATCCAGCCGCGCCTCCAGCAAGACAGCCGCACGATCCAGCACCGCCCCGCGCTCAAAAGCAACGGGCACGCCACTGCGAAAGGCCGCATGGGCGCTGCTCACCGCCTCGTTGACCTGCTGCTGATCCGCCACGGTGATGGACGCAAACGGCTCGCGCTTGTATTTGTCATGCACAGCAACGCGCGGACCCTGCCCCTCCACCCACTCGCCATCCATCAGCAGGTGATAGACGGGCTGTCGGCGCTCATCCACAACATGGGAGGTTTGCTGTTTCATCAGCGCATCTCCTCTTCATCGCTTGCCGGCGTGGTGATCACCAGGAACACCAGCCCTGCAGTGCCCGTATTGGTAAAACTGTGGCGCACGCCAGGTGGAACAAAGACGTAATCATGGGGGCGCATCAGATGCCTGTCCTCATCCAGCGTAAGGATGCCCTCCCCTTCAAGCACATAGTAGACCTGCTCCTGTACCTTGTGCACGTGCTCGCCGACATAGGCCGCCGGCGCATAGTGCGATATCCGGAAGTCCACACGCGCGCTACCCGTGGTTTGCGGACCCGCCAACTCCTTGGACAGGGCTCCACCGAAGTGGCCCGGGTATTCCTTCCAGGGCAGGTTGGCCATTTTTTCGACCAGGGTCTTGGGTATTTGCTTGTGTTTCATGGTGTTCTCCCCTCAGTAGCAGTGCGCATGGAATAAGTTGTTGAAGTCAATTACAGCCACAGGATTTTTTTCCTGTAGTCCAGATCAGTCAGCAGCGGTTGTGCCGGTCCTTCGTGGAAGACCGTGCCGCGCTCCAGCGCATAGACGCGGTCCGCCAGTGCCAGCACCAGATCCAGGTTGTGCTCAACGATGACGATGGAAACGTGCTGGCGCAGCTTGTCGAATACCGTGAACAGCTCCTGCACCACGGTAGGTGCCAGGCCTTCGAACGGCTCATCCAGCAGCAGCAGGCTGACATTGCCTGACAGCGCGCGCGCCACAGCCACCATCTGCTGCTCGCCGCCCGAGAGGTAATCGGCCGCCACATGCATGCGTTCCTTGAGACGCGGGAAGTACGCCAGGATTTTTTCCTCACTCCAGACCACGCCGCAGCTGCCATCGGTTTTTCGCGCCAGCCGACCCAGTGCCAGGTTTTCTGCCACCGTCATGCCGGCAAACAAGCCACGCCCCTGCGGCACATAGCCAATGCCCAGACGCGCAATGTCGGGCGCATGCAGGCCGGCGATTTCAGTACCGGCAAAGTTCACACGACCACTGGCTGGCGGCAACAGGCCCACCATGCTCTTCAGCAAGGTGGTTTTGCCCGCACCGTTGCGCCCCAGCAGCGCCACGATCTCGCCCTCACGCACCTGCAGGCTGGCGTCGTTCAGGATGTGACTCTTGCCATAGAAGGCGTTGACCTTCTCGAAGTCGAGCACCAGGGGGCGTTCGCCCTGCGGTCCGCTGCTGCGCCCGGTGACGGGCGGCGTGCCGGTGCCGGTATAGATTTCCTGCACCCGCTGGTCCAGCCGCACCGCCTCGGGTGTGCCGCTCATCAGCACCTCGCCCTGATTCATCACCGTGACGCGGTGCGAAAAAGACAGCACACGATCGATGTCGTGCTCGACGATCAGCACCGGAATGTTGCTGGCAATCGTGATGACCAACCTGGAGACGCGTTCCCGCTCGGCCGCAGCAAGCCCTGCGAGCGGCTCGTCCAGCAATAGCACCTGCGGCTTGGAGCCCAGTGCAATGCCCAGATCGACCAGCCTCTGTCCGCCATAGGACAGACCCCCCCCCTGCACCTCCTCCATGCCCTGCAGGCCCAGGAACTTCATCAGCTCTGCCGTCTCGGCGTGAATCTCGGGGTAATGGTCGATATCACGCCACCAGTTCAGGCGCGCCGCATGTCTTGCCTGCAGCGACAGACGCAGGTTTTCGTAGATCGACAAGCCCTTGAACAGGTTGGTGATCTGGAAAGAGCGCGCCAGCCCCTGCTGGCAGATGCGGTCCGGTGAAAGGTGCTGGATCGCTTTGCCACGCAGCAGTACCGTACCCGTATCGGGCATGAACATGCCTGATATCAGGTTGAAGGTCGTGGTCTTGCCGGCGCCGTTGGGGCCAATCAGCGAGTGAATCTGCCCGGCCTCGATACTCAGGTCTGAGCTCTTGACAGCCTGAATGCCGCCGAAATGCTTGCCTATGCCCTGCGCCTGCAGCACCGTGCCCTGCAGCGATGCGGGCCTCAGAAACGCGGGCAGTGGCAGGCCCTCGAAGATCTGGCGCCTGCTCATGGCCGCACTGTCTTGCGGCAGTGGCTTGAAACGCTGGCGCAGCTTGGCCCAGATACCTGTCAGACCTGTCGGCGAGAAGATGATGAAACCGACAAAGATGAGGCCGAACCACAGCAACCAGTTGTCGGTGTAGATGGAAAACAGCTCGCGAAACAACAGGAAGAACAACGCGCCGAGAGCCGGCCCCAGGAAGCTGCGCATGCCACCGATCACCACCATGGCGAGCAATTCACCGGAGAATGCCACGGTGGTGGACTCGGCGGCGGCCAGCCGGTGCAGGAATATCAGCAATGCACCAGCCAGCCCGGTCATGCATGCCGACAGCACGAAAGCCACCAGCTTGTAGCGATCGGTGTTGTAGCCCTGGAACAGAGCCCGCTGTTCATTCTCGCGAATCGCCACCAGCACATGTCCAAAGGGCGAACGCACCACACGCAGCAGGGCATACAACACGGCAAAGCCGATCAGCGCAACGACCGCGTAAAAGGTCAGATGATCATCCAGATTCAGCAGTCCTGGCGTACCGCGCTCAATGCCCCCCAGACCGCCCTCGCCGCCAGTCAGGCTGGTCCAGCGAAAGGAGATGGCAAAGGTCAGTGCGCACAGTGCCAGCGTCAGCAGCGAGAAATACACACCGCGGCGCCGCAGGATCAGGAAACCCACCGCCAGCGCCAGCAGGCCGGTGAAAACAAGGGAAAACAGCAACGGGGCGATGAACTGCCCCTTGAACCAGTGCAAATGCGCCAGTGCCGCCGCGTAGCCACCTATGCCGAACCAGGCGCTGTGCCCGAAGGACACCAGGCCGCTGTAACCAACCAGCAGATTCAGTCCCATCGCGGCCATGGCCAGAATGACCACCACGGTTGCCGCATCCAGCGTCAGGCCGATGGCCTGGAACAGCACAGGCATCAGCACCAGTCCTGCGGCACCAATCCAGAGAGCCCGGTATTTTTGATTCACGAATCCACTCATCATTGAAAGTACTTGTCTTTGGACTTGTTATTCGAAGCGCTCGATGCGTTCACCCAACAAGCCCCGTGGACGAAACATGAGGACGAGAAACATCAGCACATACATCGATGCCTCGCCAGCGGCCGGCTCGAAATGGATGGTGATGCCTCGCACCACCCCCACCAGAAACGCTGCCAGCACCACTCCCCAGAAACTGCCGAGGCCACCAATCACCACCACCACAAAGGCCACAGTCATGATCTCGGTACCCATGGCCGGGTGCACCACGGCGATCGGACCAAACAGCACGCCGCCCAGCGCGGCCGTAGCCACGCCCAGCACGACGATCGCCGTCATATAGGGTTGCAGACGTATGCCCAGCACGGCCACCATGTCAGGCTTTTGCACGCCCGCACGCACTACGCGTCCAAATGCCGTCTTGTGCAGCAGCAGCCAGATGCCTGCCATGACCACGATGACCACACCGAGGATGAACAAGCGGTAACGCGAGAACATCATGTCGCCCATCAAGAGCTGCCCCTTGAATTCCGATGGCATGCTGGAGGCCAGAGGTGCGGCACCCCAAATCATGCGAATGAGCTGCTCGGCCACCATGGCCAGACCAAAAGTAACCAGCAAGCTGAGGATCGGGTCGGCGGCATAGAAGCGGCGCAACAGATAGCGCTCGAACACGATGCCCAGCAGCCCGACAAGGACGGGGGTGATGAAAATGCTGGGGCCAAACCCCAGATGTTTGCTGACTTCCAGCGACACGTAGGCACCCAGCGCATAAAACGCGCCATGTGCCAGGTTGACGATGCCACCAACGCTGAAAATCAGCGACAGGCCCAACGCCAGCAAGAGGTAGTAACCGCCGAGCACAAGACCGTTGACGATCTGCTCCAGCAAGAACACGATTTCCATAGCCATCCAGAAGGGAAAGAGACCTTGCACCCATCAAGCCGACCCGGCCCATGGGACACACCCGCGAGCGACAGCGGCACGATCATGCCGCTGTCGCTCGCGACGACTTACATCTTGCAGGTGCTCTCGGCCCTGGTAGGCGCCAGCAACTCCAATGGCTGGCTCGGTGCTGGCACGGCATCACCAAACTTCAGGAAGTCCCACTTGTTCTTGGCCTGGCCCTTGGCCTTGACCGTGAACGGATAGGCCTCCTGCATCAGTTGGTGATCCCAGGACCGGAAGTAACCCTTGCGCCCCTTGAGAATGTCGAACTGCGCATCCGATTCAAAGTAGGCAATCAGCTTCTCGGTATCGGTGGACTTCGTGGCACTCATGGCTTGAGCCAGCATCTTGAGCGACACGTAATCGACCCAAGCGTGGTTCTCCGGCGTTTTGCCATATTTCTTGGTGAAGGCAGCCACGAAAGCCTTCGAACCCGGCGTCTGCAGATCGTGGTGCCAGCTGGTTGGCCAGATGCCTCCCAGGTTGCCCTCGCCAGCAGCCCAGGCATCGGCGGTATTGAGATTGAAACCTACGACCGGATACGGCAGGCCAAATTCCGCGTACTGTTTCACAAAGTTGGTCACCTGATTGCCGGCCAGGTTGGTCGCCACCAGATCGGGTTTTGCCTGACGGATCTTGAGCAGGTAAGGACTGAAATCCGTCACATCGGTGGCCACCAGCTCGTCACCAATCTGGTTACCACCGTTGGCAGCAAAAAATTTCTTGGCACCCTTCGACAGATCATGACCAAACAGATAGTCGGCGGTCAGACTGAAAATCTTCTTGTCCTTGACCATGTTGTCACGCACCAGGGCTTGCCCTACTGTATTGACCATCACGGTGACCGGAATGTCTGCATGGAAGGTATAGCGATTGCAATCCTTGCCACGTAGGGCGTCAGAGCGTGCTCCGGTGTCTATGAAAATCACCTTGTTGCGGGCCGCCACCTGGGAGATCGTCAGTGCCGAGGCTGAATTGATCTCGCCCAGCAGCGCCACCACACCATCGCGTTCGATCATGCGCTGCGCCTTGGTGGAAGCCACCTGTGGGTTCACCGAGTCCTCACTCATCACGTCGAGTTGGCGACCCATCACGCCACCTGCGGCATTGATCTCGTCCGCGGCCAGCAGGACCCCCTCTGAGGCGTAGGTCCCCAACGCACCCAGAAAACCTGTCATCGGCGTCAAGTGACCGATCTTGATCTTGTCCGACTGGCTGTGCACGATCGCCGGGAATCCCAGCAGAACCGTCATGCCCGCTGCCATGACCCCGGCTTTCAAGGTCTGGCGCCGCAAGCGCGATTTCTGCATCTGTCCGTCGTCCTTCTTGTCATGTGTCATGTGTCGTCTCCTTTTATATTCAGCCGTAACGGCCGGATTTTTTGTGCAGGCTGGCAGACGGTCTGGATGGGTTCGCGCCCCAGGGTTGCCCATGAAGAGCGAGCCACTCTTGTATCTCACAGCGCCCGCAAGTCGTACCCGACAACGCGCTGGGAAACAGCTTCGCGACCGGCACAAGGAAATTCTAGGCAGTAGCTGGTATTTGTAAAAATACTGTTTTCCGAGATGGGCTATACATATTTCTTATATGCTTGAAGCACTCTCTCCAACCGGATACAGATCATGGATCTTCGTCAGCTCAAGTATTTCGTCCAGATCATCGAGTGCGGCAGCCTCGCAAAAGCATCGCGTCAGCTCTTTATCGCGCAGCCTGCACTGAGTCAGCAGCTGGCCAAGCTGGAGGCCGAAGTCGGCAAACCACTGCTGATCCGCAGCTCCAAAGGCGTCACGCCCACTGAAAACGGCTCGGCCCTTTTGCACCACGCCCGCTTCATGCTGCGTCAACTGGACCAAGCCCTGTCGGTAGCCCGCCAGGAACCGGGCACCGTGCATGGCATGGTGTCTGTCGGCCTGGCCGCCACGACCATCTGCACCGTGGGTGTTCCCTTCGTTCGCAGGATCCGCGAAAAATACCCCGGCATCGTGCTCAATGTGGTGGAAGGCATGAGCGGACACCTCGGGCAAATGATGCAGCTCGGCCAGCTCGATCTGACCATACTCTTCAGCCGTGATGCCATTCCTGACCTGCCTTGTGAGCCGATCGTGGAGGAAGAGCTGTTCCTGATGCTGCCGGTGCTAAGCGATCTGGTCGCACCACGGCGCGTCAGGATCAGCATTGCCGAAGCCGCTCAGTTGCCCCTGATCCTGCCCACGGGCATCCATGGCTTACGACGCCGTATCGCGGCCGAGTTTGAGCAGCGCAGCCTGAGCTGCCGTGTGGTGGCCGAGATCGATTCACTCTCGCTGCTCATGGCCTGCGTAAGCGAAGGCATGGGTGCGACCATCAAGCCCATGGCCGCCGTGCTGCAACACGGTCGCCAGCGCAAGGGTTGGCGCTGCCTGGCCATTTCTGATGCCGAGATGAAACGCCAGAACCATCTCTACTCGGTCGTGCCAGAACGCCTGTCTCCGGCTGCTGCCGCTGTCAGGGTTGAACTCAAGGACGTCATCAAGCAGTTGGTACAAACCGGCGAGTGGGATGGCGTCTCCCTGCTGTACTGAGCTGGCGCGCTCAGACGACCGTGTCAGACGCTGACGAGTTCAGCCCCAATCCAGCGCCCGCTGCCCACCAGCTCGCGCGCACAGTCCGTCAACACGACCCGGGTAGCCAGCGCCGCCGGTGACAGCTCATCATCGGACAGGCTGCACACCGAGTTCAGGCGCCGTGCCTGTACGTCCGTGATCTCGGCCAGATGAAAGCGCCTGGCCGCATCGGCAAAGCGCCCCACCGCGGCCCAGGGTTGTACGGTGGCGCCGAGCCCCGCATCCACCGCGTCCATCAGGATGGGCAGAGAGTCGATCTCTGCCACCAGAGTGGGCTTGCAGCGTGCCTGCGCGAATGCTGCATCCAGCGTGCTGCGCAGGCCGTGCGTGCCCGTCGGCAGAATCAGCGACAGGGCCTTGAGCTGGGACATCCGGATACGTACGGCGGCATTCGCCTTGAGTCCCTGGCGCGCACGGATCAGGTACAGCTTTTCTTCCAGCAAGGGCGTGACGCTCCAACGCCGGGCCACATCGGTATGAAACAACACGGCCAGGTCAAGCTGCCGCGCGTTGAGCATGGCCGACAGATGGCCCGACAGGCTTTCGACCATGTGCAGGCGCACATCGGGATAGCGCTCGCGCATGGCCCGCATCAGTGGCACCCCGAGCACCGAAGCCGTGGTCGGTGCCAGCCCCACGCTGACTGTGCCCGTCAGACGAGACTGCTGGGCCGCCCGGGCCGCCTGTTCGGCATGGCGCAGCGTGAGCTGGGCCTCGCGAAAAAAGGCCATCCCCGCCTCGGTCGGCACCACCCCCTTGCTGGAGCGTTGCAGCAGCCGGGTCGACAGCTCGCCCTCCAGCCGGCTGATCTGCTGGCTCAAGGCGGACTGCACCATATCAAGGTCCAGCGCGGCACGGCTCATGCTGCCGAGCTCGACCACCCGCACGAAATAACGCATCTGGCGCAGTTCCATCAAATGCCCTTTGCCGAAAAAGAATCCTTCATGCCGGGGATAATCTCACACCTATGGGCATCGACATCGACATGGACAAGCAACACAGTGGACGGCGGGTGGTGGTAGGCCTCAGCGGCGGCGTGGACTCGGCCGTGAGCGCCTGGCTGCTCAAGCAACAGGGTTACGAGGTCATTGGCATCTTCATGAAGAACTGGGAAGATGACGACGACAGCGAGTACTGCTCGTCCAACATCGACTTTGTGGATGCCGCCGCGGTGGCCGATGTGATTGGCATAGAGATCGAGCACGTCAACTTCGCCGCCGAATACAAGGACCGTGTCTTTGCCGAGTTTCTGCGCGAGTACCAGACGGGCCGCACGCCCAACCCCGATATCCTGTGCAATGCCGAGATCAAGTTCAAGGCCTTTCTGGATCACGCCATGCGACTCGGCGCCGAGCATATTGCCACGGGTCATTACGCCAGGGTACGGCAGAACACCGCCAACAAGCGGTTCGAGCTGCTCAAGGGGCTGGACCCCTCCAAGGACCAGAGTTATTTTCTGCACCGCCTCAACCAGGCTCAGCTGTCCAAAACGCTGTTCCCGGTAGGTGAGTTGCACAAGACCGAGGTGCGCCGCATCGCAGCCGAAATCGGCCTGCCCAATGCCAAAAAGAAGGACTCGACCGGCATCTGCTTCATCGGCGAGCGGCCCTTCCGCGAGTTCCTCAACCGCTACATCCAGAAAGAGCCCGGACCGATCAAGGACGGCAGCGCCGCGCCAGGCAGCCGTGACCATGGCAGGACGATTGGCCAGCATGTTGGCCTGAGCTTCTACACCCTGGGTCAGCGCCAGGGCCTGGGCATTGGCGGCATCAAGGCCAAGGGCGCACAAAAGGGCGGCGGTGAACACGCCCCCTGGTTCGTGGCGCGCAAGGACATGGAGAAGAACACACTGTGGGTGGTGCAGGGACACGAGCATCCCTGGCTGCTGTCGCACCGCCTGCAGGCGCAGGATGCGAGCTGGGTGGCGGGTGAGCCGCCCGCGCCGGGTGCGCTGGCCGCCAAGACACGCTACCGGCAGACCGATGCGTCTTGCACGCTCGGTGATGTGACGGACGCCAGCTTCGCATTGCACTTTCCACAACCACAGTGGGCTGTCACACCGGGACAGTCGGCCGTGCTGTATGACGGGGACCTCTGCCTTGGAGGCGGCGTGATCGCCAGCGCCAGCGCGGACTAGACGGACCCGCGCAATTTGGCGCCGGTTCAGCCCATGCGGGCAAGCAGGGTTTCCAGATCCTTGATCATGTCGCCGAGCTCCAGCTTTTGCGCTTCATCGGGACTGAGCCGGCTTTCGAGTTCCTGTGCCATGAAACATACCGTCATGCGCAGGTAGGTGCTGTCCAACGCCTTGCGCACGGCGGAAAACTGCTGGCCGATTTTCAGGCAGTTCTCGCCATCCTCGATCATGCGCTGGATGCCACGTAGCTGCCCTTCGGCGCGGCGCAGGCGATTGAGTATTTCAGCGCGCGCCACCGTGTCGGTCAGGACATTGGGTTCGCACGGGGCCGCATCGACCACTTTGCCAACTGCCTGGTCTTTTTTGGTTTTCACATCTGCTTGCAAAATCCTGCCCTCACTTCAATTGCAGACCTGTTGAATCCCGCACTTCGATGCTCACGGGAATTCCCTGCCCAACACTCTGGGTCACGGTACAAAAAGCCTCGAACTGGTCCAGCACCCGATCCAGGTGCGCCAGTGCTGACCCAGGGACACCCAGCGTCAACACCGCCTTGAGGTGGAGCACACGCAGACGACCCTCGGGATTGCGCCCGACTTCAGCCGTCACATCGCACTGGATGGGCTCCGGTGCCTGTTTGAATTTGCGCAAGGCAAACAGCAGGGAGTCCGACAGGCAATTGCCTACCGCAGCAGCCAACAGCTGAACCGGTGAGGGCCCAGCTCCCTTGCCAAGCGGAGCTGGCTCATCGCCCATGACGACCGGTATGCCATCGCCAAAGTGAATGTCGAACTGGTAGTCCTGCTGCTGACGCAGCTGGACATGGACGATGTTGTCGCTCATGGCTGCGTCCTCTCAGCTGCAGCTGACCTTGGACTCAGGCACACCCAGCTTCTTGAGAATGAAACCGAGCGGGCAGACGTTGGTGAAACCGAACTGGAACAGGTTCAAGCCCACAAAGGCCGTGAAGGCCAACGCCCATTTGCTGACAAACAGCGGGCTGCCTTCGACACCCAGTGCCAGTGACAAGAGGATGAAAGCGCCTGCAAAAATACGGATCATGCGTTCGATGGTCATGGAAATACTCCTAGCGTAGTTAGTAAAAAAGAAACGGGAACAACTTAGGCAACAGCAGCTTCATGCTGTTTGCGGTACAGGGCGTAGTAAAGGACCGGGATCACCACCAGGGTGAGCAGGGTGGACACCAGAATGCCGAAGATCAGTGAGATGGCCAGGCCATTGAAGATCGGGTCATCCAGGATGAAGAAGGCTCCGATCATGGCGGCCAGCCCCGTCAACGCAATCGGTTGCGCGCGCACGGCAGCAGACTGCACGACAGCGTCCTTGAACGTCATGCCTTGCCTGACCTGCAGCTCAATAAAGTCAACCAGCAGGATGGAATTGCGCACGATGATGCCGGCCAGCGCGATCATGCCGATCATGGAGGTGGCGGTGAATTGCGAGCCCAGCAAGGCATGGCCTGGCATGACCCCGATGATGGTCAGCGGAATCGGCGCCATGATCACCAAGGGGGTGACATAGCTGCGGAATTGCCCCACCACCAGCAGGTAGATCAGGATCAGACCCACGCCATAGGCTGCCCCCATGTCGCGGAAGGTCTCGTAGGTAATCTGCCATTCGCCATCCCACTTGATGGCGTATTGCCGGTAGGTATCCGTCGGCTGCTTGATCCAGTATTCGCCAATGTCGCCCGTCCCAGGCAAGGCGGCATCCGCCATCCTGCCCCGGATCGCAAAGAGACCATACAAGGGCGAATCCAGCTTGCCCGCCATGTCACCGAACACATAGCTCACATTGGCCAGGTCCTTGGTGAACAGGGGCTTGTCAATGATGCCCCGCTCGATCCGAACCAGTTCCGACAGCGGCACCATCTTTCCATTGGCGGCCTTCATTGGCAGGGCCAGCAGGGTATCCAGCCCGATCTGTGAATCGCGCGGCAGTTGCAGGCGCACCGGTACCGGGTACTTGGACTGCGCATCGTGCAGGTAAGTGGCATCCACCCCTGACAGGGCCGCCGCCAGCGCCTGCGACACCGCGGCCACCGGAATACCCAGCGATTCGGCGCGCTGGCGGCGCACCCGCAGATAGGCGCGCGGGGCGTTTTCCTTGAGCGAGGTGTCGACGCCCACAATATCGGCGGTTTTAGCAAAGGCATTGGAGGCGATGCGCTGGGCCAGCTGCTCGCGGCCAGCTTCGTCCGGACCATACACTTCGGCCACCAGCGGCGACATCACGGGAGGACCTGGGGGCACTTCGACGACCTTGACGCGAGCGCCATGCTTCTCGCCGATTTTCTCCAGCGCAGGACGCAGCCGCTGGGCAATTGCATGACTTTTTTCGCTGCGATGGTGCTTGTCCACCAGATTCACCTGCAGGTCGCCCTGCTCCACTTCAGCACGCAGGTAATACTGGCGTACCAGGCCATTGAAGGTGATCGGCGAGGCGGTGCCTGCGTAGCCTTGCAGATGCTCGACTTCAGCTTGCTGCGCCAGAAAGGCGCCGAGCTCATGTAAGGTCGCGGCAGTGTCTTCCAGTGGCGTTCCTGCCGGCATGTCCACCACCACCTGAAATTCGCTCTTGTTGTCGAAAGGCAGCATCTTGAGCACCACCCACTGCACGAGCGTCAGCCCCACCGACAGCAGGAGCGCAGCCAGGATTCCGGCCAGCAGGAGCCAGCGCTTGCGCGCGCTGTCCAACAAGGGCGTGAGGATGCGCGTAAACAGTTTCTGCAGCTTGTCACCCAGCCCCCCGCTCTTGGCGTGGGCTTGCTGCCCATGGCCTGCACCATGCGACTTCATCAGCTTGAGCGCCAGCCAGGGCGTAACCGTGAAGGCGATGGCCAGAGAAATCGCCATGCCGAGGCTGGAGTTGATCGGGATCGGGCTCATGTAGGGGCCCATGAGTCCTGAAACAAAAGCCATCGGCAGCAAGGCGGCAATCACCGTCATGGTGGCCAGGATGGTTGGGCCACCCACTTCGTCGACGGCGCGCGGAATGATGTCCTTGAGGGAGTCGCCGGGCGTGAGTTGCTGGTGCCGATGGATGTTTTCCACCACCACGATCGCATCATCCACCAGGATACCGATGGAGAAAATCAGCGCGAACAGGGAAACGCGGTTGAGCGTGAAGCCCCAGGCCCAGGAGGCAAACAGGGTGGCCATCAAGGTCAGGATCACGGCCGCGCCGACGATCACGGCCTCTCGGCGTCCCAGCGCAAAGCCCACCAGCAAAATGACCGAACCGGTGGCAAACGCCAGCTTCTGGATCAGCTTGTTGGCTTTTTCTGCCGCGGTTTCACCGTAATTGCGCGTGATCGTGGCTTCGATGTTGGACGGAATGACCGTGTTGTGCAGGGACTCGATTTTCTGGCGCGCCGCCCGGGCTACGTCCACCGCGTTTTCTCCGGGCTTCTTGGTCACTGTGAGGGTCAGGGCCGGATAGACCTGGCCTGCTGGCGCGGCCGAGCCGGCTGGGTCAGCCGCATCCCTGGCCTGGGCCGCCCCTGGCGTGAACCAGACATAGCGTTGCGGCAACTGCGCGCCGGCCTCGATGCGGGCCACCTCGCGCAGATAGACCGGCGCACCCCGGCTCACGCCCACCACGACGTCACCCACGTCCTGCGCCGAGCGCAGAAACTCTCCGGTCTCAACCGCCAGCATCTGGGGAGAAGCGGATTGGGTGTTCAGCACGGCGCCCGCCGGCATGCCAAAGTTGGCTGCCGCCAGCGTCTGTTTGAGTGCCAGCACATCAACACCCCGCTCCCGCAGCCGGGTCGGGTCCAGCCATACGTTCACGGCACGCCCGGGGCCGCCGATGGTCTGGATTTCCCGTGTGCCTGGAACGCGTTTGAGCTCGGTCTCCACCGCGCTGGTCACGCGCTCCAGCTCATGTGCCGGCAGTGCCTCACGGCTCCACAGAGTCACCCCCAGCACCGGCACATCATCAATACCTTTGGGCTTGACGATAGGCGTCAGCGTGCCGAGTTCGCGGGGCAGCCAGTCCTGGTTGGCATTGAGCACATCGTACAGACGCACCAGTGCTTCTGTGCGTGGCACCCCCACCTTGAACTGCACCGTGAGCACGGCCAAGCCAGGACGGGCCACGGAGTAGGTGTGTTCGATGCCCGCAATCTGACTCAGCACCTGCTCGGCCGGACGTGCCACCATGTTCTGCACATCCGTGCTGCTGGCCCCGGGGAAGGGAATCAGCACATTGGCCATCGTCACATTGATCTGCGGCTCTTCCTCGCGAGGCGTCACCAGCACCGCGAACAGACCCAGCAGCAGAGCCACCAGTGCCAACAAAGGCGTGATGGCATTGGCCTGAAAGGCCGCAGCGATGCGGCCCGAAATACCCAAGCGTTCGTCGTCTTTCATAGGAGCCTTAACGGTTTGCTGCGTCGCCGGCAGCCCTGGCACCCGCCAGTCCCGCTTTCACCGGATCCAGCGCCACACGTTCGCCGGCCACCAGTCCGGCAAGCACTTCGACACCCTCGTCGCCATGGTCGGAACCCAATCGCACCGCCCGCAGCGAAAACCCTCGGTCTGATGCCACGTACACGGCCGTTAGCTCCCCACGTCGCAAGACGGCCGCTTGCGGCACGACCATGCGCGAAGCCTGGCCACCGACAAACCGGACCCGCACCTGCTGGCCTGGCAGCAGGTACTGCACGGATTTTGGCAACAGTTCCAGGCGCCACTCAATCGTTTGGGACACGGGGTCGGCTGAAGGCATGGCGCTGCGCGAAACCGGATGGACCCACTGCATCTGCCCCTGCTCGCCAGGCACCTGCACCTCGACTTCGTTGGCGCCCCGTGCAACATCGGCACGGGATGCCGGCAATTGCACCACGGCACGCAAGGGCATGGGTGCATAGACCGTCAGGATCGGCTTGCCCGGCACAGCCAGATCGCCGGCATTGACAAGGGTTTCCAGTACCCAGCCGTCATAGGGCGCCATCACCCGCGTAAAGCCCTGCGACAGCGCCGACTGGCGCGCGCCGGCACCGGCCTGGTCACGGCCAGCCTGGGCGCCCTTGAACTGGGTTTCTGCCTGATCCAGTGCAGCCTTGCTCACAAAGCCCTTGGCCTGCAGATCACGCGTGCGCTCCAGATTGACCTGGGCATTGCGCAACTCCGCATCCGACTGCGCCACCTGCGCCCGGCTGGCCTGGACACCCACCTGGGCTTCCCTGTCGTCTATCGTGGCCAGCAACTGACCAGCCCGCACCCGGTCGCCGGCCTTGACAGCCAAGGTCACGATCCGGCCGGAAGCCTGCGCCGACACCGTGCTTTGCTTCACCGGCTGAATCACACCGTCCAACTCGAAGCCACTGGAAACCGATCTGGCCTGAATCTGGACGGTAGGAACCTGAATCCCAGCCTCGGCCAGCGCAGCCGATGCGACAAACAACGCCAGCAACGGCAAGAAACGTCGTGCTCGACTGACGGGTATGAAAAATAAATTCATGGCAATCTCCATATACCCCATGGAGTATATACAAATACCCCGGGCAGTACAAGACAGGGCACAAAAAAACCCCGGCACGCTGTGGACTGCCGGGGTTTTGGGAGTGGGGGTTCAGACACGACAGGTCCGATGGCGGTCTAGAACGGGATGTCGTCATCCATGTCGTCAAACCCGCTGGAGGCCTTGGCCGGCGCCTGACGGGGTGCCGGGGCACTGGCGCGGGGAGCCGGTGGTGCCGCACGGCGCTGCGGCGCACCACCGCCCTCATCGCCACTGTCGGAAGGACCGCCAGAGCCTTCACGACGGCCCAGCAGCTGCATTTCGGTGGCAATGATGTCCACGGTATTCTGTTCGTGGCCCTCTTTATTGGTGAATTTGCCGTACTTCAGGCGCCCTTCAATATAGATGGGCTGGCCTTTTTTAACGTATTCACCGGCGATTTCAGCCAGCCGGTCATAGAAGGTGACACGGTGCCACTCGGTGTTCTCGATGGATTCACCGGTGTTCTTGTCCTTACGGCGACTGGAGGTCGCAATACTTATATTGGCCACGGCCTGACCCGAGGGCAGATAACGGATTTCGGGGTCGCGGCCACAGTTGCCGACGAGGATGACTTTGTTGACGGATGCCATGGGTTTCTCCTGTATTTGGGTTGATTATGAAGCCTGCGACGCAGCGTGGACAGTACGGCTTGATGGCGCCCTCATGGGCCAGGCCACCAGCAGCCACAGCAGCATGCCTGCGGTACAGGCGATGAAAAGACCAGACGCGCCCTGATGCTTGACCAGCCAGCCACCGACCACCCCGCCCACAAAAAAGCCCATCGACTGCAAGGTGTTGTAGACCCCCAGGGCCGCGCCACGTGCATGGGGCGGCGCCACACGCGACACCAGGCTGGGCTGACTGGCCTCGAGTACGTTGAAACCGCAGAAAAATACAAAAAGCAACAGCGCGAGCACGCCGATTCCGGGCGAACCCCCGGCGAGCCACAGCAGCCCGACCTGGACCAGGGTCATCAGACCGATGGCCACGAGAAATACCGCGCGCAGGTAGCCACGGCGCTCCAGCGGGAACAGACTGGCCCCCATGACGACAAAAGACGCCAGCACGGCCGGCAGATACACCCACCAGTGGTGCTCACGCGGCAGGCCCGCCTGCACGAGCATGGCCGGCACTGCCATCCACATGGCCAGTTGCACCGCATGCAGGATGAAAACCCCGAAATTCAGCCGCAGCAAACCGGCATGGCCCAGCACCTCGGACAGGCGGCCGCGGGGAACGTTTTTATGTTGCCGCGGCTCGGCCGGCACGAACCAGATGATGACGGCCACACCGACCAGGGCCAGCGTGCCGGTCATGCCGAACAGGCCTGCCAGGCCGATGTGCGATACCAGCAGGGGCGCAAGCACCAGGGACAGGGCAAACATCAACCCGATGCTGGCACCCACCAGGGCCATGGCCTTGGTGCGCACCTCGTCCCGGGTCAGGTCAGCCAGCAGCGCCGTGACGGCCGCCGACACCGCGCCGGCGCCCTGCAGGGAACGGCCGATGGTCAGGCCCATGAGGCTGTCGGCCCAGGCGGCGACAAAGCTGCCGGCCGCGAACACCAGCAAGCCGAACACGATCACACGCTTGCGTCCCAGGTGATCAGAAGCCAGGCCGAAGGGAAATTGCAGAATGCCCTGGGTCAGGCCGTAAATGCCCATGGCCAGGCCGATACGGGCCGGATCGGTCCCGCCCGGATATTTGGCGGCTTCCAGCGCAAAGACAGGCAGCACCAGGAACAGGCCCAGCATGCGCAAGGCAAAAATGGTCGCCAGCGACAGGCTGGCGCGTCGCTCCAGCGCGGTCATCGCGCCACCCGGGGTGGATTCGCCGGGGCCGGCCGCTGTGGCAGTGCCGCGGGGTAGTACAGATGAATCAGACACGTGCAAGGCCTTCTGGGGCCACTTTTTGAAAGTCAAAGACCCTGATTGTCCCCGAATTGCTCCCGGCAGATGGCAGCGGGAGCCGCCGCCCCACCAAACTCAGCATATTTCACTATCATGGTAGGTTTTGTTGAGCAGAGCATCCTCTTGTGAATTCCACCTCCGACGGCGCCTATCTGGCCACAGCCCTGCAGCAGCAGACCATCAGCATTCGCGGTGCGCGCACGCACAACCTCAAGAATATTGATCTCGACATCCCTCGCAACCAGCTGGTGGTCATCACGGGGTTGAGCGGGTCGGGCAAGTCCAGCCTGGCGTTCGACACGCTTTACGCCGAGGGCCAGCGGCGCTATGTGGAGAGCCTGTCCACCTACGCCCGCCAGTTCCTGCAACTCATGGACAAGCCCGATGTCGATGTGATCGAGGGCCTGAGCCCGGCCATCTCGATCGAGCAGAAAGCCACCTCACACAACCCGCGCTCCACGGTGGGCACTGTCACCGAGATCCATGACTATCTGCGTCTGCTGTTCGCCCGTGCCGGCACGCCCCACTGCCCGGACCATGACCTGCCGCTGCAGGCCCAGACCGTGAGCCAGATGGTGGACGCCGTGCTGGCGCTGCCCGAAGACACCCGGCTCATGATTCTGGCGCCGCTGGCACGCGAGAAGAAAGGCGAGTTCCTCGACGTGTTTGCCGACATGCAAGCCCAGGGCTACGTGCGCTTCCGGGTAGACGGCGCGACCTATGGCGCGGATGACCTGCCCAAGCTCAAGAAGACCGAGAAGCACGACATCGACGTCGTGATTGATCGCGTCAAGGTACGTCCCGACCTCAAGCAGCGCCTGGCCGAGAGCTTCGAGGCGGCACTGCGGCTGGCAGATGGTCGTGCCATCGCGCTGGAAATGACCAGCAACGAAGAGGAGGCCGTGGCCGGCACTCCCGCCGAGCACCTGTTCAACGCCAAATTTTCCTGCCCGGTGTGCAGTTACTCGATCACCGAGCTGGAGCCGCGTCTGTTTTCCTTCAATTCGCCCATGGGCGCCTGCCCGTCCTGCGACGGCCTTGGCCAGCAGGAGTTTTTTGACCCCGCCCGCGTGGTGGCCTTCCCCACCCTGAGCCTGGCCAGTGGTGCCATCAAGGGCTGGGACCGACGCAATGGCTACTACTTCGCGATGCTGGAGAGCCTGGCCAAACACTACAGGTTCGACATCGATCAGTCTTTTGACTCCCTGCCCGAGGCCGTTCAGCATGCGGTGCTGCATGGCTCGGGCGAAGAGGAGATCAAGTTCAGCTACGTGATGGACTCCGGCAGCTCACAAGGCAAGAAGGTCAGCAAGAAGCATCCCTTCGAGGGCATCATTCCCAACATGCAACGGCGCTACCGGGAGACGGACTCGGCCCTGGTGCGCGAAGACCTGGCCCGCCTGCGCAGCACCCAACCCTGCCCGGAATGCGCCGGCTCACGTCTGCGTCGCGAAGCCCGGCACGTCAAGCTCGGTGAAGGCCCCCAGGCCCGCGCCATCTATGAAGTCAGTCACTTCACGCTGCGCGAGTCGCTGCTGTACTTCAACGCGCTGCAGCTGCATGGCGCCAAGGCCGGCATTGCCGACAAAGTGGTGCGCGAGATCAGCCTGCGCCTGAAGTTTCTCAACGATGTGGGCCTGAACTACCTGAGCCTGGATCGCAGCGCGGAGACCCTGAGTGGCGGCGAGTCCCAGCGCATCCGGTTGGCCTCGCAGATCGGTTCGGGGCTGACGGGCGTGATGTATGTGCTGGACGAGCCCAGCATCGGCCTGCACCAGCGCGACAACGACCGGCTGATCGACACCCTCAAACACCTGCGCGACATCGGCAACAGTGTGCTGGTGGTCGAACACGATGAAGACATGATGCGCGCCGCCGACCATGTGATCGACATGGGACCTGGGGCCGGCATTCATGGCGGGCACGTGGTCGCCCAGGGCACGTTCGAGCAGGTCAAGGCCAGCGCCAGTTCCCTCACCGGCCAGTACCTGGCTGGTGTGAAAAGCATTGCGGTACCCAGCCGGCGCACCCCCTGGCTGCCGACACTGACGCCCATCGCCATCGAAAAGAAAGGGCCTTCCCGCTTCCCCCCCAGCGCCGCCAGCACGGCGCGGGCAGAGCGGCAGGCTGCCCACGTGGCAAGCCAGGGCGATTTGCAGGCCTTGCGCGTCATCAACGCCAGCGGCCACAACCTCAAGCAGGTGACGGTGGACATCCCCGTCGGCCTGTTCACCTGTGTCACCGGGGTGTCGGGCTCGGGCAAGTCCACCCTGGTCAATGACACGTTGTACAAGGCCGTGGCGCGCCAGCTCTACCGCTCGCATGACGAGCCCGCCATGCACGAAGCCATCGAAGGCATCGAGCATTTCGACAAGGTCATCAACGTCGACCAGTCACCGATTGGCCGCACGCCGCGCTCCAACCCGGCCACCTACACCGGCCTGTTCACGCCGATCCGCGAGCTCATGGCCGAGGTACCCACCGCGCGCGAACGCGGCTACGGCCCGGGCCGCTTCTCGTTCAACGTGGCGGGCGGACGCTGCGAAGCCTGCCAGGGTGATGGCATGGTCAAGGTGGAAATGCATTTCCTGCCCGATGTGTACGTGCCCTGCGACGTCTGCGCAGGCGCGCGCTACAACCGCGAAACACTGGAGGTGCTCTACAAGGGCAAGAACATCGCACAGATTCTCGACCTCACGGTAGAAGCCGCGCACGCGTTCTTCAGCGCCGTGCCCACACTCGCGCGCAAGCTGCACACCCTGCTGGACGTGGGCCTGTCCTACATCAAGCTCGGACAGGCGGCCACCACACTCTCGGGCGGCGAGGCCCAGCGCGTCAAGCTCGCACTGGAGCTCTCCAAGCGCGACACTGGCCGCACGCTCTACATCCTGGACGAACCGACCACCGGCCTGCATTTCGCCGACATCGACCTGCTGCTCAAGGTGCTGCACCAGCTGCGTGACGCCGGCAACACCATCGTGGTGATCGAGCACAACCTGGACGTGATCAAGACCGCTGACTGGCTCATCGACATGGGGCCCGAAGGGGGGGCCGGCGGCGGCACGGTGGTGAGCACCGGCACGCCCGAAGACATTGCAGACAACCCGGCCAGCCACACCGGGCGCTATCTCAAGCGGCTGCTGGCAGACCGCTAAGGTTCATAACGCCCGAGCTTGTGCGCCAGCTCGACGGCCGTGTTCACCTCCATCTTCCTGAAGATGTTGGCGCGGTGAAACTCCACCGTGCGCGGCGTGATGCCCAGGTGGTCGGCAATGGTCTTGTTGTAGTGGCCCTGGATCAGTTCATCCAGCACCTCGCGCTCGCGCACGCTCAGGCTGGCCAGGGCCTGACGCACGTTTTGCGCCTGCTGGCTTTCCTCGCTCAGCGAGGCGGCGGCAGCCAGCGCCTGCTCCACCTTGTCGACCAGCACATTGTTCTGGAACGGTTTCTCCAGAAAATCCCAGGCCCCGTTCTTGACGGTGGCCACCGCCATGCTGACGTCACCATGGCCCGTGAGAAACAACACCGGCCAGGGACATTGCAGCGCCTTGAGCGCCTCAAAGGTCGCCAGCCCGGACAGCGGCTCCATGCGGATGTCGAGCAGCACCACCGCATGGTTCCAGGCGCCCGCCTGCGCCCGGGCCTCGGTCAGAAAAGCTTCGCCATCGGCCCAGGTTTTGGCCTGATGGCCGCGGGAGTCGAACAGCCAGGCCAGTCCGTCGCGGAAATCGGCGTCGTCATCGACGATGTGAATGGCGGGGTTCATGGCACAGGGGTCGGCTGGGTTGGCGGTGTATTCGCGGCTGGCGTGGGGTGATTGTCCTGCACGGACTGGCCAGGCATAGCCCTGCTCCCCACCTGCTCCTCGCCAGGGACGGGCTCTTGCGGCATGACCCCCGACAGCGGCAACCACAGCACAAAACGTGCGCCACCCAGCACCGGATCGCGCCCGATCTCGATACGCCCGTGGTGAGCCTCGACCACCGAGCGGCAGATCGCCAGCCCCATGCCCATGCCATCCTCGGTAGCGCTGAAGAAGGCGCTGAACACGTGCTCCTTCTGCTCCTCGCTCACACCCGGGCCGCTGTCACTGACCGCCACGCAGGCAAAATACCCCTCCCGGGCCAGGCTCACCTGCACGGTGGCCGGTTTGCCGCCCAGCCTTGACCAGTGCAGCGCGTTGCTCACGACGTTGTGTACCGCATGTTCGAGCAACAGTGCATCGGCATCGATCCAGAGCGGGGCGTCGTCCATCACGAGCCGAAACGCCACCGTGCCTTGCTGGCGATAGGGCCCCATCATGCGCCGCATGAACGCCACCAGGTCGATCCGCTGACGGCTCATCTCATGGCGCCGCGCAAACGCATTGACGCGCTGGATGATGCGCCCGGCCTTGTCGGAGAGTTGGTTCATGCGCTCAACCACCGGCCCCATTTCCTCCAGCGTGATGCCGCCCTTGTGCAGCCGGTTGACCAGGCCGCTGGCAAAGCTGCTCAGTGCACCCAGTGGCTGGTTAAGCTCATGCGCCAGGGTAGAGGCGACCTCGCCCATGGCCACCAGCCGTCCGGAGGCCTCCAGCCGTTCCTGCTGGCGCGCCGCCTTGCGCTCGGCACGCTTGCGCTCGCTGATGTCGAGCACCGAGCTCATCCACCCCAGCTGCTCGCCACTGGCGGTGTTCAGCGGCGCTTCGTGTATCAGCACATCGATCAGATGCCCGTCGCGATGCTGGAACTGCACCTCCATGCCCGTGTCCAGCGTGCCCTGCGCAATGATGTGCTGGTGCAGGGACTGCAACTCATCGGTCTGGTCCCTAGGCCAGTAGGGCAGCGGGGCGGTTTGGCCGACCAGTTCGTGCGCCTCGAAACCCACCAGACGGCAAAACGCCTGGTTGACGTAGAGAATCCGGCCATTGAGTGCCCAGGCCCGCAAGCCGATGGTGACCGAGTTCTCCATCGCCGAGCGCAGCGCCACCTGCGCCTGCAGCAAGGCCTCCACCCGCTGGCGCTTGCCGAAGTCCCGCCGCAGCGCATACAGGCTGGCCAGCATGCCCAACAAAAACAGCAGCGCCACCAGGAAAAAAATGCGCGGCACCATGGCTGGCTGCGAGCCCAGCGGCTGCACCCACAGCGCAAGGTCAGCCCCCTGCAGGTTCATCTGCGCCAGATGCAGATCCTGGCGCGGCAGGCTGGCCTGTGCCACTTGCTGGTTGTCGAGCAGACGCAGGTGGTGGTTTTTCCGGAACCAGTCCGGCACCAGCCCCGCCACTGCCGCGTCCAGCGACAGGGAGGCCAGGTAGTCGCCCGCGAACTCGCCCCGCTCGAACACCGGCACCGCGAGCCAGATCACATCGCGGCGCTGCCCATCGGCCTGCCGCATCAGGCCGGCATAGGCCGGCCGCCGCAAGCCACGTGTGATGGCTTGCATGGTGGCGAGGGCTTCGGCGTTCTCCCTGTGCGCGGCACTGTCTGCACGCAGGGGCGCCAGAATCGGTGGTGTCGTGGCGCCATCCCGGGCCGGCAACCAGCCGTGCGCGAGGATCACGCCCGGCTCGCTCCACAGCTGTCCGCCGTTGATGTCTGTCGCCTGGCCGGATGCGAAGGGCTTGCCACTGCCCAGCACCTTGTGCGCCACGGCTGCCATGTCGTCTTCGAGCCGGTTGAAATGGAAGCGCACGCTTTGTTCCAGCCATTGGGTGTCGGCAACGCGGCGGCGGTCCTCCTCTTCTGCCTCGAAGGTCCGAAGGTAGAGCACCAGTGCAACGATGGAGGCCACCAGCAAACCCAGCAGACCCAGCAGCCACAGCCAAGCCAGCCGGTTGCGTCCGGGCGTGCCGTCCTCCCTGCGCTGCAGCAGTTCGAAATCGAAGCTTGGATCGGCGGGGGCGGGTTTCATGGGATGGCGGTCGCAGACGGTGTCGCTAGCATAACGGCCATGCCAAAGTTTTCACATCCCCGGGAACAACGCGCCTGGATATCCCGGTTTAACGCTCTGCTGGTGGCGAGTCTGCTGACCCTGTCCGTCCTGAACGTGCAGGCCGCGGAGGTGCAGATCCGCTTCTCCCACGTGGTGGCAGAAGATACGCCCAAGGGCCTGGCTGCCAACCGTTTCAAGGCCCTCGTGGAGCAGCGCTCAAATGGGCGCATCCAGGTCAAGGTCTACCCCGGCGCCAAACTGTATGGCGATCTGGACGAGATGGAAGCCATGCGCCTGGGTGCGGTGGAGATGCTCGCGCCCTCACTGTCCAAGTTCGGACGCATCGGGTTTCCCGAGTTCGAGCTGTTCGACCTGCCTTTTCTTTTTGGCAGCGTGCAGGACGTGCGACGCATCACGCAGGGCCCCATCGGCCGGCGCCTGCTGGAGCGGCTGCAGCGCCAGCAGATCATCGGTCTGGGTTATTTCGACAACGGCTTCAAGGAGATGAGCGCGAACCGCCCGCTGCTGGAACCCGCTGACTTCGCCGGCCTGCGCATGCGCGTGCAGTCCTCCCACGTGATTGCCGCCCAGATGCGGGCACTCGGTGCGCGGCCCGTGGTGCTGCCGTTCAGCAAGACGCGGCAGGCCCTGGCCAGCAGCGTGGTGGACGGCACGGAAAACCCCGTGTCCAATTTCTGGACCCAACGCATGAACGAAGTGCAGACCGACCTGAGCCTCACCCACCATGGCTATCTGGGTTATGCAGTGGTCGTGAACCAGCACTTCTGGCAAACCCTGGCGCCGCGCGACCGTGCGCTGCTGACCCAGGCCATGGAGGAGGCCCTGCGCTACGGCAACCTGATTGCCGACACCCAGAACGACAAGGCGCTTGCGGCACTGCAACAGGCGGGCACCACGCGCATCCATACCCTGAGCCCGAGTCAGCGGGCCCGGCTGCGCGAAGCGGTGCAGCCGGTGTATGACGAGCTGGCCCGCCGCATTGGCCCGGTCTGGATAGAGGAAGTACAAAAAGCTGTGGCCCATTAAGTACTTTGCAGGAAAGTACCTGCAGGCCCCCAAACTCCACGCGGCCCCGCATTTTGAAACCGGCCCGCCCT
This sequence comes from Gammaproteobacteria bacterium, assembly GCA_018815325.1. Classification (GTDB taxonomy): domain Bacteria; phylum Pseudomonadota; class Gammaproteobacteria; order Burkholderiales; family Burkholderiaceae_C; genus JAHIYE01. The sequence continues at coordinate 137,724 of JAHIYE010000019.1, read as the reverse complement.
AGGGAAAACCCGGCTGTTGAACACCACAGTTGGCATGGCTTGCGCGATTGCGTATGGTTGGAGGGTGCTTTAGGCATGAATCTTTTTACGCATAACGGAGACTCACCATGAAACTCAAACTCATTCTGGCCGCGGCCCTGATGTCCCTCGGACTGAGCGTGCACGCTGCCCCCATCATCGTCAAATACAGCCATGTGGTGGCAGACGGTACGCCCAAGGGTCAGGCTGCGCTCAAGTTCAAGGAACTGGCTGAGAAGAAGCTGCCCGGCAAGGTCGAGGTGCAGGTTTTCCCCAACAGCCAGTTGTTCGGTGACGGCAAGGAAATGGAAGCACTGGCGCTGGGCGACGTCCAGATCATCGCCCCCTCGCTGTCCAAGTTCAGCAAGTACACCAAGAAACTCCAGGTGTTCGATCTGCCTTTCCTGTTCGACGACATCGAAGCCGTGGACCGCTTCCAAAGCAGCAAGGACGGCCAGGCCATGCTGACCTCGATGACGAGCAAGGGCATCCTCGGTCTGGGCTATCTGCACAACGGCATGAAGCAGCTCTCGGCCAACAAGCCGCTGTACATGCCGGCTGACGCCAAGGGCCTGAAGTTCCGCATCCAGCAATCGGATGTGCTGGAAGCCCAGTTCAAGGCCGTTGGTGCCAATCCGCAGAAGCTCGCTTTTGCCGAGGTGTACCAGGCCCTGCAGACCGGCGTGGTGGACGGACAGGAAAACACCTGGTCCAACATCTACAGCAAAAAGTTCTATGAAGTCCAGAAGAACATCATGGCCAGCAACCACGGCCTGATCGACTACATGGTCATCACCAATGCCAAGTGGTGGGACGGCCTGCCCGCCGATGTCCGCAAGGGCCTGAGCGAAGCCATGAGCGAGTCCATCGCATTCGGCAACAAGGTTGCCTTCGACGAGGATGACGGCTTCCGTGTCAAGGTGATCGCCGAGAACAAGGCCAAGGTCGAAAAGCTCTCCAAGGAAAACCTCGCTGCCTGGCGTGCTGCCATGAAGCCGGTGTGGAAGCAGTTTGAAGGCGAAATTGGTGCAGACCTGATCCAGGCTGCACAAAAAGCCAACAAGTAAGACAGCTGTCGATTACGATCGACACCCTGCCCCTGTACCCCGGCTTGCCCGGGGTTTTTTTGGACTGAACCATGAAAATTCTGGACCGCCTTGAAGAGTGGATCATCTCGCTCATGCTCTTCGCCATGACTGCACTGGCCTTCATGCAGGTCGTGCGGCGATATGTATTCAACACGGGTTTCTCGTGGACGCTGGAGCTCACCATGGTGTGTTTCGCCACCATGATTTTCGTCGGCATTTCCTATGGCGTGAGGGTAGGCTCGCATATTGGCGTAGATGCCCTGGTTCGCTTGATGCCCCACCAGACCCGCCGCGTCGTCTCCATCCTGGCCGTCGTGCTGAGCCTGGTCTATGTCGGTCTGGTGCTCTATGGCTCCACGATCTACGTCAGCAAGATGATGGAGATCGGCGTTGAGCTCGACGACCTTCCCATTGAGCGCTGGAAGGTGCTGATCATCATGCCCATTGGCTATGTGCTGGTTGGCTTTCGCTTTCTTCAGATTTTCTACAACCTTGTCACCGGCAAGACTGACAGCCTGCACCTGGCGGATGAAGCCGCGGATGCGATGAAGCTCAAAGCCGAGGAGAGCACGTCATGAACACCGTCGTCCTGTTTCTTTGCCTGTTCGCCTTCATGGCCATCGGCATGCCGGTGGCGATCAGCCTGGGTTTGGCCAGCCTGATCACGATCACCTTCTTCTCGCAGGACTCGCTGGCCTCGATGTCGATCAAGCTGTTCGAGACCAGCGAGCATTACACGCTGATGGCGATCCCCTTCTTCGTGCTGGCAGGCAACCTCATGTCCACCGGCGGCGTAGCGCGGCGCATGGTGCGTTTTGCAATTGCGGCAGTGGGGCACATGCGCGGGGGTCTGGCGATTGCCTCGATTCTGGCCTGCATGCTGTTTGCGGCGGTCTCGGGCTCCAGCCCCGCCACGGTGGTGGCCATTGGCTCCATCGTGATCGCCGGCATGGTGAAGAACGGCTATACCAAGGAGTTCGCCGCCGGCGTGATCTGCAATGCCGGCACTCTGGGCATCCTGATCCCGCCCTCCATCGTGATGGTGGTGTACGCCGCCGTGACCGAGGTCTCGGTAGGCCGCCTGTTCATGGCCGGCGTGGTGCCCGGCATCGTGCTGGGCCTGATGCTGATGTTCGCGGTCTGGTGGCGCGCTGGCAAGCTACAGCTCACGCCTCCGCCCAAGGCGAGCACGAGGGAAGTGTTTCGTGCCCTGCGCGATTCGCTCTGGGGTCTGGCCCTGCTGGTCATCATCATGGGCGGCATCTACGGGGGCGTCTTCACGCCGACCGAAGCAGCCGCCGTGTCGGCTGTCTATGCGCTGGTGGTAGCGGTGTTCGTCTACCGTGACCTCAAGCTGCGCGATCTGCCCGAGGTATTTCTGGAATCTGCCAAGACGACTGTGATGCTGATGTTCATCGTGGCCAACGCGCTGCTGTTTGCACATGTGCTGACCACCGAGCGCATCCCGCAAGTCATTGCCGAGCACATCCTCGCCGTGGGCATGTCACCCTGGATGTTCCTGCTGGTGGTGAACCTGATGCTGCTGGTGGCAGGCAACTTCATGGAGCCCACTGGCATCATCCTGATCCTGGCACCCATCCTGTTCCCCATTGCCACGCACCTGGGCATTGATCCGATCCACCTGGGCGTCATCATGGTGGTGAACATGGAGATCGGCATGGTGACACCGCCGGTGGGGCTGAACCTGTTTGTCACCAGTGGCATCACCGGCATGAGCTTGGTGCAGACCACGCGCGCGGCCCTGCCCTGGCTGTCGGTGTTGCTGATCTTCCTTGTCATGGTGACCTATATCCCGTTCATCAGCCTGGGACTGCCGGACCTGATCTTCGGCAAGTAGCGAGTACGCTGTTTCGCACTTCTACAAGCCGTGGCTGCCGTAATGCAGCCACGGCTTTTTCAGTAGCATCCTCTGGCAGGAGCCGTCTCGGGAATAATCGGGCATGCAAGCAGCCTCCCTCAGCGCCCGTGACCTCGCCTCCGCCCTCGCGGTCATCGTGATCTGGGGCCTGAACTTCGTCGCGATGAAGTTCGCGCTACTCGACTTCACACCCTTCCAGCTCGGCGCCGTGCGCTATGTGTTTGCCGTACTGCCACTGGTCTTGTTCATCCGTCCGCCCAAGCTGCCCTGGAAGTGGGTACTACTCTATGGGCTGCTGCAAGGGGTGGGGCAATTTGGCTTCCTGTTCTCCGCGCTCAAGGTCGGCATGACGGCTGCACTGGCTTCGGTGCTGATGCAGACCCAGGTCTTCTTCACCGCCCTGCTCGGCTATGCCTTGCTGCGGGAAACCATGAGCCGCACCCTGGTCATCGGCATGGGCCTGGCCGCCCTGGGCCTGTTGTGCTTCACGATGAACTTCGTTGCTGCTGACGGCTCGGCGGGCAGCACCACGGTGTTTGGCTTCCTGCTCAATCTGTGTGCGGCGCTCATGTGGGCAGCCTCCAACATCATCGCGCGCAAGGCCCAGCAGGCGAACGCCGGTTTCGAGCCGTTGCAGTTCCTGGTCTGGAGCAGCCTGGTGCCTATCCTGCCCTTTTTGCTCTTCAGCTTCCTGTTCGACCCGGCCCCTGCAGCCGGCATGAGTTGGGGCCAGCTTTCCCGCTGGACCGGCGTGTCGTGGACCTCCTGGCTCGCCGGGGCCTACCTGGGCTGGGTCGCCACCATCTGGGCCTATGCCTTGTGGACCAGCCTGCTCAAGCGCCATCCGGCCAACCGGGTCGCGCCCTTCAGTCTGGGGGTACCCGTGGTGGGGCTCTCGGCCGGCATGCTCATGCTCGGCGAGCACATCACGGGCTGGCAATGGGCTGGCATTGCGCTCGTGGTTGCCGCCCTGGCCACCGTCATGTTTGGCGAGAAAATAGCAAGAAAATTGGCCTCCAGCCCTTGACTGGATTGCGTCAACAGCTATTTATTTAATAGCAATCGATGGCCTGGCCGCTTCCAGCAAATCACGGGTCCTGGTCGCTTCGCGGCGTGCCGCAATAGCGAAGTCTTCGCCCGAAGAGGCATACAGAATGGCGCGCGACGAACTCACAATGATGGGGCCGGTCGTCTCGCCCTTCAGGCCGCGCCAGCCTGCCTTGACCGTGGCCACTGCATCGCCGCCCTGAGCGCCAACGCCCGGAATCAACAGGGGCACCGTAGGCGCGACGGCGCGGACCTGCTCAATTTCCGCAGGGTAAGTGGCACCCACCACCAGCCCCAGTTGCCCGTTGAGATTCCATGGCCCCTGTGCCAGCTTGGCAATATGCTCATACAGCAGCGGCTCGCCCTGGACCGATGACAGGCGCTGGTTCTGGAAATCATCCCCACCCGGGTTGGAGGTGCGGCACAGCAGAAAGGCCCCCTTGCCCTCGTACTTGAGGTAGGGCTCGACAGAATCGAAGCCCATGAAGGGCGACAAGGTCACCGCATCGGCCCCGTAGCGCTCGAACGCCTCTTTGGCATACTGCTCCGCCGTGCTGCCGATGTCACCCCGCTTGGCGTCCAGGATGATGGGTACATGGGGTGCAACCCGTCGCATGTGCTCCATCAGATGCTCCAGCTGGCCTTCTGCACGGTGCGCTGCAAAATAGGCGATCTGGGGCTTGAAGGCGATGGCCAGGTCGGCCGTGGCGTCCACGATCTCCGCACAGAAGTCGTAGATCTTGCTGGCATCGCCCTTGAGCGTAGTGGGGAAGCGGGCCGGCTCGGGGTCCAGCCCCACGCACAGCATGGAGCCATTTTCGCGCTCGGCCTGGCGCAGCATGTCTAGGAAGGTCATACCCGCATTGTAAGAAACACCGACAATCGCTCTCCATGCAAACCCTGTCGCGCAAACAACTCGTCGGCCTTGTGCTGCTCACCCTGATCTGGGGCATCAACTGGCCCATCATGAAGATGGGCGTGACCGACTACCCACCACTGACCTTTCGCATGCTCTCCATGTGGCTGGGCCTGCCGGTGCTCGCCCTGGGTCTGCATGCACTGAAAGTGCCGTTTGTGGTGCCACGCGCCCATTGGCGTGAGCTGTTCGTGCTGGCATTGGCCAATATGTTCATCTGGCATCCGCTCATCATTGTGGCGGTCAAGATGCTCAGCAGCGGACGTGCTGCCATCCTGGGCTACAGCATGCCGATTTTTTCTGCCTTGCTTGGCGCCCTCATTTTTGGCCAGCATCTTGTCCCGCGCGCCTGGATTGGCGTTGCCGCTGCCGCGCTGGGCGTCATGCTCCTGCTGTGGCATGAGCTCACCCAGTTGGCGGGACACCCCCTCGGCGTGCTGTATGCGCTGTTCGCCGCCCTGACCTGGGCGCTGGGCACCCACCTGCTGCGCCGCACCACCGTTCCGGTGCCCACACTCACCCTCTCGTTCTGGATGACAGCCATGACCACCTTGCTCATGACCGGCCTGGCGGTGCTTTTCGAATCTGCACAGTGGAAAGCCCCCTCTGCTGTCACCTGGGGTTCAATCCTGTACAACGCGGTGCTGATCTTCGGCTTCGCACACGCCGTGTGGTTTTACCTTGCGCGCAGCCTGCCACCCGTTGCATCCACGCTCAGCGTGATGATGATCCCGGTGCTCGGTGTCTTTACCGGCGCCTGGTTGCTGGGTGAAGTACTGCACTGGCAGGACTGGGCTGCCGTCGTGCTCATGGTGCTGGCCATCGCCTCGGTGCTGCTGCCCGCGCGCAGCCGCTGATGCGGCCTTGACCCGTCTCGGCTCAGAGGTCAAGCACAAGCCGGGGCGTCTTGGCGCGTGAACAACAGGGGGTGAACTGGTCGTTGGCGGCCTGCTCCTCGGGCGTGAGGTAGCTGTCCTTGTGGTCGGGCACGCCTTCGAGCACCCGCGTGAGGCAGGTGCCGCACACACCCTGCTCGCAGGACATCATGATCTCCACCCCCGCTTCGGCCAGGGCCTGCGCCACCGTCTTGTCCTTGGGCACCATGACGATGCGGCCCGAACTGGCGAGCTTGATCTCGAAGCTGGCATCCCTGTCCGATGCCGCCACCTCGGCGCCAAAGAACTCAAAATGCAGCTGCTTCTCGGGCCAGCCCCTGGCGCGCGCCGTGCCCAGCACCGCGTCCATATAGCCCTTGGGGCCACAGACATACAGGTGAACACCCTCCTGGGGTGTTGCCAGCAAGGTGTCGAGGTCGAGTTTTTGCGCGGCATCGCCATCATCGTGGTGAAACTGCACGCGCGATGCATAGGCTGAGTCCTGAATGCGTTGGCGAAATGCGGTGCGTTCAAGCGAACGCGTGCTGTAGTGCATCTCAAAATCCGCACCACTGATGGCCAGCCGCTCGGCCATGCAGAGGATGGGCGTGACCCCGATGCCGCCCGCCATGAGCAGGCTGCGCCTGGCCTCATGCGCCAGTGGAAAATGATTCTTGGGCGCGCTGATCAGCAGCTCCGTGCCCTCCTGCACGCTGTCGTGCATGGCCCTGGAGCCGCCGCGCGAGGCTTCATCACGCAGTACCCCGATCAGGTAACTGTGCGTTTCCTTGGGGTCGTTGCACAGCGAGTACTGACGCGTGATGCCGCCCGGCAGTTGCACATCCACGTGCGAGCCAGCCGAGAATGCCGGCAAGGGGCCACCATTCGTTGCCACCAGCTCGAATGTGCTGATGTCCAGCGCCTCAACGGCTTTGCGCTCGACGCGAACAGACAGGGTGGATGCATTACTCATGCTTGTCCTCAGCTGGCCTGGGCGGTAGCGCCCGCATTTTCCTCGGCGAGGACCCGGTCGATGATCTTGCGCGACTGCACGCCACCAGCGTCGATGTTGAGCATCAGCAAACCTCGCCCGGGATGCGTCAGCATGTTTTTCTGCTGGCGCTCAAGCATCTCGAGATCCTCTGAGAAGATCTTGCCCTGACCCTCCCTGATAGTCGCGGTAAGCGCCTTGTCCTTCGGGTTGAACTTGCGCGCCATGCCCCAGAAATAATGGATCGAGGTTTCGGTCTCCGGCGTGATGAAGTCCACCACCACGCTGTAGACCTTCTTGTCATTCGGCGCGTCGTAACCACCGTGGCCCATGTGGGCCACACCCACTTCAATCATCACATTGCTCGGTGGCGTGAAGCGGCAGATCTGCCAGCGGTCCACCGGCACATCATCGGCCAGGCTGTTGCTGCGCAAGGCTGCTTTCCAGAAGGGCGGCGGCAGGATGCCGCTCATGAAACGGCTGGTCGTCACCATGTCGCCCTCGACCGTGGTCTTGCAAGGGGTTTCGTCAATTTCCTTCTGGCCGATGCTGGTGGAATGCACATAGGTCTCGTGCGTCAGGTCCATCAGGTTGTCGATCATCAGGCGGTAGTCGCAGGCGATGTGGTACAGACCACCCCCATAGGCCCACTCGGGATTGTCGTACCACTCCAGGTGGGGAATCTTCGCTTCGTCGGCCTGCGCGGCATCCCCGGTCCAGACCCAGATGAAGCCGTAGCGCTCGACCACGGGGTAGCTCTTGATGGCCGGGAACCCACGCACACGCTGGCCCGGCATCGCCACGGTCTTGCCGTCGCAGCCCATTTCCAGCCCGTGATAACCGCAGACCAGCTTGCCTTCGCAAACGTAGCCGAGTGAGAGCGGTGCCCCCCGGTGCGGACAGAAGTCCTCGACTGCGGCGACCTTGTTCTCCATACCGCGGTAAAAGACGATGCGCTCACCACAGACCGTGCGGCCCAGCGGCTTGTCATCAATCTCGTTGGGGGTGGCGGCTACATACCAGGTATTTTTGGGGAACATGGGGCACCTCACTCAGGTTAAAGATAGGCGGATTTCAACAATCCGTATACTGAATGACGTTCATTGTACTGAATGAATGTTTTTGATGAAAGCCCTGCGGCTAAGTAGTAACCCGCATATACCCAGGTTTCTGACCAGCGGCAAGTTCGCTGCAGATGACACGCCGACTGCCACGCTGGCGGGGTGCTGACGGAAAGTCAGTCCTTGCTTTGCACAGAACACCGGACCGCCGTCCGCGCCCGTTGTGCCGGCGGACTGGCCTGGCTGTCATGCAGGTGCACGAACTTGCGCAGCAAGCGCATGAACTCCTTCTGCTCGGCCGGCTCCAGGCTGCTCATCATGCCGTGGTAGAGCACGTCCACCGCCGGCTTGAGCTCGAGCAGCACCTCCTCGCCGGCCGGCGTGAGCGAAAGCCGGCGCTGGCGCCGAGGCATCACTTCGCGCAGGATCCAGCCCTTGGTCTCCAACCGTGCCGCGATGTCGGCCGTGGTCGAGGTGTCCAGCGCAATCAGCTGTGCCAGCGTCACCTGGTCAATGCCAGGCGACTCATGCAGCGTGCGCAGGATGGCGTACTGGATGGGTGTGACATGCCGACCATGCACCTCATGAAACCTGGACACGGCGATCTGCTGGGCCCGGCGTATCAGGTGCCCCGGCTCCTCATGGAGCTTGACGGTGGGGAGGGTGTCAGCAGGCTTGGTCATGGGAAGGATTTTGCCCCAGTCGCTCACGTCTGGGTGAGATGATCTGCGCGCCGCTCAATCAAATCGCCGGCACACACGGTAGCGCTGCTGCGCATTGCCGGTGGACTCGACCAGCGCATAGGTGCGTACCTGCCAGTCCAGCACGGGAGGCGGTGCTGGCACTGCCAGGGCGGCGTGGCGCGCCAGCGTGAGATGCGGCCGGTAGGGGCGCTCGTCCACGCGCAGGCCCAGCCCATGCAGAGCCTCGCCCAGGTCAGCATGGAGACGCTGCAGTTCAACAGGCCCCCCCTCCGGCAGCAACACGGCCAGACCATGCGGCCAGAGTGCAGGCCGGCCCAGGCGCAAGGTGAACGGCTGCAGGGGCACGGTCAGCCCCGGGCACAAGGCGTCGATACGCTGGCGTGGCACGGAACCGATGAAGTGCAAGGTGAGATGCCAGTCTGCCGGCGCATAGCGGGCCGCCCCAGCAGGCCACTGCCAGTTGCCGGCATGCGCCGCCAGCGCCGTCCTGAGCGCTTCGTCCGGCAGCAGGGCGAGGAACAGACGGGCGCTGTCGCTGGGCAAATGCTGGTCCATCTTCATGGCATGCGCCGCTCAGTCGCGCTTGGCTGAGGCCTCACGCAGGCGCTTGGCTGCCAGCACGCGGTAGCGCCAACGCACCAGACCAATGGCATAGCAGATGTAGTAACCGGCCAGCAAGCCGAAAGCAGCCAGTGTCAGCGGGCTGCGCACAAAATCTGCCAGCTCGGGTGAGGCCACGGTCTTGAGCGCATAGACCTCGATCAGGCGGTACACAATGCGCACCACAAACAGCAGCGACAAGGCGATGCCAAGATGAACGTTTGGCGTGTAGAACAGGCCTTGCCTGGTCGGCTCGAAGTGCGTCAGGCGCAGACCGTAGACGCCCAGCCCGGCGCCAAACGCCAGACCTGCCGCCAGCCACCACAAGCGATCCACATGGGTACGCCCGGCATAGGTCAGCAGGACCAGCAAGACGGGAAAAATCATCAGCGTAATCCAGGGGCGGATGCGCGAGAGCCGCTGTCGACCCACCATGCGACGAAAGCGAGCATAGGCCCGCCATGCCAGCAGGGGCAGCAAAGCCATGAGGGTGAGCGTGGCGGGTGCAGGAGCTTGCATGCCTGTCGTCAAGGTTCAAGGTCACCCGGATGCGCCGACGACATCAAGCTGATGCCGCTTCGCCCCGCTGCATCACATCCAGCGCCAGGCACAGATCGGCCCAGGCCTTGGCCTTGTCCTGCGGCGTACGCAGCAGGTAGGCCGGGTGGTAGCTCACCACCACGGGCACGCCCTGGTAGCTGTGCACCTGGCCGCGCAGCTTGCCCAGGGGAATACGGGCCACATCGGGCACCGTGGTCTGCAGCAGCGACTGGGCGGCAAAACGGCCTAGCGCGAGGATGATCTGCGGCTGCTGCAACTCCACCTGACGACGCAGATAGGGCTCGCACTGCGCCACTTCGTCGGGCTGCGGGTTGCGGTTGGCTGGCGGGCGGCACTTGAGCACGTTGGCGATGTAAACACCTTGCTCACCCGTGCCATCGCGACGCAAACCCACGGCCTTGAGCATGTTGTCGAGCAACTGGCCGGCCGTGCCCACAAAGGGCTCGCCCTGCAGGTCCTCGTTCTCGCCCGGCGCCTCGCCCACCACCAGCCAGCGTGCCTGCGTGTCGCCCGTGCCGAACACGGTGTTCTTGCGGCTCTCGCACAAACCGCAGGCCTGGCAGCTGGCCACGGCTTGCCGCAGCGCGTCCCAGTCCATGGCGGCAATGTCAGCGGGCAGGGGCTGGGCTGTCGTCGGGACGGGGGCGGCTGTCTGCTGCACGGTCTTGCCCACAGGAGCCGCAGGACGTTCGCTGACAACCGGCTTGCCAGGCGCCGCCGCCTCGGCGGCAGCGGCCTTCACCTGGCGGGCAGGCTCGGGGGACAGCTCACCCGTGCGTGCGGAAAGCGGTGCCGGGCTCCAGACCCGCACCCCCATTTCCTGCAGCATGGCACGCTGGCGCTCATCAAGTTCAAGGCTCATGGGCACATTGTCACAGACTCACAGATTCACAGACGCAGGCTCATCACGAGCGCGTCCTCGCGCTGGTCCTTGCCGGCAGGGTAGTAATTCTTGCGTTTGCCAACGCGGCGGAAGCCATGCTGTTCATAGACCCGCACGGCCCGTGCATTATTGACCCGCACCTCCAGCCACAGCCACTGGGCGCCCTGCCCGCGCGCCCAGATGGCCAGCGCATCGAGCATGACGCGGGCCCAGCCCTGGCGCTGGTAGTCCGGCGCCACGGTGATGTTGAGCAGATGCACCTCGTCCACACCCTGCATCGCCACAAAGTAGCCCAGCAAGGTGTCGTCTGCCATGAGCAGCTGCGCCTGGTAGCCCGTCCTGATCGCATCGGCAAAGTTGCCCTGCGTCCAGGGATGTCCATACGCCTGCTGCTCCACGCGCAGCACCTGGCCGATCCGCTCCGGCAGCAGCGGCTCGAAACGGGCTTCGACAGTTTTGAGAACAGCGCTCATCGCAGGGCTCGCAGCTATGTCAGGCGCCGGCCTTCTCGGCCGCGCGCTCCAGGGTGGTTTTCGCCACTTTATCGCGAATATAGAGCGGCAGGGCCTGATCTGCACTGACCGCGCGGCCCTCGGCCAGCAGGGCCGGTGCCAGCCGCAGCAGGGCCGTCGCGGTGGGCAGCACCTGAAGCCGCGTTGCTGCCGTCGTCCAGGCCGGCAGACGCTCACCGTACACCGTGAAGACATTGCCTGCAAGCAGGCTTTCAGCCTGGGATACCAGCGCCGCGGGCTTGATCAGGGCGTGGTCCGCATGCTGCACCCAGCGGCCGTGGCTGTAGGCGTAACTGGCCATGTACATCTCGTCCATGCGCGCATCGAGCAGTGCGGTCACATGGAGTGTGCTGTTGGGCGGCTGCGCCGGCGTGGCATCGGCGAGTTGCTGGCGCGCTTCTTCCGCCACCGCCAGCAGGGTATCGACCGGCAGCACCTTCACACCCGCGCCAAAGGCCAGCCCCTGCGCCACCGCACAGGCCGTACGCAGCCCCGTGAACGAGCCCGGCCCACGGCCAAAGACCACGGCGTCGAGCTCCTCAAAACGCAACCCCGCCTGCGTCAGCAGGGACTGGATGGCGGGGATCAGCGTGCTGGAGGCTTGCGCGCCGCCGGGCCCGCTGTGCTGCCACTGACGGGCCGGGCCATCGCGCGTGCTGCTGACGGCGATGGACAGGGCGTCGGTGCTGGTGTCAAACGCAAGAAGTTTCATGGGTTGGCAATAAAATGGGCCTTTAGCCCCTATTTAACGAGCGCCATTAGCTATGTTTTTTATAGCGACCGGTGCCACACCGCGCACACCGAACAGAATGCCCACCGTCACCAGCACCAGGCCTGCCAGCAGGTTCCAGTAGAGCGGCTCACCCAGAAAAATCACCGCCCCCAAGGCCGACAGACCGGGCACCAACGCCGTGATCATGGTGGTGCGCACCGGGCCGAAGTACTGGATCATCTTGGTGAAGGTCACGCCCGCGATCACCACCGAGCCTACACCCTGGAACAGGAACTGGAACACGACCTCGCCCCAGGGGGCATCCAGCAGATGGCTCTTCACTACGCCCAATGCCAGCAGCAGGCTATAGGCCGGCACATAGCTCATGAGCGCAAACACGGTGATGGCCACGGTGGCGCGCACGGCATCCAGCGCATGGCGCCGCGCCATCACGCCGTAGACCGACCAGCTCATGGCGGCGACCATGAACAGCAGGTCACCCTTCCAGACCTCGCCGCCGTCAAAGGCGTGCAGCAGACTGGCACCGCCCACCAGCAGGCCACCCGCCACGATGAAACCGAGACCCAACGCCCGCAACTGCGTGATACGGTCATGCAGCACCAGGGCAGACAGCAGCGTGGTCCACAGCGGCAGGCTGCCGGGCAACAGCACAGAAGCATGTGCTGCCGGCGCAAAGAAAAAGCCGCTGTAAGCCAGCGTGGCGTAGGCCAGGCCGCCGAACAGGCCCGTGATCACCGTCACCCGCAGCGACAGCGGCGAGAGCCCGAACAGTGACGAGGCCCTTGCGTCGGCGTGTTCTGGCTTGGCCCGGTCACGCCGCACCAGCCACCAGCCCAGTGGCACCATCACCATGCTGGCGCCGCCGATGCGGGCCAGTGCAAGGTCGAATGGCGTGAGCGAGCCTTTGACGGACGCCCGGGCGATGACGATGAACGCGGTCCAGATGGTGACGGTGATGATGGCGGCGGCAATGCCAACCGTCTTGGGGGACAGGCCCTTGATGAAATGCATGGGGTGATTATCGGCGGGCAGGCTTTTCCTTGCCCGCCGTAGAGCGGTAGACTGCGTTCACCATGTGTGCATTGCTGTTTCTGTACTTGTTGATCCCGACTTTTGAGCGGAGTCTTCCCCCACTCACACCCCCCCGCCCCACTCACACCCCGCCGGGCGGAAGAGGGGGGCTTCATTTGGTTTCTTCACGTCGATCAGGCTTCTACGGCGCCGTCATTGAAAAAACACTTCTCTTTTCTCAACGCACCTACAAGCAAGCGAGTTCCAAACAGTCGCCAACAGAAATGCCCGCAAAACCGTTGCCCCATAGAAGCCTCGTCGAAATCCAGAAGCAAAATCAAAGCTCCCCTCTTCCGCCCGGCGGGGCGGGAGAGGGGCGGGGGGGTGTGAGTGGGGGAAACAAACCAACTTACCTCACCAACCCAGCCACTGCAAAGAACAAAAGCAGCCTCCGCTCGCTAGGCACAGCAGTTCTTCTGTCATTGGCAATGACTAGCGCCTTGGCCCAACCGCCACTTCCACCAGAAGTCAGCGCCGCACTGGCAAGGGCCAAAGTTCCACAAGACGCCCTCTCCGTGCTGGTGGTCGATGCCGACGGCAAAAGCGCGCCTCGCCTGAGCCTACGCCCGCAGGCGCAAGTGAACCCGGCCTCGGTGATGAAACTCGTCACCACTTTTGCCGCGCTGGAAACCCTTGGACCCGCCTTTGTCTGGACCACCCCGGTCTACCTGGAGGGTGCGGTGCGCGAGGGCACACTCTACGGCAACCTCTACATCAAGGGCCAGGGCGACCCCAAGCTCGTGATGGAGCGGCTGTGGCTGCTGCTGCGCCGCGTGCAGGGTCTGGGCATCCGGCATATCACGGGTGACGTCGTGCTGGACCGCAGCGCCTTCGAGACCGTCGCGCAGGACCCGGGCGACTTTGACGGCGAACGGCTGCGCCCCTACAACGCCTCACCCGACGCCCTGCTGCTGAACTACAAATCGCTCGTGATGACCTTCACACCCGACGCGCTGGCCAAGGCTGCGCGCGTGAGCTACGACCCGCCGCTGGCAGGCGTGCTGCTGCCCGCCAGCGTGCCGCTCGGCGAGGGCATCTGCAACGACTACCGCGCTACCCTCAAGGCCGACTTCTCCGACCCGAACCGCATCGCCTTTGCGGGTCGCTACCCGACCAGCTGCGGCGAACGCGTCTGGCCCGTGGCCTATGCCGATCCCGCCAGCTTCCCGGTGCGCGCCGTGGCCGGCATGTGGCACGAGATCGGTGGCTTGCTTGACGGAGCCGTGCGCGAGGGCAAGGTGCCCGCCACGTTGCAACCCGTCTTCGAGATGAACTCGCCCACGCTGGTGGAGGTCATTCGCGACATCAACAAATACAGCAACAATGTGATGGCGCAGCAGCTCTTCCTGACCCTGAGCCTGCAGCAAAAAGGCGTGGGCACCGTGACCGGCTCGCACGAGGTGGTACAGGCCTGGTGGAGGGAGCGCTTCGGCGCAGACGATGCACCAACGCTCGACAACGGCTCGGGGCTCTCACGCAATGGCCGGATCAGCGCGCATGCACTCGCGCGCCTGCTGCAATACGCCTGGCGCTCGCCCCTGATGTCGGAGCTGATGTCGTCGCTGCCGGTGACCGGCGTGGACGGCACGCTCAAGCGCAGCAAGGCCCAGGCCAGTGCCCACCTCAAGACCGGCAGCCTGCGCGATGTGACCGGTGTAGCCGGCTATGTGCACGCCGCCAGCGGCAAGCGCTATGTGCTCGTCGCCATTGCCAACCACCCCAATGCCAACGCCGTGCGCCCTGCCATCGATGCACTGATCGAGTGGGTGGCCAGGGACAACTGAAACCATCTGAAGCCGCCCAGTCCTGAGCACACACCATGGAAAACTCTGAACTCATCGGCTACCTCGCCGCCAGCCTCACCACCACGAGCTTTGTGCCGCAGGCCTGGCTCACCTTCAAGACCCGGGACGTGAGCGGCATCTCGCTGGGCATGTACAGCGTGTTCACCACCGGCATCGCGATGTGGCTGCTGTATGGCCTCTTGATCGCTGCCTGGCCCATCGTGGCGGCCAATACCGTCACGCTGGCGTTGAGTGCCAGCATCCTCGGCATGAAGCTGCGCTATCGCTGAATGTATTCAGCTCGCCGCCGCCCGCTGCAGGCGGTCGCGCACACCTTCCCACTCGGGCGTATCGGGAGGGGTCTCAATCCAGATCAGTTTCACACCCGCCTTGTCAAACTCGCGCAGCACGGCAAAAAGTTGCTGTGCCGTGGCAGCGGCATCGTCGGGCATGCGCCGGCGCAGCACCTTGGTTGAGGCCGTTTGCAGGATGGCGCGTGAATACACGGCAATGGTGGGCGCGGCCTTGTCAGCAGCGTCGATCGCGTCCATGCCCTTGCCCAGAAGATCGAGTGCGGCCTGCAGCGCGCGCGCACCCATGAGCCGGACTTTGGCCTTGGGCGCGTAATGGGCCTCCAGCGTGCCCGAAGCACGCGGCGCAGAGACAGTAAGTGCAGCCATCTCATCCCTGGACAGGGGCTTCAAACCGCAGGCAGCCTGCACCTGCTCGCGTGTGATGGCGCCAGGGCGCAACAGCACCGGCGCGCCACGCGTGCAGTCGATGATGGTGGACTCAATGCCCACCTCACAGGCACCACCGTCAAGAATGAGCAGGTCTTCGCCAAACTCACCCTGCACATGCGCGGCCGTGGTCGGGCTGACGCGGCCAAACTGGTTGGCACTGGGCGCCGCCACGCCATGCACGCCCAGCGCGCGCGCCGCCAGCAGCAGCGCGTGTGCCACCGGGTGGGCCGGACAGCGCAGGCCGATGGAGGCCTGTCCCCCTGCGGCGGCGGCACCCACATCGGGCCGGCGTGGCAGGATCAGGGTCAGTGGGCCCGGCCAGAAAGCCTGCATGAGTTGCTGCGCGAACGTCGGCACATCCTGTGCAAAGTGATCGACGCCTGCCGCATCGGCCACATGCACGATGAGCGGGTGGTCGCTGGGCCGGCCCTTGGCGGCAAAGATTTTGGCGACAGCGCTGTCGCTGGCCGCATCGGCACCGAGGCCATAGACCGTCTCGGTGGGCAGGCCGACCAGTTCACCCTCGTGCAGCGCCTGTGCAGCAGCCGCGATGGCGGCGGCGTCTTGTCCGTCCAGAATCATGGCCGTGCCTGCTTGCCTTGAGTCGGCTCAGAAGGGCGCAATGCCCAGCAGCTTGGCTGCGGCCAGCGCGGTGGCGCGCACCTCGGCTTCGCTGGCGCCCGTGATGTTGAGGTGTCCCATCTTGCGGCCCTTGCTGGCCTTGAGCTTGCCGTACAGGTGCAGGTGCGTACCTGGCAGCGCCAGTACCTCGTCCCAGGGCGGAGAGTCCTTGAAAGCCAGCCAGATGTCGCCCAGCAGGTTGAGCATGATGGACGGGCTGTGCTGGCGCGGCTGCACCAGCGGCAGACCGGCGAGTGTCTTGACCTGCAGGTCGAACTGCGACTGGTCGCAAGCGTCCATCGTGTAGTGCCCGCTGTTGTGCGGACGCGGTGCCATCTCGTTGACCACCAGCGAATCGTCGCCCAGCACAAAGAATTCGACACACAGCACGCCCACGTACTGCAAGCCATCTGCTATGGATTTAGTAGCTTTCACCGCTTGTTCGGAAAGGGCTGGCGGCATATTATCCGGGTAAACCTGAGTGACTGCAAGAATGCCGTCGCGGTGCAGGTTGAGTTGTGGCGGGAAGTTGACCATCGCGCCGTCCCAGCCACGCGCCACGATGACCGAGCACTCGGCCTTGAGCGGCAGCATTTTTTCCAGCACACAGGGCACCTGCTTGAGCTCGTCCCAGGCGGCCGCCAGCTCAGTACGCGTCTTGACGCGAATCTGACCCTTGCCGTCGTAGCCCAGGCGCGTGGTCTTGACGATGCCGGGCAGCAGCTCGTCCTTGACGGCGGCAAGCTGCTCCGCTGTCTCGATCACCGCATAGGGCGCACAGGGTACGCCGCAGCGCACGAAATGTGCCTTCTCCCGGGCCCGGTCCTGCGCTATGGCCACCGCGTCAGCGGCGGGCGCCACCGGGCGGTGCGCGCCCAATGTGAGCAGCGCGGGCGCAGGCACGTTCTCGAACTCGGTGGTGATGGCGGCACTGCGCTGCATGAGCTGGGCCAGGCCCTGCTCGTCAAGGTAACTGGTCTGAATGTGGTGGTGGCTCACCAAACCCGCCGGGCTGGCCGGATCGGGATCGAGCACGGCCGTGAAATAACCCATGCGCTGGGCCGCGTGCACAAACATGCGGCCAAGCTGCCCGCCGCCCATGACGCCCAATGTGGCAAGCTGCCCGTTGATCGAGCTGCCCGGGAGAATGATCTGGCCTGTCATAGGGAGGCCTCCGCGCCCTGCGCTGCGGCTGTATCAGCCTTTGGTAAGGTACAGCTGCTCATAGCGCGGGCGGCAGCGTCATGCTGCGGGCTGCCTCGGTCTGCTCGGCCCGGAAGGCCTCGAGCTTGGCGCGCAGGGCCGGGTCTTCATTGGCCAGCATGGCCACGGCAAACAGGGCCGCATTGGCTGCGCCGGCCGGGCCGATCGCAAATGTGGCCACCGGGATGCCCTTGGGCATCTGCACGATGCTGTGCAAGGAGTCTACCCCCTGCAGATGCTTGCTGGCCACTGGCACGCCGAGCACCGGCACCGTGGTCTTGGCCGCCAGCATGCCGGGCAGGTGGGCGGCGCCACCGGCACCCGCGATAATGGCCTTGAGCCCACGCTCCAAGGCACTCTCGGCGTAGGCGAACATGTCGTCAGGCATGCGGTGCGCAGACACCACGCGAGCCTCGTGACCGATGCCGAAGTGGTGGAGAATCTGTACTGCCTGTTGCATGGTGTCCCAGTCGGAACTGGAGCCCATGACGACGCCGATTTGTGTTTTCATGTTTGAATTTTACTTTTTCGCCCCGAGCTACCCAAAATGATCAACGTCACCACCGAAAACTTTGAAGCCGAGGTCATCGAAGCCTCCATGTCCACCTTTGTGCTGGTGGATTTCTGGGCCCCCTGGTGCGGCCCCTGCAAGGTGATCGGCCCCCTGCTTGAAAAACTCGAAACCGACTACGCTGGCCGCTTCACGCTCGTCAAGATTGACTCCGACCAGGAGCAGGAGCTGGCAGGCGCCTTTGGCATCCGCAGCATCCCGACCTGCGTGCTCATGAAGGACGGCAAGCCGCTGGACGGCTTCATGGGTGCGCTGCCCGAAGGCCAGCTGCGCGAGTTTCTGGACAAGCACCTGCCCTCCGAGGATGCGCTGCAGGCCGAAGCCGGCGCGCAGAAAGCCCAGGAGCACCTAGAGTCCGGTGACATGCAAACCGCACAGGAGCGCATGGCTGAAGCCCTCGCCACCAACCCGGCCAACGACGATGTGCGCTTCGAATACGTCAAGCTGCTGATCAGCACCGACCAGCTGGGTGCAGCCGCAGCCGCGCTGGCACCAGCACTTTCCCAGATCCCGGTGCAACTGCGTTTCGAGGCGCTGCAGCAATGGCTCAACGCCATGGAGTTCGTGGCCAACGACCCCCGCGGCAAGATGTCACTGGCGCAGTTTGACGAAAAAATCGAAGCCAACAAGCGGGATTTCGAAACCCGTTTTGCCAAGAGCCGCGTACTGATGGCGCACGGCGGATGGACTGCCGCGATGGACGAGCTGCTGGAAATCATCATGCGCGACAAGAAATGGGACGAGGAAGCCCCCCGCAAGACCTTTGTCGCCATTCTGGAGCTGCTCTCCCCCCCGAAACCCAAGGCGGGTACGGAAGCCAGCGGCAAGACCGCCAGTGGCATCGAGATCGCCGGCAAGACCGCCGTGGAGGAAGACCCGCAGGCTGCGATGGTGTCGGCCTACCGCCGCAAGCTCAGCATGATGCTGAACTGAGTCGACAGCGTGCAGCCCTCAGGCTGCGCGCTGCCCCAGGTCGCCATGCTTGTGCACACGGTACTCGGTGGCCAGGACACGTCTGGCATTGAGGCTGCTGATCGGGATCGACATGTCCTGCGGAATGCCGCCCGAGAGTTGCAACGCCAGGTAGCGGCCACAACACACACGCAAAAACGAGGCAAAGTTGTCAATGCTGCCGCGCTCGGCTTCCAACTCGTCATGGAGCTTGGTGCATAGCTGGGGCACGCTCATGCCGTCCCGCCGGGCGATGTCGTCCAGCACGTCCCAGAACAGGTTTTCCAGCCGGATGCTCGTGGCCACCCCGTGCAGCCGCACAGAACGGACCCGGCTTTCGTACAGCACCGGATCGGCGCCGATAAATACTTGGCACATCACATCTCTCCCGCTTGTTGGCGTCCCCGGCATCATGCTGCGCCGGCCAGCACACGTCAATGCGTGATCTTCGTCCCCAGCACCACCAGAAACTGGGCAATCCACGCGGGATGGGCCGGCCAGGCGGGTGCAGACACGAGGTTGCCATCGGTGTGTGCGGCATCGACGGGAATGTCCGCATAGCTGCCTCCCGCCAGTTCCACCTCGGCGCGGCAGGCAGGATAGGCTGAGCAGGTACGGCCCTTGAGCACACCCGCGCCCGCCAGCAGTTGCGCGGCATGGCAAATGGCAGCCACCGGTTTCTTGGCCTCAAAGAAATGCTGGACCATCGCCACCACGGCGGCGTCGTTGCGCAGGTACTCGGGCCCCCGACCGCCGGGCAGCACCAGGGCGTCGTAGCCGGCGGCCTTGATGTCGGCGAAGGAGGCGTTCAGGGTGAAGTTGTGGCCGGGTTTTTCGCTGTAGGTCTGCGCGCCTTCGAAGTCGTGAATCGCCGTCTTGATGCTGTCGCCCGCCGCCTTGCCGGGGCAGACGGCATGCACGGTGTGGCCAACCGCCAGCAGGGCCTGGAACGGGACCATGGTTTCATAGTCCTCGCAATAGTCCCCGCAAATCATCAGAATTTTTTTAGCCGCCATGTCTGTCTCCTCTTGTTGAATGAAGAAACAGATTTTTGGTCACACCAGCAGGCTTGTGGTGTTATTGGGCTGTTACATGGCCCAAAGCAAACCTCAGGTGGTCAGCCGTGTCAGCGCTTCGCGGTACTTGGCCGCGGTCCTGTTGACCACGTCCTGCGGCAGGCGGGGTGCTGGCGGCGTCTTGTTCCAGGGCTGGCCGTTGATGCGCACGGCCTCCAGCCAGTCGCGCAGGAACTGTTTGTCATAGCTGGGCGGGTTACTGCCTTCGGCGTAGCTTTCGGCAGGCCAGTAGCGCGAAGAATCGGGCGTGAGCACCTCGTCCATCAGAACCAGGGTGCCATCCTTGTCGAGTCCGAACTCGAACTTGGTGTCGGCAATGATGATGCCCTTGGTGGCCGCAATCTCACTGGCGGTCTTGTAGATCGCAATGCTGATGTCGCGGATGCGGGCCGCCAGCTCGGGGCCGATCATCTCCACGGTTTTCTCGAAGGTGATGTTCTCGTCATGCTCGCCCATCTCGGCCTTGGCAGCAGGCGTGTAGATCGGCTCGGGCAGCTTGCTCGCGTTCTTCAGTCCCGGCGGCAGCTTGACGCCACACACCGCCTGGTTGGCCTGGTACTCGGCCCAGCCGCTGCCGGCCAGGTAGCCGCGCACCACGGCTTCCACGGGGATCGGCTTCAGGCGTTTGACCAGCATGGCACGTCCCTGGACCTGCGGCAGTTCCGCTGGCGTGACCACGCTCTCGGGCGCCTCACCAGTCAGGTGGTTCGGACAGATGTGACCCAGCTTGTCGAACCAGAACAACGCCATCTGCGTGAGCAGCTCGCCCTTGCCCGGAATCGGCTCGCCCATGATCACATCGAAGGCGCTGATGCGGTCGGAGGCCAGCATCAGGATGCGGTCGTCGCCCACGGCGTAGTTGTCGCGCACCTTGCCGCGGGCCAGCAGTGGCAGGGAAGTCAGGGTCGAGGTATGCAGAGCGGATGTCATGGTGCAGTCAAGAAAGAAAGCCCCCGCGGGGGCGTGTCAATGAATGAGAAAGCCTGTCGGCCTCAGTTCACCAGCTGGGCGAGTTCGCCTTTGGCATATTGGGCGGCAACGACCTGCAGGCTCTTGCCCTTGATCTTGCTGCCCTGGCCTTCGCAGCCGAACTCGATATAACGCGCCTTGCAGATCTGCTTGGCCGCCTCGCGAGCGGGCTTGAGCCATTCACGGGCGTCGAATTTCTCCGGGTTCTCGGCCAGGAATTTGCGCACGGCGGCCGTCATGGCCAGGCGGATGTCGGTGTCGATGTTGATCTTGCGCACGCCGAACTGGATGGCCTTCTGGATTTCCTCGACCGGCACGCCGTAGGTTTCCTTCATGTTGCCGCCGTATTGGCGAATCACCGCCAGCAACTCCTGCGGCACGCTGGACGACCCATGCATCACCAGATGGGTGTTGGGAATACGGTGATGAATTTCCTTGATGCGGTCGATCGCAAGAATGTCGCCAGTGGGCTTGCGCGTGAACTTGTAGGCGCCATGGCTGGTACCGATGGCAATCGCCAGCGCGTCGAGCTGGGTGCGCTTCACAAAGTCAGCGGCCTGCTCGGGGTCGGTCAACAACTGCTCGCGCGTCATGGTAGCGTCGGTGCCGTGGCCGTCTTCCTTGTCGCCCTTCATGGTCTCCAGCGAGCCCAGACAGCCGAGCTCACCCTCGACCGTCACGCCCAGCTGGTGGGCCATGTCAACCACTTTGCGGGTGACGTCGACGTTGTAGTCATAACTGGCGATGGTCTTGCCGTCGGCCTCCAGGCTGCCGTCCATCATGACGGAGCTGAAGCCGAGCTTGATGGCCCCCTCGCACACGCCGGGGTTCTGGCCATGGTCCTGGTGCATCACCAGCGGAATCTCCGGGTACGACTCGATCGCGGCAGAAATCAGGTGCTTGATGAAGGCCTCGCCTGCGTACTTGCGGGCACCCGCGCTGGCCTGCAGGATCACCGGCGCGCCAGTCTCCTTGGCGGCCTCCATGACGGCCTGAACCTGCTCCAGGTTATTGACGTTGAAAGCCGGAATGCCATAGCCGTTCACAGCGGCATGGTCCAGCAGTTCGCGCATAGAGACGAGTGCCATAGTAATGATCCTTGATGAAATTGAAGCGCCCGCGTACCCACGGCCCTCATACTTTGCGATTTTACCGCCCAGCATGAGCGCATCTAATTTCAGGGTCACCCGCCTCACAGCGTCACCTAAACTCGCAACCAGATGACGACCATCAGATGACATAAAGCCATGGCCACCTCCGAACATGACGAGCTCGACCGACAGGTCAACACCACCTTGCAAGGCTCTGCACTTGGGCTTTTTCTGACTGAACTGTTCCAGGGCTCCGGCCAGCTCGCACTTTTCCTGCTGCTGCTGGAGGTGGTCTCCGAGTGGAGCGATATCTTTGGCAAGCCTGATGTCTACGTGCTGCTCATTGCTGCCATCGGACAGAGCGCCTGGCTGGCTCGGCGCAGACGGCTGGATCTGGCGCTCCCCTGGTGGAGCCGCCTGGTAGGCTTGCTGTTTTATGCGCTGGCTGAATCCCTGATCGAAGGCAGGTCATTTTTCTTTGCCCCCCACCACATCACGTTTGCCACGCTGATGCTGCTGTTCGCCTGGGGTTCAGCCCTCGAAACCCGTAACAACCAGCCTGCCCTGACCTTGGCGGGCATTGCCCTGTCACGCACAGCGCAGGCGCTCGGGCCTATCCTGTTCTATATCGCGCTGGATTTGCGGGGACAGCCGTGGCTGGAAGGGATCTCGGGCTTCTTTCACTCTGCGCCCCACGCCTTCCTGATGGCACTGGCCATCACCCAGGTTGGCGCGCTGATCTCTCTTGCGCTGGTGGCTCGCCGCCAGCAAACCGTCATCGACCAGTTGCTTCATCAGCTCAAGACCTTGTCGCGCTGGGGCTTTGGCAGTCGTGTGGTGAAAGATGTGTTGCGCGCCAATGCGACGCAATCTGCCAGTCGGGTCGAACGCGCAATCGGCTTCATAGACATTCGTGGCTTCACGGCCTGGAGCGAAACCCGCCAGCCCGAAGACGTGATCAAAATGCTCAACCGCTTTTATGCCGCCGTACTGGACGCCTGTGGAGAGGCCTTGATCAAATCCAAGATGAGTGGCGATGAGGTGCTGCTTGTGCTGCCAGCCGATGGCAATGCACTGCAGGTCATGCAAAAAGCCTTGCGGGCAGCGTTAGCAGCGGTACAGCCCCTGCAATTGTCAGCGGGTGCCGGGTTATGGGCCGGCCCCGTCGTGGAGGGTTTTTTTGGCGCACAGGCCTCCCAGGTTCATGATGTCATTGGCGACACCGTCAACACCGCGAAACGGCTGTGCGACCACGCTGGGCGTGGTCAACTGCTTGCAGGCCCCATTGACTGGCTGGCAGACGAGCGGGCCGATCGCATCAGCCTCCTCGTCAAGGGCAAGCAGCAACCGCTGACCAGCGCCGCCTATCAGCTCGCCGCGCAGCCTCTATCTAGCCCACCCGACAAATCTTGAGCATGTTCGTGCCCCCGGGTGAACCCATGGGCTCACCGCAGGTGATGGCATAAACATCGCCCTTTTGCACAATGCCACGGCTCAACAGGTGTTTCTCCGCCTCCAGCAGCGCCGTATCGCGGTCAATGCTGGTATCCATCAGCAGCGGGCGCACATTGCGGTACAGCGTCATCTTGCGCTGGGTCGCCACCTTGGGTGTGAGCGCATAAATGGGTACGTTGATGCGATGGCGGCTCATCCACAACGCGGTGGAGCCGCTGTCGGTCAGGGCCACGATGGCCTTGGCACCCATGTGGTACGCCGTGAACAGGGCGCCCATGGCGATGGACTGGTCGATGCGGTGGAAGGTCATGCCCAGGAAGTCGGCATCGAGCTTCACATCCTCGGCGGCCTCGGCGGCCTCGCAGATCTTGACCATCTCCTCCACCGTCTCCAGCGGGTACTTGCCCGCTGCGGTTTCCGCCGACAGCATGACCGCATCAGAACCGTCGAGCACGGCATTGGCCACGTCGCTCACCTCGGCACGGGTGGGCACCGGGTTGTTGATCATCGACTCCATCATGTGGGTCGCGGTAATCACCGTCTTGTCCATGGCATGGGCCATCTTGATCATGCGCTTTTGCAGCGCCGGCACGGCCGCGTTGCCGACCTCGATGGCGAGGTCGCCCCGCGCCACCATGATGCTGTCGCTGGCTCGCAAAATTTCTTCGAGCTTCGGGATCGCCTCGGCGCGCTCGATCTTGGCAATCAGGTGCGGCTTGTGGTTGTACTCGGCTGCAGCCACATTGCAAAGCTGGCGCGCCATTTCCATGTCGGTGGCATTCTGGGGGAAACTCACCGCCACATAGTCGGCCTGGAAAGCCATGGCGGTCTTGATGTCCTCCATGTCCTTGCCAGTCAACGCAGGTGCCGTCAGACCCCCGCCCTGCTTGTTGATGCCCTTGTTGTTGGAGAGCTCGCCGCCGATTTTCACCACCACATGCACGGCCGTGCCCTTGACGGATTCAACCGTCATCACGATCAGGCCATCGTTGAGCAGCAGGGTGTCGCCAGGCTTTACATCGCGTGGTAGCTCCTTGTAATCCAGCCCCACCGCATTGATGTCGCCGAGTTCGGTGCGCGCGGCATCGAGCACGAATTTCTGCCCCGTTACCAGTTGCACCTTGTTGTCGACAAACTTGCCGACCCGAATCTTGGGGCCCTGCAGGTCGGCCATGATTGCGACCTCGCAGCCTGCGCGCTTGGCGGCTTCACGCACCATGGTGGCCCGGTCGATATGGTCCTGCGCCTTGCCGTGGCTGAAATTGAGCCGCACCACATTGACCCCGGCGCGAATGAGTTTTTCGAGCATCGCGGGATCACTGGATGCCGGGCCAAGGGTGGCAACAATTTTGGTTGAGCGACGAAGCATGGGCTGTCTCCTTGTAATTAGATTTCCATTTTCACATGGAAGCGGTTACATGACAGCGTCAAGTTGAAGTGCCGACCCGCGCGCTTGCGCCTTGACGGGACGTCTTCCCTTGTTCGCGTGGTGACATGTGGCCGGAATGCACAACAGCCACACTTCCCGCAAGTCATTCATTTATTCCCGTTCTGGCGACAATAGTGTGTATCCGGCAACCTTGCCGCCTCATTCGAAAACAGCCCGTCATGCCCCCTTCTTTTCAGAATGCCTCCACCAGTCCTGCCTGCAGGACACTTTGTCGGCCACCGAGGCCGGCATGCGGCCCGTCAGCAGGAGCGGGGGCATGAAATTGCGCGAGCGCCTGCGTGCCCTGATCCCCAGCCGAGAACAGATTCACAACAACCGCTGGCTTGGCTGGTTGGCGCCCAGTCTGGGGCACCCCAAACTCTGGCATTGGTCGCGCCGCGGAGTGGCTCTGGGCGTTGCCTTGGGCGTATTTTTTGGTTTGCTCATTCCCATTGCACAGATTCCGCTGTCGGTCGGCGCGGCAGTGCTGTTACGCGCCAATGTGCCTGCCGCCGCCGCAAGCACCCTGATCACCAATCCGCTCACGTTTGGACCGATCTACTTTGCGGCCTACCATCTCGGCGCCTGGGTCACCGGGGAGCAGGTACCGGCCAAGCTGGAGGTTTTCGATGTCGCCACCCTCGAGGAGGTCGAGGCTGCGGCCGAAA
Source organism: Gammaproteobacteria bacterium (assembly GCA_018815325.1). Taxonomy (GTDB): domain Bacteria; phylum Pseudomonadota; class Gammaproteobacteria; order Burkholderiales; family Burkholderiaceae_C; genus JAHIYE01. The sequence continues at coordinate 112,224 of JAHIYE010000019.1, read as the reverse complement.
ATGCCAGCCTGTGGCATCGGATCGCTGCGGTTGGCAAGCCGCTGTTGGTGGGCCTGGCCATCACGGCCACCTTCATGGGCTTCCTGACGTACGGTCTGATCACCCTGGTCTGGCGCCTGCGGGCACTGGCCAAACGGCGACAACGCAGACGCCCTTGACCGGGCCGGTCGGCTAAGCAAGGGCGTAAATGGCTGCCATCGTCATCACGATGCGCACGAACACATAGATCACTGGTGAGTGCACATCATGCTCCATGAATTGCTTCATTCCGGACGCTAAGTCGCTCAGAACAAAAACATCATCGACGACCATCACACGGATTCTTATTTTTTCACTACACACGCTTGATCTGTGTCAATGTATGCCACATGTCATTCGGGATACTTGAAGCCTTATTCCTTCCTGGGCAGGAATGGCTTGCGTGAGACCCTGCTTGATACGGGGTTACCCTTTCGTTCTGAATACTTGCTGCCCACGGGAGTCGCCATGCTTTATCCGCGATCGGTGAGTTCACCATGAGTTTCGAACGAGAAGCCCTGGACACGGTGCTTGACCAATATGCACGGGATCCGCATGCCTTGCTGCAAATCCTGCGGGAGTTGCAGACCGTGACGGGCTGGTTGCCGCGTGAACTGCTGAGTCAACTTGCACAAGACTTGAATCTGTCACTCGCGCATGTCGAGGGTGTCGCCAGTTTTTACCGCTTCCTCCATACCCAGCCGGTTGGGCGCTATCGCATCCTGTTCAGCAACAACATCACCGACCGCATGCTCGGCAGTGACGTCCTGATGGCAGATCTTTGTGCGCGCCTTGACCTTGTCCCCGGTCAGCTCAGCAGCAATGGCCTGGTGAGCGTGGCACGCGCATCCTGCACCGGCCTGTGCGACCAGGGTCCGGCGCTGCTGATCAACCACCACCATGTGATCACACGGCTCGATGCGCCACGCATTGCGCACATGGCTGAAATGATTCGTACTGCGGTGCCAGTTGCGCAATGGCCGGCAGACTGGTTCAGCATTCACGAAAATATCCGCCGCACGGATGTGCTGCTTGGCACGCCACTGCAGCCCGGCACGGCGATCACCGCGGCACTGTCCCGCGGTGCGCAGGCCATGCTTGTTGAGATGAAGTTGTCGAACCTGCGAGGCCGCGGTGGTGCCGGTTTTGCCACCGGCCTCAAATGGGCGCTGTGTCGCGATGCACCGGGTGCTGCACACTACGTGGTGTGCAACGCAGACGAAGGTGAACCCGGCACCTTCAAGGACCGCGTGCTGCTCACGCGCTGGGCCGATGACGTGTTCGAAGGCATGACCATCGCAGCGCTCGTCACCGGTGCTCGCCGCGGGCTGGTGTATCTGCGGGGCGAGTACCGCTTTCTGCTCGAACAGCTGCAAACCGTGTTGCAACAGCGTCGCGGGCAGCATCTGCTGGGCAGCAGCATCTGCGGACAGGCTGGCTTCGACTTTGACATCGGCATCCATGTTGGTGCAGGCGCCTATGTCTGTGGCGAGGAGTCCGCGCTTATCGAATCTCTTGAGGGCAAGCGTGGCACACCGCGCATCCGTCCGCCGTTTCCGGTCGAGCACGGCTATCTGGGCCAACCGACCACCGTCAACAATGTCGAGACTTACTGTGCTGCCACCCGCATTGCTGTCCAGGGTGGCGACTGGTGGGCTGGCATCGGCACGCCCCAGTCGACGGGCACCAAGATTCACTCGGTCAGCGGTGACTGCGAGCGTCCCGGCATTTATGAGTACCCGTTTGGCGTCAGCATTGAACAAATCCTCGAGGACTGCGGCGCCCACGGCACGCAGGCCGTGCAGGTTGGAGGTCCCTCGGGAACCTGCCTGTCGCCCGAGGCCTTCAGCCGGCGTATCGCCTTTGAAGATGTGCCCACGGCAGGCGCCTTCATGGTGTTCAACCAGACCCGCGACATGTTTGAGGTGGCACGAAACTTTGCGCATTTCTTTGCGCACGAGAGTTGCGGCTTCTGCACGCCATGCCGTGTCGGTACCGAACTGGTGGCGCGACGACTGGACAAGCTTGCGAACGCCACAGGCGCTGGCCGTGGTTCGCAACAGGATCTCGACGCCCTGCTGGAGCTCGACCAGCTGCTCCACACCGCCACACATTGTGGTCTTGGCGCCTCTGCATGCAACCCGCTGCGCGATACGATCGCCAGATTTCGCCCCGCCTATGATCGCCATCTGCAGTCACCGAACTTTGAGCCCGGTTTTGACCTGGACGCCGAACTGTCCATTGCCAGGCGTGTAACGGGCCGCGACGATGCCGCCGCGCACCTGGAGAATAGTCCGTGAACAAAGCCAGCCCGCCAATACGACCCACGTTCTCTCTGGATGGTGCTGAGCTGCCCTTTCTGGCGGGGGAAACCATCCTGCAAGCCGCCACCCGTGCGGGGCATTACATTCCGCACCTGTGCTGGCATCCGGATTTTCCCGCGCATGGTTCATGCCGCCTTTGCACCGTGAAGGTCAATGGACATGCGGGGGCTGCCTGCACCCTCAAAGCCGCCGCCGGTCAAACCGTCGAAAGCAATACCCTGCCTCTCAATGCCCAGCGCAAGACGCTGTTGCAGATGCTGTTCGTCGAGGGCAACCATTTCTGTCCCAGCTGCGAGAAAAGCGGTGACTGCCTGTTACAGGCCACGGCCTACGAGATGGGCATGGAAGGACCCCATTTCGAGGAGTTTTACCCAGACCGCCCGGTAGACGCGAGCCACCCCGACATCCTGCTGGATTTCAACCGCTGCATTTTGTGTGAGCTGTGCGTACGCGCAAGCCGTGACGTGGATCACAAGGACGTCTTCGACATTGGCGGCCATGGCATCCAGACCCGGCTTCTGGTCAACAGTGAGAGCGGACAACTGGTGGGCACGCCCATGACACTGCAGGATCGTGCAGCCAGCATTTGTCCGGTAGGGGTGATCCTGCCCAAGCGGCGTGGTTTTGTGACGCCGATTGGCCAGCGTCGTTTCGATATCAAGCCGGTCTCAGAGCTGCGTGATGGAGAAGCCTCATGAGCCTGCCTGCTCAACAGCCTGTACCTGCGAAGCTCAAGGTTGCCACCGTCTCATTGGCCGGCTGCTTTGGCTGCCACATGTCCTTTCTCGATATCGATGAACGCCTGCTCGAACTGATCGAGCATATTGAATTTGACCGCTCGCCATTCACCGACATCAAGGAGGTCGGGCTCTGCGACATCGGCCTCATCGAGGGCGGTCTGTGCAATGCCGAGAACGTGCTCGTGCTGCGCGAATTCCGCGCTCACTGCAAAACGCTGGTAGCCGTTGGCGCCTGCGCCATCAATGGCGGCTTGCCAGCCCAGCGCAACCATATAGACATTGGCACCATCCTCACGGAGGTGTACCAGACGAGAGCAGGCTTGAGCACGGCCAGCCGGATCCCGAATGACCCGGAACTCCCCCTGCCGTTGAACAAAGTGCATCCTATCCACGAGGTCGTGCATGTGGACTATTTCCTGCCAGGCTGCCCTCCTTCGGCAGATGCGTTCTGGCAATTCCTGTCTGACCTGATGGCTGGCCGCAGCCCGCAATTGGGACGTGGCCTGATTCACTATGACTGAGATCTCATGAGCTCTGAACTCGAAACTGCCGCCAACCCGCAGGGATTGCGCCGGGTCGCCATTGACCCGGTCTCCCGCGTGGAGGGCCATGGCAAGGTCACGCTGCTGCTGGATGAGCACAACCGCGTACAGCAGGCACGGCTGCATATTGTCGAGTTTCGTGGCTTTGAAAAATTCATTGAAGGCCGGCCTTACTGGGAAGTGCCGGTCATGGTGCAGCGACTGTGCGGCATCTGCCCGGTATCCCACCACCTGGCGGCCAGCAAGGCGCTGGATCGTGTGGTCGGTGCAATGCCCGTCACGCCATCGGCAGAGAAAATTCGCCGCCTCATGCATTACGGTCAGGTGATGCAGTCGAACGCGCTGCACTTCTTCCACCTGTCTTCGCCTGACTTGCTGTTCGGCTTTGACTCTGAAGTCAACCGTCGCAACATCGTGGGCGTTGCTGAACGACACCCCGACATTGCGAAAAAAGGCATTCTGCTGCGCAAATACGGCCAGGAAGTGATCCGCGCCACCGCCGGCAAGCGGGTGCATGGGACAGGCTCGGTTCCGGGGGGCATGAACAAGCACGTGAACGCACAAGACCACGCCTTGCTGAAAGCCGATCTGGCACACATGCTCAGCTTTGCCCAGGATGCCGTGTCCATCGCCAAACAGCTGCATGCCCAGAACCCGGCGCTGTATGACCATTTCGGTGCTTTCCCCTCCAGCATGATGTCGCTGGTGCGGGGCGATGGTGCGATGGAACTCTACGACGGCGGGCTGCGGGTGCGCGACGCCCGTGGGCAGATCATGATCGACGGTGCCAGCGACCAGAGCTACCTGGACCTGATCGAGGAAGAGGTACGGCCCTGGACCTACATGAAGTTTCCCTACCTCAAGCACCTCGGCGCCGAGGCCGGCTGGTACCGCGTGGGCCCCCTGGCGCGTGTGCAGAACTGCGACTTCATCGACACGCCGCTGGCTGAGCGTGAGCGTCGTGAGTTCATCGACTGGGGCAAAGGGCAGCCCATCCACGCCACGCTGGCCTACCACTGGGCACGCATGATCGAAGTGCTGCACACCATCGAGGTGATTGCGCAACTGCTGAACGACCCCGATATTCTTTCTGGTGAACTGATGGCGGGCGATCCGGCGCGTGCGCAGCGTCACGCCAACGGCGAACGTGAAGGCATCGGCGTCATCGAGGCACCGCGCGGCACCCTGATCCATCACTACCGGGTTGGTGACAACGATCTGGTGACGATGTGCAACCTGATTGTTTCAACCACGCACAACAACCAGGCCATGAACGAGGCCGTGCGCTCGGTCACACGTCAATACTTTGACGGTCGCGAGATCACCGAAGGCCTGCTCAACCACATTGAAGTCGCCATCCGCGCCTATGACCCCTGCCTTTCATGTGCTACGCATGCGCTGGGACAAATGCCGCTGGATGTCGTTCTCATCAATGCCCAGGGCGAACTGCTCGACCATGTTGTACGCTCGCAGCGTGGCGACATGCAGCATGGCCTGAGCTCTGGCGGGGGATTGCCGGCATGACCCTGCCAACAAAATCCGTTGCGCCGATACTGGTGTTCGGCTGGGGCAATCCGAGCCGAGGCGATGATGCCTTGGGTCCCTTGTTCATAGAGCGTCTATCTGCTGCGCTGGATGATGAGCAGGCCAGCAGCGTCGAGTTCCTGACCGACTTCCAGTTGCAGGTCGAGCATGCGCTTGATCTGGTTGGCCGCAGCCGCGTGCTGTTTGTGGATGCGAGCATGCGCGGCGCGGCCCCGTTTCAGGTCAGCACCTTGCAGCCGGCTTGCGATCCCAGCTTCACAACCCACGCCATGTCGCCCGAGGCGGTGATGCATGTGTTTCATCAACTGAAAGGGCGCACACCCCCACCGTGCACGCTGCTGGCCATTCGTGGCGACTGCTTTGAACTTGGCGAGCCCCCCAGCGAGGCCGCCTTGTCCAATCTGACGCAAGCTATTGCCTGGAGCCAGCGTTGGCTGATCGCCGATCAACCCATGACCGTCTTGCACGAGCTGCACCATGCATGAGCTGAGCCTGGCCACTGACATTCTGCGCATGGTGGAGCAGGCGGCCGCGCGCGAACGTTTTTTGCGTGTCGGGCAGTTGCATCTCGAAGCGGGGGCCTTAGCCGGTGTGGAGGTCGAGGCCTTGCGCTTTGCACTCGACGCCATCGCTCCCGGCACTTGCCTGCAGGGGGCACAGATCACCATCGATGAACCGGCAGGACGCGCCTGGTGTGCACGCTGTAACGCGGAGGTCACCATCAATACCCGCGCCGATCCTTGCCCACAGTGCAGCGGCTACCCTGTGACGCCGACGGGTGGCGACACATTGCGCGTGCTGGACCTGCTGGTGCTGGACGAAGAAAGGAGCACACCATGTGTGTAGTGTGTGGTTGCGATACCCCAACAGATTCCAGCCTGAAGCAGAGCCATGCTCATGCTCACCCCTATGCCCAGGCACAAAGCCTTGCGCATTCGGTCCATGCGGTGACGAGTACAGGTGTCCTGCACTTCGGCACCCATGCTGCAGGCGTGTCGGTGCCCGGCATGAGTCCGATGCGGGCCATCCAGATCGAAGCCGACGTGCTGGGCGCCAACCAGCAATATGCGACCGACAACCGCGCCCATTTCGCGGCACATGGCATCACCGCCTTCAATCTGCTCTCCAGTCCGGGTTCCGGCAAGACCACGCTGCTATGTGCCACCATCGAAGCACTGAAACAGCAAGCACCGCATTTGCCGGTGGCCGTGATCGAAGGAGACCAGCAGACCAGCCTCGACGCCGAGCGTATCCGCGCCACAGGTGCGCCGGCCATCCAGGTCAACACCGGGCGCGGTTGTCACCTGGACGCCCGCATGGTCGGCCAGGCCTTTGCACAGCTCGACCTGCATCAGGCAGGCCACCACCATGCGCATCCAGCGCCGGGGCATCAACGCACAGAGGCCATGCTGTTCATCGAGAACGTGGGCAACCTTGTCTGCCCTGCGATGTGGGACCTGGGCGAGCTTGCCAAAGTCGTGATCCTGTCAGTCACCGAGGGCGAAGACAAACCCCTCAAGTACCCCGACATGTTTGCCGCGGCCAGCCTGATGCTCATCAACAAGATGGACCTGTTGCCGCATGTGAACTTCGACGTACAAACGTGCATTGCCTATGCGCGCCGCATCAACCCCAGTATCGAGGTACTGCAGATATCCGCCACCCGGGGGGATGGCATGACGGCCTGGCTCAACTGGCTGCATGCCCACTGACCTCATGACATCCCAGGTCCATTCATCCAGATTGCCCGCCCCAGCACCAGCGCGCGTGCTGGCTTGTGGCGCCTACCTGAAAAACCGCGCCTGCCTGATCGATGGTGACACGGTGTACTGGTCTCGGGTTCATGGCGACCTCGGCAAGGCAGCCCATTGTGAAGCCCTTGAACGCTCGGTGGAAACACTGCTGTCACAAGCCACCGGACCCTTGCACGCCGTTGCACATGACTTGCATCCGGATTTCCACAGCACACGCCTTGCCCTGTCGCTGGCTCATGAACTCGGGGTGCCAGCACAGGGTGTGCAACATCACCATGCGCACATAGGCGTGACCCTGGCCGAACAGGCGCTTGCGTCACCCGTGATCGGTATCGCCCTCGATGGCGTGGGCTTGGGGACCGATGGCACGGCCTGGGGTGGGGAGCTCCTCTGGCTCGACGGCGGACTGGCTGCGCACCGCTGGCTGCGGCTGGACCATCTGACGCCATTGCCCATGCCTGGGGCAGACATGGCCGCGCGTGAACCCTGGCGCATGGCGGCTGCCGCGCTGCATGCTCTGGGCCGTGGCAATGAGATCGTCCCCCGGTTTGCCCCGCTGGTAGGCGCCACCGTTGCACAGGGCGTTCAAACCCTGCTGCAACGCCAGCTGCAATGCCCCGTCAGCAGCAGTGCCGGGCGCTGGTTTGACGCTGCGGCGGGTGCCTTGGGCCTGAGCGTGCGGCAAGCCTTCGAGGCCGAGGCGGCCATATCGTTGGAAAAGCAGGCGCGTGAATGGCTGCTGTCGCATCCTGGCTTTTCCTGTCCATGGCAGTCGCTGGACCTGACGCAGCTGCTCGGTGAATTGCTCGACTTGCCCCAAAACCCCGAGACCCAGGGCCAGGGGGCCGCCATGTTCCATCTCGCGCTGGCCAGCGGACTGGCGTACCGCACGCTTGAACTCGCCCAGGCCAAGGCCAGTTCGGTGGTCGTGCTGGGTGGGGGCTGCTTCGTCAACCGGGTATTGAGGGATGCACTGATCGACCAGCTTCGCCTGGGTGGGCAGACGGTGTATCAGCCTCAAGACACACCTTGCGGTGACGCAGGTCTGGCGCTCGGCCAGGCCTGGATAGCCGCCTGCAAAGTGCATCCGGATGCTATGTCCGCGCAAGCCTTGCGCTCACCGCTTGCGGTGGAGGTCTGAACATGTGCCTGGCCCTGCCCGCCCTGATCGTGGAGCTGCAAAATTCGGACAATGCCGTGGTTGAACTTGGCGGTGTGCGCAAAACCATCTCCATTGCCCTGGTACCGGAAGCGCGAATCGGTGACTATGTGATCGTCCATGTGGGGCATGCCATCGGCCTGCTGGATGTCGAGGAGGCCGAGGCCACGCTGGCCTTGTTTGCCGAGCTGGCGCAGAGTCGCCCATGAAGTACATCGATGAGTTTCGCGATGGCGCAGTGGCGCAGCGCATGGCAGACCAACTGAAGGCTGAAGCAAGCCCTGAACGCCACTACAGCTTCATGGAGTTCTGTGGCGGCCACACCCATGCACTGGCGCGCTATGGTGTGCTGGATCTCTTGCCTGACAACATCCGCATGATCCACGGACCGGGTTGCCCCGTATGCGTGCTGCCGATCGGCCGCGTGGACATGGCCATCACACTGGCACTCGACCACGGCGTGATGCTCTGTACCTACGGTGACGTGATGCGCGTGCCCGCCTCGGAAGGTCTGTCGCTGATGCAAGCCAAAGCCCGCGGCGCAGATATCCGCATGGTGTACTCCCCTGCCGATGCACTGGCACTCGCACGCGCCAACCCTGAGCGCGAGGTGGTGTTTCTGGCCATTGGTTTTGAGACCACCACGCCGCCCACCGCACTGGTCATCCAGCAGGCAGAGTGTGAAAAACTGAAGAATTTCAGCGTGCTGTGCTGCCATGTGTTGACCCCAAGCGCCATCACGCACATCCTGGAGTCACCCGAAGTACAACAGTACGGCACGCTCCCACTGGATGGATTTGTGGGCCCGGCACACGTCAGCATCATCATTGGCTCTGCCCCTTACGAGCCGTTTGCCCGACACTACCGCAAACCGGTGGTGATTGCGGGGTTTGAGCCGCTGGATGTGATGCAGGCCATCCTGATGCTGGTTCGGCAGGTCAACGAAGGACGTGCCTGCGTCGAGAACCAGTTCACGCGCGCCGTTTCCCGGCATGGCAATGCGGCTGCACAGGCCGTCATGGCGCGGGTATTTGAGTTGCGCGACAGCTTTGAATGGCGGGGGCTGGGTGAGGTACCCCTCAGTGCCCTCAGAATCCGCCCCGAATTTTCCGACTTTGATGCCGAGCAGCGGTTTGGCATTCAGTACCGCCGCGTGACCGACCACAAGCAGTGTGAGTGCGGAACCATCCTGCGCGGTGTCAAGCATCCCACCGACTGCAAGCTGTTCGGTACAGTCTGCACGCCCGACAGCCCCATGGGCTCCTGCATGGTTTCCAGCGAGGGGGCCTGTGCCGCGCACTACCTCTACGGGCGATTCCGGAACATTCCGGTGGTCACTGCATGAGCAAAACAAACCGCGACTACATCCGTCCCATTGACTTCAAGCACGGCCGTGTTGACATGAACCACGGCGCGGGTGGCCGCCAGTCAGCCCAGCTGACCGAAACGCTGTTCCTGCGTGCCTTTGACAACGAGGCCCTGCGCCAGGGCAATGACGGCGCGCTGCTCGCTGCACCACCTCCCGGCCATCGTCTTGTGATGGCCTGCGATGCGCATGTGATTTCGCCACTGTTCTTCCCGGGAGGCGACATCGGCAGCCTGTCCGTGCACGGCACGATCAACGATATCGCCATGCTGGGGGCCATGCCCCTGTACCTGACGGCGTGTTTCATCCTGGAGGAGGGGTTCCCACTGGCCGACCTGCGGCGCATCGTCGAATCCATGGCGGTGGCCTCGCGCGAGGCGGGGGTTCCCATCGTCACGGGTGATACCAAGGTGGTCGAGCGCGGCAAGGGCGATGGTGTATTCATCAGCACAACCGGCTTGGGCCTGGTGCCACAGGCGCGTTCGATCGGTGGTGCCGGGGCTCGCCCGGGTGATGCGCTGATCGTGTCCGGCAGCATGGGGGACCACGGCGTGGCCGTGCTGTCACAGCGCGAATCCCTCGGCTTCGAAACCACGCTCCATTCGGACTCTGCCGCGCTTCACACCCTGGTGGCGGCCATGCTGGCGGCTGTGCCAGAGGGTGCTGTGCATGTGCTGCGTGACCCCACACGTGGTGGACTGGCCACGGCCCTCAATGAGATTGCGCGCCAGTCCGGCGTTGGCATGCTGCTGCAGGAGGCCGCCATACCCGTAAAACCCCAGGTGATCTCGGCCTGCGAGTTGCTGGGACTGGACCCGCTGTATATCGCCAATGAAGGCAAACTGGTTGCCGCGGTGGCACCTGAGTCAGCTGATGCCGTGTTGGCGGCCATGCAGGCACACCCTCTCGGCACACACGCACAACGCATTGGCCATGTGATCGAAGACCCTCATCATTTCGTGCAACTGGCCACGGCATTCGGTGGACGCCGGGTGGTGGACTGGCTCAGCGGCGAGCCCTTGCCTCGGATTTGCTAAGGCCCTTGAATCGTCAAGCGGCTGCGCGACGCGTCAGGATCTCGAAGGCCGGCAGGGTTTTGCCTTCCAGCACCTCCAGGAAAGCGCCTCCTCCTGTCGAGATATAGCCCACCTGTTTTTCAATGCCGTACTTCGCAATGGCCGCCAGCGTGTCACCGCCACCGGCAATTGAAAACGCCGCACTATCGGCAATCGCACGCGCAATGGTCTCTGTGCCATGTGCAAACGCATCGAACTCGAACACGCCCACCGGGCCGTTCCACACGATGGTACCGGCCGCTTTGAGCTGGGTTGCGAGGGCCTCTGCCGTCTGCGGGCCAATATCCAGGATCAGATCGTCATCGGCAACGTCTGTCGCGGCCTTGGTCGTGGCCGGCGCATCGGCCGCAAAGGTCTTGGCTGTCACCACATCGACGGGAATAGGCACCGCCGCGCCGCGCGCTTTCATGGCATCGATGACTGCCCTGGCCTCCTCCAGCAGGTCAGCTTCTGCCAGGCTTTTGCCAATGTTCAGACCCGCCGCGAGCATGAACGTATTGGCAATGCCGCCACCTACGATCAGCTGGTCCACCCTGGAGGCCAGGCTTTTCAGGATGGTCAGCTTGGTTGAAACCTTGGAGCCAGCCACGATGGCGACCAGAGGGCGCTTCGGCTTGGCCAGTGCCTGCGTGATCGCATCCATCTCGGCCGCCAGCAGCGGGCCGGCGCAGGCGACCTTGGCGAACTGCGCAATGCCATAGGTGGATGCCTCGGCGCGGTGGGCCGTGCCAAAGGCATCGTGCACAAAGATATCGCACAGGGCCGCCATCTTCCTGGCAAGTTCTTCGTTATTCTTTTTCTCACCCTTGTTGAGACGGCAGTTCTCCAGCATGATCAACTGGCCCGGCTGCACCGTGACACCCTCCACCCAGTTGGACACCAAGGGCACTTCCCGCTGCATGAGCTCGCCCAGACGACGAGCGACAGGCGCAAGCGAATCGGCTGGCTTGAACTCGCCTTCGGTCGGGCGCCCAAGGTGGGACGTCACCATCACGGCGGCCCCTGCGTCAAGCGCCATCTGGATGCAGGGTATGGAAGCCCGGATGCGGGTGTCTTCGGTGATGTGACCGGCATCGTCCTGCGGCACATTGAGATCGGCACGAATGAACACACGCTGGCCAGCGGCTTTGCCCTGGGCACAGAGATCGGAAAAACGGATGACGTTCATAAAGATTGAAGCTGAATGGGCGGAGCAAACCGGTGGTTGGCGAAATGCGGGCTGCAGCTGCGGCCACGCGTAGCCCCTGATTTTATGCGGGGCAGAGAACCCGCCTTACCAGCCCAGTCCGAGATGCAGCGGCAGATAGACCACCATGCCCGACACAATCGTACCCAGCACCGCATGCCCGGCGCCGCGGCGCCAGAAATACCAGGACGCGCCCGCAGCCGCCGCAAACAGCCGGGCATCCTGCCAGGTCGTGACCAGATGGCCTTGCGTCATGACGATTTCGGGCACGATCACGGCAGACAGGGCCGCAATGGGCGCGTACTGCAGGCCGCGCTGCGCCCAGTGCGGCAGGCTCCAGGGACGACTGGAGAGGAAGAAGAACGAGCGGGTCAACACGGTCACGCAGGCCAGCCCGACAATGGTTGCCAGCGTCCAGAGATCGGTTTCGCTCATTTCACCCCCTGTTGATCCGGACGTCCACCCACAGGCATCTTCTCCAGCATCAGACACAGCGCCACGGCAGCCGCAATCGCCACCAGAATATTGAGCTTGAGCGGCAGGGCGAAGGCCGCGACAGCCGCCGCCCCCGCGATGCCAGCCGACACCACACGCAAGCGGCTGGATGCCAGCGAGCTCAACATGCCCACCAGCGCGAGAATGCCGGCAAACCCCAGACCCCAGTGGGTGGGAATGAAATTGGCTGTGACCACACCGACCACGCTCATGATCACCCAGCAGAGCCAGTTCACCATGCTGTTGCCGGCCAGATAGGCCTGCTCACCCCGCCGCCCCGCCGCGTCCTCAGCCGGGTGTGGATGACGCCGGGTGAACAGCACATAGGTCAGGTCGGCGGTCAGGTAGCCGCTGACCATGCGCTGCCAGCGCGGCAAATGCATCATGTAGGGGCGCAGGTGGATGCTGAACACCACGAAGCGCAGATTCACGCAAAAGCCCGTGGCCAAAATGATCCACATCGGCGCCCCAGCGGCAATCAGCGGTATGGCCGCCAGTTGCGAGCTGCCGGCAAAGACGATCAGCCCCATCAGCAGGGCCTCGAATACGCTCATGCCGGACTTGACCATGGCCACACCCGTCATGAGCCCCCAGGCAGCTATGCCGGGCGCGACGGACAGCATGTCACGCACACCCTTGCGGAATTCGGGGTGACGGTAGTTGGTGGAAATGAAAAACACGATGAATCCCGGACGTTCAATCTTCTGAAAACTTGCAGCGCGCACCCGCTGCGAGGTCTGGCTTGCAGGACTTATGCCATGTCGGCCTTGTCACTGGTGGACGAGTCGAACACCATGCCGGGCGTGAGTTCAAAGCCGCGCAGAAAATCCGCCAGCTTGAGCCGTTTGCCGCCTGCACGCTGGATCTCCAGCAGCTGCACTATCGAATTCATAGCGCACACCTCAACAGCAACGTGGGCTACGGTCAAAATCTCTCCGCAAACAGCGGTTGCCGACGGCATCGCGGGCGAAGGCCGGGCCGACCATATCTTGAAGGTCTCCCCCTTCAGTTCCGTAAACGCGCCGGGAAAGGGGTTGAAGGCCCGGATACGCCTGTCAATCTGGTCCGCCGGCAAATGCCAGTCGATCCGGGCCTCGTGTTTCTCGATCTTGTGTGCATAGCTCACACCCTTCCCCGCTTGCGGCACCGGTTGAAGTCCGCCACAGGCGGCCAGTTCCAGCGCCTCCACGATCAGGCGACCGCCCAGCGCGGCCAGTTTGTCGTGCAACATGCCGGTGGTGTCAGCTTGAGGGCCCTCATGAACAATGGGCAGTTTTTCCACCAGCAGCATGTCGCCCGTATCGAGTCCCGCGTCCATCTGCATGATGGTCACGCCCGTCTCGCGGTCACCCGCCTCAATCGCCCGGTGAATCGGCGCCGCACCGCGCCAGCGTGGCAACAAGGACGCATGGATGTTGAGGCAGCCGAACTTGAGACGGCCAACGCCCTGTGGCCTGTCAGGCGCCTCGCTCATCAGCGTCAACACCCACTGCGGCAATATCAGGCCATAGGCAGCCACCACCATGGCCTGTGCATCGGCCGCTTCGATCGCCTTGCGCGCGGCTACTGCATCTTCCGGGTATTTGCCGTCAAGTCGCAGGCTGCGCGGCTGCGCCACCGCAATGCCTTTTTCCAGCGCGAACTGCTTGACACTGGAGGCTTGCAGCTTCAGACCTCGCCCCGCAGGGCGATCGGGCTGTGTCAGCACCAGGGCAATCTCAAAGCCTGCCGCCTGGAGTCGCTCCAGCGCGACACGGGCAAAGTCCGGCGTCCCGGCAAAAATGATTCTCATCCGATTCAGCGAATCTGGTTCAGCCGTCTTGCAGGCGCGCAAGGGCCCGGCTCACGCATTCGCTTCCTTCAGCTGCTTGAGCATTTTGGTCTTGATCCGGTTGCGCTTCAGGGGCGAGAGGTATTCCACAAAGACCTTGCCCATCAGGTGGTCCATCTCATGCTGGATGCAGACGGCCAGCAAGCCATCGGCCTCCACCGACCGCGAGCGACCGTCGCCGTCCAGCGCCGTGACCTTGACCGCATCGAAGCGTTCGACGCCATCATAAATACCTGGCACGGACAGGCAGCCCTCGTCGTTGAGGTGTTTTCCCGCACTGGTCCACGTGAGTTCCGGGTTGATCAGCACCAGTGGCTGGTCCCGCTGCTCAGAAGTATCAATCACGATAAGGCGCTCATGCACGTCAACCTGGGTCGCCGCCAAGCCAATGCCGTTGGCGTCGTACATGGTTTCCAGCATGTCGGCAATCAGCGTCTTGATGCGCGCGTCCACAGTCTCTACCGGCTTGGCAACCTTGTGCAGCCGGGAATCGGGGTAACAAAGAATGGGTAGTAAAGCCATGGGTTCTCTTCAAAGATGTCGCTATTTTCGCTACTTTTGTGTAACCACGTATTAGCAAGAGGCAAAAAGCGTTGCCCGATCAAGGGCTTGAGCGCAAAATTGTGCGTAATTTATCAAGACTCTCAACACGTTTGCCGGGCTCCTGCTGGTAAACGGGAACAGGCCCAGCCGACATCCGCATGCAGAAAAATACCTCACACTCCCCGCACCTGATGGCGAAATTCAGCATCTCAATGCTTGCATGGTCGGCCGCGACCCTGCTCGCAGTTCCAGCCCTGGCCCAGAATTTCCCCATCACCACCGAGCAAAGGAGCACGGCCGCACAAGTCGCGCAGGCTGGCGTGCCCCTGAGCGATCTGGCGCCCAATGCGCCAGACAGCTATACCGTCAAGCGCGGGGACACCTTGTGGGCCATCTCGGGACTTTTTCTCACAAGCCCGTGGCGCTGGCCCGAACTCTGGGGCATGAACATGGAGGATATCCAGAATCCTCACCGCATCTACCCCGGACAACAGCTCCACCTGGAAAAAGCCAACGGTCGAGCCCTGCTGCGCCTGGGCCAGGCCAGCGCAGAGACGGAGTCCCTGGAAACCATCAAGGTTTCGCCCCGTACCCGCTACGAAAGCCTGGCCGATGCTGCCATCCCTGCACTCAAAAACAGCCAGATAGAACCTTTCCTCGCCGAGCCAGTTGTTGTCGAAGAAACGGAGCTCAATGCTGCACCCCGCATCGTGGCGGCCCAGGAGGGACGTGTTTTGCTGGCCCGCGGTGACCGGGCCTACGCCCGTGGTCAGGCTGGCAACCCTTTTATCGACGGCAAGGACAAGCCCTCCGCATTCCGGGTTTTCCGCAATGCAACTCCTTTGAAGGACCCGGACTCCGGCGAAATTCTCGGTTACGAAGCCCAATACCTGGGACAAGCCCGGCTGATCCGCGGCGAGGATTCGCATGAGAGTACGGACAAGGATGGCAAAACCCGTCAAGAAATCGTTCCTGCCACCATCGATATCGTGGCCGCCAAAGAAGAGATGCGAATTGGTGACCGGCTGTTGCCCGAACCCGAGCGCGAATTTCTCAGCTATGTGCCGCATGCGCCTGAAGGCAAGATGGATGGCCGCATTGTCTCGGTGTACGGCAGCGCCGTGGCGAATGCCTCGCAGAGCCAGGTGGTGGTCATCAACCGCGGCAGCAACAACGGCATGAAGGTCGGCCATGTCATGGCTATCCTGAAAGATGGCGCACGGCTGGTCGACAAAACCGACCCGGCAAAGCCCATGCTCAAGCTGCCCGATGAGCGCAACGGCCTGCTCATGGTGTTCAAGACCTTCGACAGGGTTTCCTACGCACTGATTCTGGAAATTTCGTCCGCCGTGCGGGTGGGGGACCGGCTGGTCAACCCACGCTGAGTCGCAACGCCCGCCTGAAAGCCTGAAGTTCTGGTTCGCAATATCTCATGGACATGGAGCGCGATGAACTCGCTGGTTGGCTGCGCCTCACGCTCACACCCGGCGTCGGCAATGAGAGCGCCCGCAAGCTGCTGGCCAGTTTCGGGCTGCCTCACTCGATCTTCTCGCAAAGCCTAGGCGCACTGACGCAAGTCGTCAGCGCTGAGCAGGCTTTGGCCCTACGCACAGAACCAACGGAACTGGCCGCACTGCTGGAGACCACCTGGGCCTGGCTGCAGCAGGCCGACGTCACCAGTGGTGCCCAGCGCTGGATTGTCACCCTGGGTGACCCCGTCTACCCGGCCGCGCTGCTGCGTATCGAAGACCCGCCATTGATGCTGTACCTGCTGGGACGGCTCACCCCCACACCAGAGCTTTCACCAGCCGATGCCGGGTTTGACGAACATGCGGCCCGCTGGATCGGAAACAGCCTGGCCCGCAGTGTTGCCATCGTGGGCAGCCGCAACCCCACGCCCCAAGGGGCCGCCAACGCCAAACAATTTGCCAGGGCGCTTGCCGCAGCGGGTTTGACGGTGGTCTCCGGACTGGCCTTGGGCGTGGACGGCGCCGCCCATGAAGGCGCGCTGGAGGCCAGCAACCCGGCCGACGACCACCTGGCCACCATCGCGGTGGTGGGCACCGGGCTGGACCGGGTCTACCCCAAGGATCATCACGTGCTCGCACACCGCATCACCCTGCAGGGGCTGATCATCAGCGAGTACCCCTTGGGGACTCCACCCCTGGCCGCCAATTTTCCGCGGCGAAATCGCCTCATCGCCGGTCTGAGTTGCGGCACGCTGGTGGTCGAGGCGGCCCTGAAATCCGGCTCCCTGATCACGGCCCGTCTGGCGGCCGAGCAGGGACGTGAGGTGTTTGCCATCCCGGGCTCGATACATGCCACGCAATCGCATGGCTGCCACGCCTTGATCCGTCAGGGAGCCAAGCTCGTGGAGTCGGCACAGGATGTGCTTGAAGAGTTGCGATTCGAACCCATCACACCCCCTCAACGCCCCACAACCAACTCCGCAGAGAACAGTGCAGACAGGGGTGAGACTGTCGAGGACAGCTTGCTCCTTGCCATGGGTTATGACCCGGTCGGGCTGGATGCCTTGCTGGCGCGCACAGGCCTGGATGCGGCCCAGTTGCAGGCACAACTGCTGACGCTGGAGTTGGAAGCGCAGGTCGCACGCTTGCCAGGCGGCTTGTTTCAACGCATAGCACAAACCTGAGCTTTGCAACTTCACAATACGCACCCAAAACCCGATGGGCGCATGACACATTTCTGCGTTATATTGGGGCCATGTTTGAAGTACTTGTCTATGTGTACGAAAATTACTGGCGCGGCGATGCGTGTCCCCAGTTGGACCAGTTGGAGCGCAAACTGAACGCTGTTGGCTTTGATGCTGATGAAATTGAAGAGGCGCTGATCTGGCTCAACGGACTTAACCAGGCAGCCCAAGGTACCCAGTTGTCACTCGACTTCTCCGATTCTCCCCAAAGCCCCGGGTTCCCCAGCCAGTCCTCCGACAGCATGCGTGTCTACTCGGTGGCCGAGCAGGATCACCTGGGCTCAGAATGCCTGGGTTTTGTGAGTTTTCTCGAGACCTCGGGTGTCTTGCCTGCCGCCATGCGGGAGATCGTGATGGACCGCGCCCTGGCTGTGCCAGGCGATCCGATGTCACTCGACGACCTCAAGATCATCGTGCTGATGGTTTACTGGAGTTTCGGAGAAGAGCCCGATGCGCTGGTGCTCGACGAACTCTGTGATGACTCCGCGCTACGCTTGGCTCACTGAGTCAGCTGCAGGCCTGGCAGCTGCCCGCTGCTGAATCCACCCATCCATCACCCGATTTATCGGATGCCGCCACCCGCAGAGGATGGCGATTTCATGCCGGTCTGATCAGACCGTGGCGCCTGCATTTGGATCGTTCGGGTCTTCGTCCTTTTTGACGCCGCCAGATTTGACCAGGTCTTCGCGCTGGATGCCCAGCCACATGGCAATGGCCGCCGCCACGAACACCGACGAATAAATACCGAACAGGATGCCGATGGTCAGCGCCAATGCAAAGTAATGCAAGGTGGCGCCGCCGAACAGCAACATGGACAGCACCATCAGCTGGGTCGAGCCGTGCGTGATGATGGTTCGGCTGATGGTGGAGGTGATCGCATTGTTGATGATCTCCACCGTCGTCATCTTGCGATAGCGTCGGAAGTTTTCACGGATACGGTCAAAAATCACCACCGACTCATTCACCGAGTAGCCCAGCACCGCCAGCACCGCCGCCAGCACGGGCAGTGAAAACTCCCACTGGAAGAAAGCAAAGAAACCCAGGATGATGATCACATCGTGCAAATTGGCGATGATGGCCGCCACTGCGAACTTCCACTCGAATCGCAACGCCAGATAGATCATGATACCGACCACCACCGAGGCCAGTGCCTTGAGGCCATCAACCGCCAACTCGTCACCGACCTGCGGGCCGACAAATTCCGTGCGCCGCAGATTGGCCGATGGATCCAGCGCCTTCAGGGCCACGAGCACCGTGTCGCTCTGCTGGGCGGTGGTCTCACCTTTCTTCGCCGGCATGCGAATCAGCACATCACGGGCCGTGCCGAAGTTCTGCACCTGCACATCATTGAGCCCCAGCTTGGCCACGGCAGAACGTATGGCCGTGAGATCGGCTGGCTGCGAGTAGCTCACCTCCATCAGGGTGCCGCCCGTGAACTCAACGGACAGATGCAAGCCGCGCGAGAACAGGAAGAACACCGCCGCGAGGAACGTGAGCAGGGAAACGATATTGAAAATCAGCGCATGCCGCATGAACGGGATGTCGCGCCGGATCTTGAAAAATTCCATTTTGAGAGTTCCTGAGTTCAGTCCGTCTTGGCCTGGGCATCAGGCTGGGCACGCCACACTGTGCCGATCGATACGGTCTTGAGCTTCTTCTGGCGTCCGTACCAGAAATTCACCAGGCCACGTGAGAAGAAAACGCCCGAGAACATGCTGGTCATGATGCCCAGACAATGCACCACGGCAAAGCCGCGGACCGGTCCCGAGCCAAAAGCCAGCAGTGCCAGCCCGGCGATCAGGGTGGTCACGTTCGAATCAAAGATGGTGGCCCAGGCACGGTCATAGCCCGCATGGATGGCCGCCTGCGGTGAAGCACCGTTACGCAATTCTTCTCGCACGCGTTCATTGATCAGCACGTTGGCATCGATCGCCATGCCCAGCACCAGTGCCATGGCAGCCATGCCCGGCAGCGTGAGCGTAGCCTGCAGCATGGACAGCACGGCCACCAGCAGGAGCAGGTTCACGCCGAGTGCAATGCTGGAGATCACGCCGAACAGCATGTAATAGAAGCACATGAAGATGGCCACGGCCACAAAGCCCCAGGTCACGCTGTCGAAACCCTTGGCGATGTTCTCGGCGCCCAGGCTTGGGCCGATGGTTCGCTCCTCGATGATTTCCATCGGTGCCGCCAGTGAGCCGGCGCGCAGCAGCAGCGCGGTGTCATTGGCCTCCACCGTGCTCATGCGGCCGGAGATCTGGACGCGCCCGCCGCCGATCTCCGAGCGGATCACAGGGGCGGTCACCACTTCACCCTTGCCCTTTTCAAACAGCAGGATGGCCATGCGCTTGCCCACGTTTTCACGTGTCACATCCCGGAAGATGCGCGCACCCTTGGCATCCAGTGTCAGGTGCACGGCGGCCTCTTGTGTCTGGCTGTCAAAGCCGGGCTGGGCATCGGTGAGATTTTCACCCGTCAGCAGCACCTGCTTCTTCACAATCACAGCCTGACCATTACGCTCCAGATAACGCTCGTCGCCAAAGGGCACGGGGCCTGTGCCTGCCTCTGCAGCACGGGCTTCCGTGCTTTCATCCACCAGACGAACTTCCAGCGTCGCAGTACGACCCAGAATGTCCTTGGCCTTGGCCGTGTCCTGCACGCCGGGCAGCTGCACCACGATACGGTCCAGCCCCTGCTGCTGGATCACCGGCTCGGCCACGCCCAGTTCATTGATACGGTTGTGCAGGGTCGTGATGTTCTGCTTGAGCGCCTGCTCCTGTACCAGACGCGCCGCGACCGGCTTGATGGAGGCACTCAGCTTGAATTCATTGCCTACTGCACTGTCTGCAGCCTGCAAATCCGTGAACTGGTCTTCCAGCACGCGCCTGGCGGACTCCAGCGTTGGCATGTCACGGAAGCGGATATCGATGGTCTGCCCGTCCCGACTGATGCCGCTGTGACGCACGTTTTTCTCGCGCAGCACGGTGCGGATGTCGCCGGCCAGCGACTCGGCTTTCTTGGTAAGTGCCGCCTGCATGTCCACCTGCAGCATGAAGTGCACGCCACCGCGCAAATCCAGACCCAGGTACATGGGGGCAGCGTGCAGCGAACTCAGCCAGGCCGGCGAACGTGACAGCAGATTGAGTGCGATCACATAGCCAGGGTTACCGGCATCAGGCACCAGCGCTTTTTCAATGACGTCCTTGGCCTTCAGCTGGACATCGGTATTGTTGAAGCGCGCCTTGATGGAGCCGCCTTCCAGCGTGATCGCATCGGCCGTGAGGCTGGCCGCTGCCAGTGCCTTCTCGACCTGCGCCATCGTCGTGCTGTCGACCTTGGTGCTCGACTTGGCAGCGGACACCTGGACAGCCGGTGCTTCACCAAAAAAATTCGGCAGGGTGTACAGAGCCCCCACCAGGAGCGCGACCAGGATGATCGCGTATTTCCAGACCGGATAACGGTTCATGATCGCGCTTACTTGTTTCAGGTGAATCTGGGAAAGAAAATTACTTGATCGTGCCTTTGGGCAGAACTTGCACTACAGCACTGCGCTGCACTTGCATCTCGACACCATTGGCCACCTCGATCGTGAGGTAGCTGTCGCCGAGCTTGTTGACTTTGCCAAGCAGGCCACCGGCCGTGACGATTTCATCACCTTTGGCCAGCGCTTCGATCATGGCGCGGTGCTCTTTCTGCTTTTTCATTTGCGGACGGATCATCACAAAATACAGCACCACGAACATCAGCACCAGTGGCAGCATGCTCATGAGGGAAGACTGCATGTCACCGCCAGCGGCTGCGGCAGGTGCGGTTTGGGCGAAAGCGGATGAAATAAACACAGGCAACTCCACGTTGGGTAATCAAAAGACAGAAGAATTGTCATGACCTGACGCACCGGGGCACATCTGAGCCGACAACCGCCCATTGTATGCGGCAGGCCTACTTGGCCCGATCGCCACGGATGCCGACCTGCCCGCCAGGGCTTTGCACAGCGCCCATCAACGCCAGCCCACGGAAATGATGGCAATACGGTCACGGGCTGGTCAGACCTTGATTCGCTACATTTTTAATAGCGAACCACGCTTTACTGTCGAGGGCTGGAGCCCAAAAATAGCCTCAAGCAGCCTGACGAACCTCGGCGGGATGGCGAAACCTGTCCATGGCCTCGGCCCAGGCCTGGCGCGCCGTATGCAGGTTGCGCTCCTTGACGTGACCAAAGCCCTTGATGAGCTCGGGGATTCGCGCCACGTCAAGCGCGCCGGCATGGTTGTCTGCGCTCAAAGTCTGCAGCACTTCCTCGATGCTGGCCTTGTACAAATCAATCAGTGCCCGTTCCTGGCGTCGCTCTTCGGTTTTGCCAAAGATGTCGAACACCGTGCCGCGCAAGCCCTTGAGCTTCGCCAACAAGCGGAACGCGGTGAGCGTGGCGGGGCCGAACTTGCGCTTTTGCAGCTCCCCCTTGTCGTTCCGCTTGCTGAGCAGCGGTGGTGCCAGGTGGTAATTCAAGCTGTAATCGCCCTCGAACATGCTGGCGATGCGCGCATGAAAAGCGGCATCAGTATGCAGGCGCGCCACTTCATACTCGTCCTTGTAGGCCATGAGCTTGAACAGGTAACGGGCCACGTTCTCGGTCAGGCTGGTCTTGCCCAGCACGTCCTCAGCTCGCCGCACCTTTTCGACAAACGCCTTGTAATCCTGTGCGTACGCCGGGTTCTGATACGCCACCAGGAACTCCTGACGGCGGGCCACCATGTCATCCAGCGACTCGCGCTTCTTGAAAGTCACGACCTGGGCTTGGGTCAGCAAGGCCTCCACTGCCGCACCGTTGTGCGCAGCATGTCGGCCCCACTCAAAGGCCGCCTTGTTCTGATCTACCGCCACACCATTGAGCTCAATGGCCCGCAGCAGGGAAGCCTGTTGCAACGGGAGCCAGCCCTTTTGCCAGGCATAGCCCAGCAGCATGGGATTCGTGAAAATGCTGTCCCCCAACAGTTTGGTGGCCACGGCATCAGCATCGAACGCGCCCACCCCCCCGGCGCCAACCGCCTTGGCGATGTCGGCGGCACACTGCACAGCCGGGTTTTGCCAGTTGCCGTTGTGGACAAATGCGGCCGTGGGTGCCCCATGCTGGTTGAGAGCCACCCGGGTGCGCCCCTCCTGCATGCGCAACAGGGTTTCACGTGAGGCTGTCACGATCGGGTCGCAGCCCAGGATGAGGTCCGCCGCGGCCATGCTCACCCGCGTGGTACGGATGTCGTCCTGGCGATTGGCAATCAGGATATGGCTCCAGGTCGCACCGCCTTTTTGCGCCAGACCGCCGGCATCCTGCGTCACGATGCCCTTTCCCTCCAGATGGCCGGCCATGCCCAGCAGCTGGCCGATGGTGATGACCCCGGTGCCCCCGACGCCAGCCACCACGCTGCCCCAGGTCTGGCCATCCACCAGCGCAGGCACCTGCGGCATCGGCAACACGGCAAATCCGAATGGTGAGACGACGGCTTCTTTCGCCTTCTTCTTGAGCTGCCCGCCTTCAACGGTGACAAAGCTTGGGCAAAAGCCCTTGAGGCAACTCATGTCCTTGTTGCAGGTGGACTGGTTGATGGTGCGCTTGCGCCCGAACTCGGTTTCCAGTGGCTCTACCGACAGGCAGTTGCTCTGCTCACCACAGTCGCCACAGCCTTCGCACACCAGTTCGTTGATCACCACCCGCTTGGCCGGGTCCACCATGGTGCCGCGCTTGCGGCGGCGACGCTTTTCGGTGGCACAGGTCTGGTCGTAAATGATGACGGTCGTGCCCTTGATCTCGCGGAACTGCCGCTGGATCGCATCGAGTTCATCGCGGTGATGCACCTGTATGCCGTCTGGCAGGTGCACCCCCTCGTACTTCCCGGGCTCATCGGTCACCACCACGATCTTCGCCGCACCCTCGGCCCGCATGGACTGCGCGATCTGCAC
This sequence comes from Gammaproteobacteria bacterium, assembly GCA_018815325.1. Taxonomy (GTDB): domain Bacteria; phylum Pseudomonadota; class Gammaproteobacteria; order Burkholderiales; family Burkholderiaceae_C; genus JAHIYE01. Next base: position 88,977 of record JAHIYE010000019.1, on the reverse strand, counting down.
CACCGAGTGCCCTTCGGGCCGCTCGCCCACGGGCTGGCCGCCCGTCATGGCCACGGCATCGTTGTAGAGGATCTTGTAGGTGATGTTGACCCCGGCGGCAATGCTTTGTCGCACGGCCAGTGAGCCACTGTGAAAGTAGGTACCGTCGCCGAGGTTGGCAAAAATATGCTGGTCCGTGCTGAAAGGCTGCTGCCCCACCCAAGGCACGCCCTCACCACCCATCTGTGTGAAGCCCGTGGTGCTGCGGTCCATCCAGATGCTCATGAAATGGCAACCAATGCCGGCCATGGCCCGCGAACCTTCGGGCACCTTGGTGGAGGTGTTGTGCGGGCAACCCGAGCAGAACCAGGGCAGGCGGTCCGCCTGGACTTCCAGCACCTGCATCGCACGGGTCTTCGCATCGAGAATCGCCAGGCGGGCATCGATCCGGCTCGCCGTGTCGGCATCCAGGCCCATTTTTTTCAGTCGCTGCGCGATGGCGCGTGCAATCAGTGCCGGCGACAGGTCAGCCTCGGCACGCAGCAAGGTGTGCCCGGTGGGGTTGGCACGGGACCACTCGCCGCCGGAAAAGTCGCCCTCAGCCTCATCGAACTTGCCCAGCACATTGGGCCGCACATCGGCACGCCAGTTGTAGAGCTCCTCCTTGAGCTGGTACTCGATCATCTGGCGTTTTTCCTCGACCACCAGGATTTCCTGCAGGCCAGTGGCAAATTCACGCGTGAGCTGCGCTTCCAGTGGCCACACCACACCTACCTTGTGCAGGCGGATACCCAGCTGGCGGCACGTGGCATCATCCAGCCCCAGGTCCAGCAGCGCCTGGCGCGTGTCGTTATAGGCCTTGCCGCTGGCGATCAGGCCGAAGCGGTCGTTCGGCCCCTCGATCACGTTGTAGTTCAACCGGTTGGCGCGGATATAGGCCAATGCCGCATACCACTTGTAGTGGAACAGGCGAGCCTCCTGCTCCAGTGCCGCATCGGGCCAGCGAATGTGCACGCCACCAGGCGGCATCTGGAAGTCCTGCGGGATCGTGACCTGCACATGGTGCGGGTCCAGCACAACCGTGGCGCTGGATTCGACAATCTCCTGGATCGTCTTCATGCCGGCCCATACGCCGGAAAAGCGGCTCATGGCAAACGCATGAATGCCCAGGTCCAGGATTTCCTGCACGCTGGCCGGGAAAAACACCGGTGTCCCACAGGCCTTGAAGATATGGTCACTCTGGTGTGCCGCCGTGGAACTCTTGGCCACATGGTCATCACCTGCCACCGCAATCACGCCGCCCCAGGGCGTGGTGCCAGCCATGTTGGCGTGCTTGAACACGTCCGAGCAGCGGTCCACGCCCGGGCCCTTGCCGTACCAGATGCCGAACACCCCATCGAATTTATTGGTGCCGGGAGGCGCAAAACCCAGCTGCTGGGTGCCCCACAAGGCGGTGGCTGCCAGCTCCTCATTCACCCCCGGCTGGAACACGATGTTCTGGGCCTTGAGGAATTTGGCGGCTTGCCACAGCGCCTGGTCATAGCCCCCGAGCGGCGAACCACGGTAGCCACTGATGAAACCTGCGGTGTTCTTGCCCTGGGCCTGGTCACGCAAGCGCTGCAGCATCGGCAGCTTGACCAGCGCCTGCACGCCGCTCATGAAGGCTCGCCCCTCATCGAGGGCGTATTTGTCGTCAATCCTGACTGTTTCCAGTGCTTGGCGGATGTGCTCGGGTAGGGGGGCATTCATATCGTCAGGTCTCCGTGGCTGGCCCCGGACGGGGCGGGCTGGCCTTGCCCAGAGGGCATGCCCAGTCATTTTTTATACCTGAAGTGTATGCCCGCAATCCGGATAAGTGTTTGCGTAGTTTTCCTGGATAACCAGCCCGCAAGAAAGAATCTTGCTGTAAATTACAAAATATGGAAACAATAGACAAGTTTGACTTGGACATCCTGAACGAGTTGCAACTCGATGGCCGTCTCACGAATGCCGAGCTGGCCTCGCGTGTGGGCTTGTCCGCCGCGCCGTGCTGGCGTCGCGTCAAGGCGCTGGAGGAAGCCGGCTACATCAAGGGTTACCACGCCGAAATTGACCGCCACAAGATTGGCCTCGGTGTGCTCGCCTTCGTGCGGCTCGATGCCGACCGCAATTCAGGCGACGTCACGCGGGAGCTTGAAGAGGCGATACGCAAAATTCCCGAGGTCGTGTCCTGCCACTACATCAGCGGTGCCGGCACCTTCGAGCTGCAGGTGGTGTCGCGTGATCTTGACAGCTTCTCGCAGTTTGCGCGCGCGGTACTGATCAACCTGCCCAACGTCAAGGACCTGCACACCAGCTTCTCGCTCGGCGAAGTCAAGGCCAGCAGCGCCCTGCCCCTGCAAAGCCTGGCGTCCCGGCGCACTGCACCGGCCACCACGACATCCCGAAAAAAACCTGCAAGACGCCAAAAATAAACCGTCTATCCAGTTTTTAGCTATTAATTAGGGCTCCAGGCCTTGCTGTACAAGCGCAAACAGCTATTAATTCAATAGTAGATAGCAATTCGTCCCTGCTCCTGCAAAACCTTCAAATCGAAGTTCGGCAGCTCAGCAGTGAAGACCGCTCGCTCACCCGCCTGGCGCTAGCGTGCTGACTGGCAACACCAGCACATCCAGACTGGGCACTACGAAATTCAGGTCCGTGGTCGTGCGTTGGGGCCTGAACTTCAGCGGGGCCAGAGCACCCACATGCGCAAGGGCTGCTTGAGCCGGCCTGCGAGCTCACCCGCCTCAGTACCCCAGCCTGCAAAATAGTCAGCCCGCACGGCACCGACGATGGCACTGCCCGTGTCCTGAGCCAGTACCAACCGCTGCAGCGTGACCTGCGGGCCACCAGAGGCGAGCCAGACCGGTGTGCCATAAGGCACGCTGGCCGGGTCCACAGCAATGGAGCGGCCCGGTGTCAACGGTACCCCCTGGGCCCCCCTGGGGCCGAAACTGGCATCGAGCTCCGACATGGGCTCTTCCCGGAAAAAGATCATGCGTGGATTGCTCCACAACATCTCCTGCACCTTGTCGGGGTTCTGCCTGGCCCAGGCCTTGATGCCTGGCCACGAAGCATCCTGGATCGCGCCCTGGTCGAGCAGCCAGCGGCCGACGCTTTTATAGGGCTGATCATTGGAGCCGGCGTAGGCCAGGCGCACCATGCGAACGCTGCCATCGGCCTGCACCATCCGTACCCGGCCCGAACCCTGAATCTGGAGAACCAGGGCGTCAATCGGATCTGACAGGTAAGCCAGCTCTCGCCCCCTAAGCTCGGCTTGCGCAGCCGGCAGCGTGTCCATTTCCTGCCGCGTGTACCAGGGCTTGCGCTGGCCGAGCGTGCTGGGCAGCTGGTACAGCGGTACCGTGAACTGCGCCGTGGGCGTGCGTGAGGCATCGATCACGGGTTCGAAATAACTGGTCAACAATCCTTCTGCCTCACCCTGCAGCGACTCCACCCGGAAGGGTTGCAGGCGCGACACCATCCAGGCGCGCTGCTGCTGATCGCTGCCAATGCTCAGGCGCCGCACGTCGGAACACAGGGCGGCAAAGACCTGGCCCGGGCGTTCACAGCTTTTGATCCACGCATTCCAGGCCTCATGCAGGCTGTCTTCAGAAAAACCCGGCAGCTCAGACCAATGCACGGGTGTCCAGCGGCTTTTCCCCCGCACCATCGGGGGCGGCAAGGCAGACGCGAGGTCATCCGTCATGGACACGCCAGCCGGCCGAGTGGCGGGCGCCGGCGGCAAGGAGGGCTGGGGGCTTGGTATAGGTGCGCTCGTGCAGGCAGCCAGTACTCCTACAATCACCCCACTCGATACGCAGCACAGGAGTCGGTTCATGGGTTTGATTTTGCTGGAAGCATTCGGCGCGATGCTGGTACTGGTGCTGATCGTCTGGTGGACCATGTTCTCAGGCCGCAAGGGCGGTGAACTACCTCCGACCGGGCAGGCTGAAGACAAGACATCCACCTCACACGGTCCAGACGAAGAGGCGCGCTGAAACAGCGGCTTCATGCCTCGGCATTCCGCAACAGGTTAGCCAGCTCGACCGCTGACTTCACATCCATCTTCTCGAACACGCGGGCACGGTGTACCTCCACGGTTCGCACGCTGATATCGAGCTGGTCGGCAATGCGCTTGTTGGGCAGGCCCTCGAGCACCAGTCGCATCACGTCACGCTCACGCTCCGTGAGTTCGGCCAGTCGGCCTTGCAGCTGGCCGCTGGCGCGTCGTTCATTCACACTCTTGGCCGAGTGCTGCAATGCCTGCTCGATCCGGTCCACCAGCGCATTGTCGGAAAACGGCTTTTCGCAGAAATCAAAGGCCCCGCGCTTGACCGCATCCACGGCCGTCGGCACGTCGGCGTGGCCCGTGAGAAAAATCACCGGCATCGCCAGATGCATGCGCCGCTCTACCAGCCAGTCGAACAGGGCCAGGCCACTCATGCCCGGCATGCGTACATCAAGTAGCAGACAGCTGGGCTGACTGGGCACATGCCCGCCGGCAAAACGCTGCTGGAAGGATTCGGCGCTATCGTAGGTTTCGCTCAGCAGGCGACGGGAGCGCAACAACCAGGCCAGTGCTTCGCGCACGCCGGCGTCGTCGTCCACAATGAATACGGAAGCGTCAATGATGGGTTGCATAGGGTGATGTTATGTCATGCCACTGGCGGGCAGGCTGAAAGTAAACGTGGTCCCCTGCGGCTCATTCGGCTTGAAGGCCAGCAGGCCGCCGTGCTGTTCGGCGACAGTGCGGCACAGGCTCAGTCCCAGCCCCATGCCCTCGGCCTTGGTGGTGAAGAAGGGGGTAAACAACTGCTCTTCCACCTCCGGGGTAATGCCGTGACCACCATCGCTGACGGAGAACTCAACCCAGTGCTCCCTGCCAGGCGTCTTCGCACGGGCCACACGCAGTTGCAGCAGGCGACGCTTGATGTCCGGGCGATCCATCGACTGCATGCCATTGCGCGCCAGGTTGAGCAGCACCTGTTCGACCATCGTCCGGTCGCACAGGACCTTGGGCAAGTCCGGTTCAATGTGCGTCTTCACCTGCACCGACAACTTGCGCGCCTGCAGGCTGATCAGCGGCAAAATGGCGTCGAGCAGCACTTGGGGCGCCACCACCTCACGGACCTGGTCGCGGCGGCGCACGAAGTCATGCACGCTCTTGATGACCTTGCCAGCACGCTCCGCCTGCTCCGAAATTCGTCGCAAGGCCAGCGACAGGTCCGCCGTGGTGTGGGGTCCGTCACGCAGCATGTTGAGCGAGCCCGTGGCATAGCCTGAAATGGCTGCCAACGGCTGGTTCAACTCATGACTCAGCAGCGAAGCCATCTCGCCCACGGTGGCAAGACGGGCCGTGGCCTGCAGGCGCTCATGGCTCGCACGCGAAAGCTCCTCGACGCGCCGCTGTTCGCTGATGTCCAGAAAGGCGCTCATCCAGCCGGTCTGCACGCCCTGCGCATTGATGAGCGGGGCCTCAATGATGAGCACCGGGAAACGCGAGCCATCCTTGCGCATGAAAACGGACTCGAAGCCCTCACGCGGCGGCAAATCGCCCGCCAGCCGAATCGCCTGGCGCTTCTGGTATTCATCCACCAGCTCGGGGGGCCAGTACGGGGCCGGGTCGCTCTGGCCCAGCAACTCTTCGGCGCTGAACCCCAGCATCTGGCAAAAGGCCGGGTTCACGTAGGTGATATGCCCTTGCAGGTCCCGTGCGCGCAAGCCGGTTACGAGCGAGTCTTCCATGGCCTTGCGGAATGCCAGCGCATCCGCCAGGTCCCGCTCGGCCTTGAGTCGCCGTCGCATGTCCTTGCCCAGAAGCGCCAGAATCGAGACCAGGGCGATGGCCATCGCCGTCACCAGCGCCGTCAGCACATTGGGAAACAAATCAGGTGCGGCACGCCAGCTGTCCATGCGCAAGACCAGCGTGGTGCCAGGCAAATCCAGCAGCTGCTGCGCTGTGAAAACACGACTGCCTTTGCGGCTGGTACCTCGAACCGCCAGCCGCGTGCCGTCACCTTCGGTGAAAGAGATTTCGTAACCACGCACCCGCTGTCCGTCGATCAGATCGTCCAGCAACTCCTGCAGTGCGTAGGTCGCCAGCAGATAGCCGGCGGGCTGCCCCGCCTTGACCAGCGGCAGACACAGTTCCAGCACCTCCATGCCGAGTCCGTCAACCAGCGGCACGAAATAACTGCTCGAATACGCCGGCCCGCTGAAGCGCCGTGCCGTGCGACATGCCTGCAGGACTTCACTGTGGGCACTGTCGCGCCCATAACGGGCGAATACCGATGAACGAAACGGCGTGTCCGCATGCGACAGCGTGCGGAGTTCATTGTCACGCCACTCCATGCGCACCAGCTCGCGATGCTGACGCAAAAACGTCCCAGCTTCGTTGCGCCACGCATTGGGCGTCGGGTCATTGAATTGCAGGGCTTGCAGGCTTTGCACATTGCGGATCAATCTGGCCCGAATGTCCCCCACGGCATCTGCCGCATCACGCTCCAGCCGTGTCTGCACCTGGCTGGCTTCGTAGCGTCCTGCCAACCAGACCAGCATCACCAACAGGGCCACGACCAGCAGCAGCAGGGAGGCCCAAAGAAAACGGCGGCGGCGCCCAAACGGTATCCGCGAGGAATCAAAGGCTTCTGCGTTCACAGCGTGCGATGCTCCAATGCCGGCAAGCGGGTGCGGCATTGTGTCAGCAAGACAGGATCCAGTTCAGCCAGCACCACCCCCTCCAACTCGGGGCGCTGTGCAAGGATCTCCCCCCATGGGTCCACCAACATGGAATGACCCCAAGTTCGTCGGCCGTTGTCATGCGTGCCGCCCTGTGCTGCGGCCACGACAAACGCCAGGTTTTCGATGGCGCGGGCGCGCAGCAGCACCTCCCAGTGCGCCTGGCCCGTGGTGCGGGTGAAAGCGCTCGGCACAAGCAGCACATCGACGCCCGCTTGCGCATAGCTGCGGTAGAGCTCGGGAAAGCGCAGGTCATAGCAGATGCTGAGCCCCAGGCGCCAGCGCTGACCCGCACGCGAGGTCACCTCGAAGGTCGCCGGCAGGGCACCCTTCAACAGTACACGTGACTCGTCATAGCGCTCGTGTCCGTTGTCGAAGCGAAACAGATGGATCTTGTCGTAGCGTGCCACACACACGCCGTCGGGTGAATACACCAGACAGCTGTTGTATACCTGCGCACCCGAGGCTTCCGGGGCCAGGGCCAGTGGCAGGCTGCCACCCACGATCCAGAGCCGGAGTTCCCGCGCCGCAGCCGAGAGAAACTGCTGGATGGGGCCTGCACCATACGGCTCCTGGATCGTCAGTTTGTCGGTGTCCTTGTTGCCCAGCAGGCAAAAGTATTCCGGCAGCACCGCCAGCTCGACCCCGGCCTTTGCAGCTTGTGCGAGCAAGGTTTTGGCATGCAAGAGGTTGGTGCCCAGGTCCGACCCCGACACCATCTGGATCGCGGCCACCTTCATGGCCGGGTCTCCCGCTGCGCGTCGGGTTGGGCCCCGGCGTTGTCTGTCTTGCTGGCAGGATTGTGTTCAACCTTGGTGATCTTCGGATCTGCCCAGGGCCCGGTGATGCTGAACTCCTGGGTCGCCGACTGGATCAGGGGCTTGCGCAGGAATATCTGGGCCAGGAAGCTGCCCAGACCCACCGCTGGGTTGATCACGGAGGCGATCAGCGAAGCTGTTCCGGCATTGATTTCCGGCACCACCACGACCTTGATGTCCTGTGTTTCCTTGGCAATATCGGCTCGCCCTTCCATCAGCACGGCCGCATTGACGCCCTTCATCTGGAGGTTATTGGTCCTTGCAATGCCTTGTTCAATCAGGACATCGCCCCTGAAGAAGTCAAAGGAAAACCCTTCGCTGAACACATCGCGAAAATCCAGCGTCAACCGGCGCGGCAGGGCCTGCAGGCTCAGCACACCCAACAGCTTCGCAATGCCCGGATCGGCCTTGAGAAATTGTCCGTTTTCCACGTTGACATTGAAGGCACCACTCAGGCTCGGGTAATCCAGCGACAGAGGCGAGCCGACCCAGGCCACCCGGCCTTCCATCCGGCCCTTGCCGCGACGAACCACCTCTTTCATGCCATACCGTGTCAGCAACTCACCGGCATCGTTGATCTCCAGCTTGAAATTCATCACGGTGCGGCGCTTTTCACTGCCCGATGGCTTCGTGGCACCACTTTGCGCGTTGATCGCCGTCCAGTTGCCTGTCGCCGTGAACATCGCCTCTGGCGTCAGCACATTGAGCTTGTTGAGCCGCCACTCCCGCACCCCGGCTTCACGCACCACGGAGCCTGCACCGCGGTTCACCGCTTCGATCTCCACGCGTCCCATTTTCTTGCCGCGCAGCTCCAGATCGTCCACCACGATATCAAGGGCAGGGATACTGGCCGGCTGCTGACCCAGCAAAGCCTCCACCTCGGTCGCGGATGACGGCGCCAGCGTCAGGCGCGCCAGTCGGGCATGGAGTCGGCCTGCCTCGTCACCGGCTGACTGGCGGTACTCCAAGTAGCCGTTGAGCTCGGTGGCGTCCAGGTTTGCCCGCCATGTCAAGCCTTCGCGCGATCCTCCCACCACGATCTTGTTCAGCTTGCGCCCAGCCACCGTCAGCTCCTGGGCACGGATGGCCATTCGCGTCGGCAGGTATTCCATCGCCCCACGACCATCGGCACGGGTCGAAACAGGGGTTGGCGAACTCGGCAGCACCGCCATCCAGGCGTCCAGATCCAGCCGCCCCACCTGGATGTTGGCAGTCACCCCCTCGGCAGGCATGGGTACTTGCTCGCCCAGCGGCAGACCGACGCCCATGGCGCCGCGCAGCACGTGCGGTTCACTCCCCGAGACATCCCGCACATACTGCGCCGACAACAGGCGGCCAATATCCAGTTGCACCTGATCCAGCAGACGTCCTGGACCCCCTCCAGCGGATGACGAGGCATCCCGCACGAGCGCACTTTCATAGCGAACCGGCAACAATGTGCTGGCACTTTTGTTCAAGGGCTCCGGCAGGGCCAGGGCCAGCCCCTGCAGGTTGCTGCTGATCAGGAGTTCCGGCACGCCTCGACGAAAACCGAGTACAGCGCTGTACTGGGTGCTGCCGCTGGCGCGCGCGGCCAGTTGCACCATAGGACCCAACTCCCGGGCCTGCTGCAGACCCTCGGCACTCAAACTGCCCTGGGCCCGCAAGACGACAGAGGCGGGTGGCAGTCGTCCGGGCGCTGTTGTGGCCTGGGTCGCAACCGAGCCCCCCTCGATCCGCACGTCACCGCCCAGCATGCGTGCCTGGCCGGCCGCAATGGAAAACCCTTTCTCCGAAAAACTGATCACGCCGCGCGCCCTGGACAACCGTGGCGAATCCGGCGTGATCTGCACCTCGTTGTTTGCCAGGGTGACGCTGCCCTGCACCGAGCTCTTGTCGAGCGCGGCCAGGGGCAGGTTCAAGCGCAAGCTGTAGTCTGCCTGTCCTGCAGCCGATGCGCGGCCCAGCACCCGATCCGTCATGGCCGCCAGCGGCGACCCGTTGACCACCCCCAGCACATCAGCCAACGGACCCCGCGCCTGGAGCTGCACCTTCACCACGGTCTTGCCGAGGTCCTGTATCTGGGCTTCGGCGCCAGTAACTTGCAGTCCACTCGCGCCGCCCACTGTTGCGCGCGCACCCTTGATCTGCAGGGATGCGCGGTCGAACACCAGCTCACCCGAGACCTGCGTCAGAGGCGGCCAGGGAAGGTCGTTGGCAGCCTGCAGATACCGTGGCACGTACGCATATGTTGCATCACTCACCTTGGCCGTCACACGAAACTCGCCCTGTCGGGCATCTGCAAACGGCATGTCATGCAGATCCCCCTTGATCTTGAACTTGACGCCACTCGCCTGGCCCTTGAGAACGGCCTGATGCACATAGGTTCTGACATTCTGGTCGAGCACCAGCGGCAAGTAGCGGTACACCCGTGCGCCGTTGGCCCGACTCAGACTGCCCTGCACATCCAGCACACCTGGCCAGCGGGACCGCGCACCTGAAACAGCCGGGTCACTGGTATGCCACTTGATCTGCGCCTCCCCTTGGGCATCGGCATTGCTGAACTTCAAATTCGGCAACTGGACCGATATCCGCTGCCCTTCTATCTGCCACTGGGTATCGGTCGTTAGCTGATCAAACACCAACTCGGATTCCTCGAAAACGCCCGGCAAGTCAATCGCGCCTCTCTCCAGCGCAATAGTGGCCCGTCCGCCCGTCTGCGTCAGCTGGAAATCCACACTCGCCCCTCTGATGCCAGGCGTTCCCGGCGACTCCTGGGTGCTTGGCCTGGTTCCCTGGTTTTTGCCGGGGCGGGATGCCACCTCCAACTGGATAACGCGCCCTTTAGCCTCGAATTTTTCCAGCGTGCTGAAAGGGCCCTGCCAACTCGCCTGAATCCGCTCGACCAGTCCTTTGGGCGCATAGTTGAGCAGCGTCGCATGGAGATCGTCGCCGAGCGGCATGCGATTGGCGATCTGGGCCAAGGCGGCCAGGTCAAGCTTGTCCGCGGTCAGCTCACCACGGGCCGGCGCGCGTCCCTGTGCATCGAAGTAGCTCACACGTACATTGCCTCCCGGCCAGCGCATGCCGTCGCGTGTATAGAACTGCAGGCCCTCAGTAGAAAACTCGAACCCTGCACTCAGCAAGCGCCCGCCCAGCCGTCCTGCAACAGATTGCAGCTCCAGGGGCTGCAGTTTCGCGCCCAGCTTCACGCCCACCTCTGCCAGCGCCACATCCGCCGTCGCACCGACAACACGCCCCCGGATGACATCCACCCAGGCGCGCAAGGCACCATTGCCCTGCGACACATCCACCCCGAGCTGGGCATGTCGCCGCAACGCGGAGACATCGACCCGCTCAAAGTCGGCGTAGAGCTGCCCCTCCCAGTCGCGCCAATTCCCATGATGGATCGACCACAAGGGTTCACGTAATTTCGCCATCAGGCTGAAGCGATCCCCCCACTCCGAAGGCGGCGTCGCATCGAGACGCGCACTGTGCTGGCGCAGCCCGTTGCGCAGCACGAAGTCAACCTGTTGCAGCGTCAGCGTCGGCACGCCTCGCATATCGTCCGTCCATTCAATGGTCCCGTTGTGAATGGCGAATTCAGCCTGGGAAAACAACCACTCGGCCATGCTGTTGTCATCCTGCTGATTGCTGGATACATCCAGGCCAGCGACATAGATCTTGCCGTTGGCCGTGCGGCGGATGCTGAGCACTGGCTGGTCGATAAACAGCTGTTGAAAACCGAGGTTCCACAGCGACCCGGGCGACAGGCTGGCCAGCACCCTCGGCAAGCGAAGTACCTCTCTCCCCTCGGTGTCGAACAGCGCCACACCGGTCAATTCGAAAGAGGGAATGATGCCCACCGACCTGGCCGTGATGGACTCGATCCGCACCGGTATCCCCAGCACTTGTGTGGCGCGGTTTTCTATCTGCGGGCGAAGCTCGCCGATTCGCGGCACAATCAACAAGTGAAGTACGCCCCAGGCGACAACCAATGAGAACCCGATGAACACCATAAGCCACAAGGCCCACCTGACGGTCACGGATGCTGCCCTCATCAAGGGCGAGCGGGTTGGCTGCGAATCATTCATGTTGAACTTGGAAATGTGACTGGAATTATGACCCGCAATGGCCATACCGATCTGACGCCTGTCGACGCTCAGGCGGCCGTCACCAGCCTGGCGTCCTACTCCCGTTTTGGGCAGCGGATTCGCCGACGCTATGAGACCATGCTGCACCTGCTACCGGCCGGCATGCCTGACAAGTCCATCATGGCCCAGGTGCATACCGCCTTGCTGGACACCGGTGTTGATTCCCCTACGGCCCTTCGGATTCTTCGGCAATTGGTACTGGAGCGGCTCGTTCATCTGGATTGTGACCACCACGCCACCCTGGCATCGGTCACCCTGACGATGACCCAGCTTGCGGAGTTTGCACTCGACACCGCCTATACCCTGACCATGCAGTCGCTCGATGCAGTTCACGGCCAGCCGACCACAGAACAAGGTCGGCGTGCGTTGTTTTGGGTCGTCGGAATGGGCAAGCTCGGTGCGCGCGAACTCAATGTTTCGAGCGACATTGACCTGATCTACATCTATGACCAGGACGGTGAAACTGCCGGCACCGAACAAGGCCTGGGACGTATTTCCAACCATGAATATTTCGCCAAGGCGGTTCGAAGCATTTACAGCATGGTGGGTGACACCACTGACCATGGCTTTGTGTTCCGCGTCGACCTGGCTCTGCGTCCCAATGGCAACTCCGGCCCGCCCGCGGCCTCGCTGGGTGCGCTCGAAGACTATTTCCACGTTCAGGGCCGTGAATGGGAGCGTTTCGCCTGGCTCAAGAGCCGGGTTGTTGCTCCCCAGGAAAACCTGCGGGATGGTTCCGCCCTGGCACTGCGTGCCCTGGTTTCACCCTTTGTGTTCCGGCGCTACCTTGATTACAACGTCTTCGATTCCTTGCGCGTACTGCACAGGCAGATTCGTGAACATGCAGCGCGCCGCAGTGCCGGGCACCCCGAGCGCAACAACGATGTGAAGCTTTCACGTGGCGGCATAAGGGAAATCGAATTCACGGTGCAGCTGCTGCAAGTGGCGCGGGGAGGGCAGTTCCCCGAACTGCGTACACGCCCCACCATCGACGCCCTGCAGCGGCTGGTCAAGGCTGGGCTCATGCCGCAGGATACGGCCGGGGCATTGACGGCGGCCTATGTTTTCCTGCGCCAGGTTGAACACCGCATCCAATACCTCGATGACCAGCAAACCCATGTGCTGCCCACACAGGATGAAGATCTCAACTGGATCGCACAAAGCATGGGGTTTACCACTTCTTGCCCGTTTCTGGGCCAGCTTAACGAGCACCGTGAACTGGTGGCACAGGAGTTTGACCGCCTGCTCGGTGGCGGCGCCAACAAGGATTGCAAGGGCTGCGGCAGCGCTCAGGCTGCGCAGACCCCTGACTTCGAGGAACTGCTGACCCGGCTGAGCGGACCGTTTCGTGAACGGGTGCTTGCCTGGCGCGAACATCCACGCGTGCTTGCGCTGCGCGAAGATTCGCGCGCCAGGCTGTTGCGACTACTTGCCCGCACGGCCCAGTGGATTGCCGATGGCAAAGTCAGCGAGCTGGCAGCGGTGCGCATCACGGACTGGATGGAGCCATTGCTGCGGCGTGAAAGCTACCTCGCCCTTCTCCTTGAACGCCCTACCGTACACGAGCGCTTGTTACGGATCCTCGGTGCAGCCAGATGGCCTGCACGGTATCTGCAGAAGCACCCTGGCGTGATTGATGAACTGGCCAGCGAACAGTTGCTGACCGAACGCTTCAATGCGCCGGAATTCGTGCGCGAACTCGAACAAAGGCGTATGGCGCTTCAGGAGGCACATGAGGACGATGACGAGGCTTTGCTGAACCTGCTGCGCAGAGCTCACCACGCCGAAGTATTCAGAACCCTGGCACGTGATGTCGAAGGCGTGCTGACGGTGGAACAGGTCGCCGACGAGCTGAGCGCACTGGCCGAAGCCATCTTGTGCATCACGACACGCTGGTGCTGGGAACGCTTGAAGAACAAGCACCGCGAGGCCCATCAATTTGCCATCATTGCCTATGGCAAGCTGGGCGGCAAGGAGTTGGGCTACGGCAGCGATCTGGACATCGTCTTTGTCTATCAGGATGAAGACGAGCAAGCCCCCGAAGTCTATGCCATGCTGGTCCGAAAACTGATCAACTGGTTGACCGTCAAAACCGGTGAGGGCGACCTCTATGAGATCGACACGGCCTTGCGACCCAATGGCAACTCCGGCATGCTGATCACGACTTTTGAGGCCTATGCCAACTACCAGCTAAAGCGCGGCAGCAACACGGCCTGGGCCTGGGAGCACCAGGCCATGACACGTGCGCGCTTTGTGCTCGGCTCGGATGACTTGCGCCAGCGCTTTGACGACATCCGTCGTGCTGTGATTGTTGCTCCGCGAAACCCGGTAAGCCTGGCGCAGGAAATTGTTTCCATGCGCGACAAGATCCGTGCAGCACACCCCATCAAGGGTGAGAAGTTTGATGTCAAGCACAGCCCGGGCGGCATGGTGGATGTGGAGTTCGCCATGCAGTACCTGGTGTTGTCCCAAGCCTGTCATCACCCCCGGTTGATCGCGAACGCCGGCAATATTACCCTGCTGCACCTGGCCGAAGCAGAAGGCTTGCTGCCAGCGGGTGTGGGTCATAACGCGGCTAGCGCTTACAGGGAATTGCGCCGGGTTCAGCACCATGCTCGCCTGAACGAGGAGCCCACGCAGGTCAGTGCGCCATCCCTGCAAGCCGAACGCGACGCCGTGCTGGCGCTTTGGCATTCAGTCTTCCCGGCGCCGGCGTCAACCGACTGACATTCGGCGGAACATAGCATGCACCACTTGGCGCCAACCATCACGCCTGGGAAGTGCGAATCTTGCTGACCAGGGCGCTGGTCGAATAGCCGTCCACAAACGGCAACGCCAAGGCGCGGCCACCATAGGCTTCCACGACACGGGTTTCAGGCAGTACGCGCATGTCGTAATCACCCCCCTTGACCAAGATGTCCGGTTTGACTTCGGCGATCAGTTCCAGCGGGGTGTCCTCATCAAACCAGGTCACCAAGCTGACCGCCTCCATCGCGGCCATCACACAAGCGCGATCTTCCAGCCTGTTCAAGGGCCGGTCCTCGCCTTTGCCCAGCCGGCGCGCCGAGACATCCGTATTGAGCGCAACCAGCAGACTGGCGCCCAAGGCGCGCGCCTGGGCCAGATACATCACATGCCCCCGGTGAATGACATCGAACACGCCATTGGTAAATACCAGAGGTCGCGGCAATGTGGCAAGGCGGGCGTGAAGATCGGGACGGCTGACGATTTTCTTCACGAAGGAGGGGGGATCAAACTGGGCTGTCATGACGCAAATGCTAGCAGGCTATCGGTCCCGCGAATCAAGATACCCCTGTATTAATCGATATAGATCAATGCATAATCTTTTCACTGTATGAACCTTGTCACCATCAACATCACGAATGTCCGAATCGGCCATCCGCTTCCATATACCTTGCGAAGCGCGGATGGCACACTGCTGGCCCAAAAAGGCTTCGTGGTCGAGTCCAAGGAGATGCTTGATGAGAAAATAGGCAATGGCGTCACTGTCTATGTTGATGTGGCGGAGTCTGAGGCTTACCGCCGGGCCTATGTTGGCAAGCTCTATGACATGGTGCTGGAAGACAAGGCCCTGGGCAAGATTGCCGGCTCCGAGATTTCCAAACAAGATCTTGACAGTGACCGAGTTGACATTAACGAGGGCCCGCCCGATTGGCTAGATCTTCAGGTGCAGGCCAACTCTTTGCTGCGGGACACCCAGTCAGACCAGTTTGTCAAACGGCTTGACCGTTTTCAGAAGCTCTTGCGCAACTATGCCTACCGCAATCCGAACGGGGCCTTGTTCGGCCTGATCTACCTGTCAGCCACTGAAGTCCATCTCTACAGTGCAACGCATGCCATGCTGGTCAGCGTGATTTGCGGGCTTGCTGCGCGAGAGGTGCTTGGCTGGTCGCCTGAGCATGAGGAAACCCTGTCCAAGGCGGCGCTGACCATGAACATCGGCATGACCGAACTGCAGGACCGTCTGGCGCAACAGGTCGAGCCGCCCACTCCCGAACAACGCAAGCTGATTGATGAGCACACGACGCGGTCCGTAATGATGCTCGAACAACTGGGTGTGAAAGACCCGCTCTGGCTTGAAGCGGTCCGGGATCACCACAACAAATCCCCCGGCCGCCTGTCCAGCAAGACTGAGGGTCAACGCATGGCACGTCTGATCCAGCGCGCGGACATGTTCTCCGCACGCCTCTCGCCACGTGCCACCCGCGTACCGACTTCCCCAGCCGCGGCCATGCAGGCCAGCTACTTCGATGAGGATCGTCAAATTGACGAGGCTGGCGCCGCCCTGATCAAGGCCGTCGGCATCTATTCTCCGGGTTCGTTCGTGCGGCTGGCCACCAATGAGATTGCCGTGGTGATCCACCGAGGCCTCAACACCACCACGCCCAGGGTAGCGCTGCTTGTCAACCGCGACGGCATGCCCAGCACAGGCAGCGTCATCCGCGACACCAGCCAGCGGGACTACCGTATTGTGGCCAGCGTGCCGCACCGCGAAGTCAAGGTCAAACTCAACCTTGAACAGTTTCTGACAATGACCAGCGTGGCGGCTTCAGATCGCCAGTGGTAACGTCTTCGACGCTGTCACTGCGGCGAGTTCGGCGCTAAGTTCCTTGCGGTATTTGTTGAGTTCCTGAACCGTGCTGAAGCTGCGATTCAGCAGCAGGCTGAGGTTGTGCAGGATACGCTCGACCACCTTGCCTTCCCAAACGGCGTCGAACTTGATCTGCTTGTCCAGCCAGTGCTCCAGCCACTCCGGGTCCGGCAGTCGGCTCTGGATGGTATCGCGTGGAAACAGCGCCTTATTGACGTGCAGGTTAGTCGGATGCATGGCCTGCGCCGTCCGCCGTGCACTGGCCATGAGCACCCCTACCTTGGCAAATGCCGCCTTGGCTTCCAGCCCCACGGTATTGATGGCCCGTTTCATGTATTTTAGATAGGCCCCGCCATGGCGCGCTTCGTCCTGGCTCAGCCTGGTGTAAATGCTCTTGATGACTGGCTCGGTATGCCAATCGCTGGCACGTCGGTACCAGTGATTGAGACGAATCTCACCACAAAAATGCAACATCAGCGTTTCCAGCGCGGGCGCCGGGTCGAATTCGAAGCGAATGTCGTGCAGTTCCGCTTCTGTCGGGGCCAAATCGGGCCGGAACCGCCGCAAGTACTCCATCAGGACCAGCGAGTGCTTTTGCTCTTCAAAAAACCAGATGGACATGAAGGCGGAAAAATCGCTGTCACCGCGGTTGTCACGCAAAAACATCTCGGTGGCTGGCAAAGCCGCCCACTCGGTGATGGCGTTCATCTTGATGGTCTGCGCCTGCTCGTCGGTCAGCTTGCTGGCGTCAAAGGACGCCCATGGAATGTCCTTGTCCATGTCCCAGCGTACCGCTTCAAGTTGTTTGAAAAGTTCAGGGTAAAGCAAATTCGTACCTCGTTTCAACACCCACTGGCCCAAAGGGGGGCGGACAGCAGAATAAAGAAGGATGCTCCTGATTTTAAGCAGGTCGCGTGTCATGGCCGTGACAGACGGCAAGGATACCCCGACAAGCTATAGGCGCTATGGACATTGAGCCCACGAAAATAGCAGCCTCCGTGCGCTGGGCACCTTGCGACGTGCCGGCGTGAAGTCATGCGCTGCACCGGATCTGCGTACGTGCAGGCATGCGGACATCAAGCGTCTCGCCCGATGCAGCCGAATCGCCTTGGTCAGGGTTGGGTTTCGATAAAGCTCTGGCGCAGGACCAGCTTGTCCTGCAGCTTGGCGAGATTCGGGTAGTCGGTACGCCAGGCAATCTGCGGAAAGCGGAAATCCAGGTATCCGAGTGCACAGCCCACCGCGATATCAGCCAAGCTCAGGTGAATACCGGAACAAAAGGGTTTGTCGCCCAAGCCATGGTTCATGGCCTTCAGGCTGTTGTCGACCTTGCCCAATTGCCGGTCGATCCAGGGCTGGCAACGCTGGGTCTTGTTGCGTCCGGTCCAGGTGGACTCCAGTCGCGCCAGAATGGCCGCATCCAGCAAGCCATCAGACAGCGCCTCCCAGGTCTTGACCTCGGCACGCTCGCGGCCTACGGCCGGGATCAGCTTGCCTACGGGCGACAGGGTATCGAGATATTCAACGATCACCCGTGAATCGAACAGCGCCTCAGCCCCTTCCATGACCAGACATGGCACCTTGCCAAGTGGATTAGACTGGCTGATGCTAGTGTCATCGGCCCAGACATCCTCTGTCACAAAGTTGTAGTCCAGCTTTTTCTCAGCCATGACAATTCGCACTTTGCGCACGTAAGGACTGGTCGTTGATCCGATTAGTTTCATGGGTCAGGTAGTTGCTCCGGGAGACTGATTCTAGCGACTGACGGTGCCCCCCGCCTGACAAGCTTCAAACTGGCCCTCAAGGCCTACAATTGGGCGCATGACGTTTTCCACCATTTCTGCCCTGTCTCCCCTGGACGGCCGCTACTCGGCCAAACTCGCTACCCTGCGTCCGCTGATGAGCGAGCAAGGCTATATGCATCGCCGCGTTCAGGTTGAAGTGGCCTGGTTTATTGCCCTGAGCGATGCGGGATTCAAAGAATTCAAGCCACTTACACCAGGAGCTCGCACTTACTTGCTGGGTTTGGTGAAGAACTTTTCGGAGACGGACGGCAATGCGATCAAGGAGATCGAAAAAACCACCAACCACGATGTGAAGGCCGTCGAGTACTGGATCAAATCAAAATTCGAAGCGCGGCCGGAACTGCAAAATGCCGGCGAATTCGTGCATTTTGCGTGCACCAGCGAAGACATCAATAACACCAGCCATGCGCTGCAGTTGCGCTCCGCACGAGACGTGGTGGTCATGCCGGCGCTGGACCGTCTGCTGATGAAGCTGCGTGAAATGGCCCATGCCTATGCAGATGTCCCCATGCTTAGCCGCACCCATGGGCAAACCGCCAGTCCGACCACGGTCGGCAAGGAAATTGCCAACGTGGTGGTCCGGCTGAATGCCGCCTGCGAGAAAATCGCCGCCGTCAAGATCATGGCCAAGATGAACGGCGCGGTTGGCAATTACAACGCCCACCTGTCTGCATGGCCCGACTATGATTGGGAAGCCTTTAGCCGCCGCGTGGTCGAAACCCCCGAACCCCTGGGTCTGGGTCTGACCTTCCAGCCCTACAGCATCCAGATCGAGCCGCACGACTACATGGCCGAGCTGTTTGACGCGATGGCCCGCACCAACACGATCCTGATTGACTGGTCACGTGATGTCTGGGGCTATGTCTCACTCGGCTACTTCAAGCAAAAGCTGCGGGCCGGAGAGGTCGGTTCGTCCACCATGCCGCACAAGGTCAATCCGATCGATTTCGAGAATGCCGAAGGCAACCTGGGCATCGCCAACGCCTTGCTCAAACACCTCAGCGAAAAGCTGCCCATCAGCCGCTGGCAACGCGACCTGACCGACTCCACCGTGTTGCGCAATATGGGTGTTGCCATGGGCTATGCCGTGCTGGCGTACCAGTCACTGGGTACGGGTCTGGGCAAACTGGAGATCAACAAGGCAGCCATTGCAGCCGATCTGGATGCCGCCTGGGAAGTCCTGGCTGAACCGATCCAGACGGTCATGCGCCGCTACGGCCTGCCTCAGCCTTATGAACAGCTCAAGCAGTTCACCCGGGGTGAGCCCATGAACCGCGAGCTCATGCATGGCTTTATCCAGAAGCTCGACATTCCCGACGCCGAAAAGCAGCGCCTGCTCGCCATGACGCCTGGCAGCTACACCGGCAAAGCTGCTGAGCTGGCTCGCCGGATTTAACCTATAAATTGCCGCTTAGCCCATTTAGACTGGGCGCGAGCAGCTATATATTTAGTAGCAATCAAGTGGCTCTCAAATCTACCGTCTTCAAGGTCAACCTGCAAATCGCAGACATTGACCACGCTTATTACGCAGATCATGCACTGACCCTTGCGCGCCATCCCAGCGAAACCGACGAGCGCATGATGGTGCGCCTGGTAGCGCTTGCGCTCAATGCCTACAAGCTGCAAAGTGTGTGCGCGGGCGATGGCACCCTGGCTTTTGGTGCCGGCCTGTCAGACCCCAATGAGCCGGATGTCTGGCTGCGGGACTTCACTGGCCAGACTAGGTTGTGGATCGAGGTGGGGCAGCCCGACGACAAGCCCGTCGCCAAGGCCTGCGGCAAGGCCGACGAGGTCATGCTCTATTGCTTCAACCATGCGGCCGAAGTCTGGTGGCGTGGCATCGAGTCAAAACTGAGCCGGCTGGGCAACCTCAGTGTCTTTCGCATACCCACGGTGCAGTCGCAAGCGCTCGCCGCGCTCGCCCAGCGCTCCATGCAACTGCAGGCCACCGTACAGGAAGGGCAGTTGATGCTGGGTGACAACCAGCAAACTGTGGAGCTGGAGTGCTTGCGCTGGAAGTAAATGGCCGCGGCGTTCGATGCTGCCATCTCGTGGCAGGGAAATAGCTAAGCCCCATTACCTTTGGCCGCTTCACCAGGCCCTTCCCGAGCCCGCTCCGCGTAGCGGTTGAAACGCCAGGAATCCGCCTCCAGCGTGATGCGCCGCCAGGTCTGGCGCTTTTGGGCCGGTCGCATTTCCGTCCAGAGCTGAACCTCGTCAAAACTGCGTCCACAACCCTTGCACACCTCGTCTCCCTGACTGGTGGAGCAGATGGCAATACAAGGCGTATCTGGCGTGCTGTCATACCAAGCCAGCCAGGCCGCCATGGCCTCCGCCGGGAAGCTGAACTCATCTGCCTGAACCTCATGGTAGAACACCATCAAGGCATACACCTCGGCCAGCGCACGTATCTCTGGCGCCAGCGTAATGCCATCGGGTGAGGGCTTCTTGCTGCGCCAGAAATTGATGGCGGCTTCTATGTCGGTGATGTGGATTCCTGCCATGCGCTGTCTTTATAGAGGACAGGGATGATAGCGCCATGTGCATGCACATGCGCAGCGCCCGCCCCTTTATGCCCGGCTGCACTAAACCCCTGAAATTTGCAGGGATGTCCGCAGATATGCTCTAATGATTCTACGAAGGGGAGTAGCTCCCGCTAGTTGCAGCACAGGGAAGATGGCCACTGATTCAGTAGGACATCGCTGCGGCCAGTATCAGCAAGTCGTCATTACGAAGTACAACTTCCGGCTTGTTGGGCAAATTCTGCATGACTCCATGCCGAGCAAGACCTTCGATTGGGACCTGTTGTGGGTGTCGTCGAAGTGTGTCTGTGTTTCTTTGGAAGCACATTTTTCCTTTTGATGAATCTGCTTCGGGTTGTTGATCGATACGACTCGGAGACATTTGTCATGGAATTTTTATCTGCCCCCTGGTGGTCGGCTTTGCTGGCCATTATTCTCATTGATCTGGTACTCGCTGGCGATAACGCCATCGTGATTGCCCTGGCAGCACGCACCCTGCCGCCCCATCTGAAAAAGAAAGCCATTGTCTGGGGCACCGTTGGCGCCATCACCGTGCGCTCTGTCATGACGGTCGGCGTGGTCTGGCTGCTGAAAATTCCGGGCCTCATGCTGGTCGGTGGATTGGGGCTGCTGTGGATCGCCTACAAATTGCTGGCCGACCAGGAAAGCGAAGGCCATGATGGACCAGTCGCCAATACCTTCTGGGGCGCCATGAAAACCATCATCGTGGCAGATGCCCTGATGGGGGTTGATAACGTGCTGGGCGTGGCCGGTGCGGCACACGGCTCCTTCGATCTCGTGATTATCGGCCTGCTCGTGAGCGTGCCCATCGTGGTATTTGGCAGCACCATGGTGCTGAAGCTGGTCGAGCGCTTCCCAATCATCATCCACCTCGGTGCTGGTGTGCTGGCATTTACAGCCGCCAAGATGATCGTCAGCGAGCCGCTGCTCGATGCCGTGTTTGATCCACCCGAGATAGTCCACACGGCTGCACGCTGGATGACCTATGCCGCTGCAGTTGTCGGTGTACTCGCTGCTGGATGGTGGAGTACACGGCGCCAGCAGCAGGCGCGCAACCTCGACGGCCGCTCCGGCCATGCCGCCTGATTTCCGAGTTTCTTCCTTGTCAACAACCTCAAAGGAGCACATCATGGACAAAATCATTGTGTACGTGGACGATGCCGCTTACGCACAGCAACAACTCGCCCCCATGAGAAATGCCGATGCCCGCGTGGCGCAAGGTACCCATTGGATACTGGTGGCCTGTGCGCCACGCATGACCCGTCACATCAGCAAATGGGTCAATAACAGCGCCCGCGAAAGCTGGCGTGCCAAATGGTCGGAAAAACTGTTTGCGCAAATCGTGCCTCAGCTCGAAGGCCACGGCGACAGTGTCTCCAAAGTTGTCTCCAAAGGCCCTCTTGCGGCCTTGACCAAGGAGTTGCTCAGCGAGCATGGGGTGGCGCATGTGCTCGACGCCCGCCGTCCCAAGTTTGGCCAGGACATGCCGCCCGTCACGGACGACCAGCCCACATCAAAAGACGGTCGCTGGGCCGTGCCAGGCGCCGTGGCCGGCATGGGCATGGTGCTGGTACTGGCTGCTGACTGAGCCAGCAGCATCCAGGCCACCCGAACCGTTCGGCTAGCACCCTGGTTGCAACCAGGGTGCTATGCTTGGCGTCATGGTGCTTGTTTTCAAATGGCTGCTGAGTGCCGCTGCCTTGCTGGCCGTGGCACATCTCTATTCGGGTGTCGTCGTCACCAGTTTTGTGGCGGCCCTGATCGCCGCCCTGGTGATCGGCTTGCTCAACACGGTGCTTCGACCTGTGCTGCTCATCCTTACCCTGCCGGTCACACTGGTCACCATGGGCCTGTTCATGTTCGTGATCAACGCCCTGATGTTCTGGGCCGCTGCCAGCATTCTGGAGGGCTTTCATGTTCGTGATTTTTCAGCCGCTCTGGTGGGCTCCCTGATCTACTCCGCCTTGGGTGTCGTGATCGACCTAGCGCTCCAGCGTCTGCTGCTTGAGAAGTAACTGGACTTCCCGCGTTCTGGCATCAATGATCGAGGCCTCGATATGGGCCCCGGGCTCATTGCGGTTACTGGCTGTTCGGGCCAGATCCTGCGCGGCCTTGAACCGGTCCAGGGCCGCCGTGTAATCGAGCACCGCCACGCGGGACTCTGCCTCGGCGCGCACCGCGCGAATTGCCTGCCCCTGTGCCGCATAGGCAGCGGCCAGCAATTGCCAAGCCAGCGCATCCGTTGGATCGGATGCCACTCGTGCCTGCAGCCGGGGTGTCGCTTCTGCGCTCCGTCCGAGCCGGATCAAGCCCTGGGATGACAGCATCAACTCTGCGCGCGGCAATGCAAACACCCCCGGAGCAGCTAAAGCGGCGGCAAGTTCGGGCTGGTTTTGGGCCAATGCCAACTCGGCCTTGAGCAACGCCACCAGCCGTCGTGCTTTCGGCTCGGCCTGCGCCAACTCCTCCAAGGTTGTCAGATAAACCGGCAACCTCGCATACTCCCGCAAACTGGCACTTGCCAAGGCAGCGGCATACAAGACGCCGGCGCGGCGCGCCGCAGTTTGACCAGCTGGCACGACGCCAGCAGCTTCGTTGACCCAGGCACGCAAAACATCCACCCCCGGACCCGTCAGCACCTTGGCCCGCGCAACAACCATGGCGTGCTCCATCGTCGGCTCCGAAGCAGCAATATAGTGCGAATCGAGTTGCTGGCGGTTTTGCATGTCCGCCATGCGTTCTGTCGTCATCGGATGGCTACGCAGGTAGGGAAAAGCACCGTTGTCATTCAGACGCGATGCCTGCTGCAGCTTCTCGAACATGGTCACAAAGCCCTTGGGCTCAAACCCTGCCTGCGTCATGGCGCCGTAACCCACCCTGTCAGCCTCGCGCTCCATGTCGCGGGAGAAATTGAGCTGGTTCTGGATCGCTACGGCCTGGCCACCCACGATCATGGCGCTGGCTGCATTCGGATCTTTGCTGGCGGCCAGCACGCCCAGGATCATTGCGCCAATCATCAACGGACTTTGCTGGTTCTGCTTGTCGAGCATGCGTGCAATATGGCGCTGCGTCACATGGCTGAGCTCATGCGCCAGCACCGAGGCGAGTTCATCCCGGTTGCTCACCACACTGATCAAGCCCAGGTGCAGACCCAGATAGCCCCCCGGCAGCGCAAAGGCATTGACCGACCGGTCCTTGCCGAGCAGGATCTTCCAGGCAAAACGCTCGTCAATCTCGGGTGTCAACTCGCCCCGTAGACGGGCCGCCGCCAGCAAAGGGCGCCAGATGCCCTGCACATACTCCACCAGCACCGGATCATCGATGTAGTCCGGGTCTCGATACAACTCCCGCGCAATCCGGTCGCCAATCCTGCGCTCCGCGCCCGCCGTCATGCTGCCCGTTTCACCCAGGCTTGGAAGCTGGGCCTGTGATGGAAAGCCCGTCAGCGCCACCATCACTACCAAAAATGTAGCAACGGTTCTTTTTCCCACAAGGGCTAGGCTCTGAAAACTTCGAAATTTCAAGTTCAATGTAGTTCCATCAGCAAGGTGTTCGGCACAGCTTCAGTTCGCACCTTGTGTCGGGGCGCAAGCTGAATAAACAGCACCACCCCCTTATGATGCTTGAAGTTGATGAATGTTTCGTAAAGTTGACTTCATCTGTATTTTTTAACCGCATTGATTGACGACATGAGCTCATTGACCCATTTTGACGCCCAAGGCCAGGCCCACATGGTGGACGTTGCTGCCAAAGCCAGCACGCACCGCATCGCCGTGGCGGGTGGTCGCATCGAGATGCGGCCCGAAACGCTGGCAATCATCCAGGCCGGCACCGCCAAGAAAGGCGATGTGCTGGGCATTGCACGCATCGCCGGCATCCAGGCCGCCAAGAAGACGAGTGACCTGATTCCTCTGTGTCACCCCCTCGCGCTGACGCGTGTGGCGATTGAATTCGAAGAGCATCCCGCAAAGAGCGCACTGGCAGATCATATTTCTTGCACGGCTACCGTAGAGACCGTCGGTCCCACCGGGGTTGAAATGGAAGCACTTACTGCGGTGCAGGTCGCACTGCTCACCATTTACGACATGTGCAAGGCCGTTGACCGCGGCATGACGATCACCGAAGTCAAACTACTGGAAAAGCATGGGGGCAAGTCGGGAGGTTTTGTTGCTGGGCCTTGACTATTTCAAGACTCGCCTTGTTCGCATTACCTGCACCTCTGCTTCAGAAAAACCCGTCAAACGGCAGATAACCAACGATATGCGCATCTGGACCAGCTATTACAGCCACCCAACTAACCTGGCGCGCCAACAGTGGCATGAACCGCAACGTTTGCGTGGTCTGCCCTGTCAATGTGGCAATGTTCTCCATGCTTTTCGCCGACTCAGGATATTTGCTTAGCAGTGCTTGTACTGGTCTGGCCTGGCGCCATACGCTGTCAACATATTCATCATAATTGCGCCAGTACTTAGGCAGCATTGCCAGTTGAATACCAGCCAAGCCAAGTTGAATGGCTTGATACTGCTCAGTTGGGTCAGTCGGTTTCACAACAGCCAATAAGCGCGGCCCACTCCATGACAAATTGCGCAGTTCAACTGGCGCTTTCTTCAATTCTTCGGGATCAATATCTGCCGCCGAGACCAGCCTCAGCAAATCTACCTCAAAGACAAGTGCAACCGGCCTTGCCAGCGCGACACTGAAAATGCCATAAGCAAAAGCTGCAAGCTGCAGCACAACGATGATTGATAAATCGCGTACCAATTCGCGCCGTAACTTGCCAGCACTAGCCACAACCGCGGTCAACACTGGTCCCATTACCACATCAACCAAGACCAGCAGTAAAAACAATCGGGCACCGCCTGCTAGGGCAGCAAACGGCGACGGATACCAGACAGTGAATACGAACAAGTAAGCCATGCCGGCTACCAGCACACTTATGCCCAAGTGCGTACCTGCGATACGAACACGTTTGCGGAGAGATTCAGGCCACATCTTTGCAGTTCATCAGGGCTGTTTGTGAGAGTTCATCCGTGTTCAGTCTACGTTTTAGTCGCCATTTGTGGGTTTTCTTGCTCTCCATATAGAAAAAGGGTCGCATAGCGACCCTTTTTCATGCTCAGAGAGGATCAGCTGGCTTTGCAAGAACCTGGCAGATATTTACTGGGCAAAGGATTCGTTGCGGCAGGACCGCATTTCCACTCAGTGATGGTTTTCCCACCATCGGTTGTACCGACCAAAGCGGTTCCACTAATGTATGGCTTCATCTCGATGGAGTTTGCCGTGGCCGTCGTGCTGCCTTTCAGACCAGCCTCATCGCCAACAACAACAACAACACCATTTGCATCGACTGTTGCGCTCTTAACCATCTTGGTTGCTACCACGGCACATGAGCCTGGCAATACGGCAGATACATCAACATTGGGTGAATTCGAAACAGTATCGGTTACAGCGGTACGGCAGGAGGAGGCAGCCAGGATCACCTCGCTGACTCGAGCTCGAACCGTATAGTCTTGGTATGCAGGCAGGGCCACGGCAGCCAGAATACCGATGATGGCCACAACGATCATCAGTTCGATCAGGGTAAAACCTTTTTGGATGGAACGCTTCATGAAAAACTCCTTGTTTAAAAGCATCGAGAACTACTGAATCAGCAGCTTCTGTGCCAAGGAGAAAACCTTATAAAACTGCACTAAATTCACTATTTTTAAGGGTATACCCGCGATTTTTTGAGCATTTTCGTCATTTCTGACTGACTGGTGACAACTTTGTCAGGCCATTTGGGTCATTTAATACAGACCGAGCGGACCTGCTTGAGATCGGTCAGCCCTTGCATGATTTTTTCCATGCCGTCCATCTTCAGCGTCCGCATGCCAGACTCCACGGCTGCTGAAAAAATAGCTGCAACGCGGGCACGCTCCTGCACCAGGCGTTTGACGTTGTCGTCAGCAATCAGCAGCTCGTGCAGGCCGATTCGGCCTTTGTAACCGGTGTTGTTGCATTTGTCGCAACCCACAGCACGGTAGAACTGGAGCTCTCCGTCCTTGCCATAGGTCTCCAGCCAGTTCTCAAACAGTTGCTGCATCTCACCGCCCTCGTCGGCCTGCCAGGCTATGGTGTTGCGCAATTCCTCAGCGTATTCGGACATGAAGTTCTTGAGCTCGGATGGCTCGGGTACATAAGCTTCCTTGCAGTCGCAGAGCTTCTTGGCCAGCCGCTGGGCCAGAATGCCCAGGAGCGCATCGGCAAAGTTGAACGGGTCCATGCCCATGTCCAATAACCGGGTGATGGATTCGGGCGCGGAGTTGGTGTGCAGGGTGGAAAACACCAGGTGTCCCGTGAGCGAAGCTTCCACACCCATGGCCACGGTTTCCTTGTCGCGCGACTCGCCCACCATGATGATGTCGGGGTCGGCCCGCAGGAAGGCACGCATGATCAGCGCGAAGTCAATGCCCGCCTTGCGGTTGATCTGCACCTGGCGCAGCCCCTTCTGGGTGATCTCCACCGGGTCTTCAGCTGTCCATATCTTGGTGTCCGGCGTGTTGAGAAACTTGAGGATGGAGTGCAAGGTGGTGGTCTTGCCTGAACCCGTCGGGCCGCAAACATAAAACAGGCCATAGGGCTTGGTAATGGTTTTCTCAAGCCGCTCCTTGTTGTGCGGCGTGAGTCCGAGTTTTTCCATCGGAATCGGCTCACCACCGGCCAAGATACGCATCACCACGTCTTCCACCCCGCCAGCCGAGGGGATGGTGGCCACACGCAGTTCAATATCCAGCGGCCCGTATTTCTTGAACTTGATCTTGCCGTCTTGCGGCTTGCGGCGCTCGGAGATGTCCAGGTCGCACATGATCTTGAGCCGGGTCACCATGGCCTGGCGGAAATGCGCGGGCACTTCGATGTATGGCATCAGCGTGCCATCGATGCGAAAGCGGATGCCCGTCTTGGCCTTGCCCGGCATGGGCTCAATATGAATATCGGAGACTTTCTGCCTGTAGGCATCGACGATGACTTTGTTGACGAACTTGACCAACTCGTTGTCGGCCGCTGCTGACTCCAGCGAATCATCGTTGAAGCCATCATCGTCTGCGGGCGAATCGAGGTCGGCCAGCAACTGGTCGATCGAGCCACCCTCCACTTCAGCACCAAAGAACTGTGAAAGGGTCAGCGCAAACTCGGTCTGGGTGGTGACCCGATAGGCAAACTTGTTGTAGCGTGGAAACACCTGCGGCACCATGCGCGAGCCGCGCACCGCCTCGGGATCCACGCACATGATGATCAGGCCCTCGGGCGTCTCCTCCAGCGGAATCCAGCCCTCTTCTTCAATAAAGTCCCGTTTGAGCGGACCGTGGAGGATTTCCGAACGGATGCGACCCGCATTGAAAGGCTCATAGGGTACCCCGAAGAACTTGGCCAATGACGGCCCCAGCTGTGCCGGCGTGATCCTGTAGTTGGAGATCAGCAAATGCTCGACTGGCCGCCCTTCGTTGCGCGCATCCTGCACGCATTGGCGCAGTTCATCGTCCGTCATCACACCGTCTGCTACCAGGCCGTCGTATTTGGTGGCCGTATGACGCTGCCCCTTTTCGTCCTTGTGCGCGCGCTGGCGAATAGCAGTGGCCAGCGTCTTGCAAAGTTGCACCACGCCCTCCACCTCCAGGTTACCGAAGGGTTGGCCGCTCTTGTGGTTGATCACCTGCAACACGCCATGCAGGATATCGCCCTCCAGGATGGGCGCCACCAGCATCTGCTGAGTCCGATAACCTGAGCGTTTGTCGACCTCCTTGAGAAAAGTCAATGCGGGATGGATGCGCTTAAGCGCCTCTTCGTCATAGACATCACCCAGATTCAGCAATTGCCGGCTGAAGGCCACATAGCCGGCGATGCTTTGCGGGGTGATGGGCAACTTGAGTTCGCGACTGCTGCTCAGGCCTGTCTTGATCTTGGAGATGATGGCGGTGCGATCCTCATTGACTGCATAGAGGGTCAGCCGATCGGCATTGAAAAGCCTGCAGATGTCATCGCTGGCCTCCAGCATGATCTGCTCGAGGTTTTCGGTCTCATGGATGCGTGCGGTAACCTGCTGGAGCTGCCGGTAGAAAAGCACCTCGAACTTGACATCCCGCTTCTCGGGAGGCAATTTTTGAGATTCGAAGAAAGCCTTTTCAGAGGCCTTATCCATCGCATCTGGGTTCATGACTGCATTCATTCTGTCATCTCCAGTGTTGTCTGCGTGCGGCTAGAGGCGTTCGTCGCATCATGCGACGAAGCGCAGGCCATTGTTGCCCGTGTGGTGCATGAGGCAGGGTGTGTGCGGAACATGGCATACCTCTTTATTCGGCATCTTGAAGGCTTCGCTCAAATGATTTCTGACTAGTCATCACATACCTCTCTCGCCACCACACCGGTGGACTGCGTTCAGCTCAGCACAAACTGCATTTTCGTTCCCGCCAGCTCGATTACATCCCCGTTGTTCAGCCCCACCGCCTCCGGCCCCATGGGGGCGCCATTGAGGACGGGTCGACCCGCACCTTCGACATGGGCAAGCACATAGCCCTGCTGTCGCCGCGTGATGGCTGCCACGGCATGTCCGGGCTTGCCGATGGTCGTCACCACCTTGGTCAGGGGGACTTCCCGCCCCGTCGCCGATCCCGATATCACCTTGATGGCCGCATTCGCCGGTGGTGTCGCCATGGTGGCGGGCATATTGCCGCCCGAGCTGGACGCTGCCGTGACGCGTTTGGCCGGCGCAGCAGCGGTCTTGAACAGCATCGTTTTGGCAAAGCCCGGCGCCTGTTCCTCGAACATGATCTTGTATTTGCCCAGCTCTGCAACGTCGCCGTGGTGCAGCACTTCCCGACTGATTTTCTTGCCGTTGAGAATCACGCCGTTGGTACTATTGAGGTCTTCCAGATACACCTCGTTACCCACCATTTCCAGCACGGCATGCTCACCGCTGACCGCCAGGTTATCGATCACAACATCGTTATAGGGGCGTCGCCCCAATGTTGTCCGATCCTTGCTCAACTGAACTTCCTTGATGACGACACCGTCGATCGATACGATCACTTTCGGCATGTCGAACTCCTCTTTCCTGAATGATTTCCACGGCACTTCATGAGGTCACCACCTTTCCAAGCCACCTGGAGATTAGACCCCGCTTTTCGAGCTTCCCCCCCGCCTGGACAAGTAATACGGTGATGTTGTCCCGCCCGCCATTGGCATTGGCCTGAGCCACAAGATGGTCGGCCTTCTGACCGAGCCCGTCCTGGGAGTTCAGTATTTTCGCAATATCGGCATCGGGCACCATGTCGGATAGGCCATCCGAGCACATCAGATAGGTCTCCTCTCCTTCAACCACATATTCATTGAGTTCCAGCAGGGCTTCCGCCTCAACCCCCAAAGCCCGGGTTACGAGGTTTCTGTTGACTGAAGTGGCCGCCTGCTGGGGCGTTATCAGTCCGGCATCAATCTGCTCTTGTAAAAGGGAGTGATCCCGGGTGATTTGCACCAGCTCCCCATTCCTGAACCTATAGCAGCGGGAGTCGCCAATATGCCCAACCACCAGCCGATTCTGGTGAAACACGCCAACCACCAGCGTCGTCCCCATCCCCGCATATTTGGTATTTGCTGCCGCTGCGCTGTAAACCGCGCGGTTGGCATTGTCGACACTGATCTCCAGTGCATGCCGGATATCGCGCGTCGTGACGCGCGAACCCACCTCCGACAACCAGCGGCTCATTTCGGCCCTGATCAGGTCCGTGGCCATGCTGCTGGCAACTTCACCCGCGTTGTAGCCCCCCATACCGTCCGCCAGGATCGTCAACCCGGTGGACTCGTCATATGCCACCGCGTCTTCATTGTTTTCCCGCGTACGCCCTGGATCGGTTCTGGTACAAAACTTGTAAATCATGGTTGCTTTGAGCTTGTGCGCCGTCAGATCTTGATCACCCATTTACCGGGATCTTCAACCTTCTCATGACGCATGACCCACACGCCAATGTACAGCAGGGCAGCATACCTGACATCAGGCATACCCAGCTCAATTTGGGCGGATAAAACTATTGCCACTTGTGACAGCATCACTCTTGAACTTGCCAAAAACAACTCCTGCAAAGACAGGCATCTTTGCAGGAGTTATGGGGTAGCAGTCAAGTTAGCAGACCTCTGTCTGTATCGGCAAAAGGCCAAGCCCTAGCGCTGTCGTTTTATCCTGCCAGAAGTTCTCGGCCTCCGCTCCGGGCAGTAGCGTCGGATCAGTCGCTGGCCGCCTCGGCATGCCGTTTTTGCATCAGCTTGCCTAGGGCCAGGACAAGCGCAGCACCGGCAACCGCCCCCACATAGTGCAGCATCGGGTTGCTGGCCAGCGAGTCCCGGAACACCAGGTCATTCACAATCGTTTCACCGCCGACCCAGCCAATCAAGCCGGCCCCCAGCATCACGATGATGGGGAAGCGCTCCATGAGCTTGATCATCAGGGTGCTGCCGAAAATCACCAGCGGGATGCTGATCGCCAAGCCCAGAACCAGCAAAAGCATGCTGCCCTTGGCGGCGGCGGCCACGGCAATCACGTTGTCCAGACTCATCACCAGGTCGGCAATCAGGATGGTGCGCACGGCGGCCATCAGGCTGCCATATTCCTTGCTCTCCCCTTCACCCTCTTCTTCATCGCTGAGAAGCTGCACACCAATCCACAACAGCAGCAGACCACCCACAATTTGCAGGTAGGGCAATTCCAGCAACTGCACGGCAACCACGGTCAGGGCAATCCGCATCACAACAGCGGCGCCAGAACCCCACAACACTGCCATGCGCTGCTGGTGCGGCGGCAAGGAACGAGCTGCCAGTGCAATGACTACCGCGTTGTCCCCTGACAAAATGATGTTGATCCAAATGATCTTGACGAGGCCGATCCAAAAGTCAGCACTTTGCAGCAGTTCCATCCGTGTCTCCTATGTTGTGAATATGGGTGCACCTTGAACACGACTGTTCTGAGGGTCCCTTTTTGTGAGTTCCGGGCGAGTGTAGTGGCCCTGAGGCCACCGAATGATTCGTAATATTGCTTACAGCATCGCCTTCAGCAGCTTGGCCATTTCCGAAGGATTGCGGGTCACTTTGAAGCCACACTCCTCCATCACAGCCAGCTTGGCATCAGCCGTATCGGCACCACCCGAAATCAGCGCACCGGCATGGCCCATGCGCTTGCCCGGAGGGGCCGTGACACCGGCGATGAAACCAACGATGGGCTTTTTCATGTTGGCCTTGCACCAGCGCGCAGCTTCAGCCTCGTCGGGACCACCGATTTCACCAATCATGATGACGGCATCGGTATCCGGATCGTCATTGAACATGCGCATGATGTCGATGTGCTTGAGTCCATTGATCGGATCGCCGCCAATGCCCACGGCGCTGGACTGACCCAGGCCAATCTCGGTGAGTTGCGCCACGGCTTCATAAGTCAGGGTGCCGGAGCGGCTGACCACACCAATACGGCCCTTGCGGTGAATGTGACCCGGCATGATGCCGATCTTGATCTCGTCTGGCGTGATCAAGCCTGGGCAGTTGGGGCCAAGCAACAGGGTTTTCTTGCCGCCGGCGGCTTCCTTGGCCTTCATCTTGTTGCGCACCATGAGCATGTCGCGAACCGGGATGCCTTCGGTGATGCAGATCGCCAGATCGAGGTCGGCCTCAACGGCTTCCCAGATGGCAGCAGCCGCGCCAGCTGGCGGCACATAGATCACGGAAACCGTGGCGCCTGTTTCGCTGGAGGCTTCCTTGACGGAGGCATAGATCGGGATATTGAAGATCGATTCGCCGGCCTTCTTGGGATTGACGCCCGCGACGAAACAGTTCTTGCCGTTGGCATATTCCTGGCACTTTTCGGTGTGGAACTGACCGGTCTTGCCGGTAATGCCTTGCGTGATGACTTTGGTGTCTTTATTGATGAGAATCGACATGATGTATTCCTTGGCCTCGGGCTTAGGCGGCGTTGACGGCAGCAACCACTTTTTGAGCGGCATCGGCCATGGTGTCGGCGCTGATGATGGGCAGACCGGATTCGGCCAGCATCTTTTTACCCAGCTCTTCGTTGGTACCTTTCATGCGCACCACGAGCGGCACGTTCAGGTTCACCGCCTTGCAAGCCGTGATCACACCGGTCGCAATCGTGTCGCACTTCATGATGCCGCCGAAGATGTTGACCAGAATGGCCTTGACCTTCTTGTTCTTGAGCATGATCTTGAAGGCTTCCGTCACCTTTTCTGGCGTGGCACCACCGCCGACATCCAGGAAGTTGGCCGGCTCAGCGCCGAACAGCTTGATCGTGTCCATGGTGGCCATGGCCAGGCCGGCACCGTTGACCAGGCAGCCAATGTTGCCGTCCAGGCTGATGTAGGCCAGGTCAAACTTGCTGGCTTCCACTTCTGCCGGGTCTTCCTCGTCCAGGTCGCGGTAAGCCACGATCTCGGGGTGACGGAACAGCGCGTTGGCATCAAAGTTGAACTTGGCATCCAGCGCAATGATGTTGCCTTTGCCGTCGCGGTTCAGCGGGTTGATCTCGACCAGTGAAGCGTCTGTCTCCATATAGCAGGTGTAGAGCTTCTTGAAGACATCCATGGCCTGGGCGCTTGAATCGGCCGGCATGCCAATGCCGTCTGCAATCTCCCTGGCCTGGGCGTCTGTCAGGCCGACCAGCGGATCGACAAACACCTTGATAATTTTCTCGGGTGTGGAATGCGCCACTTCCTCGATGTCCATGCCGCCTTCGCTCGATGCGATGAAGGCAATCTTCTGCGTGTCACGGTCGGTCACGACCGAGACGTAATATTCCTTCTGGATGTCGGCACCATCTTCGATATAGAGGCGACGCACCTTCTGGCCGTCAGGACCGGTTTGATGGGTCTTGAGCTGCATGCCCAGGATCTCACCAGCCAGGCGCTTGACGTCGTCGATCGACTTGGCCACTTTCACGCCCCCGCCCTTGCCGCGGCCACCAGCGTGGATCTGTGCCTTGACCACCCAGATCGGGCCGCCAAGCTTTTGAGCGGCTTCGACCGCTTCCTGAACTGTAAAGGCCGGAATCCCTCGCGGGGTCGGCACACCGAATTGGCGCAAGATTTCCTTGCCTTGGTACTCGTGAATTTTCATGATGTCTCGATCAGGAATGACTAAAGAAATGCATACTTAGCCCATGCTGGCGCACGGTTTCCCCCGTGACGCATGAACCCAGACGGCAACATCAGAATGTATCATGGCGGCATCTGCCCCTCTTTGCACATGACTTGCGTCAATTTATTGGAAACTTCCTGAACCATGGCCCTGCATCGCATCTTCATTGACGGCGAGGCCGGTACCACCGGCCTGCAAATCCGTGAACGGCTTCAATCGATGGCCGGCATTGAGCTCGTGAGCATCGCGCCCGAGAAGCGCAAGGATCCAGCGGCCAAGCAAGCACTGATGGCTCAGGTTGATCTGGTGGTGCTCTGCCTGCATGACGATGCGGCCCGCGAATCCGTGGCCATGATTGATGCCTTCACCGCCGCCAACGGCCACGGCCCCAAGATCATTGACGCCTCCACAGCACACCGCACGGCACCGGGATGGGTGTTTGGCTTCCCGGAGTTGGCCGCTGGTCAGCAGGACGCCGTTCGTCAGGCCAGCCGGGTTGCCAACCCTGGCTGCTATGCCACCGGCGCGATCGCCCTGATACGCCCTTTGATCGATGCCGGCCTGATGCCTGTGGATTTCCCGCTGTGCCTGCCCTCTGTCAGTGGCTACACCGGCGGGGGCCGCACCATGATTGAGGCCTATGAAAAAAGCGAAGCCCCGGCTTACGAGCTCTATGGCCTGGGCCTCAAGCACAAGCACATCCCCGAAATCATGAAGTTCACCGGCCTCACCCGGCGTCCGCTGTTTACGCCTTCGGTAGGCAACTTCGCGC
Source organism: Gammaproteobacteria bacterium (assembly GCA_018815325.1). Taxonomy (GTDB): domain Bacteria; phylum Pseudomonadota; class Gammaproteobacteria; order Burkholderiales; family Burkholderiaceae_C; genus JAHIYE01. Next base: position 54,392 of record JAHIYE010000019.1, on the reverse strand, counting down.
AAGGGATGCTGGTGCAATTGCCCCTGCATCTGGATCTGCTGCCCGGCAAACCCGCTGCGGCTGATCTGCAGGCCGCCCTGACCAGGCACTACCAGGGCAGCGAATGGGTGAGCGTGGAGCCCGCCACGACCGACGGCAAGCTCGATGCGCTGGCGCTGGCCAACACCAACAAGATGGAGTTGCGTGTTTTTGCGAACCAGGGCGTCGACGATGGCTTTGCCCATGCCGTGCTGGTCGCCCGGCTGGACAACCTGGGCAAAGGTGCCAGCGGCGCGGCGGTCCAAAATCTGAAACTGATGCTGGGGCTTTGAGCCTCAGTCCTCGCCGCCCGCCTTCACTACCCGCCGGATCGCCTCTGCGCTGAAGCCGCGGGCAGCCAGAAAACGCATCTGCCGGGCCGCCGCCTGCGCATCAACCGCTGGCTCGCCGAATTTTTTTCGCCAGACTTCAAGCACACGCTCGCGCTCGGTCGCCTGCAAACCCGCGACGGCCGCCGAAACCGCTTCGGGATCAAGCCCTTTGGCTTGCAACTCCTGCTTGATCCGTGCGGCACCGAGCTTGGCAGCGCGGCGATGGAGGACCGACTCCACCACCCTTTGCTCGCTGATAAAGCCCTTGGCCTGCAACTCATCGAGCGCCCTGGCCAGCGTGCCGGGCTCCTCCTCGTGAACCTTGAGCTTGCGCTCGAGCTCGGCGCGCGAGTGCTCACGGCCACTGAGCAAACGCAAGGCCCGTCCCTTGAGAGAAGGTTTTGCCGAAACCACCTGCTATGCGCTCCGCATCAATCCAGCAACACTGCTACGTTTTTCATAGCTGTCCGCGTAATCATGCCAAGGGCTGATCGACTTTTTCCTTCTCTTTTTTGCCCGATGATTTGGCTTTCACCTCGGGCTCGCCCTGACTTGGCAGCAGTGGAATCCCGAGCGAGTCCCGTACCTTGTTTTCGATCTCGCGGGAGAGGTCGGGGTTTTCGCGCAGGAACTCACGTGCATTGTCACGGCCCTGCCCGATTTTTTCGCCGTTGTAGGCGTACCAGGCGCCCGACTTGTCCAGGATGTTGGCGGTCACACCCATATCGATGATCTCGCCCTGACGGCTGATGCCTTCGCCGAACAGGATGTCAAACTCCGCCGTCTTGAAAGGCGGCGCCACCTTGTTTTTGACCACCTTGACCTTGGTCTCGTTACCAATGGCCTCATCGCCTTTCTTGATGGTGCCGGTACGGCGAATATCCAGCCGCACAGAAGCATAGAATTTGAGCGCATTGCCGCCCGTGGTGGTCTCGGGGCTGCCGAACATCACGCCGATCTTCATGCGGATCTGGTTGATGAAGATCACCATGCAGTTGGTTTTCTTGATATGCGCCGTGAGTTTGCGCAGCGCCTGGCTCATCAGGCGCGCCTGCAGGCCCGGCAATGAGTCACCCATGTCGCCTTCCAGTTCTGCCTTGGGCGTGAGCGCTGCCACCGAGTCGATCACGATCAAATCCACCGCACCTGAACGTACCAGCGAATCCACAATTTCCAGCGCCTGCTCACCTGTATCGGGCTGGCTGATCAGCAAGTCCTGCAGGTTGACGCCAAGTTTTTGGGCGTACTGGATGTCCAGTGCATGTTCGGCATCCACAAACGCACACTGACCACCCTCTTTCTGCATCTCGGCAATCACCTGCAGCGTAAGCGTCGTCTTGCCCGAAGATTCAGGGCCATAAATCTCGACCACACGCCCGCGTGGGAGTCCGCCCACGCCCAGCGCGATATCCAGCCCCAGGGAGCCGGTGGAGACGACCTGGATGTCCTCGATCACCTCGCCTTCGCCCAGGCGCATGATGGTGCCCTTGCCGAACTGCTTTTCGATTTGTGACAGCGCAGCCTGCAAAGCCTTGGCTTTTTCACTGTTCGCGCCTTTGACGGGTGCATCCATGGTTCTCTCCTTGAAAATCAACAGGTTATGTGTTTATCCAGTGTTTTTAATCACAGGCTGGATGCTTGAACAGTAGTTTAACGGTGGATGTTGAAATTAGTAAACGTGTTTTTTAGTCAGTTTGATTTACCATATGCAAATGGCCGTTTCACCTTCTTCAACGCCGCTGCCAGAGCCATCCCATGCGGCATCGGGCACCGCCCACGCCCCCTTGCTGGATGGCTGGCGCCAAACCCATCTGGGCCGCCTGCTGGGCCATGCCATGCGGCGTTTTGATGCCCGGGTGCTGACGCTGATGGCCCAGAACGTCAACGTGCCACTCGCCCTGTCCAACCTGGCAGCGCGCGGCCAGGTCAGTGCCGCCCACATCCACATCACACGCCACCTCGCGCTGGAAGGCTCGCGCCTCAGCGATCTGGCGCAAAGCGCCGGCATGACCAAGCAGGCCATGGGCAAGCTGGTGGACCAGTGCGAGGCCTGGGGCCTGGTGACGCGGCAAGCCGATGCACGCGACGCGCGCGCGAGGATCATTCTGTTCACCCCCGTGGGGCTGGCCTGGCTCGACGCTTTCCGGACTGCGGTCACCCAGGCAGAAGACGAGTTTCGCCAGGCAATAGGCGTGGAGGTGGCCGCAGTCGTTGCGCTGGGGCTTGAGGCCTATGCCAGCTAAGTTGATACCAGCAGGCGACGCAGGCCGCGCACGTCCCTAAAATCACCCTATCCAGCCAAACTGTGTGAGTCGAATCCCGGCCACCATTAAAAGCAAAGGCAAAGGGGACAAGCATGCGAATTTTGATTGCCGAAGACGACCAGGTTCTGGCCGATGGGCTCTTGCGCACCTTGCGCAGTTCGGGTGCCGCGGTCGACCACGTGGCCAGTGGTACCGAGGCCGATGCCGCCCTCATGACCAACACCGAGTTCGACCTGCTGATTCTCGACCTCGGCTTACCCAAGCTGCACGGACTGGAAGTGCTCAAGAAGCTGCGCGCGCGCGGCTCCTCGCTGCCCGTGCTGATCCTGACCGCAGCCGACGGTGTGGAGGAACGCGTCAAGGGGCTCGACTACGGCGCTGACGACTACATGGCCAAGCCTTTCAGCCTGCAGGAGCTTGAAGCCCGGGTACGCGCCCTTACGCGGCGTGGCATGGGCGGCGTGAGCAACACCATCAAGCACGGCCCGCTGGTCTATGACCAGGCTGGGCGGGTCGCCACGATCGACGGCAAGATGGTGGAGCTCTCGGCGCGCGAGCTGGGTTTGCTGGAAGTCCTGTTGCAGCGCAGCGGCCGTCTGGTCAGCAAGGACCAGCTGGTTGAGCGGCTCTGCGAGTGGGGTGAAGAGGTCAGCACCAACGCGATCGAGGTCTATATCCACCGGTTGCGCAAAAAAATTGAAAAGGGGCCGCTGCGCATCGCCACGGTGCGTGGGCTGGGCTACTGCCTCGAAAAAATCCAGTGACGCCATGACGTCCATGCCTGGTCGCCCCAACCCGCGGCAAGTGCGCCAGCCGGAGTTCTCGCCGTGAAGCTTTTCCAGCGCGAGCAGCGTTCCCTGTTCGGTGAAATCCTCGACTGGATGCTCACCCCGCTGCTGCTGCTGTGGCCCATCAGCCTGGTGCTGACCTGGGTGGTTGCACAGGGCATTGCGAGCAAGCCCTTTGACCGCTCTCTCGAATACAAGGTGGCCACGCTGGCGCACCTTGTGGAGGTCAAGAACAAGCGCGTTGAATTCAACCTCTCCCTGTCCGCGCACGAGCTGTTGCGCACCGACCATTCCGACACGGTCTACTTCCAGGTGCTGGGCGGACGCGGCGAGCTCCTCAGTGGTGAACTGGAGCTGCCCCTGCCGCCAGAAAATGCCCCGGTCCCTCCGGGCGAAGTGCACTTGCGGGATGCCGAGCTGCACGGCCTTGACCTGCGGATTGCCTACATGTGGGTGGCGCTTGATCTGCCGGGTGCACGCCACCCTGTGCTGGTGCAGGTAGCGGAGTCCCTGGACAAGCGCTCCGTGCTGGCCACGGAAATCATCAAGGGCGTCATGCTGCCGCAGTTTGCCATCCTGCCGATTGCCGTGCTGCTCGTCTGGCTCGCCCTGGTGCAGGCCATCAAGCCGCTGAATCAACTGGAAGAACGCATCCGGGCACGCAAACCGGACGACCTGAGCCCACTCGACACCCAGACAGTTCCGCTGGAGGTGGCGCCACTTGTGTCCTCGGTGAATGACCTGCTCATGCGCTTGAAGGACTCGATCGCCACGCAAAAACGCTTTCTCGCCGATGCCGCGCACCAGCTTAAAACCCCGCTGGCCGGGCTGCGCATGCAGGCTGATCTGGCGCAGCGTGAGGGCGCCAACACCGAGGACATGAAACACTCGCTGCGCCAGATCGGGCGTGCGAGCGTGCGCGCCACCCACACCGTGAACCAGTTGCTGGCGCTGGCGCGCGCCGAGAGCAGCGGCACCAGCATGAGCCGCCAGCCCTGTGATCTGGCCCGCCTGACCATGGAAGTGGTGCGTGATTGCGTGCCGCTGGCGCTGGACAAGCACATCGACCTTGGTTATGAAGGGGCCCAGCCCGGCGCCGAGGGCGGCATGGTGGAGGGCAACCCGACCCTGCTCAAGGAGTTGGTGCGCAATCTGCTGGATAACGCCATCAACTACACCCCCTCCAACCCCGAACAGCCAGGCGTCATTACCGCCAGGGTGCTCGCCGACCCCTTTGGCAAGGTGCTGTTGCTGCAGGTAGAAGATTCAGGCCCTGGCATTCCGCCAGCAGAGCGCGAGCTGGTGTTCCAGCCCTTCTACCGGGCGCTGGGAACGGAAGCCGATGGCTCGGGCCTGGGGCTGCCCATCGTGCAGGAAATCGTTCAACAGCACAACGCCACGGTCCAGCTGGAGGACACCCGCCCCGGGCACGTCTCACCGGGTGCGCGCTTCACGGTGCGCTTCGACACCCAGACAGCCAGCACCTCTTCCAGCGAATAAGTCGTTTCCCAGACTGCGCGCTCAGCGCTACATGCGCCCTGTCTGCGCCCTGTCAGCTCAAGGGCAGGGGCGCAGCGGCTTGCCCGTCAACACGGTGCCGAAGTCTTCCAGCCGGGTGCGCAAGGTATCGTCGGCCGCCGGAATCACCAGCCGGTTGCCGCGCACCTCTTCCAGCTCCTGGGTCACCCGGGCCGTGCGCACGCCGCGCTGGCTGAGTTGCTGCAAGGCAGCCTTGGCCGCATCCTGGGTCGGGTAGCCACCCAGCGACAGGCCCGGCTCCAGCGCCGGGTTTTGCAAGGGCTCAAACTTCAGTTTCAAGGTCTGGAGTTCATCGCGTTTTCTGTCGGTCGCCTCTGCATTGGCGAATTTGCCCATGTAGATGATCCAGCGCGCAGGCTCGGCTTCAGGCCGGAGCTCCCAGGAGCCTGTGGGCAATGCGGGTTCCAGCGCGTTGCGCAAAAAGGCGCTCTGCTTGTCGTCGAACAACCCGGCCTGCAGGCAGACCACCGGCCCGGCCGGCACGGCTGGCGCGGCTGGTGGACTGGCCTCTGCGCGCCGGGCGTCCTCGCCTGTCAGCACCTGCATGGCTTCGGGATGCAGTTGCTGCGCCAGTCGCTGCGGCTCGGACTGCTGGGCCGGCGCAAAGCCGTAGGCGCGCAGCAGCCCCTCGGACCAGGCGAAGTAGACGCCGTTCATCAACACAAGCAGCAGCACAACAAGACGCAACATGGTTTCAGGTGGTGGGTGGATTCAGGGGACGAACACTGACTTCGGAACTGGTGATTTTCTTCACCCCGTCTGAAGTATGCACCAGCAGGGCGCCGGTTTCATCCACCCCGTGCGCCACGCCCTGGGTGCCGTCACTGAGGCTGACCTCCTGGCCATGCAAGGCATCCAGCGCGTTGAAATCTGCCACGAAGGGCGCAAAGCCCAGCTGCTCAAAGCGCTTGACCGTCTGCACCAGCGGCGCCGCCAGGCGCAACAAGGTCTGAGGCGCATCCATCCCGGGCAGCACCTCGGTCAGCCAGGCTGGTGGGGTGCGCAGGCCCGAGGCCGGTCGGGGCAGCAGATTCACCCCGACGCCGATCACGGCATAACGCAGGTGGCCAAAACTCGCTGTTTCAATCAGGATGCCCGCCAGCTTGCGTCCGCCCAGCCACACATCATTGGGCCATTTGAGCCGTACATCGGGGTGCAGATTGCGCGCCACGCAGACGCCCACGGCCAGCGACAGCCCTGACCAGCCAGCCACGGACAGCGGCAGCCCCAGGGAAAATGTCAAGGCAGAGAGTGCCGGAGTGGGGGTGGGGGTGGGGGTGGCGGGAGCCTGGCCCTGCGCTGGCGCGCCCTCACTATGCCAGTCACGTCCGAGCCGGCCCCGGCCGGCTGTTTGGCGCTGGGCCACCAGCAGGGTCGGCTCAAGACGCCCCTCCCGCGCCCGCCGCATCAACTCGCTGTTGGTCGAATCCAGCTCGGGCAGTATCTCGACCGTGAAATCCGGTATTCGCGGCGCCACGGCCTCCCAAATGGCTTCTGCGGGCCAGTGAATGGGGTTCACGACAGGTTGCCCGGTCTGGCGATGCGAGTTACGGGGCGCACAGGCTGGTCAGCTCGTGCCTGGGGGCCGCGACGCACAGGCAGCTCTCAGCGGCCGCCTTTGGGCGCCAGCAGCGTGCCGCGGCACTTCTTGCTGCCGCACCAGCACGGGTATTCGGCCTTGAGTTTTTTCGTGTATTTCTCGTCGATGATCAGACCGTAGTCATAGTTGAGCTCCTCACCCGCCTTGATTTTTCGCAAGGACTTGATGAACACGCGGCCGTCCACTTCATCTGCCTCGCAATTGGGCTTGCACGCGTGGTTGATCCAGCGCGATGCGTTGCCGCCATGCTTGGCATCAATCACATGGGTTTCATCGACGTGGAAATAAAACGTGTGGTTCGGGTCCTTGGGGTCGTGGGGGTGCCGGCGCAGGGCCTCTTTCCAGTTGATGATTTCGCCCACATATTCAATGATGACTTCGCCTTTGGGGATATCCTCCACAGCAAAAACACCTTTGCCGTGAACGCCGGAGCGGCGGGTTTTGATACGGGGGGTACTGCTGGATGCAATTTTTTCGGAGGCTTTGCGAGACACGGCAAGAAACTCTGTTATGTTGAAAGTGCACACATGTGCGCCTGCGCGCGCATGCGCGTGAAGCATGGATTGTAGGAGAGTCAGCCATGGATGCATTGAGAAGACAGTTTTTGACCAGCGCCACCACGGCAGCTGGCGCTGCTGCCTTGTGGCATGGTGGCCCGCTATGGGCCCAGTCACCCGCCAGCGCCGAGGCCAAGGCGCCGCCGTTGCCGGCCCTGGGCAGCGCTTTGACCGTACCGGACCTGCAGCTGTTCGATGGCAGCCGTTTCAGTGCCAGCGCGGCCCAGGGGCAGGTTCTCGTGGTGTATTGGTGGGCCAGCTGGTGCCCGTTCTGCGCGATCCAGAGCCCCTTCATGGAAAAGCTCTGGCAGGCAGGCAAGCCCCGTGGCTTGCAGATGCTGGCGCTGTCGATCGACAAGAAGGCCGAGGAGGCTACGGCCTACCTGCAAAAAAGGGCTTACAGCTTCCCTGCTGGCCTGGTTACGCCCGATGTGGTCAAAATACTGCCCAAACCCAAAGGGCTGCCGGTCACGCTGGTGCGCGGTCGCGATGGCAAGGTGGTGATGGCCGAATCGGGCCAGATGTTTGCTGAAGATGTTGAAGGTATTTTGAAGTTCCTATGATGAAAACCCTGGTAATTGCCGAGAAACCCTCGGTTGCACAAGACATTGTTCGCGCCCTGACACCGGTCGCCGGCAAGTTTGAAAAGCACGACGACCATTTTGAGAGTGACGGCTATATCGTCACCAGTGCGGTCGGCCATCTGGTGGAAATCCAGGCGCCTGAAGAGTTTGATGTCAAGCGTGGCAAATGGAGCTTTGCGAACCTGCCGGTGATCCCGCCGCACTTCGAGCTCAAGCCGATCGACAAGACCAAGACCCGGCTCAATGCCGTGATCAAGCAGGCCAAGCGCAAGGATGTGGGTGCATTCATCAACGCCTGCGACGCGGGCCGCGAGGGAGAGTTGATCTTCCGCCTGATCCAGCAGTACAGCAAGGTCAAGTTGCCGGTACAGCGCCTGTGGCTGCAATCCATGACGCCGCAGGCCATTCGCGACGGGTTTGACAGCTTGCGCCCCGACCAGCAGATGCTGCCGCTGGCCGACGCCGCGCGCAGCCGCAGCGAGGCGGACTGGCTGGTGGGCATCAACGGCACACGCGCCATGACCGCGTTCAACTCGCGCGACGGCGGCTTCTTTCTCACCACCGTGGGCCGGGTGCAGACGCCGACGCTGGCCGTGGTGGTGGAGCGCGAAGAAAAAATCCGCAAGTTCATCAGCCGCGACTACTGGGAAATCCATGCCACCTTTGCCGCCGAAGCCGGCGAGTACAACGGCAAATGGTTTGACCCGGCCTGGAAGAAAACCCCGGTCGCCGAAGGTGCCGAGCCGGACGCCGAGCTCAAGGCCGACCGCGTCTGGACCGAGCAGGCTGCTCAGGCCGTGGCTGATGCCGTACGCGGCAAGACGGCCTCGGTGCGCGAAGAAAGCAAGCCCACCACACAAGCCTCACCGACCCTGTTTGACCTGACCTCCTTGCAGCGTGAGGCCAATGGCAAGTTTGGCTACAGCGCCAAGACCACGCTGTCGCTGGCGCAGAGCCTGTATGAGCGCCACAAGGCCCTGACCTATCCACGTACTGATTCGCGTCACCTGCCAGAAGACTATGTGCCGGTGGTGAAAGAGACCTTTGAGATGCTGGCCGACAGCGGCATGAAGCACCTGGCGCCGCATGCCGCCACCGCGCTCAAGGGGGGCTACGTCAAGCCCAACAAACGCATCTTTGACAACGCCAAGGTCAGCGACCACTTTGCCATCATCCCCACGCTGCAGGCCCCCAGCGGCCTGAGCGAAGCCGAGCAGAAACTCTACGACCTGGTGGTGCGTCGCTTCATGGCGGTGTTCTTCCCCAGCGCCGAATACCAGGTCACCACCCGCATCACCACAGCCGCCAACCACAACTTCAAGACCGAGGGCAAGGTGCTGGTCAAGCCGGGTTGGCTCGCCATCTACGGCAAGGAAGCCCAGGACGAGGTCAAGGACGGCGACGAGAAAAACCCCGCCACGCTGGTGCCCGTCAAACCCGGTGAGCAGGTGCGTACGGATGAAGTCGCACCCAAAGGCCTCAAGACCCGTCCGCCTGCCCGTTATTCAGAGGCCACCCTGCTGGGCGCCATGGAGGGCGCGGGCAAGCTGGTGGATGACGATGAGCTGCGCGAAGCGATGCAGGAAAAAGGCCTGGGCACGCCTGCCACGCGCTCCAGCATCATCGAGGGCCTGATCGCCGAGAAATACATGCTGCGCGAAGGCCGTGAGTTGATCCCCACGGCCAAGGCCTTCCAGCTCATGACGCTGTTGCGCGGCCTGGGGGTGGAGGAACTCTCCAAACCCGCGCTGACCGGCGAGTGGGAATACAAGCTGGCCCAGATGGAGCTTGGCAAGCTCTCGCGCGACGAGTTCATGCGCGAGATCGCCGAGATGACCGAGCACATCGTCAAGAAGGCCAAGGAGTACGACCGCGACACCGTGCCCGGCGACTACGCCACCCTCACCACACCCTGCCCGAACTGTGGCGGCGTGATCAAGGAGAACTACCGCCGCTATACCTGCACGGGCAAGGCTGGTGCGAGCGAAGGCTGTGGCTTCTCGTTCGGCAAAACGCCGGCCGGCCGCACCTTTGAGGTGGCCGAGGTGGAGCAGTTCCTGCGCGACAAGCGCATCGGCCCGCTCGACGGCTTCCGCTCCAAGGCCGGTTGGCCCTTCACCGCCGAAATGGTCATCAAGTTTGACGAGGAAACCAAGAACTACAAGCTCGAGTTCGACTTTGGCGACGACAAGGCCGACGAAACCGGTGAGCTGGTGGACTTCTCGGCGCAGGAATCGCTCGGCGTCTGCCCCAAGTGCGGTGGCCATGTCTACGAGCACGGCAAGAGCTATGTCTGCGAGAAATCCGTGCCCACGATGGCACAAGCCACACCGAGCTGCGACTTCAAGAGCGGCAAGATGATCCTGCAGCAACCGGTGGAGCGCGAGCAGATGAGCAAGCTGCTGGCGACCGGCAAGACCGACATGCTCGACAAGTTCGTCTCCATGCGCACGCGCCGCCCGTTCAAGGCCATGCTGGCCTGGGATGCCGAGGCCGGCAAGGTCAACTTCGAATTTGCGCCGTCCAAGTTCCCACCCCGCAAGACGGCGGCCAAAACCGCTGCTGCAGGTGCCGCAAAAACAGCCGCAGGCAAACCTGCAGCCGCCGGCGCCAAAGGCAAGAAAGCACCCGCCAAGAAAACCGCCACGGCCAAGGCGGCCAAGCCCAAAGCCCCCCGCAAGACCAGCACCGCTGCCGGCAAACAGCCCAGCGCCGAACTGGCTGCCGTGATTGGCGCAGAGCCGGTGGCACGCACGCAGGTCATCAAGAAGCTGTGGGATTACATCAAGGCCAACGGCCTGCAGGATGCCGCCAACAAGCGCGCCATCAACGCGGATGCCAAGCTGCTGCCGGTGTTTGGCAAACCACAGGTGACCATGTTTGAACTCGCAGGCATCGTCGGCAAGCACCTGAGCTGACCTGAAACCAGCACGGGCGCTATTGTTTTGATAGTTCTCGTGCTTGTTTCTAAAGGGCTGCGGGCCAGTTTTTCTTAACCACCCCGCACCCGGCAAAACCCCTCTAGCCGCATCAGGCCTTTATCGGCATGATGGCAACCATGGCCATCATCTTCCGCGACTACACAACCATGGACGCGCGCGCCTGCGTACTGCGCAGCGCAAGCTGCCGCATCGTGTGCGCAAGAAGAGCGGCGACTACCAACCCGGCGCCAACGCCTTCCAGGTGATGACCATGAAGGTCAGCAAAGGCCTGGAATTCCCCGTAGTGGCGCTACCCGGCGTGGGGCACATGCCAGCGCCCGGGGAGGACGAGAAGGACGCTGCGCGGGTGTTTTATGTGGCGGCGACTAGGGCGACGCAGAGGCTTGTTATAGGAACTAGCGGCACTTCAAACTTCTGTTCTCGCCTTCAACTAACACAGGCCGACAATGTGTTGAAAACACGAAATAATTTTTAACGGGAACCAAATATATGTCCTCGCCTGCAAAGGTTCGCTCTCTTGAATGCACTGAGAAGAATGCCACTCCCGGAGATCAACTTAAGTTTGACTCTACAGGTATGGCTGCCGCGAGCAGAACTCCAGAACTCGTAATTGCTCTTTGCGGTCCCATAGGATCGCCATTGCATGAGGCGTCGCTACAAATCAGCCATGCTTTGGGAGAATTTGGTTATCAGACAGCCCCCATCAAGCTAAGTGACTTAATTAGGATCAATGCCCAAGATGTCGGAATACCTATCGACAACTCAAGCAAATTCACAGAAATCAAAACTCTAATTCATGCTGGCGACACCCTACGCCAGCGCTTTGGTTACGACATCTTGGCGAAATTAGCAATTGCGAAAATTCGGGGTGATCGACAAAAGGAATATGGCGAATTTACGGATTTACCAGATCCTGAGGATGAGGCTGCCAATAAATCCATGTCAGCTCAGCGAATTTGCCATGTAATTGATTCCATAAAAAATGATGCGGAGCTAGAGCTCCTCAGGCTTATCTACGGTGACTTGTTGTTTGCAATCGGGATTTTTTCACCTCTAGAGATTAGGCGCAAAAATTTGGAGCGCCCAGGTAGCTTGACAAAAGACGAAATTGACTCGCTGATAGACACAGACTCAGGTGAGGAGTTTGATCACGGCCAATCCGTTCGAACTACTTTTCCAAGATGCGACTATTTTTTGCGAGTGGACTATTCAATAGTCGCGCCTGACGAGAGCCGAGCGATAGCCCAAATAGTCGACAAAATGCGGCGGTTCTTCAGTCTGTTGTTTCGGACACAAGTTATTACACCAACCGCCGAAGAAACAGCTATGTATTCTGCAACTTCAGCAGGACGTAATTCAGCATGCTTTTCACGCCAGGTTGGAGCCGCTGTCACTAGTATTACCGGGGAGCTACTTGCAGTTGGCTGGAATGACGTTCCGCAAAGTGGAGGGGGCCTTTATGGCAAAGCACCGATTGGGTCGTTTGCGGTGCCGGAGCACAGCTTGACTCCTTACGTTGAGAAAGACGAACGTTGCTTTGCGAGAACTGGTGCGAAATGCTCCAACGATACTGAGAAGAGGGCACTTGCGGAAAAGGTCATTGACTCCCTCGTTTCTGGCGGGTTGGTCACGGAGACAAACCGAATAAATGCGGTCGAGAAAATTGTCAACGACTCTCGGGTGAAGGATCTGATTGAATTTTCAAGAGCTGTCCACGCCGAGATGCATGCGATATTAGGTGCGAGCAGGTTGGCCGGCGACAAAATTGTTGGGGGCAAGATTTTTGTCACCACATATCCTTGTCACTCTTGCGCGCGCCACATTGTTGCCGCTGGAATTTCTGAAGTTCACTATATTGAGCCGTATCGCAAGAGTCTTGCCACCAGACTTCATGATGATGCATTGACTGAAGAGGTGAACAGCCGAACGATGGTTAGACTGCTTCAATTTGACGGCATTGCACCCAGAAGATTTATTGACTTGTTTGAGGCCGGAAATCGTAAAAAAGCAGGCGTGCTACAGTTATCGGGAAAGCTGCAAGCGGTCCCGTCGACACATGTAAGTCTTAGAGCTATTCCAAGACTCGAAGATGTTGTCGTTGCAGAGATTCTTTCAAGAAATTTGCAGTTACCTGTTCTTGTGTCCAAGGAGAAATGACATGACTAAAGCACCTCCAAAGCATCCAAGGCAGCTTGAAATACCAATTCTGGCTAACCTGAACAACAAGGTTCATGTGGTTCATATACCCCCAAAGCCGCATAGAAAAACCAGTCACATCGATGCAGCAACAGATGAAGAAATATCGTTAAGAGCGACAACGGATGATTTGACTATCTACCGATCCATAAGCGAAAGCTTTTTAAAACGAATTAGGTGAGTAGTTATCTATTGGGTGTGATTTCCCACGACAGTATTTAAAGCTAAAACCCACCGTTCAAATTTCATTTTGCCCGCCACCGCTTCCTAAATTTTTGTGATTTCTATAGACGCAATGCAGCATCAACTTTTCACTTTCGGATATGAAGGTTTGGATATTGAAGCATTCATATCCCGCCTCCAAACCTCGCAGATAAAAACCGTTGTGGATGTACGAGAGTTACCCCTGTCTCGTAAGAAAGGGTTTTCTAAGACCTCTTTTTGTGCGGCATTGGCCAAAAATGGCATTGCGTATTTACATGCACCAGCATTAGGTTGCCCAAAACCAATTCGTGATCAATACAAGACTGACTCCAATTGGAAGACCTACACAAGAGATTTTTTGAAATACATCAAAACGCAAGAAGCATCTTTGCGTGAGTTAGTCAAAGTCTCAAGTGCGACAACAGCTTGTCTTGTTTGTTATGAAGCAGATTTTTCAATGTGCCATCGAACCTTTGTGGCACGCGCAGCGCGTCAACACGGTGGGCCGGCGGTGATACACCTCACCGCTAGAACAGCCCTGCCTGATCTGGGCCTTCAACAGGCGGCTTAGGCGGGTAGATCAGACTGACAAGGAGCCATTGCCCTGGAAAACGGTGAATGGTTCCGAGCAAAAACTGCAAGTCTTTGGACGGTAGTTCCTGCTCAAGCTTGGCGCGAAATGGTGCTTCCCAAGCGTCACCGTATTGGCGCCGCACGGTTCTATATAGCGCACCAACCTCCCAGTCCACCAGCTTATGCTTGTACGCAAACGTTTGCCCATCAACATCGCATTCATATCGGTAGTGAAAATCAAATGGGAGTTTTTCCAATAACCGGATTTGCTTGCCCTCCTCCACCTCGTCAAAGAGTTCCGATTGTTGCTGCATCCGCAGAAGTTTTTCTTTTTCCTCATCAGTCCAGTCTGGGTTGTCCGTCTTTTTGATGTCCAGTCCCACGATACGAGTTGGACGCAGTCGCGCCAACGTGACGCCGCCTTCGACGCGCGCTTTTTCAATTGCTGCGAAATCTGAAAACACCGGTATTTTCGCAAGTAGTTCGGCCCGTAGTGGCCAACCTACCTTCCCGGCTGGTAGTGGTTCTACATCGCACTCAATAGTGTCAACAAAGATGCGATGGCTTTCTGGGCGATGGTCATCCCGCGCCTTTTCCAACCGGGCAGTAATCCACTGCCATTTCCTGAACTGTTGGTCGTCGGCCACCAGCCGAAATGGGACGGGATAGAGGCGAATAAGTCGACCATCTGCGGTCATTCCCGCTACGCAAGATGTCTCTGCGTATTTCGCGCTTGGCGAAGGGTACGTTTTGCACAGTATGAGTATGCGTTCCGTAAACGAAGCCATGTCTCTCCCCTCTTTTGAATTCTCTTAGTCAACGATTTATGGCGAACATCTGCCGTGTCCTTTTGACTGAATCCAACGATCTCATTTTAGCTTTTGATTGCTTCTTTTTTCATAGCTATAGGTACATATTGCACAGAGGCTACGGGCGCATTTAACTCACAAAACTAGCCTTTGCGTGCCCCTCGCGCTGTTGGCAAATTTCAAGGACTTTCGCCACGCGCCAACTTTGCCAATAACTCCGCCATGCGCTTCTGCCGGGTTTCGGGGCGCTTGGCGCTGTGCAGCCGGTGGTAGATGGTGAACTGGCTCTGGCGTTTGAGCGTGGCGTAGAAAGCGTGGGCAGCGGGGTCTTGTTGCAGCGCCGCCAAAAAGTCTTCGGGCATCACCATGGTGGCGCTGCCGGCGTAGGCGGTAGCCCAGCGCCCGTCACTGCGGGCGGCCTCTACCTGCGCCAGGCCGGCGGCTTGCATGCGCCCTTGCGCTATCAGCCGCTCGGCATGCTGCACGTTTTTCTGCGACCAGTTGGAGCGCGCGCGGCGTGGCGTCAGGCGTTGCAGAAACGAGGTGTCGTCCAAGGCCTTGCGCAGCCCGTCGATCCAGCCCCATGCGATGGCAACCACCACGCAATCGTCCCACGTCACGCTGGGCTGGCCGGTGGCCTTCTTGAAGATGCGCACCCAAAGCTCCGTCTCGCTGGCGTGGTTCACCCGCAGCCACGTGTGGAGCTGCTCTGGTGTTTCGAACGTTTGGTGTGCCTTATTGCTCATGAATTGATAGCTGTTTGCGCTTATTCCACAAGGGCTAGAGGCCTATTTGACACATAACTCGTACCCTGTGCTTCGCCCACCGCCCTCAAGCCTACGGAGCACGCCGCGCGCCAGCAGGTCGTTGATGTCGCGCAGCGCCGTGTCCGCAGAGCATTTGCCAATGGCCGCCCACTTGGCGTTGGTGAGCTTGCCTTCCATGCCGTTCAGCACATGGTCAAGTACGTGGTTTAGCACCAGCGTTTGCCTCGCGTTCATGGGTGTGCCCGCCCAGCGTTGCCAGAACTGGGCTTTGCCCAGCACGCCGGTCAGCAAACCATCGGCGCCCTGCACGGCGCGCAGCAGGCAGGCCAAAAACCAGCTGAGCCAGGGCGTGACATCCAGCGTGCCGCGCTGGGTGGCTTCCAGCTGGTCGTAATACTGTTTGCGCTCGCGCTGTATTTGAGCGCTGAGGCTGTAGAACCTTTGGGCTGAATACGGCCCCCACGCTCCACCGCTTCGCGGGTCGCTGCCCCCCAGGGGGGTGTTCGCAACTTGGGGCGGCCCTGCGTCGCTTAGTCCCTCTGCGCGGGCCAGCGCCATGTCGCCCACGGCGCGGCTGATGCGGCCGTTGCCGTCGTCAAACGGGTGCAGGGTGACGAGCCACAGGTGGGCCAGCCCGGCGTGGATGAGGGCGTCGCCCGCCGGGGCGGCGTTAAACCAATGCAGAAAGACAGCAGTCTCTGCGGGTAGTGCGGTGGCGGGCGGGGCCTCAAAGTGCACCTTCTCTCTGCCCACGGGGCCAGACACCACTTGCATGGGGCCTGCGGCGTCGTTGCGCCACGCACCCACCTGGATGCGCACCCGGCCGCTGTAGCCGGTGGGGAACAGGGCCGCGTGCCAGCCAAACAGGCGCTCGGCCGTGAGCGGCTGGGCATGGTGTTGGGTGGCGTCCAGCACCATGTCGACCACGCCGTCCACGTTGCGGTCGGCTGGCGCCAGCGCGCCAATATCCACCCCCAGCCTGCGGGCGATGGAGGAGCGCACGGCGTCCAGGTTGAGCGCCTCGCCTTCGATGGCGCTGGTGGTGATGACTTCCTGGGTAAGGGCTTGCAACGTGGCCTGGTCGCGCTGCGCCAGCCCCAGCTTAGCCATGCGGCCCGCCAGATGGCCCTGCGCGCGGTGCACCTGCGCCAGCGGCGCGGCCAGCGCAGCCGCGTCAAACCGCCACTGCGGCCAGTCGGGGCGCTGCCAGAGGTAGGTGCGGCGGCGTGGGGGCTTTTCCTGGAGCATGCGGCGATTATGCACCTTATTCACCGCTTTATGTGCGGCGAATGTTAAGGCCATTCACCGCATAGACGCTGCATTTGCTTCTCTATTGATAGCTGCTTGCGCTTATTCCACAAGGGCTAGAGGCCAATTTGGCCAACAAGTACCCCGAGCCCCAACAAAAAACGCGCCCGAAGGCGCGTTTTGGCGGGAGGCTTGCCGTGTTTACTTGGCCACCACGCGCACCATCTCCAGGCACTTGTTGGAGTAGCCCCACTCGTTGTCATACCAGGCAATGATCTTGACGAAGCTGCCGTCCAGCGCAATGCCAGCGTCGGCATCAAACACCGACGTGCAGGTCTCACCCCGGAAGTCGGTGGCTACCACCTTGTCTTCGGTGTAGCCGAGTACGCCTTTGAGGCCGCCCTTGGCCACCTCTTTCTCGCTCTGGGCCTTCATCTCGGCGCAGATTTCCTTGTAGCTGGCGTCCTTGCTGAGTTCGACCGTGAGGTCGACCACCGAGACGTCGGAGGTGGGTACGCGGAAGGACATGCCGGTGAGCTTCTTGTTGAGCTCGGGGATCACGATGCCGACGGCCTTGGCCGCGCCGGTGGAGCTGGGGATGATGTTTTCCAGGATGCCGCGGCCGCCGCGCCAGTCTTTGTTGCTGGGGCCGTCTACGGTCTTCTGGGTGGCGGTGGCGGCGTGTACGGTGGTCATGAGGCCGCGCTTGATGCCCCATTTGTCGTTGAGCACCTTGGCCACGGGGGCCAGGCAGTTGGTGGTGCAACTGGCGTTGGAGATGATGGCCTCGCCTTTGTAGGTCGTGTGGTTGACACCATAGACGAACATGGGGGTGTCGTCCTTGCTGGGGGCGGAGAGGATGACTTTCTTGGCGCCGGCGTCGATGTGTTTCTGGCCGGTTTCCTTGGTGAGAAAGAGGCCGGTGGATTCGAGGACGATGTCGGCACCGACTTCATTCCACTTCAGGTTGGCGGGGTCGCGCTCCTGGGTGAGGCGAATTTTCTTGCCGTTGACGATGAGGGTGTTGCCTTCAACGGCGATGTCGCCCTTGAAGCGGCCGTGCACGCTGTCGTATTGCAGCATGTAGGCCAGGTAGTCGGGCTCGAGCAGGTCGTTGATGGCGACAACTTCGATGTCGCTGAAGTTCTGCACTGCGCTGCGCAGCACGTTGCGTCCGATGCGGCCGAAGCCGTTGATGCCTACTTTGATCGTCATGATGTCTTCTCCAAAATAAAAACCGGAACCGCTGGCCGTGAAGCCGTCGAACCCTTCGACGGCCCCGATCCAGACGACGCTTACTTCTTGGCCAGCACCGTTTGCACGGTGTCAGCAACGTTCTCGGGCGTGAAACCAAAGTGCTTGAACAGCACCGGCGCAGGGGCCGACTCGCCATAGGTGTCGATGCCCACCACGGCAGCACAACCGTACTTCCACCAGCCGTCTGTCACACCCATCTCCACCGCGATGCGCGGCATGCCAGCTGGCAGCACGGTGCTCTTGTAGGCTGCCGATTCCTTATCAAAGGTGGTGTTGCTCGGCATGGAGACAACGCGGACAGCTATCTTTTTGCCAGCAAGCAGTTCCTGCGCCTTCAGGGCCAACTGCACTTCGGAGCCGGTGGCGATGATGACGGCCTGGGCTTTTTTCTTCATGCCAAGGTCGCTTGGCTCGGACAGCACATAGGCACCGCGGCTGATGTCGCCGAGGTCTTTCTTGGGCGCATAGGGCAGGTTCTGGCGGCTGAGCAGCAAGGCCGTGGGCTTGTCCTTGTTGGCCAGCGCAATGGCCCAGGCCACGGTCGTTTCCGCCGTATCCGCAGGACGCCAGACATCGAGGTTGGGGATCAGGCGCAGGCTGGCGGCGTGCTCGATTGACTGGTGGGTCGGGCCGTCTTCGCCGAGGCCAATCGAATCGTGCGTGAACACATGGATCACCCGCTGCTTCATGAGTGCGGCCATGCGGATGGCGTTGCGGCTGTAGTCGCTGAAGGTCAGGAAGGTGCCGCCATAGGGGATGAAGCCGCCGTGCAGGGTGATGCCGTTCATCACCGCAGCCATGCCGAACTCGCGCACACCGTAGTTGATGTGGCGTCCGCCGTTGCCCTTGCCGGTGTAGTCAAAGCGCAGGCTGGGCGTGCTCTTGGTGTTGGTGAGGTTGGAGCCGGTGAGGTCGGCCGAGCCGCCCAGCATCTCGGGCAGTGCTGCCGTGAATGCTTCGAGTGCCAGCTGCGATGCCTTGCGCGAAGCGACCGTTTCCGCCTTGGTGTGCGCAGCCACCACGGTGTCCACAGCCACCTGGGCAAAGTTCTTGGGCAGCTCGCCCTTCATGCGGCGCACGAATTCCTTGGCTTCCTCAGGGTAGGCAGCCTTGTAGGCGGCCAGCTTGGCATCCCAGTCTTTCTCGACAGCAGCACCCTTGGCCTTGGCATCCCAGGCGGCATACACGTCCTTCGGGATTTCAAAGGGCGGGTAGTTCCAGCCCAGGGCTTCACGTGTGAGCGCAATCTCTTCCGTACCCAGCGGCTCGCCATGGGCCTTGGCCGTGTTGGCGCGGTTGGGCGAGCCCTGGCCGATGCGGGTCTTGCAGATGATCAGGCTGGGCCGCTCGGTGGAGGTCTTGGCGCTGGCAATGGCCTTGGCCACCTCGTCGGCGTCATGGCCGTCGATCGGGCCGATCACGTTCCACCCGCAGGCCACAAAGCGCAGCGATGTGTTGTCGATGAACCAGGGCTGTACCTGGCCGTCGATCGAGATGCCGTTGTCGTCGTACAGGGCGATGAGCTTGTTGAGCTTCCAGGCGCCGGCCAGCGCCACGGCCTCGTGGCTGATGCCTTCCATCAGGCAGCCGTCGCCCAGGAACACATAGGTGTTGTGGTCAACGATCTCGTGGCTTTCGCGGTTGAACTCCTGGGCCAGCAGCTTCTCGGCCAGCGCCATGCCCACCGCATTGGTCAGGCCCTGGCCCAGCGGGCCGGTGGTGGTTTCCACGCCGGGCGTGACGCCCATCTCGGGGTGGCCCGCGGTCTTGCTGTGCAGCTGGCGGAAGTTCTTGAGCTCGCTCATCGGCAGCTTGTAGCCGGTGAGGTGCAGCAAGGCATACAGGAGCATGGAGGCGTGGCCGTTGGAGAGCACAAAGCGGTCACGGTCAAACCAGTGCGGGTTGCTTGGTGAATGCTTGAGATGGCGACCCCAGAGCGCCACGGCCATGTCGGCCATGCCCATGGGCGCGCCGGGGTGACCGGAATTGGCCTGTTGCACGGCATCCATGGCCAGAGCACGGATGGAATTGGCCATGAGGGATGAGGTGATGTCAGCCATTGCGTGAAGTCCAGGTGGGTAGATTTGGCGGATCCCACGGCCCGGTCGGCTGGTGCCGGGGGCACGGGAAAACCCCGATTTTAAGGGATGCGCACCGCCAGGCCTTGGCGCACGGGCGGCGCGCAGCGGGATTGCAGCCCATGTGATGGGCTCCCTTTCATCACGCCAGCTGCCGACTGCTATTAAATTGCTAGCTTATTGGGCTTTCTGCATAAGGGCGAGAGGCCTATTTGATGGATAAACCATAATGGCACACACCATGAGTACCCAAGCCCTGATTCTTGCCGCCGGTCGCGGCGAACGCATGCGCCCCCTGACCGACCAATGCCCCAAGCCCTTGCTGCAGGTACGCGGCAAGCCGCTGATTGCCTGGCATCTGGAAAACCTCGCGCGCGCCGGCGTGCAGGATGTGGTGATCAACACCGCCTGGCTGGAGGAACAGTTTGCGCCGACCCTCGGCGATGGCCGTGCGTTCGGCTTGCGCATCCGCTACTCGCATGAAGGGGCACGCTTTGGTGGCGCGCTGGAGACGGCGGGTGGCATCGCCACCGCCCTGCCGCTGCTGAGTGACGCGCCGTTCTGGCTGGTGGCGGGCGATGTGTTCATACCGGAGTTTGTTTTTCCGGCCGCCGATGCCGCGCGTTTTGCTTCGTCGAATGCCCTGGCGCACATCTATCTGGTGCCCAACCCACCGCACAACCCGAAGGGCGATTTCGGAATATCGCCCTCGGGACTGGCGCTGCCCACCGATGCCACCCAGTTCACCTACAGCACGCTGGGCCTGTACCGTCCGGCTTTGTTCAAACACACACCTGCTGGTCAAAAGGCCGCACTGGCACCCCTGTTGCGACAAGCCATGCAAGACGGCCAGGTGACGGCAGGGCTATATTCAGGTCCATGGACCGACGTGGGCACGCCCGAACGCCTGGCCGAACTGAACGCGACACGCTGACTCTGACCTTCACCCCGACGATTACCTTTACACCATGAGCATCTCGATTTACAAGAAACGCCGCGCTGCCGTGGCACGCGCCCTCAAGGCCGCTGGCGGCGGCGTTGCCCTGCTGCCCACCGCGCCCGAGCTGCCGCGCAACCGCGACAGCGACTTCCCCTACCGGCACGACAGCTACTTTTATTACCTGACCGGCTTCGACGAACCGCAAGGCTGGCTGGCAATTGACCACCACGGCCGAACCGCCTTGTTTTGCCGGCCCAAAGACCTGGAACGCGAAATCTGGGACGGCTTTCGCATGGGCCCCAAAGCCGCGCCAGCGGCACTGGGTGTCGACGCCGCCTTCAGCGTGGCGCAACTTGACAGCAAGATGCCCCAGTTGCTGGAGAACCAGCCGGCTGTGTGGTTTCCGTTTGCCACCCACGACGGCTTGCTGGCGCAGGTGGACGGCTGGCTGGGCAAGGTGCGGGCGCGCGTACGCATGGGTGCGGCATGTCCGGAAAGCCTGCACGACCTGTGCGGCATCCTGGACGAGATGCGCATGTTCAAGGACAGCCATGAGGTTGCGATCCTGCGCCGTGCCGGCAAGATTTCAGCCTGTGCGCATGTGCGCGCCATGCAGACTTCGGCGGCCATGCTGCGTGATGGCATCCAGGGTGGCCCGCGTGAATACCATCTTGAGGCCGAGCTGCTGCACGAGTTCCGTCGCCACGGCTCACAGTACCCCGCCTACACCAGCATCGTCGCTGCCGGCGCCAATGCCTGCGTGCTGCACTACCGCGCCGGCAACGCCGAGCTCAAAGCCGGAGAGCTCTGCCTGATCGATGCAGGCTGCGAGCTTGACGGCTATGCCAGCGACATCACCCGCACCTTCCCCGCTGACGGCAAGTTCACGCCCGCCCAGCGCACGCTATACGACATCGTGCTGGCCGCGCAGGACGCTGCCGTCAAGGTCACACGCCCCGGCAAACGCTTCACCGACCCGCATGACGCGGCCACGCGCGTGCTGGTGGAGGGCATGCTGGAAACCGGTCTGTTGGCTAAGGACAAGCACGGCAAGGTGGACGATGTGCTGGCCTCCGGCGCCTACCGCCAGTTCTACATGCACCGCACCGGCCACTGGATGGGCATGGACGTGCACGACTGCGGCGACTACAGCGAACCCGGCACCAAGGCGCGACAGGAAAGCGATGCGCAGGGCCAGCCTGTGATGCGCAAACCTTCCCGCATCCTCCGGCCGGGCATGGTCACCACCATCGAGCCCGGCCTCTACGTGCGCCCGGCCAAAGGTGTGCCCAAGGAGTTCTGGAACATCGGTATCCGCATTGAAGACGATGCACTGATCACCCCCAAAGGTTGCGAGCTGCTGACGCGCGGCGTGCCCGTGAAGGCCGACGATATTGAAGCCCTGATGAAAGGCTGATGCTTCGCTTTTGCTAATTAGTAAAAAGCGAACGACCTTTCTACGCGGATTCACTTACTAGGGTTTCCCCCTTGCCAGTACTACAATGGCCCCTCCCTTACACAAGCTTACAGGCCGGTATGGACAGACCGGGCTGGACAGAGCAGGAGACAATGCATGCCAAGTACGCCGGTCAAATCGCCCGAAAAAAGCGCTGAATTGCGCAAAGCCGCCCTCGATTACCACGAATTTCCCACCCCCGGCAAGACTTCGATTGCCGCCACCAAGCAGCTGATCAACCAGCACGATCTGGCGCTGGCTTACTCCCCTGGCGTGGCCGCTCCCTGCGAAGAAATCTTCAAGGACCCCAACGCGGCCTTCAAGTACACCAGCCGCGGGAACCTGGTGGCCGTGATCACCAACGGCACGGCGGTCCTGGGGCTGGGCGACATCGGCCCACTTGCCGCCAAGCCTGTGATGGAAGGCAAGGCCGTCCTGTTCAAGAAGTTTGCCGGCATCGATGTCTTTGACATCGAAATCGACGAGAAAAACGACCTCGACAAACTGGTCGACATCATTGCTGCGCTGGAGCCCACCTTCGGCGGCATCAACCTGGAAGACATCAAGGCGCCGGACTGCTTCTATGTGGAACGCAAGCTGCGCGAACGCATGAAGATCCCGGTCTTTCATGATGACCAGCACGGGACCGCCATCACGGTCGGCGCGGCCATCCTCAACGCCATCAAGGTGGTCGGCAAAGACATCAAGAACGTCAAACTGGTGACTTCGGGCGCCGGTGCC
Source organism: Gammaproteobacteria bacterium (assembly GCA_018815325.1). Classification (GTDB taxonomy): domain Bacteria; phylum Pseudomonadota; class Gammaproteobacteria; order Burkholderiales; family Burkholderiaceae_C; genus JAHIYE01. The sequence goes on along the minus strand of JAHIYE010000019.1, from coordinate 31,499 downwards.
GCGGCGCTGGCCTGCCTGGGCCTGCTGCTCAAGCTGGGCATGCCGCGCAAGAACATCTTTGTCACCGACCTGGCGGGCGTGGTCTATGAAGGCCGCACTGAGCTGATGGATGACGACAAGGTGAAGTTCGCCCAGAAAACACCGGCCCGAACCCTGACCGATGTGATTGAAGGTGCCGATATTTTCCTGGGCCTGTCGGCAGGCGGGGTGCTCAAGCCGAACATGGTCGCGAAGATGGCGGCCAAGCCCATCATCTTTGCGCTGGCCAACCCCAACCCGGAAATCACGCCGGAAGAAGTCAAGACCGTGCGCGACGATGCCGTCATGGCGACTGGCCGTACCGACTATCCCAACCAGGTCAACAACGTCCTGTGCTTTCCCTACATCTTCCGTGGCGCGCTGGATGCCGGCGCATCGACCATCACCGACGAGATGGAGATTGCGGCCACCCATGCCCTGGCCGAGCTGGCTCAGGCCGAGCAAAGCGATGTGGTGGCGGCGGCCTATGTCGGCGAATTGCTGGCTTTCGGACCCGAATACCTGATACCCAAGCCTTTTGATCCGCGCCTGATGATCGAGATCGCGCCTGCGGTGGCGCAAGCTGCTGCAGACAGTGGCGTCGCGCTGCGCCCGATTCAGGACATGGATGCCTACCGTGAAAAGCTGCAAAGCTTTGTCTACGCTTCAGGCACCACCATGAAGCCCATTTTTGCGGCGGCCAAAAGAGCCCCGACCAAACGGGTGGCCTATGCTGAAGGCGAAGACGAACGCGTGTTGCGCGCCATCCAGATTGTGGTCGACGAAGGCTTGGCGCGTCCGACCCTGATCGGCCGACCCGCCATCATTGCCCAGCGTATCGTGAAGTTTGGCCTGCGACTCAAGCAGGATCTTGACTATGACGTTGTGAATGTGGAGCACGACCACCGCTACCGGGATTTCTGGCAGACCTACCACCGCATGACAGAGCGCAAAGGTGTGACAGCACCCGTTGCCAAGATCGAAATGCGTCGCCGTCTCTCCCTGATTGGCGCGATGCTGCTGCACAAGGGTGATGTGGATGGCATGATCTGCGGCACCTGGGGGGGCACCAACCTGCATCTGCAGTACATCGATCCCGTGATCGGCAAACGGCCCGGCGTGAATACCTACGCCTGCATGAACGGTGTCTTGCTACCCAACCGCCAGCTGTTTCTCGTCGATACCCATGTCAACTATGACCCAACGGCCGAGCAGCTCGCCGAGATCACCATCATGGCTGCCGAGGAAATGATGCGCTTTGGCTTGCGCCCCAAGGCCGCCTTGCTGAGCCACTCCAATTTCGGCAGCAGTAACCAGCCGAGCGCCGTCAAGATGCGTGAAACCCTCGAGCTGTTGCGCGTTCAGGCGCCCTGGCTGGAGGTCGACGGCGAAATGCACGGTGACGTGGCGCTCGATGAAAAGGCCCGCATGAGCCTGATGCCCAACAGCACCCTGAGCGGGGATGCCAACCTGCTGGTCCTGCCCAATATCGACGCTGCCAATATCGCCTACAACCTGCTCAAGACGGCGGCTGGCGGCAATATCGCCATTGGCCCCGTTTTGCTTGGCGCAGCCCAGCCTGTCCATGTGTTGACACCCAGCACCACGGTGCGCCGCATTGTCAACATGACAGCCATCACAGTCGCTGACGCCAATGCCGGGCGCTAATAAACCATAATCGTCAGCTAGTACACACTCACCTCGGTATATCCACAAGGGGCTGCCCAATAATTGGGCAGCCCCTTGCTTTTTTTGGCCAAATACGCGACACTCACCCAGTTGAAATTTTCGGGTTAACCCGAGGTTTCTGAAAGGTGATTTTCATGGCGCGCCAGACAGGCCTCAAGTTAGTACTTACTTGCTTTTTGCTTGCTGCGGCCACCGTTTCCAGTTTGGTGCACGCCAAGGAACCGGTCTCTGCCGGGCATGCTCCGTCAGTGGCTGTTGCCATGTTGCCCAGGCAGGCGGTGGAAACTTATGAGCGGATACACCAGGGTGGCCCATTTGTCTATCAGAAGGATGGCAGTGTTTTTGGCAACCGTGAGCGTTTGCTGCCCACGCACAAACGCGGGTATTACCGTGAATACACCGTGAAAACGCCTGGCGCATATGACCGGGGTGCCCGTCGCATTGTGTGCGGCGGGGAGCCCAGGACACCGGATGACTGTTATTACACGGACGATCACTATGCGAGTTTTCGCAGGATTGTTCCGTAAACCTGTTTTGTAATTCAAGAAAGAGACGCGAGGATGGAAATGCCACTTCGTACCGTACGAACCAATATCGTTCAGTCGATTCGTGCCTTCAGGGTGCCGGATCTGCAGGATGCATCCCAGGCACTGGGACATCATTTTTTGTATGCCAATCTCGCGAACGCACAGACCAAACAGGATGTGCTGGACATGATCGCGCAGCAGTTTATGTTCCCCGCTCACGTCGGCAAGAACTTTGACGCGCTATACGACTGCATGACGGACCCCCTGCACAAGTCGGGACCGCAACCTGGTTTCATCGTCGTGCTGGAACACATTCCTGCGAATGCCAAGTTCGACAAAGAGGCCCGTGAGCAACTGCTGGACATCTTCAGGGATGCATCGGACTACTGGGGAGACCGGAAGATACCGTTCAGGTGCTTCTATTCTTTTCTGTAGCCCGTTCTGCACAAACCAGCCAAGCAGAACGGGCTAACGAGGCAAGCAGCGACAACGGCGAAAGTGCGCCCGTTGCAGGCATTGAAATGATCACCGAGTCCGGCGAGAAGATGCCCACGGACAAGATTCTTGATGTGTCACCACTGGCGTTGCGCATGAGCAGCCCCTTCAACGCGGGTTACTGGCTGGCAGCTGCCTGAGCCACAGGCCAGAGCAGATTGCTTTGGCAGACCCTGAGATAAAAAAGCCCGTCTCCTGGACGGGCTTTTTTCATGCCTGGCGTGCCAGCGTCACATACTCGGCAACCGGCACCTCTTCAGCCCTGCGCTGAACATCGAAACCGTGCGCCTCGCCCCTGTCTTCGAGCCACCGGCCCAGGGTGTGTCGCAGCAGTTTGCGCCGCTGGCTGAAAGCCACCTGCACAATCTCGCTGAGCCGCCTCACGTCCACGGCAACGGGCTCTGGATGCGGCACCATGCGTACCACGGCACTGTCAACCCGAGGGGGAGGATCGAAGCTCTCCGGCGGGACAAACAACACGTTCTCCATCGCATAGCGCCACTGCAGCATCACGCTCAAGCGTCCATAGTCTGAGGTGGATGGCCTGGCCACCATGCGGTCAACCACCTCTTTTTGCAGCATGAAGTGCTGGTCTTCGATCACGTCGACAAAATCCAGCAAATGAAACAGGATGGGCGTGGAGATGTTGTAGGGCAGGTTGCCAACCACCCGCAGTTTGCGAGCTGCCGTTGACGCTGCCTCCTGGCTAGCCTGCCCGGCCAGGGTAGACAGCATGGACTCGCGAAGCTGTGCAAAGTCAACCCTGAGGACATCGGACTCAATGACCGACAGTTGCGCATGCGCACGCAGGCGCGCAGCCAGATCACGATCGAGTTCAATCACGGTCAGATGGCCCAGACGCTCAACCAGGGGTTGCGTCAGGGCCGCCAGTCCCGGCCCGATCTCCACCATGGCATCGCCAGCGCGAGGCGCAATGGCCTGGACAATCGATTCAATGATGCCGTGATCTGCCAGGAAATGCTGGCCAAAGCGCTTGCGGGCTCTGTGTGGCGCTTGCTTCACGAATGCCTTGCTGCCATGGGAGCACTACTGCGGCTGCGGCGGCTCACGCATTTCGACATAGGCACGCGCGCGCAAATCTTTCGCCCAGTTTTCATAGGTTTCATCCAGTTTCTTTTCGCGCAAGGTACCGCGAATGACCTCACGCTGCTGGGCCGGATTCAGCTGTTCTTCACGCCGCCCCAGCATCTGGATCAGATGAACGCCGAAGCGGGACACCAGGGGCTCGCCGATCTGGCCCGGCGCCAGCGCATTCATGACAGCTTCAAACTCTGGCACAAACTGGCCCGGGTAGGCCCAACCGAGATCGCCACCCTCTCGGGCGCTGCCGTCCTGCGAATGCTGCCGTGCCAGCTCGGCAAAATCTGCCTGACCGGCCTCGATGCGCTTCTTGTAGTCAGCCAGCCTGGCAAGTGCCGTCGCCTGACTGAGCTGGGCACTGGGCACCAGCAGGATATGGCGCGCATGGCTCAGCGTGACTGTCATGTCCGGCATGCCAGCACGGCGTTTTTCCACCACCCTGAGAATATGAAAGCCCGCACCCGTGCGCACCAGCTCTGACACGCCGCCAACCGGCAGACTCTGTGTTGCCTCGATGAACACAGGCGGATAGCGGTCTGCGGTGCGCAGACCCAACAGCCCCCCGCTGGTACGGTCTGACGACTCGGAGACTTCAAGTACAAGCTTGGCAAAGTCCTCGCCGGCGCGCAAACGCTCCAGCACACGTTTGGCCTTGGCCTGCAGCGTCGCCACTTGCTGGGCATTGGCGCCTTCCGGCACGGCCACCAGAATCTGCGCCAGTTGGACAAGCTGCTCGGCGGGGTTGTCATTGCGGTTTTGCTCGCGCAGGTAGTCGTCGATGTCGAGTTCGCTCACCCGAACCCGCGGCTCGATTTCACGCTCACGCACCTTGGTCAGCATGATCTGATCGCTCAACTGCTGCCTGAACTGCTTCACATCCATGCCTTCCTGCGCCAGCCTGCGGTGGAGTTCCGGAACGCTCATCTGATTCTGCCGCGCCACATTGGCCTCGGCCTGGTCAATGGCGGCCGTATCGACCTTCAGGCCGATCTCCTTGGCGCGCTGCAGTTGCAGGTGCTGGTTGATAAGCCGCTCAAGTACCTGACGGGTCAACACCTGGTTGTCGGGCTGGGCCACGCGTTGCTGTGCCATTTGCTGGCGCACACGCAAAACCTCCCGCCGGACTTCGCTATTGGTAATCGGCTCGGAATTAACCACCGCCACGATGTAGTCCGCCTGTTGCCCATTGGCCGGGGGGGGGGTCAACGCCGCGCTGCTGCTGGATGGTGGACTGGCACGCAAGCCCTGGGCTGATACGCTCCAGGAAGCCAGGGTGGCCATGCAGACCAGAATCAAGGTCAAGATGCGATGGGTCATGATGAATCAATCGTAATTGCTGAAGCGACTGGAAGGCTCGACTTCCTCTCGCAGGTATTGGTAACGGGGAATATTGTTCTTCAGGGTCTTGAGGGGACTCACCCCCAGTCGCGAGAAGCCGACAAACTCCAGCTGGAACATGATGCGCTGGTTGGCGGTGGAGGTGCTGGTCTGCAGTCGCTCGATCACCACACGGCCCAGCCAGCAACCGGCATCGTACTCAAAACCGATGATCGAGCTGACCAGCCGGCCCTCCCTCATGCTGTAGTTCAGACGCCCAACACTGTACCAGCGCCCGTCTCCCTGACCGCGTCCGGGCCCAAGGTCCTGGCCGCGGTCACCCCACAGGTCGTTGATCGGCCATTGCCAGCCCACATCGATTTGCTCGCTCGTGTCGCGCTGAAAGCGGTAGGCGGCGTTGATGACGCGGTAATTGCCAGGGTTATAGCGGGCACCAATGGTGGAACGTACAGATTGCTCGGTCTTCGGGTTGAATTGCACCAGCGTGTCCACCGTCCACTGGGGCGTCCAGTTGATCGAGCCACCCATCAACAAATCGCTCACGCGGTCCTGCACGGGTGTGCCGCCAGGCAGGGTAACCAGCTGATCCTTGAAGCGCAGACGCTGCGCAAAACCCAGCCGCATGGCCTCCGCCCCCGTGTCCGGATGCAGCAGGCGCGAAGTCACACCCAAGGTCAACAGGTTGCTGTCCGAAATGCGGTCATTACCGACAAAAGCATTTTCCGTGTAGATCGTGGCGAAGTTGAAGTCACTCAGGCCAGAGTCGTAGTTCGGCAGATTGCTCTGGTCACGGTAGGGCGTCGAAACATAAAAAGCCCGCGGCTCCAGCGTTTGCAGAAAGCCTCGGCCAAAATAGCTGGCCTCGCGCTCGAACACGAGCCCGCTGTCGAGGCTGTACGTCGGCAACACCCGGCTGGCCTCGGTTGCGCCATTGGCCAGCGCAGCGTCAAACTGGTAGCTTGTGGCATGCAGCTGCACCTTGGGGATGATGTAACCCCCAGGCGCACGCCAGGGTCGGCTCAGCTGCAACTGCGTGTAGGTTCGCTGGCTGTTGGGCTGTTTTGTGAGCGAACGGTCGGCCTGGAACTGGGTGTAGTTGGCCGTGAAGCCAATGTCGAAACCCCGCTCGTCCGGACGGGCAAAGCTCACGGCGATTTGCGGCAGCTGGTCATACGGCGGTGTGATGGGTGCCGTGACATCCTGCAAGGTTTGCCATTTGAGGGTTCGCACCGTCGTTGACCACTCACCCCGGCCCCAGCTCAGCGTGGCATCGTTGGGCAGCAGGCGCTGGCCCAAGGCCCCCGTCACCGGAACGGTGAAGTCACGCCAGTAGTTGTCGTCGCTCACCCGGTTGATGTTCAGGTTCAACCCCACCCCGCCAATGGCGGCAATGCCGGTATTGATTCCGCCAACATGCTGGTAGGACAGGCCCCACCGGTTGGTCTCGCGCAGCTTGTCCGCCGGCATGTAGTTGCCGGTTATCTTGCCTGAGTAGCCCGCCTCGAGGTAGCGGAATTCACCCCCCAGATCAACACCGCGCTTGCTCATGAGGGTCGGGTACAGCGTGGCGTCGCGGTTCGGTGCGATGTTCCAGTAATAGGGCTGCTGTATCTGTGTGCCGTTGATGTTGTCAACGCCAACGCTGGGGGGCAAGAAACCAGACTTGCGTCGGTCGCTCAGCGGAAACGTCAGGCTGGGAATTGGCAGCACAGGCACGCCCTTGAAGCTCAGCAGCGCGCCTTCTGCGTGACCCACGTCCTCTTCATTGTCCATGGTGAGCTGGTTCGCCCGCAAAATCCAGTCGGGCATCCAGCTCGGCCCTGGCAAGCGGCGGCAGGTGGTGAAGGTGGCGTTGTGGATGATGGCGCGCTTCTCGTCGATGAAGTCGACGCGGCTGGCTACGCCATGGCCGTCGTTCTTGAGGAAGTGGTAGCGCGGCTCGTTGAAGAAGCCCTCAAAGGCATCGATCTTGAGCTCCAGCAGGGGGCCTTCATACACATTCCCGGCACGGTTGACATACACATTCCCCCGGGCCTTGGCCTGGTCTGTGGGATGGTCATAGTCCAGCCGGTCTGCCCGGATCACGGTGTCAGCACGCCGCAGTTCGGCGTGGCCCTCAGAGCTGGTCTCCAGGTCTGGGCGACCATAGATGCGCTCACCAAACAGAAATGTCGGCAATTGACGACGCACGGAGGGCTCAATCTGCTCCTTCAAGAGGGGGCTTGACTTGAGCAGCACCGGGGAATCCACCGGGACTTGCTGCGCCAGACCGGGCATGGCCTGCATCAGGGCGCATGTCACCAGCGCCACCGGACTCAGGGCCGGATTCGGGCGGGCAACACCACGTTTCATGTCATGCTTCAGTGGGCGCATTGCTCTGGTGACCAGGTCCGGGAAATGAGGCCGTGCAGGCTGTTGAGGAGATTCTGTGCCATGGTTTGTAGAATGGATTATCCATGAGCCAACTTGCCCCCCCTTCTGCCGACCTCCCTGCACCCGCCCTGGCTGCCGTGACATGGTCCGACCCGCAGCGCGAAGCTGCTTTCAACACCTGGTTTTCCAGTCTGCAAGACCCGCTGCAGCTGCAACGCGACACCCTGCGCCTGGCCTCGGCCGATGCCAGCTTCCGGCGTTATCTGCGGGTAGACAGTGCCAGCGGCAGCCGCATCATCATGGATGCACCACCCGACAAGGAGAACTGCAAGCCTTTTGTCGAAATCGCCACGCTGATGGCGGCAGCCGGGCTTACCGTACCAAGGGTACTCGCCTGGGAACCTTCCCTGGGTTTCATGTTGCTGTCGGACCTGGGCCACCAGACCATGATGCAGGTCATCGACAAGGCGAACCCGCAGGCCAACCAAGAACTCTACCTGCAGGCCGTTGATGCGCTGGTAAGCTGGCAAAAGGCCTCGCAGCCCGGTGTGCTGCCCCCTTACGACGAGGCTCTTTTGCGGCGTGAACTTGACCTGTTTCCCGACTGGTATTTGGCCAAGCATCGCGGTATGGTCCTGGAGGTCGCCGTACGCGACACCCTCAACACCACGTTCAAGCGCATCATTGAGCACAACCTGGCTTGGCCATCGGTGTATGTGCACCGCGACTTCATGCCACGCAACCTGATGATCACCGGCCCGGTTGAGGGCCAGCCCAGTGCCCTGGGCGTGCTGGATTTCCAGGATGCCGTGTACGGCCCCATCACCTACGACATCGCCAGCCTGATGCGCGATGCCTTCCTGAGCTGGGAAGAAGATTTTGTGCTCGACATCACCATCCGCTACTGGGAAAAGGCCCGCGCCGCAGCCTTGCCCGTGGGGAACGATTTCGGCGAGTTTTACCGCGGCGTCGAATGGATGGGACTGCAGCGCCATCTCAAGGTAGCCGGCATCTTCGCGCGCCTGACGCTGCGCGACGGCAAGCCCCAGTACCTGGCCGACACCCCGCGTTTCATCGGCTACATCCGGGCCACCGCCAGCCGCTACATCGAACTCAAACCCCTGCTGCGACTTATCGACAAGGTCGAAGGCCTTCAGGATGCCGGCGGCTTTGCCTTTGGCAGAGTGTGACAAATCAGCCCTTCAGCCTCATTGAATATGCGCATACAGCTATTAAAATCATAGCGTTATAAATGCCCCGCTTTTACTGCCCTGCACCACTGATCACTGGCGACTTACTCGACCTGCCTGCGGGCGCAGCACGCCATGTGCAGGTGCTGCGACTCCAGCCCGGCGACACCGTGACCCTGTTTGGCGGCCAGGTGAATGGCGGCGAGTTTGAGGCCACCATCACCCGCATGGGGCGAAGCGACGTGCAGGTTCAGGTCGGCGCGCATCAGGCCATGGAGCGAGAGACCGCCTGCGAGGTGCATCTGCTGATCGGCATGCCTGCCAACGAGCGCATGGACTGGCTGGTCGAGAAGGCGACCGAGCTCGGTGTGGCCAGCATCCAGCCGCTGACGTCCGAGCGCAGTGTGTTACGGCTCAGTGGCGAGCGGGCCGACAAAAAACTGGCCCACTGGCGCGGCATTGCCATTGCCGCCTGCGAGCAATGCGGCCGCAACCGCGTGCCGCTGGTCCATCCCGTGCAGTCCCTCGGCGACTGGATGCGGCATCCGGCTGCTACCACCCATCCGCATCTGCTGCTGTCGCTGCGCCCAGGAACCCTCTCCCTGCGTCAGACGATCCAGAATCACCCGGCAGGCGTATTCACCTTTTTGTCGGGTCCCGAGGGCGGCCTCTCTGCCGCTGAAGAAGCGCTTGCGCTGGCCCAAGGCTTTGTTCCCGTCACGCTGGGCTCGCGTGTGCTGCGGGCCGAAACCGCCCCGCTGGCGGCCCTGGCCGCACTTACACTACTCGGATGAACCGCAACCTCGTGCTGCTGGCCATCTGCCAGGGTCTTTTTCTCACCAACAACATCATCTTCATCGCCATCAATGGCCTGGTGGGCTTGAGTCTGGCACCGCTGGGCTGGATGGCCACCCTGCCCGTGATGGGCTATGTGGTGGGTGGTGCTCTGAGCACCGGACTGGTTGCACACACCCAGCATCGCTATGGCCGCAAGATCTCGTTCCAGATCGGTCTGGTCGTCGCACTGCTCTCCGCCCTGTTGTGCGCCTATGCGGCCTTCAGCCGTAATTTCTGGCTGCTGGTCGTGGCCACGGTGGTCGCTGGCTACTACAGCGCCAACGGTCAGCTCTACCGCTTTGCGGCAGCCGAACTGGCGGCCCCCAGTTTTCGCGAAAAAGCAGTGTCGCTGGTACTGGCCGGCGGCCTGCTGGGCGCCATCGTCGGCCCCAACCTGGCCACCCGCACCAAGAACCTGTTCGAGGTACCCTTCGCGGGTGCCTACATCTCGCTGGCCGTGGTCGCCGTCATCGCCATGGGGCTCATGGCTGCACTGCGCATCCCGCACACACCACCGGTCGCCAAAAGTGGCGATGGCGGGCGCCCCCTGCGGGAAATCATGCGCCAGCCGGTCTTCATGGTGGCCGCCATTGGCGCCGCACTCGGCTACGGGGTGATGAACCTGCTGATGGCCGCCACGCCGCTGGCCATGCAGGTCTGTGGTTTTCCGTTCGAGGATGCCGCCCTGGTGCTGGAGTGGCATGTGATCGGCATGTTTGCACCGGGCTTTTTCACCGGCCACCTGATCAAGCGCTTTGGCACCCTGACCATCATGGGCGCGGGTGTCGTACTCAATGCGCTGTGCATCGTGATTGCCCTGTCGGGCGTGGATCTGCACCAGTTCGTGCTGGCCCTGTTCCTGCTGGGCGTGGGCTGGAACTTCCTTTTCACGGGCAGCACCACGCTATCACTGCAGTCCTACCGCCCCGAGGAAAAAGACCGCGCCCAGGCTGCCATCAATTTCTGCGTGTTCGCCGTGATGGCTGTCACCTCGTTTGCCTCCGGCGCACTCGTCACCACCCAGGGATGGGCTCTGCTGAACTACGGTTCACTGCTGCCGGTCGGACTGACCGGTGTTGCACTGATCTGGCTGGCGCTGCACAAGCGCAAGGCGCTGGTTCAGCCGCAAACCTGAGCGGGCTGGTTTGCCCTCTGGATAAGGGCGATGGACTGTTTTATCCTTCGTTTGAAAACCGTGCATCCAGCCAGCGTCCAAGCTGGTTGAAGACGGATTCCCGGTCCACCTCATTGAAAAGCTCATGGAACAGCTTCTCAAAGCAGTGCACCTCCACCACCTCGTCCGGTGCGGCGTCGGCGAATATCGCGCTGCCAGCCGGATTGACCAGCGCGTCCTGCCCCGCATACATCAACAACGTCGGCACCTGCCACTGCGCTGCACGTGCCAGCGTTGCTTCGCCAGCGTCGGCAATGAAGCGTGCCAGCCGGCCACAAATGCGGTCATGCACCAACGGGTCGGCCTTGTAGGCATCAATGATCTTCGGGTCGTGCGACAGCTTCGAGACATCCAGACCATTGCCGACCCGAAGATCGGGCACGATGTCAGGCAGGAAGGAGAGCAGGAATTTCTGGAACGCATTGAGCCCGGGGTCCAGCACTGGCGACGACAGCACCAGTCCCTGCACAGGCCGCATTCCCAGGGACACGAAGCGCGCAGTCACCAAGCCCCCCAGGCTGTGCCCCAGCAGGATCAGGGGTTGCCCGGGCGCCATGGCAGCACGGGTGCTATCAATGATCTCGGCCAGGTCATCGAGCAGGCGCGTCGACGTCGGCAAACCACCGCGTGCGCCTTCCGACTCTCCATGACCAAACTGGTCATAGCCACGCACGGCAAAGCCCCAATGGTTGAGCCTGCGCGCCACATGGTTGTAGCGCCCCATGTGCTCGCCCAGGCCATGCACCAGCACCACGGTGCCATGTAACGCCTGTCCCGGCTCCAGCAACCAGTCGCGTACCGCTATGTGACGGCCATCGGTGGCAATGAAACTGGAATTCAGGTGCATGTCGTCTGAAGGCGTCAGCATGGTCAGGGCATCTGCGCAATCACCTGCGCCACGACCGCCGTGAGCTTCTTGGCATAGGGCACGTGCAGGAATTCATTGGGCCCATGCGCATTGCTTTTGGGGCCAAGCACGCCGCACACCATCATCTGGGCCTTGGGAAACCCCCGGGCCAGCATGTTCATGAGTGGAATGGTGCCGCCCTGGCCGATGTAGCCACAAGGCGCGCCAAACTGCGCCGTCGAGGCGGCATTCAAGGCCTGCTCAAACCAGGGCGCGGTGGCTGGTGCATTCCAGCCTGTGGCCCCGCCGCCCTCAAACGTCACTCGTGCCTGGTAGGGCGCATTGTCTTCCAGCAGGCGCTTGAGTTCCTGCACAGCGCTGGCCGCTTCGACCAGGGGCGGCAGACGCAGGCTGAGCTTGAAGGCCGTATAGGGGCGCAGCACATTGCCCGCGCTCTTGAAGTCCGGAAATCCCTCGGCACCCGTGACGCTGAGTGTGGGCACCCAGGTCCGGTTCAGCAGGGCCTGCAGTGGGTCGGTGGTGGTGGGCAGGGCAAACGCCGTGGAGCCGCCACAGTCGTAGTGTGCCCAGGGAAAGCGTTTGTAGAGTTCTTCGCCCAGAATGGCTGCAGTGGCCTGCGCCTGGCGCAAGCGTTCCGGTGGCACCTCGCAATGGAAGCTTGCGGGCAGCAGCCGTCCCGTTGCGCTGTCCTCCAAGCGGTCCAGCACCTGGCGCATGATGCGAAAACTCGATGGCACCAGGCCACTGGCATCACCCGAGTGCACACCTTCGGTCAATACCTCGACCTTCAGCACCCCGCCCGCCATGCCGCGCAAACTGGTGGTCAACCACAACTGGTCGTAATTGCCGGCACCCGAGTCCAGACAGATCACGAGGCCGACATCACCCAGCCGGGCGCGCAGCGCATCCACATAAGGCAGCAGGTCATATGAGCCGCTTTCCTCACAGGTTTCGACCAGCCCGACGATGCGTGGATGCGCCAATTGCTGGCTTTTGAGCGACTGGATGGCCGCAATGCTGGCATACACGGCATAGCCGTCATCTGCACCACCGCGGCCATAGAGCTTGCCATCTTCGTATTTGGGGGTCCAGGGACCGAGGTCCTGGCGCCAGCCCGTGAACTCAGGTTGCTTGTCGAGGTGTCCGTACATGAGCACGGTCTGGCTGGACGCCGCGCATTCGGTCTCGCCCTGCGTCTGGCCCCTTGATGCGGGCAGTTCGAAAAACAGGACCGGTGTGCGGCCGGTCAACCGGATGATCTCCAGCTTGAGACCCGGAATCTTTTGACCCTCTATCCAGGCGGCAGCGTGCTGCACCACCGTCTCGATATGCCCGCTGGAAGCCCAGTCCGCATCGAAAGCCGGCGATTTGGCCGGAATACGGATGTAGTCCTCCAGTTGCTGGACGATGTCATCGTCCCAGGCCTGGCTGATCTGGCGCAAGGCCAGAACCGGATCAAGTTTGGAGTGGGGGATACGGGCATTCATGCGGTTTCCTTCAGCAATCTCCTGACAATTGCACCACATTCCACAAACTCATGCCCGGTTGGCACAGCGCCTCCATCACACGGTACGACTCAGAAACTCTCCCAGTCGCCTTCGGCATCACTGGCAGGCTTGGCCGTCGCGGCAGGCTTGGCCATCGGTTTTGGCGCAGGTTTGGCCGGTACCGCATTAGCGATCTTGGCAGGCCTGGCCGCCGGGCCTGCAATGGCAGAACCGGTCTTTTGTGTCAGGGCCGGTGTGCGTGCAACGCCTGCAGCGCGGCTGGGGGCCGCCATCTGGGCTGCACCACCCTGATCCTTGAACACGGCCACGGCACGTGCCAACCGCTGGGCTTGCTCCTTGAGGCTTTCGGCCGCGGCGGCCGACTCTTCCACCAGCGCCGCATTCTGCTGCGTCATCTGGTCTAGCTGGCTGATGGCGGCATTGACCTCGCCAATGCCCTCTGACTGCTCGGCAGAGGCGGCGGTGATCTCGCCAATCATGTCGCTGACCCGCTTGACCGAACCGACGATCTCATCCATCGTGCTGCCTGCATCCTGCACCAGCCGTGAACCCGAGTCGACTTTTTCGACCGAGGCGCTGATCAGGCTCTTGATCTCCTTGGCGGCTTCAGCACTGCGACTGGCCAGGCTTCGCACCTCGGAGGCCACCACGGCAAAGCCGCGGCCCTGTTCGCCGGCACGGGCTGCCTCCACCGCGGCATTGAGCGCCAGGATATTGGTCTGGAAGGCAATGCCATCGATCACGCCGATGATGTCGTTGATTTTCTTGGAGCTCTGATTGATGTCATCCATCGTGGTCACGACCTGACCCACCACCGCACCGCCACGGGCGGCCACTTCGGCTGCCGAGGCGGCGAGCTGATTGGCCTGGCGGGCCGCGTCAACCGACTGTTTCACCGTATTGGTGAGTTGCGCCATGCTGGATGCGGTGCGCTGCAGATTGCTGGCCGTTTCTTCGGTACGCACGCTCAGGTCCTGGTTGCCGCTGGCAATTTCGCCACAGGCCACTTCGATGCTGTTGGTGGATCCCCGTACGGCTGACACGGCCGTGTCCATGCGCTCCAGCGCGGACTTGAGGCCGGAGGCGGCAGGCGTGCTGACCTGCACCGCATTCACGTTCAGAACGATGCCATTAGGCTGGTCCACTCCGGCAACCAGTCGGCTGAGCTCGATACCGGCACGTGCCGTGCGTCCCATGATCACCGCGAGCACCACCTCCAATGCCGTCTGGATCACGACGAAAACCGCATGCAGCATGACACGGGCAAAGTCAGGCTCTGTCAGACAGTAAAAGCCGTAGCCTGCCGCCTGCAGCCGATCGAATGCCACGTGGTGCACCGCAAACAACAGGGCTCCAAAGATAATCGGCCGCCAGTCCAGATAGACCAGCAGGATCGCCAGCGACACGAATACACCAAAGTGAAACTCAAGCATGCCTCTGGCGAGCTGGATATGCAGCTCAACAAAGGTAACCAGCACAAAGGTCAGCACCATTCTGGAGCTGAAAGTGGCGCGGAAGGAAGCATAGGCAAAAACCGCCAAGCCAACCAATACGGCCGAAGCAATCAATGCCAGGCGGTTGTCGACAAATTGAAGCCCCAGCACGATGGCCGTCAATGCACTGACGGCAATCGCCGCAAGCAATGCACGATCGCCCAACAGTGCCTGTGCGTCATAACTACGGTTTGTCTCTTGGCTGGCATTCATTCTCTTCGCTCCTGTATCCATTCAACACACTGAAAACTGAACCATTTTGCGGTATTCGGGGCTTGCATGCTTCAAGTAGGCATTCGCCTACAAATGCACGCAGGGGCTTGGCACCCGTCCTGAACTGACCTCTTCGGCATGCCTGCAAATACCCCTAACTGCCCACGATACCCGTGCTGTACAGGCAGCCCACCGGAATTACCCTTAGAGCCGTGCTGCAGCCAAATGCATTCAGTACATTAGAGGCTGTGTCGCCAGCCAATACCGGCACACCACTCTGCTGAGTGCATGCCCGCTTCCTTATCCTTCGGCCAATAACCCAACAACTAAAGCGCTATGTCCCTCAAAGTCTCCCCCCTGCTCTACCGCCGGCACCTGCTGGTCACTGCATTGGCGGCTGGTTTGCCAGCCCTCAACACTCTGGCCCAGAGCCGCCAAACCCTGCGCATCTCGACCCCCGCTGTTCCCGATGACTGGCATGCCCGGATGTGGACCGTGCTCAAGGAGCAGCTCGATAAGACCGCTGCCGGTCAGTTCGACACCCAAATTCACCTGAATGCGTCGCTGTTCAAGCAAGGTGCAGAGCCCGTGGCCATGGCGCGCGGCAACCTGGAGATGTCAACGCTGTCGGCCTTCGACATCGCCAAGATCGTGCCGGCGTTCTCCATCTTCACCGCGGGCTATGTGATCCGCGACCCCGATCATTTGATGAAGGTCTTCAACGGCCCCATCGGCACCGAACTGTTCCGCCAGGTCAGCGAGAAGATGGATGTCACGGTGCTCGCGCCCATCTACTACGGCACGCGGCAACTGAATCTGCGCGAGGTCCGCAACGTGAAGACACCTGCCGATCTCAAGGGCGTCAAGCTGCGCATGCCGGGCAGCAAGGAGTGGCTGTTTCTCGGCGAAGCGCTGGGCGCCACCCCCACGCCGCTGGCCTTCGGCGAAGTCTACCTGGGGCTGAAGACCGGCACCATCGATGGGCAGGACAATCCATTGCCCACCGTGCGTAGCGCCAAGTTCTATGAAGTCACCAGGCAGATCACGCTGACCAGCCACCTCGTGGATGGCCTGTTCATCTGTGTCTCAAACAAGCTCTGGAACAACCTTGGCGCCGAGCAGAAAGTCCAGCTCAAGAGTGCCGCCATGGCTGCCGCCAACTTCAACAACGAGAACCGCATCCGCGACGAACAACAACTCGTGGCCTTCTTCAAGCAGGAAGGTCTGAGCGTGACCACGCCTGATGTGGATGCTTTCCGCAAGACGGTGCAATCCGCCTACCTGCAATCCGACTACGCCAAGACCTGGCCCGCAGGTCTGCTGGAGCGCATCAACAACACCCGCTAGCCATGCGTGATTTTTTGCAACGCGCGGCCAACGCGTTTGGCGTGCTCCTGTTCGTGCTTTTTTTTCTGGCGTTTGTGGTGCAGGTGACCGCACGGTTTGCCTTTGACAGGCCGTTGGCCTGGACCGACGAAGCCGCCGTGATCCTCTACATCTGGGCCGTGCTGTGGGGCGCGGCCGTCGTGTGCAGGGATCGCGAGCATGTGGCCTTCGACCTCCTCTACCAAGGCAGCTCCGTGCGGGTCAGGCGTGGCATGGCACTGCTGGCCTGTGTGCTGGTGGGTGGCCTGGCGGCTTGGGCCCTGCCCGGCACGCTGGACTACATCCAGTTCATGCGCCGCGAATCCACGCCCGTGCTGAGCCTGCCGCTGCACTGGGTGTTTGCGCCGTTTGCGCTGCTGATGCTGGCGCTGGTCGTGCGCTATGCCATGCGCATCTATCAGCTTCTCGGGAAGCACTGGGAGCAACGGCTTTGAGTCCTGCGCTCATCACCTTGCTGCTGGTGCTTGCGGCAGGCATGCTCCTGCGCGCACCGATTGCCTTTGCCATGCTGGCCAGTGGCATTGCCTATCTCGTGGTCAAGGGCCAGGACCTGGGGCTGGCAGCCGAGCAGATTCTCAACGGCCTGTACAACAGCTATGTGCTGCTGGCTGTGCCACTGTTCATCTTTGCGGCCAACCTCATGAACGCGGGCACCATCAGCGAGCGCCTGTTCGAGCTCTCGCGTGTGCTGGTGGGCCGCATGCGCGGAGGTCTGGCACAGGTGAACGTCGTCGTCAGCGTGATCTTCTCCGGCATGAGCGGCAGCGCCATTGCCGATGCGGCAGGGCCTGGCCTCGTCACCATCAAGCAGATGCTCAAGAAGCCCGGCTACAGCCCGGGCTTTGCCGGCGCCGTGGTGGTGGCCAGTGCCACCATCGGACCCATCATCCCGCCCTCCATCCCCATGGTGATCTACGCGCTCGTTTCCGGCACTTCGGTCGGCGCACTGTTTCTTGGCGGTGTCCTGCCCGGCCTGTTGATGGCGCTACTGCTGATGGCTGGCGTGCACTTCATCGCCGTGCGGCGCAACATGCCCAAGGACGATCCGATTCCTGCCCGTGAGGTCCCCGGCATCCTGTTGCGTGGCCTGCTGCCCCTGACCTTGCCGGTGGTGCTGCTCACCGGCATTTACACGGGCGCCTTCACGCCGACCGAGGCGGCCGCAGTAGCGGCCTTCCATGCCTTGCTGCTGGCAGGCGTGGTCTACCGCGCCTTCAATCCCAAAACTCTGTTCGCCGTGACGCTGGAGTCGCTGCGCTCAAGCAGCGTGATCACCATGATCATCGCTTCGGCCTATTTGCTCAACTACGCGTTCGCGGCCGAAGGTGTACCCGCCCAGCTGGCCCAATGGGTGAGCAGCCTGCAGCTCGGACAAATCGAGTTTCTGCTGCTGGTCAATGCCGTCTTTCTGGTGCTCGGCTGTTTTCTCGACGTCTCGGTGATGCTGCTGGTGTTCGTACCCATGCTGATCCCCGCCGCCAAACTGCTGGGCATTGACCTGGTGCACTTTGGCGTGGTGGTGGTGGTCAACATGATGATCGGACTCATCACGCCACCCTTCGGCATGCTGCTGTTCGTCACCAATGCGCTCACCGGCATCGGACTGAAAGACATGGTGCGCGAGGGCTTGCCCTTCACCGTGCTGCTGATCGTTTCGCTGCTGCTGATCACGCTGTTTCCACAGATCGTGCTGTGGCTGCCGCAAAGCATGGGCTATGTCACCGGCAGCTGACTGCCTCGACTGAAAGGCTTACAGGTAGGGCCTGAGCCAGCCCAACCCGCTGCTGGTGCCACCCATCTGGCCGCCTCGTTGCGGCCGGTATTCGCAGCCGACCCAGCCCTCATAGCCCAGCTCATCGAGCACCGAGAAAAGATACGGGTAATGGAGTTCGCCAACATCCGGTTCATGGCGCTGGGGCACGCCGGCAATCTGAATGTGCCCAACTTTGCCGGTGGGCAGGTATTTGCGCAGCTTCATGGCCACATCGCCCTCGACGATCTGGCAGTGGTAGAGATCCATCTGCACCTTGAGGTTGGGCGAGCCCACTTCGGCCAGAATCTCGTGCGCATGATCCTGCCTGTTCAGGTAGAAGCCGGGAATATCACGCGTGTTGATGGGCTCGATCAGCACATCACGTCCTGCCTGAGCCGCCTTGATGCTGGCCCAGCGCAGGTTGTTGACATAGGTGGCACGTACCTGGATCGGGTCTGCCCCCCTGGGCACGATCCCGGCCATCAGGTGGATCCGGGGGCAGTTCAAGGCCAGCGCAAAGTCAATTGCAAGGGCCACCCCCGCACGAAACTCGCGCTCACGCCCCGGGATACAGGCCGTGCCCTTGTCGCCCGCCTCGACGGCCTGCGCAATCCCTTCTGCATCCATGCCGCCAGGAGGTGCATTGAACAGCACCAGCTGCAAATGATGGGCCTTGAGACCATCAAGCAGTTCTTCTTTGGGCCAGGCATAGGGGAACGCAAACTCCACCGCCTTGAAGCCATCCCCTGCAGCCGCTTCAAAGCGCTGCAGAAACGGCAGCTCGGTGTACATCATTGTGAGGTTGGCGGCAAATTTCTGCATGTTCGAATCAGATAGGTGAGGGTCTGTTTGCTGCGAGCGCAGTGATGTCCACAAGCCTACCAGCGCGCACCAAAGGTCTGCTGCAATTCCCTGATTTGCGCTTCGCTCAGTGCATCAGGCCTGGGCTCGCTCAGAAACCACAGCTTCGCCGTTTCTTCCAGTTCTTCCAGCGTGGCCATGGCGGCAGCGGGAGAATCGTGCCAGACATTGGGACCCAGACGCTCCAGCATCACGGCACGGATGGGTGTGCCCTGTTGCCCATAGTGGGCAATCGTTTGCGCCACCTTGTCAGCGGCCTCTGGATCGCCTGGGCGATGGTAGGGAATCAGCGGCACGTGGCCGACCTTCATCACGAAATACGGGGTGAGGGCCGGCAGCAACTCGACCGGGCCGGCTTGGAGGCTCAGGGCCACACAATAGGTGCTGTGGGTATGGATGATGCACCGAGTTTGAGTATCAAATTGGCTTGCAGCCCTGTATATTCGTACGTGGAGCGCTATTGTTTTACTAGCAATATCGCCACTGGTTTGTTGCAGCTTGTCATCGAGCCTGGCCAGTCGTGCCGGGTCGAGCCGGCCCAGACAGGCGTCGGTGGGCGTGATCAGGTAGCCCCCGCCTGCTGACGCGTCGAGCCGCACGCTGATATTGCCCGCCGTGGCATGCACGTAGCCGCGCTCGAAGAGGCTTTTGCCAACGCGACAGATTTCCTCGCGAGCCTGGTTTTCGGTCAGGACAGTCTGCGGTTTGATCATGCGAGCATCGTAAAGGCTTTGCTGAAGAAATCATCGGTACCAAAGTTGCCGGACTTCAATGTGAGGTGGATACCTGATACCGCTGTCTGCGCATGGCACCAGGGCACGCCCGGGTCAATCTGCGGACCTATCTTCATCTGCCTGATGTCCAGCGCCTGCACGCAGGCGCCCGAGGTTTCACCGCCGGCCACGATGAGCTGACGCACGCCCAAGCCCACCAGACCACGTGCAATGGCTGCCAGCGTTCGCTCCATCAGTGCGCCCGCCTCCTCCACTCCCAACTGCGATTGACTGGCTTTAACAGCGCTCGCATCTGCCGTCGAGTACACCAGCACCGGCCCGTCTTGCAACAGCGGCTGTGCCCACGCCAGCACTTCGGCCACCACATCAGCGCCGGTGGCTTGCTGGCGGGCGATGCGCAGCGGGTCAAGTGCCATGGCTGGGTGGCCGGCGCTCTTGAAATGCACTACCTGCCGGTTGGTGGCCAGCGAACAACTGCCCGACACGATGGCCTGCCAACCCGCTGGAGCAGGCAACGCGCTGGCAGCAGCAGAGGGCTGAATGCCAAAGTTTTGCGGCAGGCCAATGGCCACGCCCGAACCCGCTGTTATCAGCGGCATGTCTGCCAATGCCGGCCCCAGACGCATGAGGTCTTCGTTGGACACGGCATCGACGATGGCAATGCCCCTACCCTCAGACTTGAGTTGCGCGATGCTTTCGCGCACCGCTGTCTCGCCCCGAGCCACTCTGGCGTAGTCGATCAGGCCCACCTTGCGCTTGCTCTGCGCCTGCATCACGCGGATCAGGTTGGCGTCACGCATTGGTGTGAGCGGATGGTTTTCCATGCCCGATTCATTGAGCAGCACATCGCCGACAAACAGATAGCCCTTGAAAACCGTTCGCTTGTTGTCTGGAAATGCCGGCGTGGCGATCGTGAAGTCTGTTCCCAGCGCATCCATCAGCGCCTCCGTGACCGCGCCAATATTGCCCCGTACTTCGCCGCTGTAGATGCTGTCAAAGGTAGAACAGTACTTGAAGTAGACCTGCTGTGCTCCCTGCCCACGCAGCCAGGCCATTGCCTGCAACGATTGCTCGATAGCCTGGGCCGGGGGGATGGTGCGAGACTTGAGCGCCACCACTACCGCATCCACTTCGGTGTCCAGCCCTTGTCCCTCTGATGGCACACCAATTACCTGCACCACCCGCATGCCGGCACGCACGAGGTTATTGGCCAGGTCGGTGGCGCCCGTGAAGTCGTCGGCTATGCAGCCCAGCTTGATGCCGGTCATGACTTGTCGCTGCCTGGCAGGGTGATACCCGGGAATATCTTGATGACAGCGCTGTCGTCCTCCTTCGCAAAACCCGCCGTGGATGCCTGCATGAACATCTGGTGCGCGGTGGATGAGAGTGGCAAGGGGAACTTGCTCGCGCGCGCCATGTCGAGCACCAGTCCCAGGTCTTTCACGAATATGTCCACCGCCGACAGCGGCGTGTAGTCTGCCGCCAGCACATGCGCCATGCGGTTCTCGAACATCCAGCTGTTGCCTGCACTGTGCGTGATGACCTCGTATAACGCGGCCGGGTCAACACCTTCTCGCAGTCCCAACGCCATGGCCTCTGCGGCAGCGGCAATGTGCACCCCAGCCAGCAACTGGTTGATGATCTTGACCTTGCTGCCCGCACCGGCAGAATCGCCCAGTTTGTAGACCTTGGCCGCCATGGCGTTCAGCAATGACTCGCATGCCGCATAGGCTTGTGGGCTTCCCGCTGTCATCATGGTCATCTCACCGCTGGCGGCCTTGGCAGCACCGCCTGAAATCGGCGCATCCAGGTACAGGATGCCCTGCTTTGCCAGACGCGCTTCGAGTGCAACCGACCAGTTCGGATCCACGGTGGAACACATCACGAAAACGCTGCCCGGTTTCATGCTGCCAGCACAGCCGTTTTCCCCAAACAACACGCTTTCGGTCTGGGCAGCATTGACAACAACTGAGACCACCACATCCGAGGCCGCCCCCACCTCGGCTGGCGTGGCACATGCCACACCCCCCTCCTGCGCAAAGGCTTGCGCTACATGGAGCCGCAGGTCATACACGTAGGGCGCATGGCCAGCCCGCCGCAGCGACTTTGCCATACCGCCCCCCATGGCGCCCAATCCAATCATGCCGACCGTTTTCATGATTCAGTACTCCGATCAACCGAGCGTGATCTTGGCATAGGACGACACGCGCTTCCATTTGGCTGCATCTGCGGCCATGAACTCACGCATCCTGGCAGATGCCATGAAGCTGGGCTCCGCCCCACGTGACGCCATGGCATTGGCAATTTCCGGCTCCTTGCTGATTTTTTCAAGAATTTGCTCCAGACGTGCGACAGCCGATGCCTCCATACCCGCAGGGCCCGCCATGCCAAACCAGGCGCTGACTTCAAACTCTTTCATTCCCAACTCCATCAAGGTCGGCACATTGGGCAGCGTTGGGCTTCTTTTTCTTGTCGTAACGGCCAGTGCCCTCACATTGCCGCCCTGGATCTGGCCTAGTGCTGAAGGAAGATTTTCAAACATCATCTCCACTTCCCCCGAAATCAAGCCCGTGACAGCTGCCGCCGCACCCCGATATGGGATATGCGTGATGAATACACCTGTCGTGCTTTTGAACAGTTCTGCACTGAGGTGCAGCGAGGTTCCATTTCCGTTGGATGCATAGTTCAGCACGCCAGGTGCCTTCCTGGCTCTTGCCAGCAGGTCATCTACCGAGTTGATACCGCTTTTGGGGTTGACCAACAACACATTGGGTACTTGACCCATCAGGGCGACGGGATTGATCTGCTCTGGTTTGTACGGCAGGCTCGCATAAAGAGCAGGGCTGATGGTCAAGGGCGGCGAAGCCATCAACAAGGTGTAACCATCGGGTGCCGCGCGAGCCACTTCGGCCGCCCCGATATTGCCACCTGCACCCGGCTTGTTATCAATCACCACCGCTTGCCCCAACTCCTGGGCCAGACGAGGGCCAATCAAACGCGCCATGTTGTCAATCAGTCCCCCGGGCGGAAAGGGCACGACCAGACGGATCGGTTTTGCTGGCCAGCCCTGTGCCAGCGCGAGTGACGGACCTGTCAGTGCCATGGCACCTGCGGTCTGGAGTAGTTGGCGACGTGTTTGATTCATGTTTTCTCCCGAGTTGGTTGTGAAAATTGACCCTGTGCTGCTGTCTTGGCTGCGCGCGGTCGACATGCGATCCACTTGTGGCGAGGTCATGGATGGAGGCTGTTGCTTCGATCCACTCCGCGCAAGCTTAGTTATATGGTCATCATACAAATTATAGGGCGCAGGAATACCCGGATTAACCCGGCTTGCGCAGCCGGTCAGCTTTTGACTTCAGTGTTCCGTAGACAAGCCTGAAACCAGGGGATGCGCCAGTTGCACCCCTGCTTGCTGCCAGAAGGCGGGATCCGCCTGTTCAATGCGCAGGATGGCATTGTTCATGTGCTGAGCCGCGGCCTGGCGGGCTGCCGCTGCGTCGCCAGCTTCTATCGCCCGGTAAATCATGTCGTGCTCGTCCTTGACCTGCCGGGCGAAATCTGCCCTGCGCGCCTCATTCGCCCGCGTTACACGGGTAGCCCCGCGCAAAAACTGTCCCAGGTATTCCAGTGTGCCAATGAGAAAAGGATTGCGCGCGGTCTCCGCAATCGCACGGTGGTATTGCACGTCCTCATCCACGCCATCCCCCCCCGCCCGTACGGCCTTGTCGAGCGCCTGAATGCATTGCCGGATTCGCTTGACATCGGCTTTCGAGCGCCTTTGCGCGGCCAGGCCGGCTACCTCAGCCTCCAGCGCACGCCGCACCTCGACCATCTGGATCACAGCCTGTTTGGAGACGGCATGCCTGGCGTCAAAATTCAGCGGAGAGAATCCTGCTGACTTCACATAAACGCCACTGCCTTGGCGTGAATCCACCAATCCCAAGGACTTGAGCCGCGAAACAGCCTCTCTCACCACGGTCCGGCTAACTTGAAACTGCGCAGCCAGGGCAGCTTCCGTAGGCAGCTTGTCTCCGGGATGTATCCGTGCCGCCTTGATCTCGGCAACAAGTGCATCCGCTACCTGGTCTGAAAGGGCTGCGCCGGGAGAAATTGACTTGAACTGGGCTGTCATGAGCTGCTTAAAGTTATCACACAACTTTACTGCATGGACCAGGACAGGCAGGCGTCATTGGTCCGTTTTGATCATAATATTCCTTCCTTCATGCCGTCGGCGACATTCGCAACAACTCAGGCCCAGCCCCCCAGCCTCAAAGCCAGGCCGATCAGTGCGCAAGCCAGTATCACCGTGATCACGCCGAGCTTGAAACGCAGCAAAGCCAACGCGGCGATGGCGGTAAGGATCAGCGCAATCACATCCAGTCTTGAGAAAAATGAACCTGCAGCCCCTTCCATGAATGCCACATGCGCTATGAAAAACAGAGCAAGACTGGCCATCACCCCGACCACCGCCGCGGTAATGGCGGTCAGTGGTGCGGTGAATTGCAGCTTGCCATGGGTCGACTCCACCAGCGGTCCGCCCGCCAGAATGAACAGGAACGAGGGCAAAAATGTGAACCAGGTCACCACCGTCGCGGCCAGCGCCGCACCCAGAAACGGCGCGTTCGGCCCCAGCACCTCCTTGACCCAACCTCCAACAAAGCCGACAAAGGCCACCACCATGATCAGCGGTCCGGGCGTGGTCTCGCCCAGTGCCAAGCCGTCAATCATCTGGGGCCCTGTGAGCCAGCCAAACTGGTCCACCGCACCCTGGTAGACATAGGGCAAGACCGCATAGGCACCACCAAAGGTCAGCAGCGCTGCCTTGGTGAAAAACCAAGCCATCTGGCTCAAGGTCGCATCCCAGCCTTGCCACAGTAGCAGCCCCCCCATGGGCAGCAGCCACAACGCGGCCCCCACCAACAGCACGCGGGCCAGTCGTGCCTTGCGAAAATGCGCATGCTCGGGTGTGGGCGTGTCATCGTCGATCACATAGGCCTCATGCAGTGCATCCGGTTGTTGCCTTGTGCCGTGACCACCCCCTGCTGCAAACTGCGCTGGTACGAGCTTGGACCCCAGCCAGCCAGTCGTGGCCGCAGCCAGCACGACCCAGGGGAATGGCACATGAAGGTAGGCAATGGCAATGAAGCTGCTCACGGCCACCAGCCAGAGCAGTGGGACCTTGCGCGGATTCTTAAGTGTCTTGCTGCCAATGCGGTGTACCGCCTGCAGCACGATGGCCGCCACGGCAGGCTTGATGCCATAGAACACGCCAGCCACCCAAGTCACCTCGCCAAAAGCCACATAAATCCAGCTCAAGCCGACCAGGATGAACAGCGAGGGCAACACAAACATCACCCCCGCCACCACCCCACCCCAGCTGCGGTGCATCAACCAGCCGATGTAGGTGGCCAGTTGCTGGGCCTCTGGGCCGGGCAGCAGCATGCAGTAATTCAGCGCGTGCAAAAAGCGCTTTTCTGAAATCCAGCGTTTTTGCTCCACAAGCTCGCGGTGCATGATGGCGATTTGCCCGGCAGGACCACCGAAGCTGATAAAGCCCAGCTTGAGCCAGAACTTGAAGGCATCAAAAAATGCGATGTTGTGCTTCATGCGGCTGGCCCTTCAGGTTTCCAGTTGTGCTTCTCGTCCTGGCCCGTCACGGCCTCCTGACACCAGGCGTACAGCGCGTCATACATCGGCATCATGGCCTCCAGCATGTCGTGATCGTCTGCCATCAAGCGCGACATGCCTAGTGAGAGGGCCAGCAGGCCAGCAGCCTGAGGTGTTTGCGCCAGCCGGTCTGTATCAGCGGCTCGCACGATCTCGGCCAGCCGGCTTAGCGCGGGATCGCCCCCCAGACGGTATTGCCTGATGAAGGCATCAAAGCTGCACTGCTCGCCATCATGGGTGAACAGGGTCTCGGCCAGATGAGGCGCCACGTCAAATGGTGTGGCCACTTCACGCTCAGCCGTTGACGCGACCTGCCCGGGCGTCACATAGAGAAAGCTGGCTTCGGCATCCACAAAGCGCCGAACCAGCCAGGGACAGGCGATGCGGTCAACCTTTGGACGTTCTCGCGTCACCCAGCGTGTGCTGCTGCCAGCGGCCTTGACAGCCAGCGGCAAAGTCTGTGCCTGCCAGGCATGGATGCCGCCTTGCAGAAAGCCGGCGTCAATACCTGCGCTGTGCAACGTGGCGGCAGCTTGCTGGCTGACCTCATGACCATGTACGCAGTAAACCACTACGGCGCAGCCCTTCGGGATCTGTTTCGACCAATCTTCGATTGTTGTCGGGTCGCGACGCAGTGCACCTGGCAGTAGCTGTGACGCTGCCAGGAAAGCATCCCGCTTTCGCACATCTATGACCAGCGGCGGGCTCGTGTCCTGCAGACGTGACTGCAGTTCGGCACAGGAAAGGGAGTTCTCAGCAAAAGACGTGTTTGTGGTGTCCATGGCAATGTCCAATCGTCGTTGCAGCGCTTGGACGGGACACCGTCTTGTGCCCTTGCGGGCTTGCCGGGGGGCTGATACCCCGAAACCGAAATCTAGCACAGGGCGCTGGCGAAGTCACGCCCGCGCCTTCATGTCAGCGAGAAAACTTCAACACCGCCGTACCGGCCATCATGTTGGGCGCAAAACGCACAATCCGGCCGTTCTGGATACCAAAGCTGTCGAGTACCTTGAGCTGGTTGCGTTGTGCCAAAACCTCAAGATCGGCTTGCGTGCCAACCCGGATATTCGGTGTGTCGTACCACTGGTAAGGCAGCCGGCGCGTCACAGGCATGCGGCCGAGCAGCACGCTCAGGCGATTCGGCCAATGCGCAAAGTTGGGGAAAGCCACGATGCCCGTGCGGCCCACGCGCGCCGTCTCCTGCAGCACGACCTCCGCATTACGCAGATGCTGCAGCGTGTCGATCTGCAGCACCACATCGAAGCTGGCGTCGCCGAACATGGCCAAGCCTTCATCAAGGTTGAGCTGGATTACGTTGACGCCGCGTTTTACACAGGCCTGCACATTGGCATCGTCGATCTCGATGCCGTAGCCCGTGCAGCCCCGTTGCGTCTGGAGGTAGTCAAGCATCGCTCCGTCACCACAGCCCAGATCGAGCACGCGCGAGCCCTCGGGCACCAACCGGGCAATGGCCATCATGGTGGCCTGGTCACTCATGGACGGCCTCCTTGAGATTTTTTGAAATGCTATCGAAATAAGAGCGAACTACGCCCATGTAGCGTGGATCATCCAACAAAAATGCATCATGTCCATGCGGCGCATCGATCTCCGCGTAGCTCAGATCGCGCCGATTGTCGAGCAGCGCCTGCACCAGCTCATGGCTGCGCTTGGGACTGAATCGCCAGTCGGTGGTGAAGCTCACCAGCAGGAACTTGCAGCGCGCGCGCGCCAGTGCGTGGCTCAGATCGCCGCCATAGGTTCGCGCCGGATCGAAGTAGTCCAGGGCACGTGTAATCAACAGGTAGGTGTTGGCATCGAAGTATTCCGCAAACTTGTCGCCCTGGTAGCGCAGATAACTCTCGATCTGGAACTCGATGTCCTGGGTGCTGTACTTGTAGGCGCGCTCGCCCATGCCTGCCATGCCGTCGCCATCTGCCGCATTGGCGGCAGCATCTTGGTTCACCGCATCCCGTAACTGACGGCCAAACTTCTCATTCATCACGTCATCGCTCAGGTAGGTGATGTGCCCGATCATGCGTGCGATACGCAGGCCGCGCTTCGGAATGACGCCATGTTCGTAGAAGTTGCCGCCGTGAAAGTCCGGATCGGTCACGATGGCACGCCGCGCGACCTCATTGAAGGCAATGTTCTCCGCCGTCAGATTAGGGGCGCTGGCCACCACCACGGCATGGCGCACGCGCTCGGGATATTGCAGCGTCCAGCTCAGCGCCTGCATGCCGCCCAGGCTGCCGCCCATGACGGCTGCGAGCACCTGGATGCCCAGACCATCCAGCAAGCGGGCCTGGGCGTCTACCCAGTCTTCCACCGTCACAACGGGAAAATCAGCGCCATAGACCTTGCCCGTATCGGGATTCACATGCATCGGGCCTGTTGAACCGAAGCACGAGCCCAGGTTGTTTACCCCGATCACGAAGAATCTGTCGGTGTCCACCGGCTTGCCGGGGCCGATCATGTTGTCCCACCAGCCCTCGCTCTTGTCCTGGCCAGCGTAAACACCGGCCACATGGTGAGAGGCATTCAGCGCATGACAAATCAGCACGGCATTCGATTTGTCAGCGTTAAGCGTGCCGTAGGTCTCGTAGCTCAATGCGTAGTCGCGTATTGACGCGCCGCTCTGCAAGGGCAGGGCGGCTGCAAAAGTCATCGACTGTGGTGTGGCAATCAACATCGTGGAGCTGTCGCGCGAACTGGCCCCGCGCTTCCTTTTGACATCCAGTAAAAACAAAACCCGGCTCAGCTGAATGCGGGGCCGGGTTACCTGGAGTGGTGTCGGGTGCCGTCTTTAGCTGAACTTCGGAACTCGCTGGTTCCGGCGCCCGCAATCTGGTTCAAATCGGCGCAAATCAAAAATACTGCACAAAGTATAGCAAGCTCCCCCAGCACCGTGCCCAGCGTTGTGGCCACCACCAGCCAGATGCAGGTCTGGTAGCTGCAGCCAACATCACTGTGGCTATTTGCGACTTGTCACCCCTTTCCGCCAAAAAGAAAGCCAACACGGCCATGGCAATGAATGCGGTCGCCATGATGCAGCGCGTTGTGTTTTCTGTCACATGTCTCGTCACCCTTTCGCCCGAGTCTCCTGACATGGCAGGGTTGGCAACGGTCGCGACCCGCAAGCTTCCATGCACCAATGCCAAGCCGTGAGTCCGTCACTTGACTGTCTGCCATGCACGGGCTCGCACGCTATTGGCGCAATATGGCACAAATATTGCTTTATTTTGGTGCGTTTTGTGTTTTTCGACATAAACGCACCAATTACAGGCAATTTATTCAAAGAGGTTCTCATGGAAGCACTAAAACAGGGCGCCGATACTCTGTTCATTCTTCTTGGCGCAATCATGGTGCTGGCCATGCATGCAGGGTTTGCTTTTCTCGAGCTGGGTACAGTTCGCCGCAAAAACCAGGTCAATGCCCTGGTCAAGATTCTGGTGGACTTCTCGGTTTCCACCGTTGTCTACTTTCTGGTTGGCTATGGCGTGGCCTACGGCGCGCACTTCCTGGTCGGTGCCGAGCAACTCGCGGCCAAGAATGGTTATGAGCTGGTCAAGTTCTTCTTTTTGCTGACCTTTGCCGCCGCCATTCCCGCCATCATCTCTGGCGGCATTGCTGAGCGCGCCAAGTTCTGGCCTCAGTTGATTGCCACCGCCGTGATCGTCGGCCTGATCTACCCGCTGTTCGAAGGCGTGGCCTGGAACCAGCAGTTCGGCATCCAGGCCTGGATCAAGACACTTGCCGGTGCGGAGTTCCATGATTTCGCCGGCAGCGTGGTCGTGCACGCGGTTGGTGGCTGGATTGCATTGCCTGCGGTCATTCTGCTGGGTGCGCGCAGCAACCGCTACCGCAAGGACGGCGCCATGTCGGCCCATCCGCCCTCCAGCATTCCCTTCCTGGCGCTTGGCGCCTGGGTGCTGACAGTCGGCTGGTTCGGTTTCAACGTCATGAGCGCCCAGACCCTCGACAAGATTTCCGGCCTGGTGGCCGTGAACTCACTGATGGCCATGGTTGGTGGCACGCTGGCTGCGCTGGTGTTCGGCAAGAACGACCCGGGCTTTGTGCACAACGGTCCGCTGGCTGGACTTGTGGCCGTCTGCGCAGGCTCTGACCTGATGCACCCACTGGGCGCGCTGGTGGTTGGCGGTGTGGCGGGCGGCATTTTCGTCGTCATGTTTACCCTCACGCAAAACAAATGGAAGATCGACGATGTGCTGGGCGTTTGGCCGTTACACGGACTGTGCGGAACCTGGGGGGGCATCGCTGCCGGCATTTTCGGCAGCAAGGCCATGGGTGGCCTGGGTGGCGTGACGCTCACGGGCCAGTTGATAGGCACCGCCATGGGCATCGCCTGGGCCGTGATCGGTGGCTTGATGGTCTATGGCATTCTCAAAGCCACGATGGGCTTGCGGATGAGCCAGGAAGAAGAGTTTGATGGTGCGGATCTCTCGATCCACAAGATCAGCGCCAGCCCGGAACGCGAAACCAACTGGTAAAGCCACCAGCGCTGGCCTAGGCTGGCGCTGGCGGCATGAGCGTCGGTTGCACGCTGCATGCCGCGCATATAGCCAAGTGATCAAGGCCGCACCCTGAAGTCCGGTTCTTGAGTTAGCTCGCCATCACTTCGCAAACCATGCTCGCAATGGTTTGTTTTTTGAATTTCAACATATCTCCCGCTTCCAGATCACCTGCCAACGTGCTGAGCCGGAGTTCGTGAACAACAAGATATATAACTTGTGCACTTCACGCATTTGTATTGCCTTGACACCAGCCAGTCGGATCGGCGACTTTTTGCTTACACTTCTAGGCTACCCATGAACGCATCCTCCCAAGAGACTTTTGAACAACAGCTGGTTAGCCAGCGGGACTATCTGCTCAGGTTTGCGCGCTTGCAGTTGCGCAACGATGCCTGGGCAGAGGATGCTGTTTCGGAAACGGTTCTTGCAGCCCTGGCCAAGCCCCAGTCGTTTGGCAACCGATCGCAACTCAAAACCTGGCTGGTCGGCATCCTGAAGCACAAAATCATTGATATCTTTCGGCACCACAAACGCGAAGTCTGCGGCACGCTGAATAGCGCGGATGAGGATACCGACCCGCTGGACGACATGAATTTCGACGACACAGGCCACTTCGCCCAGGCGCCGGCTGACTGGGGCAATCCCGAGCAGCAGATCAACAGCCGTCAATTTTTCGAGGTCATGGACGCCTGCATCAACAAGTTGCCTGCTGCACAAGGCCGGCTTTTCCTGATGCGCGAGTGGCTTGAGCTCTCTAGCGAAGAAATTTGTAAGGAACTTGAGCTCACATCGACCAATTTCTATGTTCAGTTGCATCGTGCCCGGCTCCGCCTGCGCGAATGCCTTCAATTGAACTGGTTTTCCAGTTCCCAGCCCTCATGATGCCTTTTCACCGCTCCTGTCGCGAAGTCACCGCACTCGTCATTGCACGTGAAGACCGCGCCTTGCCATGGCGCGACCGCTTGGCACTGCGAGTCCACATGGCCATTTGTGAGGCTTGCCCCCGGTTTGAGCGGCAAATTATCACAATGCGAAACTCTATGAGGCAATGGCGCAACTATGAGTCGTAAATTACCGACATCTGGGGGTTTTTGCCTATACGCCCAGAATGCAAAAAAGCTGTTGTCTTTTAAAAAGATGACGCATAATCGCGCTGTATTGCCGTTTTCACGGCGATATTAGTTTGCGGTGATAAGTCAGTTTCGCGTCTGCTTTAAGTCTTTATTGGTTTGTTGATTGCGTTTATCGGACTCCATCGCGTTTTGAGTCATTTTGAGGAGTCCTTAATGGGCAACAAACTTTACGTAGGCAACCTGCCTTATTCTTTCCGCGACGAAGATCTGCAACAAGCATTCGCCGCTCACGGTTCCGTCAGCAGCGCAAAAGTCATGATGGAACGTGACACCGGCCGCTCCAAAGGTTTCGGCTTTGTCGAAATGGGCAGCGATGCCGAAGCACAAGCAGCGATCAACGCAATGAATGGTCAGCAATATGGCGGTCGCGGCATCGTCGTGAACGAAGCCCGCCCCATGGAGCCACGTCCTCCCCGTAGCGGTGGGTTCGGTGGTGGTGCTGGCGGCGGTGGCGGCGGCGGTTACGGCGGCGGCGGTCGCAGTGGCGGCGGCGGTGGTGGTTACGGCGGTGGTGCCGGCGGTGGCCGCAGTGGCGGCGGCGGTGGTGGTTACGGCGGTGGCCGTAGCAGCTACTAAAAATTAAATTGCAGTAGCTTTTACGCTACTTCGATT
>JAHIYE010000018.1 GCA_018815325.1 Gammaproteobacteria bacterium | reverse complement strand
AGCACCACAAACTGCGACACCAGATTGACATCCATCTGCCCACTGGCGTTTGCGGGCAATGCCAGCTTGAAAAATACGGGCCGCAGCAACAAGAACGTGCCGTGCAACCCGGCCACCATCGCCAACAAATAGCGCGCAGGAACCCGGCGCAGTTCACCCTTTGCCAAGGTAAAGGCTGTGAGCAAAAAGCAGATGCCCGATCCCAGCCCGGCCAGCAAAAAGCGCATGCCCAGGTGGGGTTGCACCACCGTGAAATAGACCGACAGCGAGATCAGCGCCCCAATGCCCACCACTGCATAAATGTGGGACAAAGGCCGCCGCCCCATGTACATCCTGCTGGCCAGCAGGCAGACGTAAGCGGCCATCGATATCGCCCCTTGCGAGATCACAACGGCCAACACTTCGGGAACCCAGTCCCGCACTAGCAGGCTGACACTGAACACCGATCCAAACAGAAACGAGAGCATCCACAGACGCAAGCCTGGAATGGTCTTGTTGAAGAACCACACGGCATAAAGCACCGAAGTGATCAGCGCCGTCAGGATGGCGGCAAGGGTGAGGAGTGTGGGGCTGTGCACTGAAAGGTTGCGACGGGCGGGGCGGCGTGAATGTTAACCGGGCACTTAACGAATATGCTGTGTTCTTCGATGTAGTTGCAACGTTGTTGTTGTTTGCCAAGACTTCTGCGAACTGCCTTGATGTGTGGGATCTAGACGCAGAGACGTCTGTGGTACCCACCGCGCACGGGTCACCCTACGACGTTGCATTCCCTGCGCAGCAATGCCAGCGCGTCGTGCAGTTGGTAGTCGCTGTCGCTGGTCAGCGTTTTTTCAGCGTCCTGCACAAAGGCGGTCCACAGCGTGGTGTAGTCCTGCTGGTAAGCACCGGCGGCGTGTGTGCGGATGAAGTCGGCGGCCAACGCGGGTTGCCAGCCCGACTTACGGATCTTGCGGATGAGGCTGGCGGCCGTTTTTTCGGTCAACAAGGTCTTTTTGGGGGTACCTGCGGCCAGGCACACGAACAGCGTGAGGAGCGAGTGCTCGTCGTCATTGCCCTGGGTCGTTTTCGTCCAGGTCTTGCTGGCGGGCAGGGGCGGCTCACCGCCCTCCTCCAGCGCATCCAGGCTGCGGTGGTAGTTGTCCACCTCGGCCAACGGGTCGTCCAGCAAAAAGTACCGGGCCCGAAAAGTGCCTGTGGGGCGCAGCAGCGTGCGTGGCGGGGTGGCGCCATCCAGCAACCGCGGCATATCGGCCAGCACCGCGGCGGACTGGGCCAGCATGACCTCGCGCAGCTCGGGCGGCACTCCGGCGGGCAGGCGCAATGCGGTGGCAGGCGGTTGCTTTTTCTTGCGCAGGGCCAGCAGCAGCTTTTCGAAGCTGGTGGCGTTGGGCCATTCGCCCAGGGCCATGGCTTTGGGCGCCAGCGCCTGCATCAACAAACCGGTGCGGATGACGGCCTCGGCGTCGGCACCTGCAGCCTCCAGCTCGTCGGTATCCAGGTCGTACTGCTCGGCCAGCCACTGTGCGGCGGCAATGGCCTGTGCAACCTCCGTACGGCGGGCCAGCTCGGCGCGGTAGTCCGTGTGGCTGCGCAGCGACCACACCGCCAGCAGCGGGGTCTCCGCATCGGCGTACCCGGCCATGCCAAAGTTGCTGCTCTCGGGCAGCGCAATCAGGCGCTTGAGCATGTCGGACCCAGCCTTGGAGCGCGACAAAAACGAGTGGTCGCGCAGCGACGCGGCGGCCTTGTTCAAGTCGCCCCCAGTGCTGTCCAGCAGGTACAGGCTGATGAGGTTGACCATGCGGTCGCGGGCCTTCTCAAGCTCTGGCCGCAAAAATTCACTGCCAAAGTAACGCGCAATCTGCACCATGCCCTTGGGCGCATCGGCGTTCATGGCGTCCAGCTTGGCCGCATCGATGATGCCGTGGTGCACGCCGTGTACCAGGGCCTTTTCAAAGAAAGGGCGCGCGTCGTGCAGTTGCAGCGCCGAAGGGGAGGCAGCCATCAAATCGCCGACTCCTCATCGGAGGCCCTGGCAGCAGGCGTGGCCTTGCCGCGGTCGGTGTCGCTGGTTTCAAACTTGCCGTCGTCGTCCTCGGCAGGTTCATCGCCCTCTTCCAGGCCCAGGTCAAAGGCGCGGGCCTTGGCGCGCAGCACCAGTAGCATTTCGATGAACAAATCGCGGCATTCGTAGCGCAGCAACCAGGCCATCTGCATCCAGTCGCGGTCGGCCACTTCGTCTTGGTCGACGCGCGGCTGCACATAGCCAGAGGCCAGCAGTTCGTCGTCGGACAGCGTCACGCCGTAATCTTCTACCGCATCAAACGTGCCGGTGCGGGCAAAGGCCTCGATGCGGCTCCACTTTTCGGCAAAGTAGTTGGCCAGCGCCTCGGCGCCACCGTCGAGATTGCCGATGGCCGTGAGGAACTCCACTGGATCGGCATCGTCGCGGAAGATGACGGCGTTGACCATGCTGCGCAGGTGGGTGTGCGTGAGGTCCTTGTACTGCTTTTCCAGCACCATGGCCCGGGCAAACTGCTCGGGTGTGACCAGCATGTTGACCACTGAAGCCTTGGACTCGTCGTACTCGCGCATCACCGCCAGAATGTCCTT
>JAHIYE010000017.1 GCA_018815325.1 Gammaproteobacteria bacterium | reverse complement strand
GACGTTCCAGTCCCGCTTTGGCAAGGCCAAGTGGCTGGAACCCTACACTGAACCTTCACTCATCGAAATGGGCAAGGCCGGCGTGAAACGGGTGGACGTGGTCTGCCCCGGCTTCACGAGTGACTGCCTGGAGACGCTGGAAGAAATTGCGCTTGAGGGCAAGGAAGCGTTTCTCATGGCCGGCGGCAAGGAGTTTCATTACATCCCTTGCCTGAACGACAGCACCGAGTGGATCACCGCATTGTGCGAAATCACGCAGAAGCACCTGACGGGCTGGCCCACGCAGGAAGCGCCAGATGTGCCGGCACTGGCAGCCGCGAAGGCTGCGGCACTCGCACTGGGAGCCAGTCAGTAGGCTTGAGCCGATTCAAGTCACCCTCTGGTCATTGTCTAACCGCGTTCAATCGGCTTGAGGGCTAACTTGAACGACGCCCGGCATGGCCTAGCGCCTCTCTTCATGCCCCTGAGCGCAGGCGCGGTGGATTGGACCGCAGGCCTGCAATCAGCATATCCACCATGGCTGGCGCAGACTTGGCCAGCGAGTAGCTCTGCGGGGCCAGCAACCATTCGCTCATGGTGCCAGCCATGAAGTTATTGATGACTTTATGGCTCAGAGGTACATCCGTGTCAGCCGGCAACTGGCCCATGCTGACAGCTTTTTGCAGGATACGCTCGACCCGAGCCAGACATTCATCGCGTTGCGCCAGTTTGTCGTCCAGCACCGTGACCACCTCACCGACGTTTTCACATTTGTGGAACATGATGCTAAATATCCGCTGCTGCTTCGGCGATTGGTCCAAATTAGTCAGCGCATGGACGCACATATACCTTAATGCCGCCAAAGGGTCCTTTTCGGAGCATGTGACCAACTCAACCAGCATGGCCTCCACAGGCAGCATGGCCTGCTCAAACAAGGCGCGCAACAACGCCCCTTTGTCCTTGAAGTGCCAATAAATCGCCCCTCGGGTCACACCCGCAGCGGTAGCGATGTCATTCAGGGTGGTACGAGCCACCCCCTTTTCAAAAAATACATGCTCGGCAGCTTCCAGCAGCATGGCATACGTCTGTTCTGCATCCTCTTTTGTTTTTCTGACCATAAATACATTGTCTCCTGCAGGTTTTTACCCAACAAACTAAACATTCATGAATGTATGTAATAATAACTCACCTAACCAAATCCTCATTAGATCTATGTCAATTGCACCGCAATCCGCCAAAACGAATGACAACGACAAAGCAAGCGCCTTTGGCCAGCGCTGGAAATCCACGCTGCTGCTCGCTGCGCTACCCATGGCCCTGGTGGCCTGTGGCCAGGCTACCAGTCAACAGGCTGGACCCGGTGGTGCGATGCCACCACCGGAAGTATCGGTGATGGTCGTTCAGGCCAAGGCCCAGCCGGTGGAATTCGAGTATGTAGGCCAGACAGCAGGTTCACGCGAAACCGAAGTCAGGGCGCGTGTTGCCGGCATTCTGCAAAAACGCCTGTTCGAGGAAGGGGCAACGGTCAAGGAAGGCACGGCCTTGTTCCAGATCGACTCAGCCAGTTTCCAGGCCCAGGCAGCATCCGCCGATGCGGCTGTCGCTGTGGCAACGGCCAAGCTCAATCAAGCCCGTCGTGACGCGGCCCGCTTGGGGCCACTGGCAGCTGAAAAAGCCATCAGCCAGAAGGAGTTTGACGA
The DNA here is from genome assembly GCA_018815325.1 of Gammaproteobacteria bacterium. Taxonomy (GTDB): domain Bacteria; phylum Pseudomonadota; class Gammaproteobacteria; order Burkholderiales; family Burkholderiaceae_C; genus JAHIYE01. The sequence continues at coordinate 92,928 of JAHIYE010000017.1, read as the reverse complement.
CAGCAAATCGACGCTGGAATCTGCCGAAGCAAGCTTGAAGCAGGCCCAGGCACAGGCCAATGAAGCGCACCTGAACCTGAGCTATACCAAAGTCGTGGCGCCCATCAGCGGGACGACAGGCGCATCTGCCAAGTCGGAAGGCAATCTGGTCACTGCAGCCGACAGCCTGCTCACCACCATCGTGCAAACCAACCCGATGTATGTGAACTTCAGCATTTCTGAAGCTGACTTCCTCAGCATGACCAAGCAACTCGGCACAGGTCAGCTCAAGGTGCCCGGCAAACGCTCGGCGAATGGCAGCCTGGGCTTTACGGTCAGCGTCAAGCTGGCCGATGGCAGCATGTATCCGCGCAAGGGAAAACTGAATTTTGCCAGCGAGAAGATCAACCCGCTCACCGGCAGTTTTGAAGTCCGGGCAAGCATTCCCAACCCGGAAGGAAACCTGCGTCCGGGCCAATTTGTACGCGTGACGCTCGGTGGCGCAACCCGTCCCGACAGCCTGAGCGTGCCCCAGCGTGCCGTGATCGACAGCCCGTTTGGGAAAATGGTGTTCGTGGTATCGAAGGATGACAAGCTGGAGCCCCGCCCCGTGGTACTTGACGGCTGGACCGAAGGCCAATGGATTGTGACCAAGGGGTTGAACGATGGTGATCGCGTCCTGGTTGATGGATTCATCAAGGCGCATGAGCCTGGCATGACCGTCAAGCCCGTTCCCTTTGTGCCCGCAGTTGCCGCCGCCAATGCGCCGCCAGCAGCTTCTAAATAAGGAGCGGTAGCGCCATGTTTTCCAAGTTCTTTATTGACCGTCCCATTTTTGCGACGGTGCTGTCACTGTTTCTGGTCCTGGCCGGACTGGCTGCCATGCGGGTGCTGCCCATCTCGCGGTATCCGGAAATTTCGCCGCCCGTGGTCAGTGTCAGTGCGATCTATCCGGGCGCATCGGCCGAGGTGCTGGAGACCACCGTCGCCGCCCCGATTGAGCAATCCATCAACGGCGTCGAAAAGATGCTGTACATGAGTTCCACATCATCGGGCGACGGTGCCGTCTCCATCAATGTCACCTTCGACGTGGGAACCGACCTGGACATTGCCGCCGTGAACGTGAACAACCGCGTCAACCAGGTGCTGAACAAGCTGCCCCAGGAAGTGCAACGGCAGGGCGTGACCGTCGCCAAAAGCTCGGCCAGCTTCATGACAGTGGCCGCCATCTACTCGCCAGACGACCGATATGACACGCTGTTCATCTCGAACTACGTGACACAAAACGTGCTGGACCCGATCAAACGGGTACCTGGCACCACCAATGTGCAGATTTTTGGCGCCAAAGACTACGCGATGCGGATCTGGCTGCGGCCTGATCGCATGGCGCAACTGGGGATCACGGTCGGTGACATTTCCAGCGCAGTGACTGAGCAGAATGCCCAGTATGCAGCGGGCAAGATCGGCTCGCCCCCGGGTAATTCGGAAGAACTGACCCTGACCGTCACCGCCAAGGGGCGTTTGCTGGAGCCCGAAGAGTTCGCCAACATCGTCATCCGCAGTGCTGACAAGGGCTCCATCGTGCGCCTGAAAGACGTGGCGCGAATCGAACTGGGCGCGAAAGACTACAACTTTTATGGCCGGATCAATGGCCACTCTGCCGTGCCTGTCGGCATATTCCTGCAAACCGGTGCCAACGCGCTGGATACCCGAGAAGCGGTCGAACAAACCCTGCTGGCCCTGAAGGCCAAATTCCCGGAGGGTCTGACCTATTCAACGCCTTATGACACCACGCCTTTCGTGACAGAGTCCATCCATGAGGTGGTCAAGACCCTGGCCGAAGCCATGGTGCTGGTGTTTATCGTGGTGTATCTGTTCCTGCAAAGCTGGCGCGCCACCATCATTCCGACCCTGGCCGTTCCCGTGTCCCTGATCGGCACGATGGCCGGCCTGCATTTGCTGGGTTACAGCATCAATACCCTGACCCTGTTCGGCATGGTGCTGGCCATTGGCATCGTGGTGGACGATGCCATTGTGGTGCTGGAAAACGTCGAGCGACTGATGCACGAAGAGAACATGAGCCCGCGCGACGCCGCCATCGAAGCCATGAAGGAAGTGACCGGCCCGGTGATCGCAATTGTGCTGGTGCTGTGCGCGGCCTTTATTCCGGTGGCCTTTCTGGGCGGGCTGGCTGGCGAGTTGTACCGCCAGTTCTCCGTCACCATCACCATCGCCGTTGTGCTCTCCGGCATCGTGGCGCTGACCTTGACCCCCGCACTCTGCGCCTTGTTCCTGCGACCCGATGCCGAGCGCAAGAACGCCTTTTTCAGCTGGTTCAACCGCAGCTTTTCGCGCCTGACCCTGCGCTATACCAAGGGCGTGGCGTTCTTCTTGAAACGGGGCTTTCTGGGCCTGACACTGTTCCTGTGCATGGCCGGATTGACCGGGTTGCTTTACAACATCGTTCCCAGTGGCCTGGTGCCAGATGAAGATCAGGGTTACTTCCTGGGAGCCGCCATCCTGCCCGAAGGTGCCTCGCTGGAGCGCACCAACCAGGTGGTGAAACAGATGGAAGCGGCCATGTCTCCGAACAAGAACATCGACTCGGTGTTCAGCTTGGTGGGCTTGAATTTTCTGGGCGGTGGTGGACTGAAATCATCGGCCGCCACCATGTTCTTCCCGCTGGTGCCTTGGGCTGATCGCAAGCAGTCGGCCAACGATCTGGTCGGTGAGTTCTACATGAAAACAGCCGGCATCAAGGAGGGCCTGCCTCTGGCCTTTAGCCCTCCGGCGATCCAGGGCCTGGGGCAGACCGGCGGCTTTGAGTTCTACCTGCAGAACAAAGGTGACGGCGGCGTGCGCCGGCTGGCGCAGTTGTTGCCGACCCTGCTGGCTGAGGCCAACAAGCAGCCCGAGCTGCAAGGCGTGCAGACCCTGTGGCAAGCCAACTCCCCCCAACTCTATGTGAGTGTCGACATCGAAAAGGCGCGCTCCATGGGCATTGTCGCGGCGGATATCTACAACACGTTGGCCGCCACACTGGGCAGCTACTACGTGAATGATTTCAACAAGAGCGGCCGCATCTACCAGGTGCTGATGCAAGCCGAAGGAAAATACCGATCCAAGCCGGAAGACATCGGCGCGTTGTATGTACGCTCCAAAACCGGCCAGATGATCCCGATTCGTTCGGTTGCCGACGTCAAATTTGCCTCTGGCCCGGATTCGGTGCAGCATTTCAACGCGCTGCCGTCGATCCAGATTCTGGGCAACGCCAAGCCTGGTTACAGCTCCGGTCAAGCCATCGCGGCCATGGAACGGGTCGCCAACAAGGTGCTGCCGTCAGATGTCGGCTATGACTGGGGCGGCACGGCGTTCCAGGAAAAGCGCAGCGGTGGTGCGGCCGGTTTGGCACTGGGTGCGGGATTTCTCATGATCTTCCTGATCCTGGCTGCGCAGTATGAAAAATGGTCGCTGCCGTTTTCGGTACTGCTGGCGCTGCCTTTCGGCATCTTTGGTGCCCTGGTTGCGGTGTATTTGCGCAATTTCAACAACGACGTGTACTTCCAGATTGGCCTGGTCACGCTGCTTGGTTTGTCGGCCAAAAACGCCATCCTGATCGTGGAGTTTGCCACCATGAAAGTGCACGAAGGCCTGACGCCCGTGGCGGCGGCACTGGAGGCTGCGCGACTGCGCTTCCGTCCGATTCTGATGACCTCGCTGGCATTCATTCTAGGGGTTGTGCCATTGGCGTTCTCCAGCGGAGCGGGCGCGGCAGCACGCCAGTCGATCGGCACCGGGGTATTGGGTGGCATGCTGGCGGCCACATTTCTGGCAGTTTTTTTGGTGCCCCTGTTTTTCAAACTGGTGAATGACTGGAACTTCCGCAGCGCGCCGGAAGACTTCAAGAACCTGAACAAACCTGCCCACGGCGAAGGAGTCCACCATGTCTAAACGCATTTACAAGGCGAATCCTGCCACCGCGCTTGCCTTGCTTGCGGCCAGCTTGCTGTCCGCATGCGCCAGCGTTACGTCAGGCCCGGACTACCAGCGCCCGCCCCTGGAGGTGCCAGCGACGCTGGCTGTGAGCGGAACTGCACAGCAGCTGGATTGGCTGACATGGTGGAAGGGCTTTCAGGACCCCGTACTCGACGCACTGCTCCAGGAAGCTGCCAGCAACAGCCAGGACCTGGCCCTGGCGACGGCGCGCATGGCAGAGGCTCGTGCCACCCTGAACCAGAACCAGGCCAACTTCTACCCTACGGTGGACCTCAACGCCAGCACGACACGCCGGCGCAGTAGCGAAAATTCAGCCACCTTCAGCCCTGGCAGCGATCCGCTCTCCAGTGATCGCCAATTGGGCTTGAGTGCCAGCTATGAGATCGATTTCTGGGGCAAATATGCACGAGCCGACGAAGCGGCACGGGCCCGCCTCATGGCCCAGGCAGCCAGTCGTGGCACAGTGCTGACCACGCTCTACGCCAATGTTGCGCAAAGCTACTTCGCCTTGCGTGCGCTGGATGCACAGGTCACGCTCGCCGAGCAAACCCTAGCCACCCGGCAAGAGACTTTGCGCTTGCAAAAACGCCGCTTTGAGGGCGGTGTCATCGGCGAACTCGATCTGCACCAGGCCGAATCAGAAGCGGCCAGCGTCGAAGCCAGCCTGCAGGCCACACGACAAAACCGCAGCAATACGGAATCTGCACTGGCGACGCTGCTGGGGCGCAAGCCGACCGACATCATGCATCCCGTGCTGGCGCGTGGTGCGGAAGTCAGCGCCTTGTATGCCCATCAAGCCATCCCTTCGAACCTGCCATCTGACGTGCTGAACCGTCGTCCTGATGTGATCAGTGCCGAGCAAAACCTGGTGGCCGCCCATGCCGACATCGGTCAGGCCCGGGCAGCCTACTTCCCGAAGCTCAGCCTGACGGCCGGGCTGGGGAAGCAATCCAAAGACCTGTCAACCCTGTTCGATCCGGCCTCGTTGTTCTGGAATATGGTGGGTAACCTGACCCAGCCTGTTTTCCGGGCCGGTGCCATCGACGCGGTGGTAGCCGCTGCCAATGCCCGCCAGCAACAAGCGCTGGCTCAGTACACCCAGACCGTACAAAATGCCTTTCGCGATGTACATGACGCCTTGAACAATATTGCCGCAGGCCGCGAGATCACCACCACGAGTACCCGGCGTCTTGAAGCGTTGCGGAACACCTTGCGCCTGTCCGACTTGCGCTATAGAAATGGCTACTCCAGCTACCTTGAGGTACTGAATGCCCAGCGTGATCTGGCGCAAGCCGAGTCCGGCCTGATCGACATCCAGCGCAGCCAGCTCAATGCGGTGGTCAGCCTGTACAAGGCTCTGGGCGGTGGCTGGGATGCCTCAAGCGTGGTCGCCCAAGCGGCCAGGTAAGCAGCACGTTTACCAGCATGAAGCGCGCGCTTCGACGCCCGGGGTGCGGCCAGGCAAGTTTCATCAAGGGTGCCATGCCCAATGATGGCGGACTTGTACGGCTTCAACCGAGTCCTCGCCACACAGTCAGTCGAATGGTACCTGCCCCGCCATTAGCTACTAAATCAATAGCTACTTACGCTTGTCCTGCATGGGCTATAGGGGTATTTTCCATAAAACCCTCCCGGACTACCAGCCAAGCGCTGTTCGCATCTGCGCCATCGTGGCAGCATCCGCTGCCCCCGTTGCCGGCAAGCCCGATTGTTGCTGGTACTTGAGCACGGCCTTTTGCGTGTTCTTGCCAAACCAGCCGTCCACGAAATCTGAGCCACCGTAACCCAGCATCATCAACCCCGACTGCAGGGCTCGCACGCTCAGGTCCGGCAGCGGCCCCTGCACATAGCGTTTGTGGCACATGTCCAGTTTTTCGTCGTACTGGTTTTTCTGGAAATCCGGGCCGTTATAGTGAAACGCAAACTTTGCCCAGTCCAGCCGCCTGAGGTAGCGCGCAATATCGGCCTGCAGCACGAAGCCGACCATGGCGTCGAGTTGATCGTCTTCAGAAGACTGCGCCGCAATAACCAGTGCCTCCACACCGGCATAGCCCACCTTCGCGGCGTTGAAAGCCATCACCTGGCCCAGTCCCCACGAGGTGCTCTCCAGCGCAGCCTGCCGGTCCAAAGTCATGGCCTTGGCGAGCCGCTCGTACTGGAATGCACCCGTGCTGCCGTAAGCTCCCGCACGTCGATGGCTGATGTCCGGCGCCAGTGCGTCGAAGCGGTGCCCGGTCAACCGGCTGAACCAATGCCGCTCGAACAAAATCTTGGGCCTGCGATCCGGCAGGAAGCCGCAGCCACTCGTCTCCACCGTCAGCACCGCCCACAGTGCCGGCGCATCCACACCGAGGCGACTGCGCGCCATGTTGATGCCATGCAACGTCAATGGTGCAGCTTTGCCTTCAAACATGATGACTCCTCTTGCCTGCACCTTGCAAGCCTGTAGTGCTTTGCTGTGCTGTGGTGCTTTGTTCTGTGTACAACCCTCTTCGGCATGAGCGCCCGAAGCATCTCTGAAGTTAGCAGCACCAAGCTGTTTGCGCATCCCATAAATGAGGTATCGGAGGCATGCGCATCCATCCGGTTGGCACACCCAACCATTGGGTTCGTATGCCAACGACTTATCATGCCAACTGACAACACACGAAAACAATAACGGAGACACCGTGAATCCTTTTTCCGACGCCATCAGCTTCGCCCAGATGCATGAGATCCCCTGGCCGCGTGACCCAGCCGCACAGCCTGTACCCCCCGAGCTGCCCTGGGGTGTACACCACGCCGACCCGGTTCCCTGGAACCGCCTGCTTGGCCCGGCACATCTTCGCGGCCCGGTCAGTGGTGTGATCTGGCGGAATGGCCAGCAGCAGCAACAATGGGGCGAACCCGAGCGCGCTGACCAGACCTTCAGCGTTGCCAAGACCTACCTTGCCCTCATCGCAGGTCTCGCCCACGACCAGGGCCTGCTGCCAGACCTCGACGAGCCCGTGGCCGCGCGATTGCCCGGCATCGGCTTTGACAGCCCGCACAACCGGCCCATCACCTGGATGCAACTGCTCACGCAAACCAGCGAATGGGAAGGCAGCTGCTTCGGCCTGCCCGACACGGTGGACCGCTACCGCAGCGTCTCGCACGACCCGCGCCCCGTGCAAGGCAAGAAAGGCGATGCCCGGCCTCTGCAACAGCCCGGCAGCTATTGGGAATACAACGATGTGCGCATCAACCAGTTGTCGCTGGCGCTGCTGCACTTGTGGAAGCGCCCTCTGCCCGAGGTGTTTGCCGAATACATCCTGCAGCCACTTGGCGCAGGCCAGGGTTTCCAGTGGGAAGGCTATGCCGAGTCCTGGCTCACACTGCCCGCCACGCCCAGCACACCGGCCCGGCGCGTACAGTCGGTGCCCGGGGGCACACACTGGGGCGGCGGGGTCTGCATCAGCGCAAGTGACCAGGCCCGCATCGGACAATTGCTGCTGAATGGCGGCCGCTGGACCAGCACTGGCCAAACCCACCAGTTGCTGTCGAGTGAATGGGTGCAGCGCATGTGCCAGCCTTGTGCGCTGGCACCCTTCTATGGTCTGCTGACCTGGCTCAACCCCGGGCGCGCCACCTTCCCTGGCGCCAGCGCTGAAAGCTTTTTCATGGTGGGGGCCGGCGGTAACTATGTTTGGATCGAACCGGTCCACCAGGCCGTGGTGGTGGTGCGCTGGATCGATCCTGCGCAGTTCAATGCGTTTATGACACGAGTGAGTCATGCGTTGCAGGTCTGACAGGCCACGACGCCACTGCATCAAGGTGGCACGGACAGCACGGATATAGGCAAGAGGCCAAACCATGCCACATGCTGCCTATGTTTTCCTGCGCACAGGATTAAGCCTGTGCATCGTGGCGCTTTTGATGCTTCACGCCAGTGGCTACCGAACCTTTCCGTTGTTAACGCAGCTTGAGCAGTTTGCCTACGATGCACGCTTGCGACTGACGCTGCCAGGCGAGGTTGACAGGCGCATCGTGATCGTCGATATCGACGAGAGCAGCCTGCTGCGTGAGGGCCAGTGGCCCTGGCCTCGCCAACGTGTGGCGCAAATGGTGGATACGCTGTTCTCACACTATCAAGTTCGCCTGCTGGGCTTTGACATGGTGTTTGCCGACAGCCCGCACCAACCGGCACTGCGCGAACTGGATAAGCTGGCACAGGGCGCTCTGCGCGACAACGTCGGCTTTCAACAGCAATATGCCCAACTTCGCCCCCAATTCGCAGACGATGCCCTGCTGGCTGCGAGTTTGCGTGACCGGGCCGTGGTCAGCGGCTATTACTTCTCCCTGCCAGAGCAACAAGGCAGTGAGCTTGCTGTTGGCAAACTGCCGACGGCTGCAGCGCCAGTGTCAGCGCTACGCAAGGCCCCCAATCCCTTTGCACAGGCCACAGGCTATAGCGCAAACCTGGCCGAACTGCAGGACAGCGCCATCAGCGGCGGTTTTTTCAACAGCACGCTGGTGGACTCTGATGGATTGTTTCGACGCCTGCCTTTGCTGATGACTTATGAAGACCAGCTCTATGAGCATTTCAGCTTGGCCGTAGTACGCAGGCTGCTGGGCAACCCTCCGTTAGAAATCCTCAGTGCTTCGGGGTATTCCAAGGGCGATGCTGTGAGCGACCAGCGGGTGGAAGCCATACGCGTAGGCGCCTTTGACATTCCCGTTGATGCCCAGGGCGCTGCACTGATCCCTTACCGTGGCGCGCAAGGGAGTTTCCCGTATGTTTCGGCCAGCAAGATCCTTGCCCGTGAAGCTGACCCCGCACTTCTCTCCGGTGCCATCGTGCTGATCGGCTCTACTGCGGCGGGTTTGATGGATTTGCGGGCCACGCCGGTGCAAAATATTTATCCAGGTGTGGAGATCAACGCCAACCTGATCGCAGGCATTCTCGACCAGCGCATCAAATACCGCCCGGCCTACACCACCGGACTGGAATTGGCACTGCTCGCAGTGATCGGCCTGATCAGCACGGCCCTGGGCTGGTTGCCGCCACTGCGGGCCCTGCTCTCTACCCTTGCACTGGCGGCAGCGTTGCTGGGTCTGAACCTTTACGCCTGGCAGGCGCTCCATCAAGTCATCCCGCTTGCTCAGTCCTTGACCCTCTTGCTGCTGCTGTACCTGCTGCACAGCAGCTACGGCTACTTCGTGCAGACTCGCCGCGAACTCCGCCTCTCCAGACTGTTTGGCCACTATGTGCCGCCCAAACTGGTGGCCGAGATGAGCCGCAGACCGGGCAGCTACGCGCTGGGCGGCGAGAGCCGCGACATGACTGTGCTGTTCAGCGACCTGCAAGACTTCACGACCTTGTCAGAGACGCTGCAGCCGCATCAGCTCACCCAGCTGATGCAGTTCATCCTGACCCCGCTGACCTGCATCATTCACGACCAGCGTGGCACCGTAGACAAGTACATCGGTGATGCGATCATGGCATTCTGGGGCGCCCCGCTGACGGACACCGAGCATGCCCGCCATGCGGTGCTGGCAGCGCTGAAAATGAAAGCCCGGTTAGCCGACCTGGCGCCTGAGTTGCTTGCCCACGGTTGGCCCGTGCTTCGTATCCGGATCGGCATCAACAGCGGCATGATGAATGTGGGCAATATGGGCTCGGAGTTTCGCATGGCCTATACCGTGCTGGGCGATGCGGTCAATCTGGCCTCACGGCTGGAAGGTGCGGCCAAACACTACGGCGCCACCATTGTCATCAGCGAATCAACGCGTGCCGCCGTGCCAGAGATCGCCTGCAGGGAGCTTGACCGTGTACGCGTCAAGGGTCGCAGCCAGCCCGTCACCCTGTTTGAACCACTGTGTCCGTTAACGGCCTTGACCGAAGCACAGCGCCGGGAGCTCACAGACCATGACAGCGCACTGGCACATTACCGTCGCCAGGAGTGGGCACGGGCGCAAGCTGGATTCCACCGGCTTGAGGCAGAATGGCCAGAGCAACCCGTCTATACCCTGTACCTGAAGCGCATTGCCGCGTTGCTGGCGGCCCCACCCGACGCCACTTGGGATGGTGTTTTCACCTTCACTGACAAATAGCCACCGAGACTCGCCTCATGAAACTCATTGCCCCCGGCTCTTCGTTCATCGTCTGCTTGTTCCTATGCCTGTCTGGCGGATCAGCACTGGCAGAGCAAACGGTTGCCGGGTTTGTTACGCGAATACGCGGCGAGGTGCTTGTGACAGCCGATGCGCGGCAGCAACGCGTGGCCCTGGGCAATGCCCTTCATCTAGGTAGTCGCATTGCTACGGGAACCAACGCCAGACTTGAAGCCCGCATGACCGACGGTACAGTGCTGACGCTAGGCGAGCAAACCGAGCTCACGATTGAGCAAGTGGCAGGAGCCACGCCAGACAGCAAGAACTCCCTCTTCGAATTTCTCAAAGGGTCATTCCGCGCCATTACCCGCCAGCCCGCCGCTAACCAGACCACAAGGCAATGGCAGGTGCGGACACCCGTGGCCATCATCGGCGTGCGTGGCACCACCTTATGGGGCGGCTTCAACCTCCAGAACGCCGGCGCCAACACCCTTGACGTGGTCATGATCAAGGGCAAAGGTGTCTATGTCGAGAACAGCGGCAATGTGACCGAACTCCATCTCGCAGGAGAAGGCACCACAGTAACCCGCACTGGCGCCGCACCAGAGCCCGGAAAGCCATGGCCCATGGATAAACTCCAGGCGGCCCAGAAAACCATTGACTGGTAATTTCGATTTGGGCATGCCTCGGACTTGCAGTCAGTCCGTGCCGAAGTAATAAACCGCCAGCAAGTCGACAGGTTGGCGGCCGTCAAATTTTCAAGAGCTTCTTGGCTTCGCCGAGCGCCTTCATCGAGTCATCGTGTTTGCCAGCCTTGTGGAACCGCTCCCCTTCTGCCCTCAGTGACTGAACCTTGGACATGTCAGCGGCGGTCAAAGCAGGCATGGTCGCCAGCTTCGCATCGATCGCTTTCATCTCGTTGGGGCAGTTGTGGGCAAAGGCAGCAGATGCGGCCAAGACAAGCGGGGCAATAAGAAGTTTTTTCATGATGGATTGAATCAATCACCAGAAAATGCTGGCCGTTCATTTTGAGCCCATCGGACGAAAACCTTGCCATTTCGCACGATAACTGCACCCGCAGTGATGTCTTGTAGAGAAGGGAAATTGCCCGCCTCCGCCATTCAACGGCCAGCGACCGCATTCTCTAAAAAGAAAAATGGTCGTAGAAAAGCCACTATTCTGGGTTGCGATGCTCCGTTATTGCGTGTACCTTGGGCCGCAGGAGGTACCTGACCATGGTCAAGTTCTTTTGCATTGCTTTCGGCATGCTGCCCATGATGGTCGCAACAGCGGCTCAACCCGTGCAACTCGCCTACGAGCCTGTCGGGCTGGGGTGGTCAGCCGCCGAAGTCGAGCGCGCAAGCAGTGCCCAGATGGATGCACTCACCGAACGCGCCCACAAGGCCGGCCAGTTGGGCTGCAGCGCCTACTGTGACTGTCTCCATCGCGTGTTTTCCCGTCTTGTGGTCGAAGCCCGTACTCAGACTGAGCGCAGCGCCACCCTGCCCTGGTCACTGCTGGTCTTGCGCCTGCCTGACATCAAAGCCATGGCCATGCCCGATGGCCAGCTGGCTATTTCGGAGACCTTCGTGGATGGGCATCTGCCCTCCGAAGATGCGCTGGCCTTCGTGCTGGCGCATGAGATGGCACACAGCATCCTGGAGCATGAACGTCAGGCTCTGACGTTCGCCCGCTTGCTGCTGCCGCGCCAGATTGTCCGCAGCGTCAAGGACATGTACGTCGAGATGGACTTCAACCTGTCGCTGCTCATGGCGATGGAGCCTGTGATGCAGCAGGGTGAATACGAGGCTGACGAGCTCGGCATGCTGCTGGCCAGCAAGGCGGGCTACGACCCGGATCGGCAACTGGCGTTCATCTCGTCCCAATGCCAGAGCGACGCTGACTCCGTCCCACTCGTGGCCACGCATCCTCCGGCCTGCCAGCGATTGCAGCGACTGCAGTCCCTGCTGCCGCTGGCCAGACGCCAACGCCCCACCTTCCTGCACTGAACCGCGCAGGCGCCTGCTGCCTCACGGCCGGTTTGACCGAGCAGGATGGCAGGAACGGGCACAGGGCATGCACCAGTGAAGGGCGGCCAATGCGTCAAGAGCGCCCTGAATGAGGATATTGGGCTGCATTCCGCCACATGCGGACTTGTCGCGCACCGAAGTAGTTCGCCCGCTCCTGCATTGCCCCTGTAAAGCAGCAGGCAGTCATGCCCCAACATGAATTGGCCCAGATATTGCAGGGTTACTGACGCATGGGCGTGACGCAAAAACCGTCCGCCTTGATTGGCGACTAACTACAAAGGAACTTATATGTCGTACCTGGTGCCTTCAGAGTTCGTGACGAAGATGGTGGATGCGGGTGAATCCAAGATCTTCATGTCCACCCGCGACACCGTGATCCGCGCCTATATGGCGGGCGCCATCCTGGCCCTGGCTGCGGTGTTTGCCGTGACGGTCAATGTGCAGACCGGCTATCCCATCATTGGCGCCATCCTGTTTCCCGTGGGCTTTTGCATGCTGTATCTGCTGGGCTTCGACCTGCTGACCGGTGTATTTGTGCTGACGCCACTGGCTCTCATCGACAAACGGCCAGGCGTAACCGTCAAAGGTGTGTTGCGCAACTGGGGCCTGGTATTTGTGGGCAACTTTGGCGGCGCATTCACGGTGGCGGTATTGATGGCCATTGTCTTTACGTATGGCTTCTCGAACCCGCCTGACAAGGTAGGTCAGGTGATCGCCCATATCGGCGAAGGCCGAACCCTGGGCTACGCACAGTACGGCGCGGCAGGCATGCTGACGCTCTTCGTGCGCGGCATGCTGTGCAACTGGATGGTATCCACCGGTGTGGTGGGGGCCATGATTTCCACCACCGTGACGGGCAAGGTCGTTGCCATGTGGATGCCCATCATGGTCTTTTTCGCCATGGTGTTCGAACACTCCGTGGTCAACATGTTCCTGTTCCCGTCCGGCCTGCTGCTCGGCGCGAAATTCTCGTTCATGGACTATCTGATCTGGAACGAAATCCCCACGGTGCTGGGCAATCTGGTGGGTGGTTTGTCGTTCACCGGCCTCACCCTGTACGCCACGCACGTAAGGACGGCCCCCAAGCGCAAGGTGATGTAATCAGCCCCATGGTGAAAGCGCCCCGACCCATCATGGGCTCGGGGCTTTGGGGGTATGAACATGGCCACAGCGTTGAATATTTCGGTCGGCCAGCATTCCGACAAGGGTCGCAAGGAAATCAATCAGGATTTTCATGGTGTCTCGGCTCCTGCTGAGCCGCTACTGACCTCCAAAGGCATTGCCATCGCCCTGGCAGACGGCATAGGCAGCAGCGACGTCAGCCAGATTGCCAGCGAGTTCGCAGTGATGGGCTTGCTGGACGACTACTACTGCACCTCGGAAGCCTGGTCAGTCAAGCGCTCAGTGGAACGTGTGCTGACCGCGACCAATGCCTGGCTGCATTCGCGCTCGCGGCAAAGCCAGTACCGTTACGACAAGGACAAGGGCTATGTGTGCGCTTTGAGCGCGCTGGTCATCAAGTCGACCACGGCCCACATCTTCCATGTGGGCGACACGCGTGTGTACCGCCTGGTGGGCAACACATTAGAGCAACTCACCGAGGATCATCGGGTCTGGGTGTCGGAAGACAAAAATTACCTGAGCCGGGCAGTGGGTTTCAACCCGCAGATTGATATCGACTACCAGTCCCTGCAGGTAGCAAAAGGCGACATTTTCGTGCTGGCAACTGACGGGGTCTATGAGCATGTGGATGCCCCCTTCATGGTCGAAACCATCCAGCGCGGGCGCGGTGATCTTGATGCTGCTGCCCGAATGATCGTGGCTACGGCATACGAGCACGGCAGCACCGACAACCTGACCGTGCAGATCGTCGTCGTGGACGAATTACCCAGCCAGAACGCCGGCGAGATTCACCAGCGCTTGTCCTCACTGGCCCTGCCCCCGCTGCTGGAAGCCCGGGCGGTCCTGGACGGCTACCGGATCGTGCGCGAAGTGCATGGCAGCAGCCGAAGCCACATCTATCTGGCGGTCGATACAGAAACCGACGCGTCGGTCATCCTCAAGACGCCCTCGCTGGACCTGCAGGGTGACCCGGCCTATCTGGAGCGCTTCCTCACGGAGGAGTGGGTGGCCCGGCGCATTGACAGCGCCCACGTGCTCAAGCCCTGCCTGCCAACGCGAGAGCGTCACTACATCTACGTGGTCACGGAGTTCATCGACGGCCAGACTCTCGCGCAATGGATGATCGACAACCCCCAGCCCGATCTTGAAACTGTGCGCGGCATCGTTGAGCAGATCGCCAAAGGGCTGCAGGCCTTCCACAGCCTGGAAATGCTGCACCAGGATCTGCGACCCAACAACGTCATGATCGACAAGACCGGCACGGTGAAGATCATTGATTTCGGCGCCACCCGCGTGGCCGGCATCACCGAGTTGGCCGCACCCGGCGAGCCGGGCAATATCCTGGGCACGGCGCAGTACACGGCGCCAGAATACTTTTTAGGTGAGGTGGGTACCGAACGCTCCGACCTCTTCTCATTGGGTGTCATCACCTACCAGATGCTGTCGGGCAGGCTGCCCTATGGGGCCGAAGTGGCAAAAGCCAAAACGCAGTCTGCTCAGCGGAAACTGCACTACGCATCCGTGCTGCATGAGGATCGCGACATCCCGGCCTGGATTGACGGCGTGCTGTGCAAAGCCGTGCACCCTAATCCGCTCAAGCGCTACGAGGCTTTGTCCGAGTTTGTCTATGACCTGCGTCACCCCAGCCGGGAGTTCCTGAACAGGACACGGCCGCCACTGACCGAACGTCACCCGGTGCGCTTCTGGAAAAGCGTGTCCGCCGTGCTTGCACTCATGGTTGTCATGCTCCTGTTCATGCAGTTTGGTGTGCAGCGAACGTCTTCCGGGAGTTCGCAAGGCATATCAAATACAAGCCTCCTCAATCAGGAAATCAAGTAGCTCTTTGAATCACCTGCATCGTATGAATTGGTTTCTTACGCCCTTGGCTTCCGATCCAGCCTGACAGTCACCCTCAAGCCCTGCGCAAAATGAGTCGCATCGCCCAACTCAACTCGCCCATGCAGTCGTTCTGCGATGGTCTTGACGATGGACAGACCCAGTCCGGAACCGGCTTGCGAAGTCCCCAACACCCGATAGAAAGGGTCCAGCACCCGCTCACGTTCGTGCGGGGAAATCCCTGGTCCGCTGTCTTGTACTTCAATCACCAACTGATCGCCCAGATCAACGACCGACAAGTCAATCTGGCCACCTGAGGGGGTGTAACGAATGGCGTTATCCAGCAGATTTTTAACCACAGTGATCAAATCGACCTCATCAACATTGACGAGCACATTCGCTGCATCGACCACGCCCACATCAACGCCCTTATCCTCAGCCAAAGGCATCAGGTCTTCCAGTACGTGGCGGAAAACCTGCTGCATTGAAATAGGTTTGGAAGCGGTGGCAGCAGGAAACTGTGCCCTGGCCAGATTCAGCAACTGGTCCAGCAGACTGCGGCCCCGTTCAATGCCCTGGCGCAGCGCATCGAACCGCTCACGTGCCTCGTTCGACATATCAGCACCGCCCAGCCGCTCCGCCTGCAAGGACAGAGCCGTCATAGGGGAACGCAGTTCATGCGAAGCATCTGCAATGAAGCGCTTTTGCGCTTCCATGGACTGCGCCACGCGCGCCAACAGACGGTTGATCGCAATGACAAATGGCCGTATCTCCGAAGGCAGGCCATGATCTGGCAAGGCATGCAAAGCTTGCTCGCTTCGCTCATCAATTTCCACAGAGAGACGAACGACTGGACGAAACATCCTGCGCACCAGATCCGCCACCACCAGAATAAGCAAGGGCATCAGAATCAACAGCGGCAGTACGGTATGGACGGCGCTATCGCGCGCGATCTCGTCACGCACCCGGGTTTCCTGTGACACGGCGATACGGACACCATCGGGCAGCGTCTTCACCATCACGCGGTAGGAAGCTTCCTTCAGCTCGACAGTTTGCAATCCTTCTTGCAAGGTGCCGGTCAAGGGCAATCCCATGCCAGCCCCTCCATTTCCGGGGCCGGGTTGAAGCACCTGGACAATCAGGTTGGACTCGGCATCGGCATCTGTCGGCTGAGTGTCACCCAGATTCAAGACGCTCCCTGGCTGGAGCCTGAACATGGCGGCTACCTGTCGCAGGATGTCATCCTGCAATTCATTGGCCTCGTCAAAAGCGCCAACGAACGAGAAAATGCCAGCCACAAGCGCGACCACCATGATCGCCACAGACAGCCAGAGCGAAAGCTGAAGCTGAATGGATTTCTTCACCCGTTCCTGGAAACCATCCATCCTGCCCCCCTGACGTTTTTAATGCACTCGCTACCCAGCTTTTTTCGCAAGGCATGGATGAGGTATTCAATCGCATTACTCTCAACCTCTTCACCCCAGCCATACACACGATCCTCCAGTTCGGCACGGGAAAGAATGGCGCCGGCACGCACCATCAAGGCCTGCAGCAAGGCAAACTCCCGGTTGGAAAGAAGCACGGTTTCCTTGCCGGCGGCGCAGGCCTCATGTGTGGCTGGATCCAGGGTCAAGCGCCCATTGCTCAGCAGCGGTATGGCCATGCCACCTTTACGTCGCTGGACTGCACGCATGCGCGCCAACAGTTCACTCATCTCAAAAGGTTTGAGCACATAGTCATCGGCCCCCTCATCCAACCCGCGGATGCGGTCTTCCAATGCATCCCGGGCGGTAATGATCAGCAAGGGAACCGCATTGCCATTGCCGCGCAGAGAGCGCAACACGGTCAAGCCATCCTTGCCAGGCAAACCCAAATCAAGCAAGACAATGTCATAGTGCTGGGCTGTCATGGCGCTGAGTGCGGCCTGCCCTTCCTGAACCCAGTCGGTGGCATAGGATGCGTCTTTCAGTGCCGCCTGTACCGCTTCTCCGATCATCAGGTCATCCTCGACCAGCAATACCCGCATCTATCGTCCTTTCAGTTGCTTGCAAGCACCGGCCCCGCGCGACCTGTTTTTTCCGCCATCGTACGGACCCAATGTCTCAATGTGCATTTTCACCTGCCCGGTGCTTGAAAATCACAAGACAGGCCGCAATGAAAGCCAGCAACGCAGCGCTAGCGGTGTAGCGGCTCAATGCCAATCCCCCCGCATTCAGGGGTTTGTCGAGAAAGTCTCCCACCACCGCACCCAGTGGCCTGGTCAGCACAAATGCAGCCCAGAACAACAGGGTTCTGGACAAGCTGCTCCAGTAATACGCAGCCACCACCAGCGCCAACAGCCCGCTGAACACCAGTGCTCCACCGCTATAGCCCAGACCCGCAGTACCAGCTGTCCAGTCCCCCAGCGCGGTACCCAGTGTCTGCGAAAACATGATAGTGACCCAGTAGAAAATTTCGGCCTGGGGTGAGCTGACGGTATTCACCGATACCGATCCCAGCGTACGGTACCAGAGCCACAGTGAGGCGACCAGCAAAGTCAGTAGCAAGGCCGAGCCGCCCGCATAGCCAATACCCAGGGAGCGGTCCGCGTAGTCAGCCAATGTTGTGCCCACGGTGGTGGTGGCAATGATGGTCGTCCAGTACAGCACAGGGTGAAACTGTCTGGCCTTGATCTGTGCTGCGACGGCGAGCAGGAAAATGACACCGAATATCCCCGTGCCCACCAGATAGCCCAGGTTCATGGACATGGAGACCGCGTCCCCGCCCGTTTCGCCCAGTGTGGTTGCCGCAATCTTGATGATCCAAAAGAGCAATGTGACCTCGGGTACTTTGCTCAGCGCTTGCTGTGTCGTTTTGTTCATCTTTTTAACTCCAGGTTCAAGCTGCATTTGCTGCTTCTCAGCTGTCATTACTCACACGTATTTGACTCACTGAAAGGTAGGTAACCAAACCCACAATGGTGACCAAAAACAGCGCACTCGTGCCCGTTGCGCCCAGGCCAAGACCACCGTTGGCATGGGGCTGCGAAATCAAATCACCCAGTGAAGCCCCAAACGGACGCGTAAGAATGTAGGCCAGCCAGAAGCTCCACACGGCACTGGCTTTGAACACATAGTGCGCAGCGGCAATAGCAGCGATCACCCCTCCAAACACCAGCGCGGAATTGGCATAGCCCAACTGCAGGCCTTCGGCAAACCAGTCACCTGCGGCAGTGCCGAGTGCAAAGGTGGTCAGGATGGCCAACCAGTAAAACATTTCACGAGGCACGCTGTCGATGTGATGGATCGAGAGGGTTTTCTCGCGTGCATGCCAGATTGCAAATACAGCCATCAGCGCCATACTGAACACGCCGGTAGAGATCGTCATGGGCACGCCCAGGACATCACTGAGGTTGTCGGTCACCAGCGTGCCAAAGACACTGACCAGCACGACCGTCAGCCAATACAGCGACGGCACATAGCGGCGCGACCTGACCTGAAAGAACAGCACGACAGCCAGCACCCCACCCATCACGAGTGAGGTCCCTGACAGGCCAAAATTCAAATCGACATTCAAGAAATCAGCCGCAGTTTCACCCACCGTGGTGGACATCATCTTGATAATCCAGAAGAACAGCGTGACTTCCGGAACCTTGTTGAGAAACTGCCGCATAGGCTGTGCAATACGTGTGCTCATAGCTGACTTTCTGCATAAAGTGAAATGACGATGACTGGAGTCTGTGCTTCGAAACTTAGGGCAACCATAGGGGACTCATTTCTTGCACCCAAGCCTGAAGCGTCAAACTGAAGCTATTCATGGGCGAGCCTTCTCTCTCTTAGGTCTTGCCCATCAACCGTGCTAGAGGTCATGGGCAAGGTGAGATCAGGACTAGCCCACGCTAATCACGTTCATCCTTTTCGTCGTCTCGATCGGCCTGATCCTCGCGTGAGGCGATCACGGTGCCCTTCTGTGCATCCACCTTGATGTCAAACACCTTGGGGCCATTGACGACCTCCACGTCATACACCCAGCCATGCTGCTTGCTGTGCTCGAACTCGGCTCTGGCGGCTTTACCACCAGCCTGCTGCTCTGCTGCCGCGATGGCTTGTGTCAGCGTGATTTTGGTTTTCTGGATGGTCTGCGCATCGTTAACGGATGACTGGCTAGCGAAGGCGGCTGTTGCGCCAGCTGCTGCCAATGCGGTAGCGAGAATGGCTATCGAAGTTTTACGTACCATGATGGCTCTCCTGAGTTGAACACGCAGAAAGTTGCGTGAAGGAGAGAATAGGAGCGCAGACTTAGCTCACACTGAGGCTGTAAATAAAGGCAAGAATGGTCTAGCCAGTGAATCCGTCAGCCCGGGAGATGATGGCGGGTACTGGAGCAAGGGCAACTCGGCGCGCTCAGCATGACTGCAGATGCCAGATGAAATACGGCAGAACGAACAAGGAAGCTCACTTCAGGCAGCAGTAAATATAACCCCAGGCCTTACTGGTACTGCGCTAGGCACTATTATTTTCATAGCAAATTAACTCGCCATCTGGATGAACTGCGTCACGATATCCAGCTGTGCAGTCACATTCAGCGCTGGCGCATGACCACAACCAGAGACCTCCATCACCTGAAACTGGCCACGTGTACCCGGCCCCCGGCCCTGCATCTGGGCAATGGTGGCGGGCAACACCAGGTCGGAGTCTTCACCGCGCAGGCACAGCACAGGGATGTCGAGTGCGTCGTAGTGCGCCCAGATCAGGTAGTCGTTGTCATGGTCGGTGAACTGACGCACCATGGCGGGGTCGTAATGCGGCGTGACGCGACCATCTGGCACGCGGCGTGTCGACGTCTCGGTCAGGCGACGCCACTGTGCGTCACTGAGCCAGCCATAGGGTTTGTAGACCTGGCGGAAAAAGGCTTCCAATTCCAGCACGCTATCAAACGCAGGCGGGTTGCCGGCATAGGCGCGGATACGGTTGATGGCAGCCTCGGCCAGCTCGGGCGCATTGTCGTTGAGCACCAGGCTCTGGATGCGGCTCTTGAGCTGCGGCTGCAACAGCCCTGAGGCACACACGGTGCCGATGGCCCCGCCCATCGAGGTGCCGACCCAGTGGGCACGCTCAATAGCAAGTTGTTCGAACAGGCTGGCGGCAAGCTGCGCATAAAAAGCCAGACAGTATTCGCGCTGTGGCTCCGGGCTCCACTGGCTCAGTCCCCGGCCGAGGGTGTCCGGGCAGATCACACGGTAGCCCCTGTCTGCCAGATGCCCCGCCAGCTCGTCCATGTCACGGCCCGTGCGCGCCAGACCGTGCCAGGCAATCACGGTGCCGCGCACGGCACGGCCCCAATCGGTGTAGTGGATCTCGCGGCCCGCGCAGCGCAGGTAGTTGGACGTGAAGCTCATGCCTTGCCCCCCAGCGACTGCCGGCGGATGGCACGGGCACGCAAGCGCCCCACCACGCCGGTCGGAAAGTAATAGACCGACAACACGAACAGCAGGCCGAGCCACAGCAGCCAGCGGTTGGGCGACAACAGGGCCGAGAGCATGGGCACGCTGGCGGCAGCCTCGCTGCCCAGTCGCAGCAAATCCTGCAGATAGCTCTGCGCCAGCACGAACAACACCGCACCGATGGCCGAGCCGTAGATCGTGCCCATGCCGCCGATCACGACGATGAGGAGCACGTCCATCATGATCTCGAACGAGAGCGAGGTATCAGGCCCGTTGTAGCGCAGCCAGACCGCGAGCATGGCGCCGGCCATGCAGGCAAACAAGGCAGACAGGACGCTGGAGAGCGTGCGGTAGACCACCACACGGTAACCAATGGCCTCCGTGCGAAACTCGTTTTCGCGGATGGCCTGCAGCACGCGGCCAAAGGGTGAGTTCACAATGCGCAGCAGCGCCAGCACCAGGGTTACCGCCAATACAAACAGCAGGTAGTAGGAAATGAGCCGGCCATCAAGGTCTACCCCCAGGAACGGCTCATCGCCCCATTCGAAGCTCGGCCGCAGCAGCTCGGGCAGCTTGAACGACAGGCCATCCTCCCCGCCGGTGAAGGCCGACAGTTGTGAGGCCAGCGTCTGGAATGCCGCCGCCACGGCCAGCGTGATCATGGCAAAAAAGATGGCCCGCACCCGCAGCGAAAACAGGCCCACTGCCAACGACAGCAGGAGCGACACGAGCAAGGCACCGACCACCCCTGCCGCCAACGCCACCCAGGTAGGGCCCATGCGCGTGCTGGCAATCGCAACGCCGTAAGCCCCGATGCCGAAGAACATGGTGTGCGCAAAGCTCACCACGCCGGTGTAGCCCAGCAGCAAGTCAAAGCTGGCCACCAGCACCACAAAGATCAACACCTTCGCCGCCACGTTGAGCGCCTTCACCCCCGGGAACAGGAAAGGCGCAAACGCCAGTCCCAGCAACACGATCAGCAGCAGCGCTGCCAGGATGCGGCTACGGGGGAAATCGTTGGAAAGAATACGGTTCAGCATTTTCTTTCCTTAACGGTTTGCCACCGGGTACACACCTTGTGGACGCCACAAGAGCACGGCCACCATGAGTGCAATGTTGGAGAACAACGCCACCTTGGGCGCCAGAAAGCCGGTGTAGTTGGCCATCAAACCGACCAGCAGCGCCCCGATGAGCGCACCGCCCGTGGAGCCCAGGCCGCCGATGATGATGACGATGAAAATCAGCACGTTCACCTGCGCCCCCATCTGCGGCACCACGTTTTGCTGGTACAGGCCCCACATCACACCACCAAGACCTGCCAGCGCACTGCCCACCACGAACACGCCGACAAACA
Organism: Gammaproteobacteria bacterium; assembly: GCA_018815325.1. Classification (GTDB taxonomy): domain Bacteria; phylum Pseudomonadota; class Gammaproteobacteria; order Burkholderiales; family Burkholderiaceae_C; genus JAHIYE01. Next base: position 71,117 of record JAHIYE010000017.1, on the reverse strand, counting down.
GCCGGCGGATGCGGTAGCCCAGAGACTCCACCATCTCGCGGTCCTGCACACCGGCGCGGATCAGCAGGCCGATCTTGGTGCGGCCGAGCACCCAGGCCTGCAGGGCAAACACCGCCAGGCCCACCACCACAGCCACCAGGCGGTATTTCTCGATGGCGGCGTCGCCAAAGATCAAGGCGCCACGCATGGCACCGGGCAGTGGCAGCGGAATCTGCTCCGGCCCCCAGATGACCTTGATGAGCTCCTCGCCAATGATCATGCCGCCCATGGTGATGAGAATCTGCTTGAGGTGCTGGCCATACACGGGCCGCACAATGAAGCGCTCAAACGCCAAGCCCACCGCCCCCGCCACCAGCATCGCCACCACCATGGCCGGCAGCACGGCCACGAGGTTGCGCCAGAGTTGGTCTGAACTGGTCCAGTCGCCCATGACCCCGAGTACGCTGGTGGCCACAAAAGCACCCAGCGCAATGAACACGCCGTGGCCAAAGTTCAACACGTCCATCAACCCGAACACCAACGTGAGCCCCGAAGCAATGATGAAGATGATCATGCCCATGGCCAGGCCCGCCACCGTGAGCGTGAGCCAGGTGGAGCCCGAGCCCACCAGTGGCAACGCCAGCAGGGCCAGCACGGGCACGAGCAGCAGCGGCTTGTAATCCAATTCCAGATTTTTCATAGTGCCAGGCCCAGCAAGGATTGCTGCAGTTCTTCGTTTCCGGCCAATTCCTGCATGGCACCGGCGTGGACTACCACGCCGTTGTCCATCACGGCCACGCGATCGCCCAGGCGCTTGGCGAAGTTGATGTTCTGCTCCACCAGCAGCACGGTCACACCACCGGCCTTGAGCTGCTGGAAGGCCTCGATCATGTTGTTGATGATGGCGGGGGCGAGGCCCTTGCTCGGTTCATCCACGATCAGCAGCTCGCGTGGCTCGACGATGGCGCGTGCCACGGCCAGCATCTGCTTCTGCCCACCCGAGAGCTTGCCCGCCGGATGGTTCCAGAACTTCTCCACCGCGGGAAACAGCTTGAAGATCCACTGCAACCGGGCCTCGTCCATCTGGCTGGCGTTCCTGGCATGGCGTGCAGCCAGCAGCATGTTTTCCTTCACCGTGAGGTCGGCAAAGATACCCATGTTCTCTGGTACGTAGGCGATGTTCAGGCCGGCGATCTGCGGTGTGTGCAGCTTCGTGATGTCCTGCCCGTTGAAAGTGACACGCCCCTGCGAGGCCTGCCATAGGCCCATGATGGTGCGCAACGTGGTGGTCTTGCCCGCACCATTGCGCCCGAGCAGCATGGTGAGCTGGCCGCGCGGCACGACCAGGTCCACCCCGTGCAGGATGTGGTACGCCGCAATATGGGTGTGTACCCCTTCGAGGGTCAGCAATGCGTCACTCATGCCGCCTCCTTGCTCACGCCGAGATAAGCCTCTTGCACTACTGGCGAGGCAATGACGGCAGACGGCTCACCGTCTGCCACCAGCGTGCCGTTGTGCAACACGATGATGCGGTCGGCCAGCTCGCGCACCACGTCCATCTTGTGCTCCACCAGCAGGATGGTTTTGGTTTTGTCTTCCTTGAGCCGCCTGATCAGGTTCAGGATGACGGGCGCCTCGTCGTGGCTCATGCCTGCCGTTGGCTCGTCGAACATGTAGACCTGCGGATCCAGCGCCATCAGCAAGGCCACCTCCAGCTTGCGCTGGTCGCCATGCGGCAGGCTGGCCACCGGCATGTCCTGCCGGTCGGCCATGGAGACGGACGCCAGAATCGCGTGCGCACGCTCTGTGAGCAGCCCATGGTCGCTCCAGATGCTCCACAGGTTCAACCCGCGCCGATGTGCCCCCGAGCGCGTGGCCTGCACCGCCAGGCGCACATTCTCCAGCACGCTCAAGCCAGGAAACAGGTTGGTCAGCTGAAAGGCCCGTCCCAGCCCCGCCCGCGTGCGTGCAGACGCCGGCAGGCCCGAGAGGTCACGCCCGTTGAGACGCACCGACCCAGCCGTGGCCTTGAGCTGGCCCGAGATCAGGTTGAAGTAGGTCGTCTTGCCCGCGCCATTGGGCCCGACGATGGCCGTGAGCGTGCCCGGCGCAAATGCGCACGAGACGGCATTCACCGCGACATGTCCGCCGAAACGGATGGTGAGATCAGTAGTTTCAAGCATTTTTCATTTCCCCCTTGCTCGGGGGAGTGGCGTAGCGAGCGGGCCGCTGGCAAGGCGCACAGCGCACAGGAACCGGAACGTACTCAGGTACGTGAGGATTCCGAGCACTGCGCAACGCCGCTAGCGGGCCGCGCAGTAGCCAAGCACCCGATCAATCAGCGTTTGTTGCGGATGGGGACATTCATCTCCTCCGCCTTGATCTCGCGCACGAGTTCAGGCACGCCCCAGGCAAAAGCCGGGTCCACCTTGATCTTGAAGTGGTACATGCTCTGCATGGCCTGGTGGTCTTCCTTGCGGAAGGTCATGACGCCCTTGGGCGTGTCAAAGCTCATGCCTTCCATGGTCTTGATCAGCGTGTTGGTGCTGGTATTGCCATTGGTTTTCTTGAGCGCAGTCACCACAGCCATCGCAGCAGAGAAACCCCCGGCCGTGAAGAAGTCAGGCGGTGACTTGAACTCCTTGTAGTGCTGAGCCACCATGGCTTCGTTCACCGGGTTCTTCGGGATGCCGAAGTAGTAATAGGCGGCTCCCTCCATGCCAGGGAAGCTTTTGTAGGCAGCCATGGCGGGCAGGATGTTGCCACCGGTGGCGAGCTCAATGCCATAACGCTTTTGCAGTTCCTGATCGGCGAACTTGGAGAACGGCGAGTTGGCTCCAGCCCAGACGACCCAGACGATCTTGCGGCCCGGCTTGTCTTTCAGTGCATCGATCAGGTGCTGAAGACCTGCCGTGAAATCGGTCGTAGCGGGTGCCAGGTACTCCTCATGCACCAGCTTGGCATGCTTGATGGAGTCCTTGAATGCCTTGACGCCGTCGCGGCCGAAGGCAAAGTCCTGCGCCAGCGTGGCAATCACGGTGCCCGGCTTGTCGAGTGCCACGGCGTTGGAGATCGCATCCTGGCTGCTGTTGCGCCCGGTGCGGAAGATGTACTTGTTCCACTTTTCACCGGTGATGGAGTCGGCCACGGCAGGCTCGACCAGCAGGATCTTCTTGTACTCCTCGGCCACGGACAACATGGCCAGCGCCACGCCGGATGAGGTGGGCCCCACGGCGATGTCGGCCTTGTCATCCGAGTAGGCCGCCGCCAGCAACGATTTACCCAGATCAGGCTTGCCCTGGTCGTCCTTCTCGATCACCACCAGTTTCTTGCCGGCCACCATCATGGTGCCGCCGGTGGCGTAGTCCAGGCCCATCATGAAGCCGGTGGTGGTCTGCTTGCCGTAAGCCTCCAGCGGGCCGGTCAGGCTGTGGACGTGGGCAATACGGATTTCCTTGGCCTGGGCCATGGCGCCAGGGCTGGCCAGAGTCAGGCTCGATAGCGCCAGCAGCGCCAGAAGGGGGCGACGGTTCATGGATGTCTCCTTGTTATGTGAACACGCCCCAATCTGCACAGACCGTGCCAATCCGCAAGCTATTGATTCATATGGTTATTTTTAATCCCAACCAAATTAATGCCTGAATATCAGACAATGAAATGTATTATTTTCAGACATGTGGACAAAAATCAGACAATAACGTCCAAGCGCTCATAGAGTGTGGCCCGGGAGATGCCCAGCATGCGCGCTGCTGCCAGCTTGTTGCCGCCGGTCGCCGCCAGCGCCGCCGCGATGGCCTGCTGCTCCAGCTCCGCCACCTGCTGAGCCAATGGGCGCAGTGAAGGGGCCGGAGACAGCATGCCGTCAAGCCCACTACCCTTGGGCGTCACTGCGGGGGCGAGTTGCTCAATACCCGCTTCGCTCAGCACGGCCTGCAACTGTGCTCGACTGATACGGGATGAATCACTGCGCATCACCGCCTGTTCCAGCACATTGCGCAACTCACGAATATTGCCGCGCCAGGCCTGGGCCGCCAGCAGGGTCAGTGCATCTGGCGCCAGTTCAGGCTGCCCGGCGTCACTGTGCAGGGCAATCTCTTCTCCCAGCACCTCCACCAGTGCGGGGATGTCCTCCAGGCGTTCGCGCAAGGGGGGCACGCGAATGGGCAGCACATTCAGGCGGTAGTAGAGGTCTTCACGAAACTGGCCTTCGCGTACGAGTTTGGCAAGGTCACGCGAGGTGGCGGCAATGACCCGCGCATCAAACGGTTGCAGGGTGTTGGAGCCCAGGGGTTCGATCTCCCCCTCCTGCAGAACCCGCAGCAGTTTGGCCTGCAAGCCGAGCGGCATGTCGCCAATCTCATCCAGAAACAGCGTGCCCCCATCGGCCAGACGGAACTTTCCCTCACGTCCTTTACGGTCCGCGCCGGTATAGGCGCCGGGGGCCACGCCAAAGAATTCTGCTTCCAGCAGCGTGTCGGGAACGGCAGCAATGTTCACACTCACCAAAGGCCCACGCGATCTGGCAGACGCAGCATGGATGGCGTGCGCCAGCAGCTCCTTGCCGGTCCCTGTTTCACCCAGCAGCAGCACCGGGCTGCTGGACTGCGCGACGCGGCGGGCCTGGCGCTTGACCTCCACGGTGGCCGCACTGGTGCCGACAAAACTCGCGAAGGTGTACTTGGAGCGCCGCGTGCTGTGACGCTGGCTGGCAAGCTCACGGCGAGCCTCGTCAAGATCGCGCTGCAGCAGCGCAAACTTGTTGATCAGCGGCTGCAGCGTCGTCTCAGGTTGGTCAAACAACACAATACCCAAGGCGCCAATTACCTCCCCCGCACTGTCGCGCAAGGGGATGCGACTCACCACAAAAGTGCCCGCCTGGTTGTTCAGCAGATCAATCAGGATGGGCTTGCCTGTCTCCAGCACCTGGTGCATCTGGGTGTTCTGCACCACGCTGGCCACGGGGTGACCGACAAAATCCTCGACCCGTTCAAAGCCGAGAGCCGGTAGAAAGCGTTTGTACTGGTCGTTGATCCACACCACACGTGCCTGCCGGTCCACCAGCAGCATGCCCTCGCTGGCGTTGGCAAACAGCTCGAACATCGAACGCGCCGCCAGCGCCAGAATGCCCTGGGCATCCAGTGGCAGACTGCGTTCTGGCGAGGTGGTTTTTTCCATGCGCAGATGTTACCGCGCGACCCGCCCTGTTCAGGACGCTGTGGGACCGCGCCTTTTAAGCCACTTCATTACACGCGGTATCAGCACCAGCGAGAGCACCAGGGCGAGCAGCACCGCCGACATGGGGCGCTGCACGAATACCAGCCAGTTACCCTCGCCGATCGACAAGGCATTGCGCATCTGCGCCTCAGCCATGGGGCCCAGAATCATGCCCACCACCACGGGTGCCGTGGGAAAGTCATAGCGGCGCATCACGACTCCCACCAAGCCCAGGCCATACATCAGGAACAGGTCGAACGCACTTTGACGCATGCCATACACCCCCACGGTGGCGAAGATCAAAATGCCGGCATAGAGTTGGGCACGGGGAATCTTCAGCAGCTTGACCCACAGCCCGACCATGGGCAGGTTGAGAATCAGCAGCATCACGTTGCCGATATAGAGCGAAGCGATCAGTGCCCATACCAGGCTGGAAGAGGTCTGGAACAGTTGCGGCCCAGGCTGAATGCCATAGTTCTGGAACGCGCTGAGCATGATGGCGGCGGTGACCGACGTCGGGATGCCCAGTGTCAGCAAGGGCACCAGCGTGCCGGTGACTGCGGCATTGTTCGCCGCCTCGGGACCTGCCACGCCTTCAATGGCCCCCGTGGTGCCAAACTCCTCCTGGTGTTTGGACAGCTTGCGCTCGGTGGCGTAGCTCAGAAAAGTGGGAATCTCCGTGCCGCCGGCCGGAATGGTGCCAAAGGGAAAGCCGATGGCCGTGCCACGCAGCCAGGCAGGCCAGGAGCGCTTCCACTCGGCGCCCGTCATGTGCACCTTGGTGATGGGATTCATCGATGCTTCGCCACGCCCCTCGTACAACACGTTGTACAGCGTCTCCCCCACCGCGAACAGGCCGACGGCGACCAGCACCACCTCGATGCCGTCCAGGAATTCGGGCACACCGCCGGTGTAACGCACCTGTGCGGTGATCTGGTCAATGCCGACCAGCCCCATGGCCAGACCCACAAATAAAGCCGTCATGCCGCGCAGCGTGCTCTTGCCCAGCACTGCGCTCACGGTGACAAACGCCAGCAGCATGAGGCAGAAATACTCGGGCGGCCCCAGGCGCACGGCATAGTTGGCGACCACCGGTGCAAACAGGGTGACCAGCACGGTGGCAATCGTGCCGGCCACGAACGAGCCAATCGCCGAGGTGGCCAAGGCAGCGCCAGCACGGCCATTCTTGGCCATCTTGAAACCTTCCAGCGCCGTCACCATGGTGCCGGTTTCCCCGGGGGTGTTGAGCAGGATGGAGGTGGTTGAGCCGCCATACATCGCGCCGTAATAAATGCCGGCAAAAAAGATCATGGAGGCGGTGGGCTCTACCTGTGAGGTGATGGGCAGCAGCATGGCAACCGTCACCGCCGGACCGATGCCAGGCAGCACCCCAATACCGGTGCCGATGACGCAACCCACAAAGGCCCACAGCAAGTTGATGGGCGTACCTGCCGTGGCAAAACCGCCCAGCAGCTGGTTCCAGATGTCGATCATGGTGAGGATCTCGCGAAAAGGCTTACAGCCAGCCCGTGCCAGTAAGTCCCGGCAAATTGATGTTGAGCAGTTTGGTGAACATCCAGAACACCGGAGCCGCAATCAGCAGCCCGGTTGCAATGTCCTTCATGGTCTGAACCCCACTGCCCGCGGGCTTGCCGTCGGACACACGCAGTCCACGCACCGCCAGTACAAAGCACAGCGCGCAGCTGAACACAAAGCCGATGCGGGTGATCAGTGCCGCATTGAGCAGCACGCCGGCCGACAGCCAGGCAAAACCCGCCCAGTCGCCCCGGTCGGCACCTGAAGGTTTCTCCATGTCTCGAAACCCGCCTTGCAAGGCCTCGCGCAATAGTGCAATGCCACAAACCAGCAGCGCTGTGGCCACCACCCAGGGGAGGAAATTGGGTCCTACGCCGGCGTAACCCGCCTCCGAGGAGATGAACAGCGCCCCATAGGCCAGCCCGCCGGCCAGCAGCAGGATACCGAAGCCAACCCCGGTTTGATGAAGTCTGGATTCAGATGAGTTGTCAGAGTGCGCCATACGGGCCTCGCGATGAAAACAGTGCAGGGCAGCAAAGGCCCCGCACCATCAGATTGAAAACACCAACGCAGGCGATGCGTCAGATCATGCCGGCCTTGACCATGGTGGCACGCAGCAAGGCAAACTCACGGTCCACAAAGTCTTCAAACTGGGGGCCGGTCATGAGGGCCGGCGTCCAGCTGTTCTTCTCCAGCGCCTCAGTCCATGCCTTGGATTTGGTCGCCTTGACGACCATGTCGGTCAGCGCCTGGCGCTGGGCCGCCGTGATGCCGGGCGCCGCATACACACCACGCCAGTTGCCGATCTCCACATCAATGCCCTGCTCCTTGAGCGTCGGGATGTTGATGCCCTTGAGGCGCTGGGACGAGGTCACGCCGATGGGCTTCATCTTGCCGGACTCGATGTATTGCTGGAACTCGCTGTAGCCGCTGCCGCCGACCGTGACGTTGCCGCCCAGGATGGCTGCCGTGGCCTCGCCGCCCCCGCGGAAGGGCACATAGTTGATTTTGGAGGCATCGGCACCCACGGCGGTGGCAATCATGGCCGCTGCAATGTGCTCGGTAGAGCCGCGCGAACCACCGCCCCACTTCACGCTGCCAGGGTCTTTCTTGAGCTGGGCGATCACATCCTTCATGGTCTTGAAGGGGGAGTTCTCGGGCAGCACGAACACGTTGTACTCGCTGGTCAGGCGTGCAATCGGCGTGGCCTGCGTCACCGACACCGGTGGCTTGCCGGTGATGATGCCTCCGAGCATGACCGCACCCATCACCATCAGTGCATTGGGGTCACCCTTCTGGGCATTGACGAACTGCGCCAGGCCCAGGGCACCAGCAGCACCGCCCTTGTTCTCATAAGTCACCGACGAGGCCACCCCGGCAGCCTGCAGGGCCGTGCCGAGCGCGCGGCCCGTGGTGTCCCAGCCGCCGCCTGGATTGGCAGGAATCATCATCTTGAGGGATTCGGCGGCCTGCGCCGTCATGGGCAGGGCGCCTGCTGCGGCCAGGGCCGCCATGGACTTCAAAAAGGTATCGCGACGCATGGTGTCTCCTTCATTGTGGTTTGAAAACCTGCGTATCATGGCTCGCCAAGCTGTCAGTTGGCTGTCCAGACTGTCAGGGAAAATCCCGGGGTCGCCATCTCTTGCCCCTCCCTGCACACTCACCCCTCATGAAACTGCTGATTGTTGAAGACGACCCCGCCATGCAGGCCACACTGCAGCGCTCGCTGAGCCGGCGTGGCATGGAGGTGGACACCTGTGGCGATGGTCGCCAGGCGCTGGCGCGCTGGTCCACCTTCCTGCCCGATGTGGTGGTGCTCGATGTCAACCTGCCCGGCCTGGATGGTCTGCAAGTGCTGCAGCAGGCCCGTGCCACCGGCCTGGCCACCCCGGTGATCATCCTGACGGCGCGCGGCACCGTGGGCGACCGCGTGGCGGGACTGAACTTCGGGGCTGATGACTACCTGGCCAAACCCTTTGACCTGGATGAGCTCGAGGCCCGCATCCGCGCGCTCGCGCGGCGTGCCGCGCACCGCGAAGATTCACGTACCGAATTGCCCCTCAGCTCTCTCCAGGTGGGCGACATACGCTATGAAAAACATAGCGGCGCGATATACCATGGCAACGCAGTGCTGGAACTGGCGCCGCGCGAACTGGCCCTGCTGCAGGCCCTCATGGTGCGCCCCGGGCATGCTGTGGCCAAGGAGAAACTGTTCGCGCAGGTCTTTCCCGGCGAGGACGAGGTGCAGTACGAGGCCATTGAGGTGGTGGTCTACCGCTTGCGCAAGAAGCTCAGCGCCACCCAGGTCTCGCTGGTCACGCTGCGGGGCCTGGGCTATTTGCTGAAGGCGGCCTCCTGATGGCAACGCAGCTGCAGCGCAGGGTGTCGCTGCGTCGTTACCTGTTGCTGGGCATCCTGCTGCCGGTGGCGGTGTTCATCATTCTCAACACCTTCATTCTCTACCGGCAGGCGCTCAATGCTGCCAATACGGCCTACGACCGCACCCTGCTGGCCTCGGCCAAATCGATCGGCGAACAATTGCAATTGAGCCGTGGCGCCCATGGGCTGGAGTTGTCGGCCAACTTTGCCTACTCCGTGCTGGAAGCCTTTGAGGCCGACAACCGCAGCCGCATCTTCTACAAGGTATCAGGGCTGAACAAGGAAGTGGTCTCGGGCTTTGCCGATCTGCCTGCCTGGCGCGGCACCCTGCCCCGGCAGGGCATTTACGCCGCGCTCGTGGATTTCTACGACGATCACTACCGCGGTGACCCGGTCCGCGTGGCCGTGCTGCTGCAGCCTGTGGCCAGTCTTGACGGTCAGGGCATGGCCACGATCCAGGTGGCCGAGACGCTGGAATTGCGGCAAACGCTCGCACGGCAGATCCTCATCGACACACTTTGGCGTCAGGCGCTGCTGATCATCGTGATCGCGATCGTGGTGAGCGTGGTGGTACAGCGCGCCACACGCCCGGTCAGGGCACTGAGCCAGCAGCTGCGCGAGCGGCCCGAAGGCGACCTCACGCCCATAGAGGCCACTGGCGCGCCGCGCGAACTCACGCCCTTGATTGATGCCACCAACCAGGTGATGGGCCGACTACAACACCTACTGGACAACCAGAAACGCTTCGTGCGCGATGCCTCGCACCAGTTGCGCACACCGCTGGCGGTGTTGAAGACACAGGTGCAGTCCGGCCTGCGCGGCGATGTGCCGGCACGGCAGTCGCTGGACGAGATCAACGATACGGTGGACCGTGCCACCCGGCTGGCCAACCAGATGCTGGCACTGGCCAAGGTGGCGCAGCTGCGCCAGCAAACCGAGTTGCCTGTGGTGGACTGGGCCGAGGTGCTGCGCGAAGTCGCGCTGGATCTGTCGCCGTTGATTGCCAACAAGAACATCGACTTTGAGATCACAACCGAGCACGCGCTCCTGCACACCCACGACTGGATGCTGCGCGAGCTTTCGCGCAACCTGCTGCACAACGCCATCCACCATAGCCCGGCAGGCGCCAGCATGTCAGTGCAGCTGCAGCTTGAGGAACAGCATGCCGTGCTGCGCATTGTGGACAGCGGTCCGGGCATTGCGCCAGAGCTCCGGTCACGGCTGTACCAGCCATTTTCTTCTGGCGAGGTGCATTCGGGTTCTGGCCTAGGTCTGGCCATCTGCCAGGAGATCGTAGGGGCGCTGGGCGGCAGCATCAGCCTGGACAACCGCGAAGCCGATGGATGGGTAGCCGGTCTCACCGCTACGGTACGGGTGCCACTGGGGCAGAATGCAGCTTGAAGGAGTAGCGCTTGATGCAAGGTGTACGAATCGACAAATGGCTGTGGGCCGCGCGTTTTTACAAGACCCGCTCACTCGCCACAGAAGAAATCGACAAAGGCCGGGTGCAGGTCAACGGGCAAGCCGTCAAACCCGCGCGTGAAGTCAAAATCGACGACCGCATCGACATCCGCATGGGCCAGATGCAGCGCAGTGTGCTGGTTAGGGGCCTGAGCCAGCAGCGCGGATCCGCGCCAGTGGCACAGCAGCTCTATGAGGAGACCGAAGAGAGTCGCAAGGCCCGCGAACATGCGAGCGAACAGCGAAGGCTGTCAGCCGAGCCGGCGCAGAGCATTGAACATGGCCGCCCCACCAAGCGCGACCGTCGCGACATGCAAAAGGCCTGGGATACGCGCTGGAGTGCGTCCGTAGACAGCTAAGCCACACCACGAAAACCGGGCTCAAATACCTCAATCCGCAAGACCACGGCCATCAAGTGAATTAACGGGTACTGGGCAATCTGACATCCTGCGTGACAACAAAAAAGCACGGCCTTCAAGTCGTGACGCTCACCAGGGAATGGCATTCCCCCGATAGTCAATGAATTGGGCGAATGGCTGGGCCCCCAGTCCATCCAGGGCGCGGAGCATGCCTTGCACGGACGTCTGTGGACTGATGCACTGTTCAGGCCCCACGAAAGGAGCCGTCAAGGATGACATGACCGTTCCCGGCTGAACGGCTGCGAATACAGCGCTCTGCTTGCGCCGAGCGGATTCGATCGCGGCAGACTGCAGCATCATGTTCATGGCAGCCTTGGCTGCACGGTAACCGTACCACCCACCCTTGCGGTTATCGGAGATGCTGCCCACACGAGCCGATAATTTGGCGTAGATCGCCCGGCGGGAATCATCAAGCGAGCCCATGAAGTGCTTCATCAGTAGCGCGGGGCCAATCGCATTGACCTGAAAATTCCGCATCAGCGCCCCGGCGCTCAGTGCAGCAAGACTTTTTTCCGGCCCCTGGCCGTCAATGGTCAGCGCGCCCGTGGCATCGATGATCAGCTGAAATGGTCCGTCGAGGGCAATGATGCCGGCCGCCTGCCTCATGCTGTCTTCATCCTCCAGGGTAAAACCCGGCTGGCTGGTTCGGGATAGTGCGACAAGCTTGATACAGGCCTCGTCAGCCTGTAGCGCCGTGACGAAAGCCGAGCCGATAGCACCTGTCGCCCCTATCACCAGGGCACGGTAGGAGTCACCCAGACTTTTCACGGCATCACCACCCGTGTAGGCTCCCGCATGAGCATGAACTCTTCAGCCACAGTGGGATGCACCGCTACCGTCCGGTCAAAATCGGATTTTTTGGCGCCCATGCCGTAGGCCACGGCGAGCGACTGGATGATCTCCGGTGAATCGTCGCCCAGCATGTGGATGCCCAGCACCCGGTCGCTGCTGTCGTGCACGATCATCTTCATGAAGGCCTTGGCATCCGAGCCGGTGAAAGCGCTCTTCATGGGTTTGAACTCAGCCTCGTAGATGCGCAGCTTGCCCTGCGCCAAGGCCTCGTGCTCGGCCAGCCCCACCGAGGCCAGCGGCGGGTTCGTGAAGGTGGCCGTGGCCACGGACGCATGGTCCACACGCAACTGCTGGCCGTTGAAATTGTTTTCGGCAAAGGCACGCCCCTCGGCAATGGCCACTGGCGTGAGGTTCTTGCGGTTGGTCACATCACCGATCGCAAACACGCCCTTCACCCGGGTTTCGCTCCAGTCATCCACGGGAATGGCGCCATCGTCAGACAGCACCAGCCCCAACTGGTCGAGCCCCAGGCCAGTGGTGTTGGGTCTGCGGCCCAAGGCATTGAGCACGAAGTCGAAATCATGCACCTGCCCGCTGACGTGCAGTCGCGCCCCTTGGGCCGTCGCCTCCACCCGCTCCATGTGGCTGCCAGGGTGAAGCAGAATGCCTTGTGCCTGCAGGCTTGCCGCCATGCGCTCGCGCACCGACGCGTCGAAGCCGCGCAGCGGCAAGTCACCACGGTAGTACAGCGATACCTGGCTGCCCAGCCCCGCCAGAATGCTGGCGAATTCGAGTGCAATATAACCAGCCCCCAGAATGCCAAGCCGCTTCGGCACGCTGCGCAGGTTCAGGATGTCGGTTGAGGTGGCAACACCCTCGACGCCGGGCAGCGCATCCACCACGGGGCTGCCGCCTGTCGCAATCAGAATGCGTTGCGCCTGCAGCAGCTTGCCATTCACGCGCACCCTGTTGGCGGATTCAATCGCAGCCTGCCCGACCACCACCTGCACGCCGCTTTGCGCCAGCAGCCGTGCATAGATGGCCTCAAGCCGGTCGATCTCGCGGCTCTTGGCCTCCTGCCAGGACGCCATCTCGAAGTGGGCTTCAGGTATCTGCCAGCCATAGGGCTCAGCCTGGCGCAGTTCTGCGCCCAGGCGGCTGGCATACATCATGAGCTTCTTGGGAATGCAGCCGCGGATCACACAGGTGCCGCCGAGGCGGTCCTTCTCGATCAGCACCACTTTGGCACCATAGGAGGCGGCCCGGCGTGCAGCGGCCACGCCACCGGAGCCCCCACCGATCACGATCAAATCAAAAGTTGCAGTCATGAATAAACCTTGTGCTGGTCAAGATAGCTTGATGATGGGTTTGCTAGCGGCCCAGGCTCAAACCAGCCCGCAATGTGGTCAAGGCCTCATGCACGTCCGCGTCGAATCGCTGCACCGCGGAAGACTGGCTGACGCGCTGGAGCAAGTCCATGTTCGGGCTGACGGGCCCATAAAACACCGGTTGCTGACCTGAAAACACGGCCAGACTCGGAAAAGTTTCAATGTCGAGATCACCCGCAATATCAGCACGGTCCTCGATGTCCACCCACAGATACGAAACCTCTGCATGCGTCGAAAAATCATGGGCATCCCATTGTTGACGGAACTCACGACACACACCACACCACTCGGCACACAAGGCCACCACCAGCAATTGATTCATTCAAAAATCTCCCTGACCCGCATGATTCTGCCCACTTATTGGCAAGCCTGTGGGCGGCGCCAGCGTGGCCGCGGCAAGTCAGGGCGTGTGCCCGCCATCAGGTACCGGCAGCCTCTTCACGCCGCCCACGGGCGCGCTGAGCCAGCATGACCAGCAACAGCAATACGCTCGCGGGGATGAACATCCACTCCTTGTCAGGGCGGTCAGCAGGGAGTTCGACACCCACGATCTTCTGCCCCGGTTCCAGCCCCAGCTTGGCAGCGCGCGAACCAAACGCCACCGTGGAGACCTGGACATCGCCAGCGAACGAGGTGACGCGCAGGCCGATGCGCTTGAGTCGCTCGGCCGCTGTACCCGCTTCGCCCAGCGGAATCAGCACCCCTTTGCGGACCTCGCTGCCATCGAGCTTCTCACCCTCGATCCAGATGCGCTTGCTGGCATTGGGTTCGGCCTCTTCAGCCAGTTTCATGAACTCGGCTGCAGCTGCATTCACATAGGGCGGATACACCATGTCCCACCAGAAGCCGGGGCGAAACAGCGTGAAGGTGACCAGCAGCAGGGCCAGGGTTTCATACCAGCGCGAACGCACGAGGAAATAGCCCTGCGTGGCCGCGGCGAACACCAGCATGGCCACGATGGCACTGACAACCGTCAGCACCAGATGCCCCACCGAGTCGATGCCGATCAGCAGCAACTGGGTGTTGAAGATGAACAGGAAAGGCAGGATGGCCGTGCGCATGCTGTAGAAAAATGCGGTAATGCCGGTCTTGATCGGGTCGGTACGCGCAATCGCCGCTGCCGCAAACGAGGCCAGCCCTACAGGCGGCGTCACGTCCGCCATGAGGCCGAAATAGAAGACGAACAGGTGCACCGCGATCAAGGGAACCAGCAGGCCGTTTTGTGCGCCCAGTTCGACCACCACCGGTGCCATGAGGGTAGACACCACGATGTAATTGGCCGTTGTCGGCAAGCCCATGCCCAGCACCAGGCTGATGATGGCCACCATCACGAGCATGACCATGAGGTTGCCACCAGAAACAATTTCCACAAGCTCGGTCATCACCAGGCCAATGCCCGTGAGTGACACCGTGCCCACAATGATGCCGGCCGCGGCCGTCGCCACACCGATTCCGATCATGTTGCGGGCGCCTACCGTCAAACCATCCACCAACTCGGTGAAGCCCAGGCGGATGGCTTGTGAAATGTCTCCACGACCACGCAGCAACGCTATCAGGGGGCGCTGGGTCAGCATGATGAAAATCATGAACATGGTGGCCCAGAAGGCCGAGAGCCCTGGCGACATCTGCTCGACCATCAGACACCAGATCAGCACCACCACGGCCAGCAGGTAATGCAGACCCGACTTGAGCGTCGGTGCAGTTTCGGGCAGTTCGAACACGGGCGCGTTCGGGTCGTCCAGCGTCAGCTCGGGCTGGCGTGCACCTATCCACAGCAAACCAATATAGGCCGCCAGCACCCCAACGCCCACGACGTAAATCGCCGCTGCACCCAGCACATCCTTGATCCAGCCGATACCCCAGTAGATGGCACCTGACAGCACGATGAAGCCGCTCACCGTCATCGCCAACGACATCAGACGTTGCAGTGCCGTCGCATTGCCACGCCGGGGCAGGCCCTGCAGGTTGGCCTTGAGGGCCTCCAGGTGCACGATATAGAACAGCGCGATATAGGAAATGATGGCCGGCAGGAAAGCATGCTTGATGACCTCGGTGTAGGGAATGCCGACGTACTCCACCATCAGAAAGGCCGCAGCGCCCATCACGGGCGGCATGATCTGGCCGTTCACCGAGCTCGACACCTCCACCGCACCGGCCTGATCGGGACGGTAGCCCACCCGCTTCATGAGCGGAATGGTAAAGGTGCCCGTGGTCACCACATTCGCGATGGAGGAACCCGAGATCAGCCCTGTAGCCGCAGAGGACACGACAGCCGCCTTGGCCGGTCCGCCGCGCATGTGGCCCAGCAGCGCAAAGGCCGACTTGATGAAATAGTTGCCCGCTCCGGCCTTGTCCAGCAGTGAGCCGAACAGCACGAACAGGAAAATGAAACCGCTTGAAACCCCCAGCGCCACGCCGAAGACGCCCTCGGTGGTCAGCCACTGATGCGAAGCCACGCGCGCCAGCGAGGCGCCCTTGTGGGCAATCAGATCGGGCATGTAGCGCCCGGCAAAGGTGTAGAAAAGGAACACGATCGCCACAATCACCATGGGCAAGCCCAGCACACGGCGTGTGGCCTCAAGTAACAGGAGCACGCCGACCACGGCCACCACGATGTCCTGCGTGGTGGGCTGTCCCGGCCGCGTGGCAAGTTCCCGATAGAACATGAACAGATAAGCTGCGCAGAAGGCGCCGACCAGTGCAAACACCCAGTCCATCACAGGCACATGCGAGCGCGGTGAGCGATCGAATGCCGGGTAGGCCATGTAAGCGAGAAACACCGAAAAAGCGAGGTGAATCGCACGCGACTCGGTGTCGTTGAGCACGAACACCCCCAGGGTAAACGGCAGCGGTGAGGCAATCCACAACTGGAACAGCGACCATGCCAAGGCAACGCCCAGCAGCAGACGCGCTACGCCCGGTCCGGGGTTACGACCGCCGGTGTCGTTCTCTTCGACCAGTTTGTTGACATCCACCTCCGGGACGTTCTCTGTTTTCTTCTTGGACATGGTCAGCTCTCTCCTGCTGTGCAAAAAGCCCCGCTAGCGGGGCTTTTTTAAGTTTTAGTTATCAGCTCAGGCCCAGTGACAGATCACATCCAGCCCTTTTCCTTGTAGTATTTCACAGCACCCGGGTGCAGCGGTGCAGACAGGCCGTCTTTGACCATTTTCTTGGGGTCCAGATGGGCGAATGCAGGGTGCAGTTTCTTGAAATCATCGAAGTTTTCAAACACGGCCTTCACCAGTTCATACACGGTGGCATCAGGCACCTTGACCGAGGTCACAAGCGTTGCCAGCACACCATAGGTCGGCGTAGGATTGGGGTTACCTGCGTACAGTCCACCAGGAATGTCGACCTTCGCGTAATACGGTGCATCAGCCACCAGTTTGTCCACCGCCGGGCCGGTCAACGGCACCAGCTTGGCACCGCAGGTGACGATGGGATCCTGGATATTGGCGCTGGGGTGGCCTACACCGTAAAAGAAGGCATCGATCTTGTTGTCGCACAGCGCGGGGCCATGCTCATCGGCCTTGAGCTCTGCGGCCAGTGAGAAGTCGCTGGCCTTCCAGCCCATGGCTGTTAGCAACTGATCCATCGCAGCGCGCGTGCCAGAACCGGGGTTTCCAATGTTGACGCGTTTGCCCTTGAGATCACTGAATTTGGAAATGTTGGCTTCCTTGCGCGCCAGAACCGTAAAAGGCTCCGGATGCACAGAGAACACGGCGCGCAAGTCGCTGAATGCACCATCCTTCTGGAACATCTGCTGGCCTTTGCTGGCGTTGTACTGGACATCTGACTGGGCCATACCGAAGTCCAGATCACCGCCGCGAATGGTGTTGATATTGGCGACCGAGCCGCCAGTGGACTCCACCGAGCAGCGGATGCCATGCTTGGCGCGGTCCTTGTTCATGAGGCGGCAGATCGCGCCGCCGGCGGCGTAATACACGCCCGTGACACCGCCGGTGCCGATGGTGACAAATTTCTGCTGGGCCACGGCGGGCGCACTGATGAGTGCGCTGGAAAACACGGTAGCGGCAGCGAGTGCCTTGAAGAGAAACATTTTTTTCATTGCATTGCTCCTTTTGAAAACTCAGGCCGTCGAAACGGCAGTTTTGATCGCATCAGTCAGACGCTGCACGATCACATCGAACTCATCGTTACTGGTAATGAAGGCTGGTGCCAGCAACACATGATCACCATAGTGGCCATCCACGGTTCCGCCCATCGGATAAACCATTAAACCACGTGAAAAAGCTTCTTTCTTGATACGGGCATGGATACGCAGGGCCGGGTCAAACGGTGTTTTTTTCTCGCGGTCACGGACGATCTCTACCCCCCAGAACAAGCCCCTGCCCCGAATATCACCCACATTCGGGTGCCCCCCCAGTGCAGCACGCAGCAGACCTTCAAGCCGCGCGCCACTCTCGCACACACGTGCCAGCAGACCATCGCGCTCGATCACCTGCTGCACAGCCAGTGCAGCCGCACAGGCCACCGGATGCCCCAGATATGTGTGCCCATGCTGGAAGAACCCGCTGCCCGAGGACATGGCCTCCACAATTCTCTTCTGCGCCAACACCGCTCCTATCGCCTGGTAGCCACCGCCCAGTCCCTTTGCAATGGCCATGATGTCAGGCACCACACCTTCTGCTTCACATGCATGAAGCGTGCCTGTGCGGCCCATGCCGCACATCACTTCGTCAAGGATCAGCAGCACGCCATACCGGTCGCACACTTCGCGCACGGCTTTGAAATACCCCGGCACCGGCACCAGCACGCCGGCCGTCGCGCCACCCAGCGTCTCGGCCACGAAGGCAATCACCTGGTCAGCCCCGAGCCGCAGGATGGTTTCTTCCAACTCTTGTGCGAGGCGCAGGCCGTATTGCTCTGGTGTTTCATCCGCTAGCTGTTCACGGTAGGGATAGCAGGGCGACACATGGGTGACCGGGATCAGAATGGGCGCGAACGGCTCGCGTCGCCACTGGTTACCGCCCACTGCCAGTGCGCCAAGTGTGTTGCCGTGGTAGCTTTGGCGTCGCGCGATGAAGTGCTTGCGTTGCGGCTGACCTGCCTCCACAAAATACTGGCGAGCCATCTTCATGGCAGCTTCCATGGCTTCCGAGCCGCCGCTGACGAAGTACACATGGCTCATGCCTTGGGGCGCATTCTGGATCAAATTCTCCGCCAGCGTTTCGGCTACCTCGGTGGTGAAGAAACTCGTGTGGGCATAGGCCAGTTTGTCAATTTGCGCATGCATGGCCGCCAGCACATCAGGATGCCCATGGCCGAGGCAGGACACGGCAGCACCGCCACTCGCGTCCAGGTAGTGCTTGCCATCGGCATCGGTCAGGTAGACCCCTGCACCGCTGACTGCGCGCGGCGGCAACTGATGCAGATGGCGGTGAAAAACTGCGGTAGTTTTTGAACTCATTTTTGAACTTACTGGGTTTTGGTTGTGGGATTGAGTTTGGGTTTGTCCGTTACAGATTTGCGCTGCGCAATGACCTGTCGCCGCCCTGTACCAGCGGACTTCTTGTCGATCCTGTTCCAGTACGCACCGTGTGCATCAAGCCGGCTCTGCACCCCCTGCAAATGCGCCAGCACCCTGGGGCCGCCGCGCACGGCCACCGCCGCCGTCAGGGCTTCAGCCACAGCCAGTGCACCGACCATCGACTGGAAATACGAGGTGCTCTGCGCATGAAAGAGCAGCTGATGGGAGGCCATGCGCGCCAGCGGTGAGAGCGCGCTGTCCGTCACCGCCACGATGGTCACGCCTTGCGCCACGGCCTGCTCAGCCGCCAGCACGGTTTGCCGGGTATAGGGAGCAAGCGACATCACGACCAGCAAGTCACGCGGCCCCATACGCGCCAGTTGATCGGCCTGCGTGCCGCCCACGTCCTGCACCAGCACGCCATTGGGCGCAACCAGCCCATAGCTGTAATGCAGGTGAAAAGCCAGGCCGAAACTGGCCCGCATGCCCAGGAAATAAACGCTACCCGCCTTGAGCATGGATGAAGCCACAGCATCGAACTGCGCGCGTGTATTGAGGCTGCAGGCCGAGCCGACATTCGCATGCTGCGCCTCGTTGAGCGCCTCCAGCCAGTCGGCATCCTTGCGGGCCGTGTCCTGCAGCGCCCGTGCCCGCGCCGTATAAGCCCCCTCGGAGCTCAGGTCCTGCTGAAAGCGCTGCTTCAGGCCTTCGAATCCCTCGTACCCGAGTGCATGGGCCAGCCGGGTGAAGGTGGCTGGCGCCAGCCCTGCCCGGCGCGCGCACTCCCGCATGGAGTGCATCGCCGCCTCCCCCGGGTGCTGCTCCAGCCAGCGCGCAGCACGAAACAACTCAGGGCTGAGTTCGCTGGCATCAGGACTGGTGAATAGCAGGTGTCGGCTCATGAAACATTTGTATCTTTCAATCGGAAAACGATAACACAAACGTTTCTTTCCGTAAACCGGATCAACCCGGGTGAGGTGCGCTGTGCGCAGCGCACGACACAGGCGACAGCTTCCAGCGCACACGTCATGTGCACTTCGTGCCGACGGGAAAGAGAAAGCAGGCAAGGGAAAAAGAAATAGGCGCAGAAAAACAAAGCCCCGCACAAGGCGGGGCTTTAATCTGGCGGAAACGGAGGGATTCGAACCCTCGATGAGGCTCTACACCCCATACTCCCTTAGCAGGGGAGCACCTTCGGCCACTCGGTCACGTTTCCTGAAACACTGTCGCTATTATCTCACGACTCGGTGTGTATTTTAAGCCGCAGGCTGGTCCAGGTCAAAAGCCTTGTGCAGCGCGCGCACCGCGAGCTCCATGTATTTCTCGTCAATCACCACCGAGGTCTTGATTTCGCTGGTGGTGATCATCTGGATGTTGATGCCTTCTTCGGACAACACGCGGAACATCTTGCTGGCCACACCCACATGGCTGCGCATGCCGATGCCGACGATGCTGACCTTGCAGATCTTGGTGTCGCCCTCGATCTCTGGCGAACCCAGGCCGGCCAATACCTTCTCCTTGAGCAAGTCGAGCGCCTTGGCGTAGTCGTTGCGGTGCACGGTGAAGCTGAAGTCGGTCTTGCCGTCCTTGCTCAGGTTCTGGATGATCACATCGACTTCGATGTTGGCATCGGCCACGGCGCCGAGAATCTGGTAGGCAATGCCGGGCCTGTCGGGCACGCCCAGCACGGAGATTTTGGCTTCGTCGCGGTTGAATGCGATGCCGGAAACAATGGCTTGTTCCATGTGTTCGTCTTCCTCAAAGGTGATCAGGGTGCCGGATTGGGCTTCCTCATTGATGTCAATATCCCAGGGGGTGAAGCTGCTGAGCACACGCAGCGGCACCTTGTACTTGCCTGCAAACTCTACAGAGCGGATCTGCAGCACCTTGGAGCCCAGGGAGGCCATCTCGAGCATTTCCTCGAAACTCACGGTGTGCAGGCGGCGGGCTTGCGCTACCACACGGGGGTCGGTGGTGTACACGCCATCCACGTCGGTATAGATCAGGCATTCATCAGCCTTCATGGCCGCGGCCACCGCTACCGCCGAGGTGTCACTGCCGCCACGTCCCAGCGTGGTGATGTTGCCGGCATCGTCCATGCCCTGGAAGCCGGTAACGATCACCACGCGACCGGCGGCCAGATCAGCACGCACCTTTTTGTCGTCGATCGACTCGATACGGGCTTTGGTGTAGGCGCTGTTGGTACGGATCGGAACCTGCCAGCCGGCGTAGCTGACGGACTGCATGCCCTCGGCTTGCAGGGCGATGGCCAGCAGCGCGCTCGAAGCCTGCTCGCCTGTGGCGGCCAGCATGTCGAGTTCGCGGTGGTATGCGTCGGTAGGCTTGCCGGGTGCAAGCTCTTTGGCCAAGCCCAGCAGACGGTTGGTTTCGCCACTCATGGCGGAGGGAACCACCACCATCTGATGGCCGGCACGTGCCCATTTGGCCACGCGTTTGGCGACGTTGCTGATGCGCTCTGTCGAGCCCATCGACGTGCCGCCGTATTTGTGAACGATCAATGCCATTGAAATTTTCGAATTGGGTTGGGGAGCCACACTGATGCTGCATCAGTTGCCCGGTTACACCGCTTGTTTCCTGCGAGGAAAGCCCGGTAAACCCTAGGGATTGTACCAAGTCAGGGAATCGCCCTGCCGTGCCACCCAGCCGTGGCCCACCTTGATCCTGATTTGATGGCCACGCGTGGTGCATGCGGCAAGCTGGTCGAGCAACTCAGCGAGCTGGGCCGTGCTGGGCGTCACCTGGTACATCGATCTGAGCCAGTAGCGCAGCACATTGGTCTGGCGCGGTCGTGACATGGCCTGCAAGCGTTTGATCACAGGGGGTTGACCGACCACGCCAAGGTCTTGCGCAGCCACCTCCAGCAACAGTTGCTGGGCCTGGGCTGCATGCGCAGCGCTGCGTGCAAAGGTCTCTCTGAACTGGGGAAATGCCGCCTCCAGCGCAGGCAGCAGACGGGCCCGGATGCGGTTGCGGGTGAACTGCTCGTTACTGTTGCTCGGGTCTTCGATGAAGGCCGCGCCACGCCCGGCCAGCCAGACGCGCAGGTCGGCACCACGCACCTCCAGCAAGGGCCGGTAATAGCGGATGCCATCACGCTCCCACTCCTCCGGCATGGCGCTGAGGCCAGGCAAACCGGCGCCGCGGCTCAAGGCCAGCAGCAGGGTCTCTGCCTGATCATCAGCATGCTGCGCAATAACTATCGATTTGATAGCTGCCATCGCATATTCATCATGGGCTACAGCCCGAAAAGCCTCGTAACGCGCCTTGCGTGCGGCATCCTCCGGACTCTGTCCGGCCGCATGTCGCGCATCAACACGATGTACGTACAGCGGCACGCCCAGCTCGGTACAGACCTTGCGGCAATGCAATTCGAAATCGTCAGCGGCGGTTTGCAAGCCATGGTGAACATGAATGGCATGGACCTGGCCTGGCCATTTCTCTGCACAGGCCAGTAACAAGGCTGTCGAGTCTGCACCACCGCTGTAAGCCACGGCCAAGGGCAACTCCGGCGAGAAGCGGTGCATGGCATCGGCAAAGCTGGTGCTCATGTCCTGGCACCTGCATTCTGGTCTGGGGCCTGGTCCAGCCATTTCTGCAGAAACAGCGCCGACCCCATGGCCGGATCGAGCTGATAGCCGGCAAAGCCACTGCGCTCGTAGAGCCTGATGGCGCTGGCATTGCCTTGCAGCACCTCCAGTGTGAGCTTGCAGGCACCTCGCGCGCGCGCGAGGTGCTCGACCTCCTGCAGCATGCGTTCACCCACACGCTGTCCACGGTACTGCGGCAACACGGCCACATCGTGCACATTCACAAGTGGGCGGCAGGCAAAGGTGGAGAAACCCTCGATGCAATTGACCAGTCCCACGGGCTCGGTGAGTTCAACACCGGAAAAGGCCAGCACGCTGAAGGCCTGGGGTCGGGCTGCCAACTCGGCCACCAGATTGGTGCGAGCAAAATCGCTCAGGGCATGGCCGCCGCCCATCGGGTCCTGTGCATAGGCGTCAAGCAGGGCCACCAGTGCGGCTGCATGCACAGGGTCGTGGTAATCAGCACGACAGATCCGCAGGGATACAGGGCTTGGCATCAGCCGCTCTCTGTGACAGGGGCACTCAGATCTTGAGGGTGTGCGCAATACGCTCGGCGCAGGTTCTTGCCTGTGTGGCATCACGCGCCTCCACCATCACGCGCACCAGCGGTTCGGTGCCGCTGGCACGGATCAGCACGCGTCCGCTGTCGCCGAGTTCAGCCTCCACCGCCTTGGTTTCGCTGATCAGCGCCGGGTTGGACTTCCAGTCCTGGCCTGGCTGCAAACGCACGTTGATGAGGGTCTGGGGAAACAGGGTCACATCGGCCAGCAACTCGGCCAGCGTCTTGCCACTGCGCACACAGGCCTGCAACACCTGCAGGGCCGAGATCAGGCCGTCACCGGTAGTGTGCTTGTCGAGTGCCAGCAAATGGCCCGAGCCCTCGCCGCCCAGTAGCCAGCCGTTCTTTTCCAATTCTTCGAGCACATAGCGGTCACCCACCTTGGCGCGCACAAACTTCACGCCTCGCGCCTTGATGGCAAGTTCGACCGCCATATTGGTCATCAGCGTACCCACTACACCGGGTACCTTCTCGCCACGCGCCAGCCGTTCGGCCAGCATCAGGTAAAGCAGTTCATCCCCGTTGTAGAGACGGCGGTTGGCATCGACCAGCTGCAGGCGATCGGCGTCACCGTCCAGCGCAATACCATAGTCCGCATGGTTGGCCTTGACTGCGAGGATCAGGGCCTCAGGATGGGTGGCACCTACTTCATGATTGATGTTCAGGCCATCGGGCGCACAGCCGATCGGGATCACCTCGGCACCGAGTTCGTGGAACACCAGCGGGGCGATATGGTAGGCCGCACCGTGCGCGGCATCGACCACGATCTTGACCCCCTTGAGCGTGAGGTCGTTGGCAAAGGTGCTCTTGCAGAACTCGATGTAACGGCCTGCCGCATCGTCCAGTCGTCGGGCCTTGCCCAACGCAGCAGAATCGGCCCACACGGGCGGCTCTTCCAGCGCGGCTTCCACGGCCAGTTCCCACGCGTCGTCCAGCTTGGTACCTTGCGCGCTGAAGAACTTGATGCCGTTGTCGGGAAAAGCATTGTGGCTGGCACTGATGACCACCCCCAATGAGGCCCGCTGGGCCCGCGTGAGATAGGCCACGCCCGGGGTTGGCAGAGGGCCGAGCAACACCACGTCGACCCCGGCGGAATTGAAACCGCTCTCCAGCGCGCTCTCCAGCATGTAGCCCGAGATTCGGGTGTCCTTGCCGATCAGCACGGTGGGGCGCTCTTCACTGCGCTTGAGCACGCGGCCCACTGCATGGGCCAGTCGCAGGACAAAGTCTGGCGTGATCGGCGGCTGCCCTACCGTGCCGCGAATGCCGTCCGTGCCGAAATATTTTCTTGTCATGGTCTCGCCCCTGTTTTTATCTCGCTGATTTTAGGGCTTGCAGCACCCGCAGCGCCTGCACGGTCTCGCGTACATCGTGCACCCGCACGATCCGGGCGCCACGCTCCACCGCCAGCAGAGCAGCCGCCACACTGGGCACCATGCGCTCGTGACCGGCCAATGGCGCCACCGGCGCAGCAGAGGCGTCTGACAAGGCCGCCAGCGAAGACTTGCGCGACCAGCCTGCGAGCAGCGGGTAGCCCGCAGACAGCAGTTCTTCCTGACGCGCCAGCAGGCTGAAGTTCTGCTGCACGGTCTTGCCAAAACCGATGCCGGGATCCAGCACAATGCGGGAACTTTTAACGCCCAGTCCTTGCAGATTAAGCGCTGATTGCTTCAAAAAGGATAGCACCTGGGGCAACACATCCCCCTCCATCGGCGCCACCTGCATGGTCTGCGGCTCGCGGTGCATGTGCATGAGGCACACGCCACAGGAGGGATGATCGGCCACGACCCCCGGCCCGCTTGGCGCCTGCGGATCCGGCGAGTGCCAGCGCAAGGCCCAGATATCGTTGATGATGTCGGCCCCCAGATCAAGCACGGCCTGCATGACTTGCGGCTTGTAGGTATCGACCGAGACCGGCACATCGAGCTTCACCGCTTCACGCACGAGCGGCACCACACGTGCCAGTTCCTCCATGAGCGGCAGGGGCGTGGCTCCGGGGCGGGTCGACTCGCCGCCAATATCGAGAATGTCGACCCCTTCACGCAGCAGAGCCTCGCAATGTTGCAGGGCCGCGTGGGTGGACGCGTACTGGCCTCCGTCGGAGAAGGAATCAGGCGTGGCATTGACGATGCCCATGACCCTGGGCTGGGTCAGGTCGATTTCAAAGCGGGTGGTTTGCCAGAACATGGGGAAGTTCATGAAAGTCGCTGCAGCTGCCAACAAAGCAAAACGGGGCACATGGCCCCGCTTGCAATGGTGATCGAAGGGATCAGGCCGTCGTAGGTGACGGATCGGCAGCGACGACCGCAGCGCCACCATCGCCCCCTTTGCCACTGTCAACGGGTGGAATACGCGGTGTCCAGTCCTTGGGAGGACGTGGTTCCTTGCCCGCCATGATGTCGTCTATCTGGTCGCTGTCAATGGTCTCCCACTCCAGCAAGGCCTTGGCCATGGCGTGCATCTTGTCCTTGTTGTCCTCGATCAGCTTGCGGGCCAGGGTGTACTGCTGGTCAATGATGCGGCGCACTTCCGAATCGACTTTTTGCATGGTCTGCTCGCTCATGCTGGTGGTCTTGGTGACTGAGCGGCCGAGGAATACTTCGCCTTCATTCTCGGCGTAGACCATCGGGCCCAACGCATCGGTCATGCCATAGCGGGTCACCATGTCACGGGCGATTTGCGTGGCACGCTCGAAGTCGTTGCTGGCGCCGGTGGTCATCTGGTTCATGAACACTTCTTCGGCAATACGGCCACCGAACAGCATGCTGATCTGGCTGAGCATGTATTCGCTGTCGTAGCTGTAGCGATCCTGCGCCGGCAGGCTCATGGTCACGCCCAGGGCGCGGCCACGCGGGATAACGGTAACCTTGTGCACCGGGTCGCACTTCGGCAACAGCTTGCCAATCAGCGCATGGCCCGACTCATGGTAAGCCGTGTTCCTGCGCTCTTCCTCGGGCATGACCATGCTTTTGCGCTCCGGACCCATGAGGATCTTGTCCTTGGCTTTCTCGAAATCCTGCATTTCAACCACACGGGCGTTGCGACGCGCAGCCATCAGGGCGGCTTCGTTACACAGGTTGGCAAGATCAGCGCCCGACATGCCGGGGGTACCACGGGCGATGATGCCGGCATTCACGTCCTGCGCCAAAGGGACTTTGCGCATGTGCACATTGAGAATCTGCTCACGGCCACGGATATCGGGCAAGGTCACATAGACCTGACGGTCGAAACGGCCAGGGCGCAAGAGCGCGGCATCCAGGATGTCGGGGCGGTTGGTGGCTGCCACCACGATGACGCCCACATTGGTATCAAAGCCGTCCATCTCGACCAGCATCTGGTTCAAGGTCTGTTCGCGCTCGTCATTGCCACCCCCCAGGCCAGCACCACGCTGACGACCCACGGCATCGATCTCATCAATGAAGATGATGCAGGGGGCATTTTTCTTGGCGTTTTCGAACATGTCGCGCACACGGGACGCGCCCACACCGACGAACATTTCGACAAAGTCAGAACCCGAGATCGAGAAGAATGGCACCTTGGCCTCACCCGCAATGCTCTTGGCCAGCAAGGTCTTGCCGGTGCCGGGCGGGCCAACCAGCAGCAGACCGCGTGGAATGCGGCCACCGAGCTTCTGGAATTTCTGCGGATCCTTGAGGAAGTCAACGACCTCCTTGACCTCTTCCTTGGCCTCGTCGCACCCGGCCACGTCGGCAAAGGTCACGGTATTGGTGTTTTCATCGAGCAGCCGCGCTTTGGATTTACCGAAGCTGAAAGCGCCGCCCTTGCCACCGCCCTGCATCTGGCGCATGAAATACACCCAGACACCAATCAACAGCAACATCGGCCCCCAGCTGACCAGCAGGGTCATGAGCAGTGAGCCTTCTTCACGGGGCTTGACGTCAAACTTGACGCCATAGGTAATCAGGTCGCCCACCAGGCCACGGTCGAGATAGGTTGCCGTGGTACGGACCCGGCGGTCATCGGAGGTGGTGGCGAGGATTTCAGTGCCGCCCTGCCCCTCCTGGATCACGGCATTCTTGATGCGGTTGCTGCGCACTTCGTCCAGGAAGTCGGAGTACCCGATATTGGTGGCGCCCGCAGCCCCTCGGGTGTCGAGTTGTTTGAAAACCGTGAACAGCACAAGTGCGATCACCAGCCAAACGGCAATTTTCGAAAACCACTGATTATTCAAACGAAACTCCAGTCAAGCACTCTGGTGGAAGAACATTTCCCAGTTGAGACCTATTTTAGGCTTTTCAAGCCTCCAGTTGCGTATACATGCGTGTTTCAGCCATGAGATCACAAGGGATTTCACCCTTTTTTCAAGCCAATGCCCACGATAAAGGTCTCTGAGGACTTGTCCCGGGAAGCTTTGGGCTTGATCGGCTTGACGACCTGAAAGGTCTGCTTGAACAACTTCACGACCTCGTCATAGGCGTTGCCATGGAACACCTTGACCACCAGTGCGCCCTGCGGCTTCATGTGCGTCTGGCTGAATTCCACCGCAAGTTCGATCAGATGGATGATCCTGGCCGCGTCCGCCGAGGCGATCCCCGAGAGATTGGGTGCCATGTCGGACACCACCACGTCGGCCAGGCGAGACTGCATGGCATCCAGCAGCCGTTGCAGCATCTCGGGCTCCCGAAAGTCGCCCTGCAGGAAGAGCACATCTTCAACCGGCTCCATGGGCAGGATGTCCAGCGCAATGATGCTGCCATTGAGCTCCCCCGTCGCAGCGCCGCCGCCAGTGGCAGACTTGGGCGACAACTTGCGCCGCACATACTGGCTCCAGGCACCCGGCGCAGACCCCAGATCCACCACCAGATGGCCAGGCTTGATCAGCCCCAGGCTCTCGTCGATTTCCTTGAGCTTGTAGGCCGCACGGGCCCGGTAACCCTCTTTCTTGGCCAGTTTGACGTAGGTGTCATTGACATGGTCATTGAGCCACGCCTTGTTGACCTTTTTGCTTTGGGTTTTGACTTTCATTTCAGCTTTCGGAGACTGGCCGCATTGGGCTCAAAAAAGGTGGCAGCAGCATGGGCCCTATCCCCAGGAAATCATATTCAACCGATAATACCGGCATGCCTTTAATTCAACTGACCCCTGCCCAGCGCAAAGAACACCGTGCCAACGCGCATCACCTCGACCCCGTGGTCATGGTGGGTGGCGATGGCCTGACCGATGCGGTCAAAAAAGAAATCCATGCGGCCCTCAATGCCCATGGCCTCATCAAGGTCCGCGTTTTCTCCGATGACCGCGCCGCCCGCGAGGCCATGTTCCAGGCACTGGCCGACGAACTCGGCGCCGCACCGATCCAGCACATCGGCAAGCTGCTGGTACTGTGGCGCCCGATGCCAGCCAAGGAGCGTGCCGAGAATGAGGACCGCATGCCTGGCCCGCGGGACGTCAAGGTGCTCAAATACAGCTCACGCAGTGGTCAACGCCCCGAGGTGAAGACCCTGCGCGTGCTGGGCAACCAGCGACTGAGTGCCGGCGGACAGGTCAAACGCGCCAAGCCCAAGAAACCGGTCAGCATCAAGAAACGCAGTCAGACCTGAGATTTTCCCAAGGGGGATGCCAGCTTCCAGGACGTCACCCCGGCACACCACCACTGCAGCAGGTACATGGCGCTGCCAACACCATGCCACAGCGCCAGATTCTCGCGTGCGATGATTCTGGGCGCCACAGCAAACTCCGCCAGCAAGGCCAGCAAAATCCCGAGCGCTATGTAAACGATAGCGCCCTGCAGTTTATTGAGCTGGGTTGGAACAGAACTTCCTCTTGAACTCATCAGCAGGTACAGGCCGCACAGCACAGACACCCAGGTCTGGGCGGTGAACAGTTTGGCCGCCATCGCACCGGCCATGGCCGGTGTAGGCAGATTGGCAAACAGCAGCGGCACAACGAGAAAGCCAATCACGCCCAGGCTGGACCACCACAGCGCGGCAACCCACAGCGGGGCAATGGTACGCAAGGTGCGACGCCAGCGGTTCAGATCCATATCAGAGGTAGCTCACGGCCATGATTTCGTAGTGCTTGAGGCCACCCGGCGCCTGCACTTCGGCGGTATCGCCCTCTTCCTTGCCGATCAGGGCCCGGGCAATCGGACTGCCGATGTTGATCAGGCCCAGCTTGATATCTGCCTCGTCTTCGCCCACGATCTGGTATTTGACGCGATCCCCCGTGGCCTCATCTTCCAGTTCAACCGTGGTGCCGAATACCACCTTGCCACCGGCATCAAGCTGGCTGGGATCGATGATCTGGGAAGCCGATAGCTTGCCCTCGATTTCCTGGATGCGTCCTTCGATGAAGCCCTGACGGTCTTTGGCGGCATCGTATTCGGCATTTTCACTCAGGTCACCCTGTGCGCGTGCCTCAGCAATGGCATTGATCACCCAGGGACGGTCCACGGTCTTGAGCTTGTGCAACTCTGCCTTGAGCTTTTCAGCGCCGCGTTTGGTAATTGGAATGGTGGCCATGTCTCGTTGTCGGTCGTCAAAAATGGCAGGGACAGATCGGCGAAGCTGCTGATCTGTCCCTGGATGGACTGACAATTATGCCAAGAGTTGGGCGTGCAGTTCCTGTACCGAGTACACGTCGAGCTTGTCGAGGTACTCCATACCCTCAACAGCAGCCTCGGCACCCGCTATGGTGGTGAAGGTGGTCACTCGTGCCAGCAGGGCTGAGGTACGAATCTGACGCGAGTCTGAAATCGCGTTGCGACGTTCCTCCACCGTGTTGATCACCAAAGCGATTTCCTCGTTCTTGATCATGTCCACGATGTGCGGCCGGCCTTCGGCAACCTTGTTGACCACCGCGCAGGCAATGCCGGCCGCCGTGATGGCCGCCGCCGTGCCCTTGGTCGCCACGAGTTCGAACTTCAGCGCGACCAGCGCCCGCGCCACCTCGACGGCACGCGGCTTGTCGTTGTTCTTGACGGTCAGGAATACCTTGCCCGAGGTGGGTAGCTTGGTGCCGGCGCCTAGCTGTGACTTGACGAAGGCTTCGCCAAAGGTCTTGCCCACGCCCATCACCTCGCCAGTGGACTTCATCTCGGGGCCGAGAATCGTGTCAACGCCGGGGAACTTGACGAAGGGGAACACAGCCTCCTTGACGCTGAAATACGGCGGTGTCACTTCTTTCAGAATGCCTTGCGAGGCCAGTGACTGGCCCACCATGCAACGCGCCGCAACCTTGGCGAGCTGGATGCCTGTAGCCTTGCTGACGAAGGGTACCGTGCGCGACGCACGCGGATTGACCTCCAGCACGTAGATGACATCCTTGCCATCGACATGCTGGATTGCAAACTGCACGTTCATCAGGCCGACCACATTCAGTGCGGTAGCCATGGCAGCTGTCTGGCGCTTGATTTCGTTGACGGTTTCAGTGCTCAGCGAGTAGGGTGGCAGGGAACAGGCCGAGTCACCGCTGTGCACGCCAGCCTGCTCGATGTGCTCCATGACACCCCCGATGAAGGTGATGCCCTCGGGGTCACGCAAACAGTCGACATCACACTCGATCGCGTCGTTCAGGAATCGATCCAGCAGCACCGGCGAGTCATGGCTGACCTTGACGGCCTCGCGCATGTAGCGCTCCAGGTCGCGCTGCTCATGCACGATTTCCATGGCGCGGCCACCGAGCACATAGCTGGGACGCACCACCAGCGGGTAGCCCAGGGCCGCAGCTTTTTCGAGCGCCTCGGGCTCGGTACGGGCCGTGGCATTGGGTGGCTGGCGCAGCTTGAGCTCGTGCAGCAGCTTCTGGAAACGCTCGCGATCTTCCGCCGCGTCGATCATGTCGGGGCTGGTGCCGATGATGGGCACGCCATTGGCTTCGAGATCGAGAGCGAGTTTGAGTGGTGTCTGGCCACCATACTGCACGATCACGCCGAGCGGCTTTTCCTTGTCCACAATCTCCAGCACATCTTCCAGCGTCAAGGGCTCGAAGTACAAGCGGTCACTGGTGTCGTAGTCGGTGGACACGGTCTCCGGGTTGCAGTTGACCATGATGGTCTCGTAACCATCCTCACGCATGGCGAGAGCCGCGTGCACACAGCAGTAGTCGAACTCAATGCCCTGGCCGATGCGGTTGGGCCCGCCGCCAAGCACCATGATCTTCTTGTTGTTGGTGGGCGCGGCCTCGCACTCTTCCTCGTAGGTCGAGTACATATAGGCTGTGTTGGTGGCGAACTCGGCGGCACAAGTGTCCACGCGCTTGTAGACTGGACGCACACCCATGGCATGGCGCTGCTTGCGCACGGCGGTATCGGTGGTCTTGAGCTGCTTGGCCAGGCGACGGTCGGAAAAACCTTTTTGCTTGAGCAAGCGCAGGGTCACCGCATCAAGCTTGTCGAGCGAGGTGGTCTCAAGCTCCAGCTCGATCTTCACGATTTCCTCGATCTGCACGAGGAACCAGGGATCGATCTTGGTCAGGGCAAAGACTTCATCCACACTCATGCCCATCGCAAACGCGTCGCCCACATACCAGATGCGCTCGGGGCCGGGGTTGCCGAGTTCCTTCTCAAGCACCTCGCGGTCCTGGGTTTTCTCGTTGAGCCCATCCACACCGACCTCGAGACCGCGCAGCGCCTTCTGGAACGACTCCTGGAAAGTGCGGCCCATGGCCATGACCTCACCGACCGACTTCATCTGCGTCGTAAGGCGGCTGTCAGCGGTCGGGAATTTTTCGAAAGCAAAACGCGGAATCTTCGTGACCACGTAATCGATGCTGGGCTCAAAGCTCGCCGGCGTCGCGCCACCCGTGATCTCATTGCGCAACTCATCGAGCGTATAACCCACGGCCAGCTTGGCTGCCACCTTGGCAATCGGGAAGCCGGTCGCCTTGGAGGCCAGTGCAGAAGAGCGGCTCACGCGCGGATTCATCTCGATCACGACCATGCGGCCATCTTTCGGGTTGATCGAGAATTGCACGTTGGAGCCCCCTGTGTCCACGCCAATCTCGCGCAGCACGGCGAGCGAGGCGTTACGAAGGATCTGGTATTCCTTGTCAGTCAGCGTCTGGGCAGGTGCCACCGTGATCGAATCACCCGTGTGTACGCCCATGGGGTCCAGGTTTTCGATTGAGCAGACGATGATGCAGTTATCGGCCTTGTCACGCACGACCTCCATCTCGTACTCTTTCCAGCCCAGCAGCGACTCCTCGATCAGCAACTCGTTGGTAGGCGAAGCCTCCAGGCCGCGCTTGCAGATGATCTCGAACTCTTCGGCGTTGTAGGCAATACCACCACCCGTGCCGCCCAGTGTGAAGCTGGGGCGGATAACGGTGGGGAAACCCAGCGTCTTCTGCACAGCCCATGCTTCGTCCATGCTGTGGGCGATGCCGGATCGCGCCGAACCAAGACCGATCTTGGTCATTGCATCCTTGAATTTCAGCCGGTCCTCGGCCTTGTCGATCGCCTCGGGGGTGGCGCCGATGAGTTCGACCGGGCGTCCTGTCGCTGCGCCCTGGTATTTGTCGAGCACGCCGTTGTGCCACAGATCCAGTGCACAGTTCAGCGCGGTCTGCCCGCCCATGGTCGGCAGAATCGCATCGGGGCGCTCCTTGGCGATGATCTTCTCGACCGTCTGCCAGGTAATGGGCTCGATGTAGGTAACGTCGGCGGTGGCCGGATCAGTCATGATCGTGGCGGGATTGCTGTTGATCAGAATGACCTTGTAGCCCTCTTCACGCAAGGCTTTGCAGGCCTGAACCCCGGAGTAGTCGAACTCGCAGGCCTGACCGATGATGATCGGGCCGGCGCCGATGATGAGGACTGATTTGATATCTGAGCGCTTAGGCATTCTTCTTCTCCATCGCCTTTTCCATCAGCGCAGTAAAACGATCGAACAGGTAGGCAATATCGTGCGGGCCCGGCGAGGCTTCCGGGTGGCCCTGGAAGCAGAATGCCGGCTTGTCCGTACGGGCCAGCCCCTGCAGCGTGCCGTCGAACAGGCTCACGTGGGTTGCGCGCAGATTGGCTGGCAGGGTTTTCTCGTCCACCGCAAAACCATGGTTCTGGCTGGTGATGCTCACGCGGCCATTGTCGAGGTCCTTGACCGGGTGGTTGGCGCCGTGGTGACCGAATTTCATTTTGAAGGTCTTGGCACCACTGGCCAGCGCCATGATCTGGTGCCCCAGGCAGATGCCGAAGGTGGGAGTGCCAGTCTCGATAAGTTCACGCACGGCAGCAATCGCATAGTCGCACGGCTCCGGGTCGCCCGGCCCGTTGGACAGGAAGATGCCATCGGGATTGAGCTTGAGCACATCGCCGGCGGGTGTCTTGGCCGGCACCACTGTGATGCGGGCACCGCGCTCGGCCAACATGCGCAGGATGTTTTTCTTGACGCCAAAGTCGTAGGCCACGACATGAAAACGCGGTGTGATCTGGACGCCATAACCAGCCCCGAGCTTCCATTCGGTCTGGGTCCACT
The DNA here is from genome assembly GCA_018815325.1 of Gammaproteobacteria bacterium. Taxonomy (GTDB): domain Bacteria; phylum Pseudomonadota; class Gammaproteobacteria; order Burkholderiales; family Burkholderiaceae_C; genus JAHIYE01. Next base: position 37,861 of record JAHIYE010000017.1, on the reverse strand, counting down.
CGTAGGTCTGCTGTACAGATACAACTTTGGCCAGATCCAGGCCAGCCATGCTGGGCGCGGCTTTGGCTGCAGCAATGGCCTTGTCCTGCACGGCCTGCGTCACCGCCTCACCGGGCGCCAATGCGAGGATGCAGCCGTTCTGGGCTCCCTGCGTGCGCAACTGCCGCGTGAGCTTACGGGTATCGATGTTGGCAATGGCCACCGTACCTTCGCGCACGAGGTACTGGCTCAGGCTCATGGTGCTGCGGAAGTTGGATGCAATCAGGGGCAGATCCTTGATGATCAGACCTGCGGCATGGACCTTCTCGGCTTCGATGTCTTCCTCGTTGACACCATAGTTGCCGATATGCGGGTACGTGAGTGTCACGATCTGCTGGCAATAGCTGGGGTCGGTAAGGATTTCCTGGTAGCCGGTCATGGCGGTGTTGAACACCACCTCGCCGACCGTGGAGCCTGCGGCTCCAATCGAATTGCCGATATAGACCGTGCCGTCTGCGAGCGCCAGGATGGCGTGGGGGGTAGTTCCCTTTAGAGACAAAAGCACTGGGTTCTCCGGGTTGGTTACGGGTAGGCCCAAGCATCCACAAGAAACGGTTCCTGGCTGCGCTTTTGGAAGGGGTTTTGGCTTGAAATGTGCTTGGGCGAAGCTGTTTTCTGAATAGCCTCTCATTATAGCCGAGGGCAAGCCCATCGACAGGCCTCAATCCGAGGCTGACCCGACTATTTTTGTCCCACGTGGCCTGTCGCCGCAGGGGGCTCCAGTTGCCGCACCAGAGAACTGGCATGCAGGCAAATCGCTGCAGCGGCGGCCACGTTGAGCGACTCCTCCCCCCCAGGCTGCCCGATCCGGACCGACAGACCTGCACGCGCCAGCAGTTCGTCACACACCCCCTGCCCTTCGTGCCCCAGGGCCCAGGCACAGGGCATGGGCAGGGACTGCTCCTGCAGCAACAGCCCCTGGTGAGAACTGGTCACCACAATGGGAATTTTTAGCGCCTGCAAGGCCTCCAGCGTCACGGCTTCGACCAGGTGCAGGCCGAAATGGGCCCCCATGCCGGCGCGCAGCACTTTGGGGCTCCACAGGGCTGCCGTGCCCTTGAGCGCGATCACCTGACGAAAGCCGAAGGCCGCGGCACTGCGCAGGATGGAGCCGACGTTGCCGGCATCCTGCACCCGGTCCAGAATGACCGAGGCCACGCCCGGTTGCAGCTCCATGACCTGGGGCAACTCGAACACAAAGCCCATTTGCATTTGCGCGGACGACTCCAGTCCACTGATATCCAGGAACATCGAATCCGGAATCACGATACTTTTGCTGGCAAATTGTGTCCATTTACCAAGGGCCTGCACCTCAAATGACTTCGAAAACACCGCCACCACGGGTTTTTGGCCACGCTCCAGTGCAGCACGGCAGAGGTGGTCGCCCTCGACCCAGAAGCGCCCCTGCTTGCGGTAGGCCGTGTTGTCATGCGAGAGCCGGCGCAAGTCCTTGATGAACGCGTTATCGCGCGATGTGATCCGGTTGATCCCCGTCTCGCTCACCGCAACACCTCGGCCACCGGACTGAAAGTCTTTCGATGATGAGGGCAGGCACCAAACTCGCGCAAGGCGGCCATGTGCTCGCTGGTGCCATAGCCTTTGTGCCCGGCAAAGCCGTACTGAGGGAAAAGGGCATCCACCTCCACACACCAGCGGTCACGATGCACTTTGGCCAAAATCGAGGCCGCGGATATCGCAGGCACCAGGGAATCCCCTTTGACGATGGCCTCGGCCAGAACCTCCAGGGTAGGAATGCGATTGCCGTCCACCAGCACCTTGGTCGGCTTGAGCCGCAAGCCCAGCACGGCACGCCGCATGGCGAGCATGGTGGCCTGGAGGATGTTGAGACGGTCAATCTCCTCCACACTGGCCTCGGCAATCGAGCAGCACAAGGCCTTGGCGCGGATTTCATCAAACAGCTTCTCGCGCCTGAGCGCCGTGAGCTTCTTGGAGTCAGCCAGCCCCCGTATCGGGTTCTTATCGTCCAGGATGACCGCTGCAGCCACCACCGGGCCTGCCAGCGGCCCGCGGCCGGCCTCATCCACCCCCGCGATCAGACCCGGGATATCCCACATCAGGGAGGCCTGTTCAGCCATGAAGAACTTTTTCGATCGCATCGGTCGCCAGTTGTGCGGTATCGCGCCGCAGCTCATGGTGCAGCGAGGTGAATCTTTGTTGCAAAGAGGCTATTTTCTCAGGTGCAGCCAGCCAGGCAAGGACTGCCTGCGCCAGCGCTTGCGGCGTGGCCGCATCCTGCAACAACTCGGGCACCACAAAATCCTGGCACAGGATATTGGGCAAACCTACCCAGGGCTGCAGCTTCTTGCGTCGCATGATCTGCCAGGACAACCAGTTCATGTTGTAGGCAATCACCATGGGACGCTTGAACAGCGCCGCTTCCAGCGTAGCCGTGCCGCTGGCGATCAGCGTCACATCGCAAGCGGCCAGCACCTGGTGGGACTGCCCGGTGACGATCTGCACTGCCTCGGCCATCCCTGCCTCGCGGGCTGCACGTTCAATCGCCTCAAGCAGCAAAGGTACCGCGGGAACTATAAATTTAATAGCAGGCTGCGCATTATGGACAAGGGCTGCAGCCTCAAAAAATCGGCGCGCAAGGTATTGAATTTCTGACTTGCGGCTGCCGGGCAAGATAGACACCACCCGATCTTCCGGCCCCAAGCCCAGAGATGCCCGGGCTGCGGCCTTGTCAGGCACCATCGGAATCACATTGGCCAGCGGGTGGCCTACGTAGGTAGCCTCTATCCCCTGTTGAGCCAGCAAATCCACCTCAAAAGGAAAGATGCACAGCACATGGTCCACGCTGCGCCGGATTTTCTCGACCCGTTCAGCGCGCCAAGCCCACACCGACGGGCTGACAAAATGCACTGTCTTGATACCCTGAGACTTGAGCCGCGCTTCCAGGTCCAGATTGAAATCAGGCGCATCCACGCCAATGAACACCTCTGGCTTCTGGATCAGCAAGCGCTCAGCCAGCAGCTTGCGAATTCCGACGATTTCGCGGTAATGCCGCAGCACCTCCACATAGCCGCGAACGGCCAGCTTGTCGCTGGGCCACCAGGCATCGAAGCCACGGCGAATCATCTGGGGACCACCAATGCCCATGGTACGCAAATCGGGCCAACGCGCCCTTAGGCCATCCAGCAATAAACCGGCCAGCAGATCACCCGAGGTTTCTCCCGCCACCATGGCAATTGTGTGTGATGACATAAATACCGTTCAGGCTCTGGGGCGTCTGCAGCTGAAATCGAACATGCGAGGACCGAGCCCAAGGGGCCCTCTTATCTGACAATCCCGCGCTGTGGCGAGTTCGCCTCCAGAAAAGACTGCATCATCGCGACATCCGGTTCTGCGTCAGGGTGCTTCTTCGTCAAATCCGCAATCTGCTCACGCGCCTGATCCAGCGTCAAGCCGTCCCGGTACAGCGCCTTGTGCATGGCCTTGACCGCTGCAATGCGATCGGCAGAAAAGCCCCGGCGACGTAGTCCTTCGAAATTCATGGAGCGCGCCTGTGCAGGCTGCCCCTGGCACATCACGAATGGCGGCAGATCGGCAAACAACAGGGAGCACATGGCCGTCATGCTGTGGGCCCCGATCCGGACAAACTGGTGCACCACTGTGAAGCCGCCCAGGATCACCCAGTCGCCGACATGCACATGGCCCGCCAGTTGGGTGTTGTTCGCAAAAATAGTATTGTTGCCTACGGTGCAGTCATGGGCCAGATGAACATAAGCCATGATCCAGTTGTCATCGCCCAGAGTCGTCACCCCCAGGTCGCCGGGTGATCCGATGTTGAAGGTACAGAACTCACGGATCGTGTTGCGGTCTCCTATGACGAGTTCGCAGGGCTCGCCCGCATACTTCTTGTCCTGCGGAATGGCACCCAGCGAGTTGAACTGCATGATGCGGTTATCGCGCCCGATGGTGGTATGACCTTCGATAACGCAATGCGGGCCGATATGGGTACCCGCCCTCACCTTCACATGCGGGCCGATCACCGTATAAGGTCCAACCGTTACGGAGGCATCAAGTTCAGCCTGTGGGTCAACAATGGCAGTAGGATGAATATGCGTCACGCTGAAGCTTCCAGAGATCAGGCGATGGTGCGCATGGTGCACATGAGCTCGGCCTCCACCGCGAGCTCACTCCCCACGCTGGCACGGGCCTTGAACTTGAAAATGCCGGCTTTCATGCGGTCCAGCTCGACGTCCAGCGTCAGCTGATCGCCCGGCTCAACCGGCCGCTTGAAGCGCGCGGCATCGATGCCGGCAAAGTAATACACCGTCTTGTCGTCCGGTACCACGCCGAGGGTATCGAATGCCAGCAAGGCTGCGGCTTGTGCCAGCGCCTCGAGCATCAGTACGCCAGGCATCACGGGACGGTGCGGGAAATGCCCGTTGAAGAAGGGTTCATTAATGGTGACGTTTTTCAGCGCCTTGATGCGCTTGCCTTTTTCCACCTCCAGCACACGATCCACCAGCAGAATGGGGTAACGGTGCGGCAGTTGCTTGAGGATTTGGTGAATGTCCATCATGATTTTTTCTCGGTTTTGATCGTATTCTCCAATGCACGGATGCGATCACGCAGCGTGTGGAGCTGCCTCAGCGTGGCAGCATTTTTTTCCCAGGATGCATTGTCGTCGATGGGGAACATACCAGTGTAGTGCCCTGGTTTCAAAATGGAACGCGTCACGACCGAGGCGGCGGAAATGTTGACATGGTCAGCCACCGTAAGATGTCCCAGAATCACGGCGCCACCGCCCACGGTGCAATGTGCGCCGATAACCGCGCTGCCCGCAATGCCCACACAGCCGGCCATGGCTGTGTGCTTGCCAATGCGCACGTTGTGTCCCACCTGGATCAGGTTATCCAGCTTGACACCATCTTCAATCACCGTGTCCTGCAAGGCGCCGCGATCGATACAGGTATTGGCGCCGATTTCGACATCGTTGCCGATACGCACCGCTCCCAGTTGTTCGATTTTCTCCCAGGCTCCCTCATTCGGTGCAAATCCGAAACCGTCCGCGCCGATCACCACACCAGCATGCAGAATGCAGCGCTCGCCGATGACACAATCCTCACCCACGGTGACGCGTGACTTCAATATTGTGCCTGCGCCAATGCATGCCCCCCGCTCCACCACGCACAGGGGGCCAATGCTGGCCTCTGGATGAATGGTCGCGCCCTCTTCGATCATGGCGCTGGCATGGATGCGCGCACGCTCCGACGGCGCAATCCGCCTTTTCCAGAGTTGTGTCACCCGTGCGAAATACAGATAGGGCTGATCCACCACGATACAGGCGCCCCGTGCCTGGGCCACAGCCTTCATTTGGGGGCTGACAATCACGCAGCCTGCGCGTGATGCCGAGAGTAGTGACTGGTATTTGGGATGACTCAGGAAGCTCAGATCTCCTGATTCGGCAGACTCCAGGGGCGCGAGGCCATCGATTGGCAAATCAGGACTGCCATGCAACTCACCTCCGAGCGCGTCAAGAATGGCGCCAAGTCGGAGAGTCACATCGCCTGCCTTTGCACTCACCAGTTACTTGGTGCCGGCGTTATTGACCGAAGCGGCATTCAGCAGCTTGATCACCTTGTCGGTGACGTCATGCTTGGCATTGATATAGACGGCTTCCTGCAGGATCACGTCGAATTTCTCGGACTCGGCGAACTGCCGGATCACGCGGTTGGCCCGCTCCAGTACCTGCTGCAATTCCTCATTCTTGCGGGCATTGAGGTCCTCCTGGAACTCACGGCGCTTGCGCTGAAAATCACGGTCTTGCTCCACGAACTGCTTCTGTCGCGTATTGCGCTGGGATTCGGACAAGGTTGGCGCATCACGCTCGAACTTGTCCGCGATGGCTTTCAGAGCAGCCCCCTGGTCAGCCAGTTCCTTTTCGCGCTTGGCAAACTCCTGTACGAGCTTGGCCTGGGCGGCCTTGGAGGTGTTGGGCTCTTTCAGGATGCGGTCGATGTTCACAAAACCGATCTTGAATTCCTCTGCGTGGGCAGGCAAGGCAAACGCCAGGAAAGCCAACAGCAGACCGGCACAGTTCTGACGAGAAAAATACTTCATTAGAAAACGGTTCCGATTTGAAATTGAATAGACTGGATTCTATCGCCATCGAGTTTACGAATAGGTTTGGCAAATGCCAGTCGCAAAGGTCCCATCGGCGAGATCCAGCTGATGCCCACCCCGACAGACGAGCGCAGGGTAGCCGTAGTGAAGTTCTCGTTTTCACCATAAACGTTGCCGATGTCAAAGAAGGTATAGGCGCGCAAGGTGCGATCGTTACCCGCACCCGGGAAAGGCGTCAGCAACTCAAAGTTGAGATTGACCTTCTTGGTGCCGCCCAAGACACCATCTGTTGTTGCATCACGCGGACCCAGACTGGACTGCTGAAAGCCCCGCACAGAGCCCAGCCCCCCCGCATAGTAATTCTTGAACAAGGGGTACGCCCGCCCTCCCAGCCCCTTACCCAGTCCAATTTCACCATTGAACGCGCCTGTGTACTTCTTGCTGAACGGGTAGTAATGTTGATACTGGTAGCTACTACGGATATAACGCGCATCACCCGCCACGCCCCACTCGGCATTGGCACGCTGGTAATTGCCACGGGTAGGCGCCAGTGCGCTGTCACGGTTGTCACGTGCCCACCCGATGGTTAACGGCACGGTGGAACTGGTATAGCCGAACTGGTTGGCATAGTCCTGATAGGCCGCTGGCAAATTGGTACCCGGAACGATCTCTGTACCCTCGATACCAGCCCCAAGGTAGACCGTATCTCGTTCGGTAAATGGCACACCGAATCTGATGCTCGCCCCTTTGGTGATTAGTTTGTAGCTGTCCACATCAACATATGGGTTGGACGTTCGCTGGTAAACATCCAGAGTCCGCGACACACCATCTGGTGTGAAATAGGGGTCCGTCGTACTGAAGACGAGTGTGCGATTAATCTTGCTGGTATTAACCTGAACCCCAAGAGAATTGCCCGAGCCGAATGCATTTTCCTGGCGAATACCAAAAGTGAGCCCCAGGCCATCGGAAGATGAAAATCCAGCCCCCAGGGTGACCATACCGGTTGGGCGCTCTGCCACATGAAGTGTCAGATCAACTTGGTCGGGGGCGCCGGGAACTTCCTGAGTTTCGATATTTACATCCGTGAAATACGCCAACCGCTCCACCCGGGTGCGAGAGAGTTTGATCTTGTCACCGTCATACCAGGACGACTCCAGTTGACGCAGTTCGCGGCGCACCACCTCATCCCGTGTACGCGTGTTGCCCGTGACATTGATTCTGCGCACATAGGCGCGCCGTGAGGGATTCCCCTGCAACACCAGTGAGACACGATTGGTCTCCCGATCAATGGAGGGTATGGCTTCCACCTGTGCAAAAGCATAGCCGAACTTGCCGAAGTAGTCTGTAAAGGCCTGGGTGGTGTTAGCCACCTGGTCCGCGTTATAGGGCTGCCCCGGCAGAATAGTCACCAGCGCTTTGAACTCTTCGTCCCGCCCTAGGTAGTTGCCCTCAAGCTTGACGCCACTCACTACATAGCGCGCGCCCTCGGAAACATTGATCGTGATGCTGATGTCGTTCTTGTTCGGAGAGATCGCAACCTGCGTCGACTCAACCTTGAACTCAAGATAACCGCGCGTCAGATAATAGGAGCGCATGGTCTCCAGGTCGGCATTGAGCTTGACGCGAGAGTAGTGGTCGGACTTGGTATACCAGTTGAGCCAGCCCCCACCGGTATCCAGGTCAAAGAGACCACGCAAGGTGGACTCGCTGAACACCTTGTTGCCCACAATGCGAATTTCCTTGATCCTGGCGACATCACCTTCGGTCACGCTGAAGGTCAGGTTCACGCGGTTACGCTCAATCGGCGTCACGGTAGTGACGATTTCTGCGGAATAGAGACTGCGATTGATGTACTGCCGCTTGAGTTCCTGCTCGGCACGGTCAACCAAGGCCTTGTCATAAGGACGCCCATCGGTCAGGCCCACATCACGCAGAGCCTTCTTGAGTACCTCCTTGTCGAACTCCTTTGTCCCGACAAACTCGACATTGGCCACGGTCGGACGCTCCTCGACGATCACGACCAGCACATCCCCATTCACCTCCAGGCGAACATCCTTGAACAAGCCCAGACTGAACAGGGATCGAATGGCAGAGGCCCCAATTTCGTCGCTGTAGGTATCTCCGACCCTGACCGGCATGGAGGCAAAAATGGTTCCAGGCTCCACACGCTGCAAGCCCTCTACACGGATGTCCCGCACCTTGAAGGGATCTACAGCCCAGGCTGAATGAACCACGAAAGCCAGTGCGGACACAAATGCGGCGGTACGCAGGCGAAAACGTTTGTTTTGCATTTTTATGAAGGTCAAAGCGGTAACGACATCGGTACCAAAAGTTAGCCGAGGAGCCGGGTCAAATCATTGAAGATGGCAATGGACATCATGAGCAGCAGCACGGCAACACCTCCGCGCTGCAAGCGCTCCATCCACACATCAGACACACTCTTCCCGGTCAGCCCCTCCCAAAGATAATACATCAGGTGCCCACCATCGAGGACCGGTAGAGGCAACAGGTTCAGAACACCGAGGCTGACGCTGATGAGCGCCAGAAACACCAGATACTGGCTGATACCCATGCTGGCCGACTTGCCGGCATAGTCCGCAATGGTCAGCGGGCCACTGAGGTTTTTGAGCGAGGCCTCGCCAACCAGCATTTTTCTCATCATGCGCAGCGTCAGCACGGACACATCCCAGGTGCGCGTCACCCCTGTCCACAAGCCATCTACCAGGCCATAGCGCACGGTCACATATTCCGGCACACCACCGACATAAGCAGCAATACGACCATAGGATGCTTCACCCTGCCCCACCACCTCGGGCGTCACCGTCACTGACAGGTTTTTCCCATCACGCACCACGTCCCAGGTCTGTGCTCCGGACGCGCCTCCATGGACGGAGGTCCGAATCCAGTTGCGCAACTGCTGCGCATCCACCACTGGCGTGGCGCCCGTACGCAATACAAGATCGCCTTCACGCAGACCCGCCCTTTCCGCCGCACCTCCAGCCATCACCTGGCCCAGCACAGGCCTCGAATACGGCGCCAGAATACCGATTTTGCGAAACAACTGCGCATCGGCATCGGCAGCCTCCAGGCTTGCCAGATCCAGCGTCAACTCTGTCGGCGATCTCCCGGGTGATGAGACCTCCAGGCGAACATTTTGATTGTTCAACGCAGCCTGCGTGAGCAACCAGCGTAAATCTTCAAAGGACACAACGGGTTCAAGCGCCTCACCGTCGATGGCGGCCCGCTCGACCAGTTCACCTCCCCGGAGGCCAGCCTGCGCCGCCACCGAGTCTGCCAGCGGGCTGGCAAGCACCGCCCGGGGTTGTTCCACCCCGCCCCAGTTCACCAGCGAATAAAGCAGTACTGCCAGCAGCAGATTGGCCAAGGGTCCCGCCGCCACAATGGCCGCACGAGCGCTGAGCGACTGGGTGTTGAATGCGAGATGACGCTCAGTTGCCGCTACCGGCGCCTCCCGCTCATCCAGCATCTTGACGTAGCCACCCAGCGGGAAAGCCGCGATCACAAACTCGGTTGATGACCCCTTCGGCTGCCAGCGCAGCAGCGTCTTGCCAAACCCAATTGAAAATCGCAACACCTTGACCCCGCAGGCTCTCGCCATGCGGTAGTGACCGTACTCGTGTACAGCTATCAGCAAGCCAAGCGCTGCTACGAAAGAAAGAACCGTCAGCATCTGAGGTACTCCATCACATCAAGCGCTTATGCGCTTGACCACTTGCTGTGCCATCGCCCGGGATTGCGCATCCAGTGCCAGCAAATCCTCCAGCGCATGAGGCGCCAAAGGAACCGTCGTCTCCAGGGTTTCGATGTTCACCTGGTGAATCTGGTCGAAACGGATGCGTTTTTCAAGAAAGGCTTGCACAGCCTCTTCATTGGCCGCATTGAGCACAGCGGTGCTGCCCGGAGGGCCCTGCAACACAGCCCACGCCAACGCCAGACCCGGAAACCGCTCACGGTGAGCACCATTTTCAAACGATTCGAAGGTCATGTCAGCCATGGCCCGGAAGTCCAGCGCCTGCGCCCCGGAGGTCATGCGATGTGGCCACGACAGCCCGTAGGCAATGGGCACGCGCATGTCCGGTGTGCCCAGTTGCGCCACCACCGAGTTGTCCTTGTACTGCACCATGGAGTGGATCACGCTTTGCGGATGGATAACCACCTCCAGATGCTCGGGCGCCAGGCCAAACAGGTAACGCGCCTCGATCACCTCCAGGGCCTTGTTCATCATGGTGGCCGAGTCCACTGATATCTTGCGCCCCATCACCCAGTTCGGGTGCGCGCAGGCTTGTTCGGGCGTCACCTCGCGCAGCGTCTTAGGGTCGCGTGTTCGAAACGGCCCGCCTGATGCGGTCAGAATGATCTTGTCCACCTGCTCGGGCCAGGCAGCGGCGTCGTGTGGCAGGGACTGGAAGATCGCCGAATGTTCGCTGTCAATGGGCAGCAGCGTCGCGCCCCCCTGCGCCACCGCATGCAGGAACACCTCCCCCCCCACCACCAGCGCCTCCTTGTTGGCCAACAGCAAGCGCTTGCCGGCACGCGCCGCAGCCAGGCAAGGTGCCAGTCCGGCAGCACCGACGATGGCAGCCATCACGATGTCGATCTGTTCGTGCGCAGCGACTTCTGCGAGTGCCGCTGCCCCACTCAGGACTTGCGTCACCAGCCCCAACGCCGCCAGCTGGCGCGCCAGTTCCTGGCCATGGGGCTCACTCGCCATCACGGCAAATGCCGGCTTGAACTGCACGCACTGCTGCAGCATGAGTTCTACCTTCGTGGCCGCTGTCAGCGCAAAAACCTCGAATCGCTCAGGATGGCGGGTCAGCACATCGAGCGTATTCACGCCGATTGAACCCGTTGAGCCCAGAATGGTGACGCGCTGCTTCATGGCATTGAATAGGCGTACAGCATCATCGCCAATGGCAAGGTGGGCAGCAGCGCATCCACCCGGTCCAGTACCCCGCCATGACCCGGCAGCAGACCGCTGCTGTCTTTAACCCCGGCACTGCGTTTGATCAGCGACTCAACCAGGTCGCCCACCACGCTCATGGCCGCCATGAACAACACGGCGATCAACAGAAACCACCAGCCTCGTCCCATCAGATGGCTGTACAGACTCGGGACGCGTGCCTGTGTGAGGCTGTCGATCGCTTGCCAAGCCAGTGACAGCAGCAGCACGCCGAGCATGCCACCCCAGACACCTTCCCAACTTTTCCCGGGACTGATGGCTGGCGCCAATTTGCCTGAACTGAAACGCCCGCCGAACCCCTTGCCTGCAAAATAGGCCGCAATGTCTGCGACCCACACCAGCAAGAGAACAGACAGCAGAAAATTGATCCCGATCACGCGCGCCTGGGCCAATGCCAGCCATGCCAGCCAGAGCGCCATCAGACCTCCAGCCAAACGCAGCATAAGAGGAATGCGTGGCCACAGACTCACACCGCCACGCAGCAACAAGGCGCCTGCCAGCACCCAGAAGGCACCCGCCAGACGCCACAAGTCGGGCAAGGGCTGGCTCAGCAAGCCCCACCACCAGAGACCGGCGCACACGCCCACGGAGACGGCCCCCAACAGCAGGGAAGGCACTTGCGACAAGCCATTCAGTCGCCCCCACTCCCAGGCGCCAGCCGCAATAAGCACCAGCGTGATGGTGCAAAACGCGCTAGGTGAAGGATAAAACAAGGCTGGCAGCAGGATCAGCAGCAGCACGATCGCCGTGATCACGCGCTGCTTCAGCATTTTTGCGCCTCGGCCATGGATGGGGCGACACCGTCCGGCGACTTGAGCTGCGCTGATGTCTTGCCAAAGCGTCGCTCACGCTGGTTGAAGGCTGCAATCGCCTGCCCCAGTTCGGCATCGTCGAATTCGGGCCATAGCTTGTCGCTGAAATACAGTTCGGCATACGCAGCCTGCCACAACAGAAAGTTGCTCAGACGCTGCTCGCCCCCGGTACGAATGATCAAGTCCGGATCTGGCACATGTGAAAGCGCAAGCGCTCCGGCCAACGACGCTTCAGTCACTGGCGCACCTTGCCCGGCAAGCTTTGCAGCTGCCTGGGTAATGTCCCAGCGGCCACCATAGTTGAAACAGACATTGAGAATCAGACGCGTATTCTCTGCCGTGGCCGCTTCGCCCTGCGCGAGTCCGGCCCTGACCTTGGCGGACAAGCCTGCACGCTCCCCGACAAAGAAGAGTCGGACGCCATCGGCCTTGAGTTGCGGCACCTCACGTGCCAGGGCCATGGCAAGCAGGTCCATCAGGCCAGAGACTTCTTCGGCCGGACGATTCCAGTTTTCGGAAGAAAAGGCAAAAACCGTCAGCACCGAGACACCTCGTTGCGCACAGTCTTTCACGCAACGGCGAAGGACGTCGACGCCCTGCTTGTGTCCCGCCACACGTGGCAGGAAACGCCGGTTGGCCCAGCGGCCATTGCCATCCATGACAATGGCAATGTGGTGAGGCACCACCTGAGGCGCAGTCATGGCATCCGGGGCAAAACGCGCACTGGCGTTACACCGCCATGATATCTTGCTCTTTGCCGGCCACCAGCTGGTCGATCGCGACAATATGCCTGTCCGTGACCTTCTGGATATCAGCTTCCGAGCGCTTCTGGTCGTCTTCCGACACCAATTTGTCCTTGACAAGCTTCTTCACGGATTCATTGGCATCACGACGCAGGTTGCGCACAGCGATCTTGGCATTTTCGCCTTCGCTACGGACCAATTTGGTGAGCTCCTTGCGACGCTCCTCGGTCATGATCGGCATTGGCACACGAATCAATTCCCCCATGCTGGAGGGGTTGAGTCCAAGTTCGCTGTCGCGAATGGCTTTTTCGATTTTTGCGCCCATGCCCTTTTCCCAGGGTTGCACACTGATCGTGCGGGCATCAAGCAATGAGACATTGGCCACCTGCGTGATAGGCACCATCGAGCCGTAGTAATCCACCTGAACCGAATCCAGCAGTGCGGGATTGGCACGACCCGTGCGGATTTTCGAGAGATTGTTCTTGAAGGCAGCGATGGACTGGTCCATCTTGGCTTCAGCAGATTGTTTGATATCAGCAATCGTCATGCTTCACTCCTCTGACGCTTGTTAAAAATCCAGTGCACGCAGGAACAACCTGCTCCGCACCCTCAGGCATAAACCAGCGTGCCCTCATCTTGTCCCATCACGACACGCTTGAGGGCGCCATGCTTGAAAATGGAGAACACCTTGATAGGGAGCTTCTGATCGCGGCACAGGGCAAATGCCGTCGCATCCATGATGCCCAAATTCTTCGCCATGGCCTCGTCAAACGAGATTTTGCTGTACAACGTGGCCTTGGGATCCTTCTTTGGGTCCGCAGAGTAGACGCCATCAACCTTGGTGGCCTTGAGCACCACTTCAGCTCCGATTTCTGCACCTCGCAAAGCTGCCGCAGTGTCAGTGGTAAAGAACGGGTTACCTGTTCCGGCAGCAAAAATTACCACCTTGCCCTCTTCGAGGTACTGCAGCGCTTTGGGCCGAATGTAGGGCTCAACCACCTGCTCGATCGAAATCGCCGACATCACGCGGGCCGTCAAACCCGCCTTGTTCATGGTGTCGGCCAGCGCCAGCGCATTCATGACGGTGGCCAGCATGCCCATGTAGTCTGCCGTAGCACGGTCCATACCGACCGAGCCGCCAGCCACGCCACGGAAGATATTGCCGCCACCAATCACGACCGCCACCTGAACCCCCAGCCGGGTGACCTCCGCCACCTCATCCACCATGCGCACGATCGTCGCATGGTTGATGCCAAACTGGTCATCCCCCATCAAGGCCTCGCCAGACAGCTTCAGCAAGATACGCTTATGGACTGGATTGGCGTCGGACATGATGAACTCCTCAGTGGTTTGAATGGTCAAGGCTGGTGACAGACAGCTTGAATGACGCGTATTAGCTGGCCTGCTTGGCTGCAGCGACTTGCGCCGCCACTTCCGCAGCAAAGTCATCGACCTTCTTCTCAATGCCCTCACCCACCACGTAGAGCGTGAAGGACTTCACGGTCGTGCCCGCGGCTTTGAGCATCTGCTCGACGGTCTGCTTGTCGTTTTTCACAAAAGACTGGTTGAACAGCGAGACTTCCTTGAGGTATTTCTGCACGCCACCTTCAATGCGTTTGGCCACGATGTCGGCCGGCTGCACGGCCTTGCCGGCAGCTTCGGCAACCTTGCGATCCTCTTCGGCCTTGCCGGCGGCAACTGATCGCTCTTTTTCGATCAGTTCGGCGGGCACATCGGCGCTGGTCAGTGCCACGGGTTTCATGGCCGCCACGTGCATGGCCACATCCTTGGCAGCCGTCACATCGCCCTCAAACTCGACAACCACGCCGATGCGGGTGCCGTGCAGGTAGGATGCGAGCTTGGCACCCGAGGCAAAACGCTTGAAGCGACGGAAACTCATGTTTTCGCCAATCTTGCCGATCAGGCCTTTGCGCACATCTTCCAATGTGGGGCCAAAGCCGTCCTGGCTGTAAGCCAGCGCACCCAGGGCTTCTACGTCGGCCGGGTTGTGCTTCGCAATCAGTTCGACCGCAGCCGTGGCCAGGGCCAGGAAGCTGTCGTTCTTCGTTACAAAATCGGTTTCACAGTTCACTTCCAGCAGCGCACCCACATCACCATCGATGAAGCTTGTCACCACCCCTTCGGCGGTCACGCGGGATGCCGCCTTGCCAGCCTTGCTGCCGAGCTTGACGCGCAGCAACTCTTCAGCCTTGGCCATATCGCCACCGGCTTCCGTCAGGGCCTTCTTGCACTCCATCATGGGGGCGTCGGTCTTGCCACGCAGTTCACCAACCATGCTTGCGGTAATTGCAGCCATCTTATTTCTCCGTACTCAATTCAGTTCAATTCAATTTAACAAGGGACTAAAAAAAAGGGGCACACAAGCCCCTTTCTTCGGGTCTTGTGCAACTCAAGCAGAAGCTTCGTTCACTTCAACAAATTCATCACCAGTCTCAGCAGCGACAACAGCCTTGACGACATCATCCACCGCGTTGGCACGGCCTTCAATGATGGCGTCGGCGATGCCGCGCGCATACAAGGTCACCGCCTTGGACGAGTCATCGTTACCCGGAATGATGTAGTCAATACCTTCTGGCGAGTGGTTGGAGTCGACCACGGCGATCAGCGGAATGCCCAGTTTGCGGGCCTCGGCCACGGCGATCTTGTGATAACCGACGTCGATCAGGAAGATCGCGTCCGGCAGCGTAGCCATGTCCTGAATGCCGCCAATGTCTTTTTCCAGCTTGGCCTGCTCACGGGCAAACATAAGCTGCTCTTTCTTGCTCATGCTGTCCAAACCGGCTTCCTGCTGAACCTTCATCTCCTTGAGACGCTTGATCGAGGTCTTGACCGTTTTGAAGTTGGTCAGCATGCCGCCCAGCCAGCGCTGGTCAACATAGGGCACGCCAGCGCGCTGCGCCTCGGTTGCCACGATTTCGCGCGCCTGGCGCTTGGTGCCCACCATCAGGATGGTGCCGCGCTTGGCAGACAGCTGCTTGACGAACTTCGCAGCATCCTGGAACATCGGCAACGATTTTTCCAGGTTGATGATGTGAATTTTGTTGCGATGGCCGAAGATATACGGGGCCATCTTGGGATTCCAGAAACGGGTTTGGTGACCAAAATGGACACCAGCTTCCAGCATTTCACGCATGGTTGTGGACATAGATTTAACTCCAAAGGTTGTGTCTAAAATCAATTCAATTTTTGCAGCCTGCGCCGGCGCTTGTTAAAACGCCTGTCAAGCAGCAACACCTTGATAGAACTGATTCGCGATTTGTCTACCCGGTCCCCACAGAAGGGGCCACTCGGCTAAACCCAAAAATTATAGCATATGCCCCACTCTCACAGCATGCAAGCAGACCTCCTGAGTACACGACAAGGCCTGCTGACCGGGCAGACCAGCCCAGTTGCCGAAATGGAGCGCTGCATTGCCGTCGCCGAGTCCCCGCTTTGCAAGAATGTCTTCCTCAAAACCCAGTTTGATGCGGCTCGCCACGTGGCGGTCGCCGCCGATGTCCGCCAAAAACCGCTGGCGGGCCTGGCCATTTCCGTCAAAGACCTGTTTGACATTCAGGGACAGGTCACAACGGCGGGCTCTCTCGCACTGGCAGACAGGCCCCCAGCCGTGCAGGACTGTACGGCCGTGGCTCGCCTGAAAGCGGCAGGCGCAGCCGTCATCGGCCGAACCAACATGACAGAGTTCGCCTTTTCGGGCGTTGGCGTCAATCCACATTTCGACACACCCGCCAATGCCGCCGCTACGGATGTCCCGCGTATCCCCGGGGGCTCCTCGTCAGGTGCTGCGGTATCGGTGGCTTCGGGCGCTGCCTTCATCGGGCTGGGCTCCGACACGGGGGGCTCGATCCGTATCCCGGCAGCCCTGCAAGGCATTGTCGGCTTCAAAAGCACCGCCCGGCTGGTACCCACCGAGGGAGCTATCCCCCTGTCCACCACGATGGACACCGTGTGCGCCCTGACCCGTTCGGTCCGAGATGCCATGCTGAGCCACGAAATCCTCGCTCAGTGCACCTTGTCCCGCAGCGATGCCCCGCTGAGCAGCTATCGACTGGCGGTGGCGAATACGATGATGCACGATGGCCTGGACGCCACCGTGACCCGCGCTTACCAGCGTACCCTGGAAAAACTGCGCCAAGCCGGTGCCAAGATCGAGGAAATTCCGCTGAGCGAGATTGCCGAGCTGGGTGCCATCCAGTCCACCGGCGGTTTTTCTGCGGCTGAAAGCTACGCATGGCACCGCAAACTCATCGAACTCCGCGCCGACCAGTACGACCCGCGGGTACTCGCACGCATCCAGCGCGGTGCAACGATGCGCGCCTATGAATACCTAGATTTACAGGTCGCCCGACGGGACTGGATCATGCGCATTGAGCAGCGACTTGCTGGCTTTGACGCAGTGCTGTCGCCCACCGTGCCGACAGTGGCTGCGCCGATTGCCGAAGTGGCACCCGGGCCTGAACGCGATGAAGCCTTCTTTGCCGTCAATGCCCAGATGCTGCGCAACACCAGCATGGTGAACATGCTGGATGGCTGCGCCATTTCGATTCCCTGCCAGTGCCCGGATGAGTTGCCTGTGGGCCTGATGGTCTGGCATGCTGCAATGCACGACAATCAGGTATTGAACATCGCGTGGCAGATCGAGAAATTGCTACAAAATCCATAGCTAAGTGCATAAGAACGACAAGAGGTTTTGTCGTTTTTGACAGACAAGGGATTCATGAAGATTGCAGTCATTGGCGCCGGCATCATCGGCGTCACCACGGCCTATGAACTGGCCAAGGATGGACATGAAGTCACGGTCTTCGAGCGACGCATGGCAGCGGCCGAAGAAACCAGCTTTGCCAACGCCGGCATCGTGTCTCCGGGCTATGTCACGCCCTGGGCTGCGCCAGGGATGCCGCTCAAGGTCGTCAAATACATGTTCGGGTCGCATGCACCCGTGCGCATCAGCTGGCCTCTTGCGTCCAGCGACCTCGCCTGGATGTGGCGCTTCTTCCGTGCCTGTGATCACGACACTTATGTCGTCAACCGCACCCGTATGCAGCGTCTGGCGCTCTACAGCCGTAACCGCCTCGACCAGATCAGCGCCGAACTGCAGCTCGAATACGACCGCAGCCTGGGCAACCTGGTGCTGTTGCGCTCCGAGAAAGACCGCGCCCTGATGGAGGCCAGCCTGGAGGTGCTTCGCAAGACGGAAATCCCATTCCGGGAAATCTCACGCGAAGAAGCCTACAAGGTTGAGCCCGCCCTGAACCCGGACACCCCGTTCCACAGCGCCATCCACCTGCCACGCGCCGAGGTAGGCAATTGCCGCCAGTTCGCCCTTCTGCTCAAGAACATCACCCAGCGCATGGGCGTCAACTTCATGTTCAACACGTCGGTAGAGCGCATTGACACCACAGCTGGCACAGCCGTTCATGTCACCGGCGAGAGCACGCCCCGTCCGTTCGATCACGTGATCATGTGTGCAGGACTGCACTCCACCCGGCTGCTGCAGCCTCTGGGCCTGAAGATCCCGTTGATTGCCGTTTATGGCTACTCACTGAGCGCCTCTGTTCGTGAACCGCTCAATGCACCCCGTAGCGCAGCTGTGGACGAACGCTTCAAGGTGGCGATCACCCGCATGGGCAACCGCGTGCGCATCGCCGGCAGCGCCGAGCTGGGCGGCAACAGCGAGGCCAAGAATGCCAATGCCGTGAATACGCTCTACAAAGTGCTCAATGACTGGTTTCCGGGCTCGGCCAACCTCTCCAATGGCGTCCAGATCTGGAAAGGCGCACGACCCATGCTGCCCGATGGTCCTCCGCTGGTATGTGCCAGCGGCATACCCGGCCTGTGGCTGAACCTGGGGCACGGCTCCAGCGGCTGGGCTCTGAGCTGCGGATCAGCGCGCGCCATCGCCGACCTGGTCGCTGCTCGCACGCCCGATATTGACCTTGATGGGCTGGATATCGCCCGTCTGGGCCTGTAATCAGTCCGTCTGTCATCCAGCGTGGTCTTTCTTCGGGAACTCGCAACATCTCAGGCCAGCAAGGGGCTGTCCGGCAAGGAACTCGCTGTACGATTCGTAGATGATGCACGTCATGAGTCCTGAACTCTCTCTCAAACTGGCCGCTGCTGTCGATGGCATGCCGGCGTTTCCGAAGAGCGTTCAAAAAATCCTCGAGTTGACCCGGGATGTGGATTGCACCCCCAAGGATCTCGTCGAGGTCATCGACAAGGACCCTGTGCTCATGCTCAAGATCCTCAAGGTGGTCAATTCGGCCTACTACAGCCTGCCCAAGCAGATCACTTCGATCGGCCATGCGGTGGTCTTTCTGGGCTTCAACACGATCAAGAATCTGGCCCTGAGCATCGCGGCAATTGGCATGCTGCCCAAGCACAATGCCGCGGGTTTCGAAATCCAGAACTACCTGCTGCACTCGCTCTCAACCGCAGGCATCGCCAAGCGCCTGGCCGACCGGGTGGACGATGCCGACCCAATGGACTGCTTTATCGCGGGCCTGCTGCACGATTTCGGCAAGGTGGTATTCGCACAGTTCATGCCAGACGAGTTCCGTGCGGCCCTGCAGATCAGCAAGGGAAACGGCAGCTCACTGCACCTGGCCCTGCGCCAGGAAATTGGTGCTGATCATGCGGAAGTCGGTGCCATGCTTGTGGAAAAATGGCGCTTCCCGCGCGACCTGATCGACACCATCCGTTACCAGTATGGGCCCGAGATCCGGGACACCGGCATGATCGCCTGTGTTTTTGCCGCCAACCAGATCAGCAAACGAATGGATTTCGGGTTTGCCGGCAACGCCTGTGTAGAGGAGTTGCCGGCAATACTGGCGGCACGCTTGGGTGGCTCGCTCGACGAGGTTCAGGCCTCGCTGGGTGATTTGACCTCGATATTTGAGGAAGCCAGGGTATTTTCCAGACTGGAGAGCGAGGCATGAAGATCAAATTCTGGGGTGTCAGGGGATCCATCCCGTCGCCCGGTCCCAATACCGTGCGTTATGGCGGCAATACCACCTGCATTGAAATTCGCACTGACAGCAATGAGCTGATCATCATTGATGCGGGCACCGGCATTTTTCCACTGTCGCAAACGCTGTTGACCGAGTTGCCCGTCACGGCCAACGTGCTCATCACGCACTCGCACTGGGACCATATCCAGGGTCTCCCCTTCTTCATCCCGAACTTCATCGAGGGCAACCTGCTGCGCCTGCATGGTGCCTACGATCCGGTCTCAGGCAAGGGGGTCGAACAGGTGATGTCGGTCCAACTGCAATACAGCTACTTTCCGGTGCGCGAAGCCGAGATGAAAACTCGCATCGAGTACGTGACACTGACACCAGAAGAGCCCGTCAAGGTGGGTTCCGCCACTGTCACGCCCTATCTGCTCAACCATCCGGTCATCAATTTCGGCTATCGCATCGAGTGCGATGGCAAGTCCATTTTCTTCACGGGCGATCATGAGCCCCCCTACAACATCTACGAGCCCGCTGATCCGCTATACGCCGAATACCAGGGCTTTGTTGATGACAAGCACAAGGCCATCGATGCCGCCATGCACGGTGTCGATGTGCTGATCGCGGACTGCTCCTACACCGAGCAGGAGTATCTGGCAAAGAAAGGCTGGGGGCACGGCACCTTCGGCTCCAGCATCCGGTCGGCCCAGAAGGCTGGCTCGAAGCTGCTCTTCTGCACCCACCATGAGCCCACCCGCAGCGACGACGCCCTGGAAGAGGCGTTTAACCACGCCGTGGCAAGCAACCTCGCCAGTGAAGGCCAGCTTGAATGCCGGCTGGCCCGCGAGGGCGAAACCTACGAGTTCTGAGCAACTCACCCGGCTAGATGCGCACCGTCTCGATGTTCAAACTGGACCTCTCCCTGCCCCATGCGCTGTACAGCATCGAGGCTGGCCAACTGCGTGAGCAAACGACTGCTGCAGGGCTCCCGCCTCATACCCTGATGCAACGTGCCGGCCTGGCAACTGCGCGTCTGGCGCTCGCGCTCAACCCCCATGCCCATACCATTTGGGTGGCTTGCGGCCCTGGCAACAATGGTGGCGATGGCCTTGAGGCAGCCATGCATCTGCAGCAATGGGGCAAGCGGGCCGTGGTGAGTTGGCTCGGCCATGCCGACACCGCTCCGGCAGATGCCCGCGTCTCCCTGCAACGAGCGCGCGATGCGGGCGTGGAGTTTCTCGATACGCCGCCCGACAACTGCGACCTGTGCATTGACGCCCTGCTGGGCATTGGCGCAACACGGTCACCCGAGGGCCAGATGGCCGACTGGATCCACCGCATCAATACCTGCGACTCGCCTGTGCTCGCGGTGGACCTGCCTTCCGGCCTGAATGCCGACACCGGCGTAGCCAATGGCCTCTGCGTGCACGCCGACTACACCTTGAGCCTGCTCACCCTCAAGCCCGGCCTGTTCACGGCCCTGGGGCGCGACCAGACCGGCGAAGTCTGGTTTGACGACCTGGGCACGGTCGCCGACAATACCGCGACTTCACCCTGCGCCAGCCTGAGCGGCGCCCCAGCCCCGGTAGTGCGACGGCATGACTCGCACAAAGGCAGCTATGGCGACGTGGCCGTGATCGGCGGTGCGCCTGGCATGACAGGTGCCGCCCTGCTGGCCGCCTCCGCTGCCCTGCATGCCGGCGCCGGACGGGTCTTTGTCGGCCTGCTTGACGATGGCGCACTCACGGTGACGCCGGAACAGCCCGAGCTCATGTTCCGCAATATCGACTCCCTGGCACTGGCTGAGCTCACCGTGGTCTGCGGTTGCGGTGGCGGCGATGCCGTGCGCGGCCCGCTGGCGCGCATCCTGTCAACCGTGCCACGCCTGGTGCTTGATGCTGATGCCCTCAACGCCATTGCTGTCGACGAACAACTTGCCAGCCTGCTGCGCGCGCGCGCGCAGCGACAGCGCCAGACTGTACTCACACCGCATCCGCTGGAAGCGGCTCGCCTGCTGGGGCTGTCCGCGGCCCAGGTGCAACAAGACCGCTTGAAGGCCGCGACCGAGCTGGTCTCGCGGTTCAAATGCGCCGTGCTGCTCAAAGGCTCGGGCTCCGTGATCGGTGCGCCAGGTCACACACCAGCCATCAACCCCACAGGCAATGCACGGCTGGCTAGCGCCGGCACAGGCGATGTGCTGGCCGGACTCATTGGGGCGCGGCTTGCGAACGGGCAGGCCGCATTTCAAGCGGCCTGTGAAGCAGCCTACCTGCATGGTGAAGTGGCCGACCAATGGCCGGTGAATTCGGCCCTGACCGCCGGGTTGCTGGCCCGGTCACTGCGCCCTTAGGTGCGGCTTAGCCGCGCCCGGCGAAGGGCATTTTGGTTGCCATGACGGTGTGGAACATGACATTGGCCTCCAGCGGCAGATTGGCCATGTAGAGCACCGACTGGCCCACGATGTTCACATCCATCAGCGGCTCGATCGCCACTTCGCCATTGGCCTGCATCACGCCCTTGGCCATGCGCGCAGCCATTTCGGTTGCGGCATTGCCGATATCGATCTGCCCGACCGCGATGTCGTACTTTCGGCCATCGAGTGAAGCCGTCTTGGTCAGACCCATCACACCATGCTTGGTCGCCGTGTAGGCAATCGAGTTGGGACGCGGGGCATGGGCCGAGATCGAGCCGTTATTGATGATGCGTCCACCACGTGGTGTCTGCGCCTTCATCACGCGAAAAGCCTGCTGGATGCAATAAAACATGCCGCTCAGGTTCACATCCACCACATTGCGCCACTGCTCGATCGTGAGATCCTCCAGCGGGATGCCGGGGGCATTGACACCCGCATTGTTGAACAGCACATCGACGCGGCCATACGCCTTCACCGTGGCCTCGAACAAAGCCTTCACCGACTCCGGCTGCGCCACATCGGTCGGCACCGCCAACGCTCGGGCACCTGCACCCGAAGCGGCAATCACCTCCTCCAGCGGCTCCTGGCGCCGCCCCGCCAGCACCACGTTATAGCCATCCTTGAGCAGGGCCAGGGCGGCGGCCTTGCCCACGCCAGTGCCGGCACCGGTCACGATGGCGGTCTTGTTGTTTGAAGTCATGTGGGTCATCTCCGTGAAGTCATGCAATGAACTGCCTGAAAACCATTCGCACGCTCAGCCCCGACGCCGGGCCTTGCGCCCTTTGTCACTTTGCTTGGCTGCGGCCTTTCTCGCAGGGGATGGCGCTTTGGGCGCACGCGCCAACGGCTCCGACGCCTTGCGCGTGGAACGTTTGCCTGATGGCTTTCCGGCAAACTCCTCCGAAGGACCACGTCCCGCGCCTTCGCGCTGCATACCCTTGTCCTTCATGGCACGCGACAACAACTCTTCGCCTTCGCGTATCAATCGGAAGTCGATCTTGCGACCGTCCAAATCCACCCGGCTCACCTGAACCCGCACACGGGTACCAATGGCATAACGCATGCCGGTGCGCTCGCCGCGCAACTCCTGGCGTGCTTCGTCAAAACGGAAATACTCACCACCAAGCTCGGTGATGTGCACCAGGCCCTCGACATACATCTCGTCCAGTGTCACGAAGATGCCGAAACTCGTCGCGGCGGTAACCACGCCACCGTACTCTTCGCCCAGATGCTCACGCATGTACTTGCACTTGAGCCAGGCTTCCACATCACGGCTCGCCTCATCGGCACGGCGTTCATTGGCGCTGCAATGCAGGCCGGCGGCCTGCCAGGCCAGGTTTTCGGCGCTGACTTTGGCGGGCTTTTGCCCGCTCTCCTTGCTGCGCGCCGCCTGGTTTTTTTCCAGCCGGCGTGAGAGCTTGGCATGCGCTTCGCCAGGTGTTGGCAGGGTCGGCAAATGGTATTTGGTCCGGCTCAGAATCGCTTTGATGACCCGGTGCACCAGCAGGTCGGGGTAACGCCTGATCGGACTGGTGAAGTGCGTGTAGGCCTCAAAAGCCAGACCAAAGTGGCCACTGTTGACCGACGTGTAGATGGCCTGCGACATGGACCGCAGCAGCATCGAGTGAATCTGCTGGGCATCCGGGCGGTCCTTGGTGGCCTGCGCAATCGCCTGGAATTCGCCTGGCGAGGGGTCATCGCTGAGGGTCAGCCCCACACCAATGGCCTTGAGGTAATTGCGCAAGGTCTCGATCTTTTCCGGCGTCGGTCCCTCGTGCACGCGGAACAAGCCAGAATGCTTGCTCTGACCGATAAAGTCCGCGCTGCACACATTGGCTGCCAGCATGGCCTCCTCAATCAGCCGATGCGCCTCGGTCCGGGTGCGCGGCACAATTTTTTCAATCCGGCCACTTTCATCGCAAATGATCTGCGTCTCGGTGGTCTCAAAATCCACCGCGCCGCGCCTGCTGCGTGCAGTCAGCAGAGCCCGGTACACATCGGAGAGATTGAGCAGATCAGACACCCGATCCTTGCGGCGTGCTGCCTCCGGCCCACGGGTATTGGCCAGGATGGCCGCCACCTCGGTATAGGTGAAACGTGCATGACTCCACATCACGGCCGGGTAGAACTGGTAGGCCGAAACCTCTCCTTCACTGGTGACGAACATGTCGCAAACCATGCACAGGCGGTCCACCTCGGGGTTCAACGAGCACAGGCCGTTGGACAGCTTCTCGGGCAGCATGGGGATGACACGGCGCGGGAAATACACACTGGTGGCACGCTCGTAAGCATCAATGTCAATGGCCGAGCCTGTCTCCACATACTGGCTCACGTCGGCAATCGCCACCAGCAGGCGCCAGCCCTTGACGGCCGATTTGCCCCTACCCTGGGTCGCCGGTTCGCAATAAACCGCGTCGTCAAAGTCGCGCGCATCTTCGCCGTCGATCGTCACCAGCGGCACATCCCGCAGATCAACGCGGTGCCGGATATCCTGCGGGCGCACCATGTCAGGCAGGCCACGTGCCTGCGCAATGCAGGCCTCTGAAAACTCGTGCGGCACGCTGTATTTGCGCACCGCAATCTCAATCTCCATGCCAGGGTCGTCAATCTCGCCAAGCACTTCCTTGACCCGTCCGACCGGCTGCCCAAACAGTGCCGGCGGCTCGACCAGCTCAACCACCACCACTTGGCCTGCCTTGGCCGCACCCGTCGCGGTTTTGGGAATCAGCACATCCTGGCCATAGCGCTTGTCTTCAGGCGCCACCAGCCAGACGCCGCTTTCCTGCAGCAGACGGCCAATGATGGGTTGCGGCGGGCGTTCGATGATCTCGAGCACACGCCCCTCAGGCCGGCCCTTGCGATCCTGCCGCACGATGCGAACCTTGACACGGTCCTTGTGCAGCACGGCGCGCATCTCGTTGGGGGGCAGATAGATGTCGGATTCCCCGTCATCGCGGCTCAAAAATCCATGGCCATCGCGATGGCCCTGAATCGTTCCTTCTATTTCATCCAGCAGTGCGCTGGGTGGGTTTATATTTTTGATAAAAAATCTCTCTTTCCTGAAAGCCCAGGTGGCGTAATGGGTAGATGTACTCGGTCAGGGCATCCGCGATCGAGAAGAAAATCAAGTTGTTTAACCATGAAATTTCTTAATTAAATCAATGGGGTGCCGACGCGGGGTTTGATTCACATGGGGCGGGCAAAAAAATCGTATGCCGACAAGCCTACCCCGTGAATGTTGCGTAAAAATGGGGTGAACGCATGCTATACTAGCACTCGTTGTGGCCCAGGTGGCGAAATTGGTAGACGCACCAGCTTCAGGTGCTGGCGTTCGCAAGGACGTGGAAGTTCGAGTCTTCTCCTGGGCACCACTAATAAGAAAGCCCCATGCATATGCATGGGGCTTTTTCTTTTGTGAATCCGCCCTGCCTTCGCTTTGGCGGGTACAAGCCCATTCGTCATGACCAGCCTTGCCATGTGCTTGAGTACTGCGGCATAAGCCACAGCGCCGCCGCGCCTGCGGCGGCTTGTGGTCCGTAAAACGTAGCGTGCTCAGACCGGCACAGCCACAAGGTCATGGCCCTGTGTTCCTACAATGCGCGCCTTGGTGAACTCCCCCACCTTGAGCGTCTTGCTGATTTTCTCGGGCGGCAGCAATTTCACGGTCCCGTCAATCTCAGGCGCATCGGCATAGGTACGCCCCACACCGCCACGCTTACCCAGCGCGGGAGCCGAGTCCACCAGCACCTGCATCGTCGCGCCAATGCGCATCTGCAGTTTCGCGGCAGACACTTCCTCGGCCACCGCCATGAATCGGGCACGTCGCTCTTCGCGCAGCTCAAGCGGCAGCATGCCGGGAATGTCATTGGCCGCTGCGCCTTGCACTGGGCTGTAGGCAAAACAGCCCGCGCGATCAATCTGCGCCTCGCGCATGAAATCGAGCAGGTGTTCGAATTCGGCTTCCGTTTCACCAGGAAAGCCGGCAATGAAGGTGCTGCGAATCACCAGCTGCGGACACGCTTCACGCCAACGCTGGATGCGTTCCAGGTTTTTCTCGCCGCTGGCCGGGCGCTTCATGCGCTTGAGCACATCGGGATGGCTGTGTTGCAGTGGTACATCCAGGTAGGGCAATACCTTGCCCGTAGCCATCAAGGGAATGATGTCATCCACAGAGGGGTACGGGTACACATAATGCAAGCGGACCCAGGCGCCATAGGGCTCGGCGATCTCGCCCAGCGTCTGCACCAGCTCCAGCATGCGGGTCTTGACCGGCTTGCCGTCCCAGAAGCCCGTGCGGTATTTCACATCCACACCGTAGGCCGAGGTGTCCTGGCTGATCACCAGCAACTCCTTCACGCCGCCTTCAAACAGTGCTTGCGCTTCCTTGAGCACATCGCCGATAGGGCGTGACACCAGATCGCCCCGCATGGACGGGATGATGCAGAAGGTGCAGCGGTGGTTGCAGCCCTCGCTGATCTTCAGGTAGGCATAGTGGCGCGGTGTCAGCTTGATACCTGCCACGCCAAAGGTATTGGGCACTAGGTCAATAAAAGGGTCATGCGGCTTGGGCAGGTTGGCGTGCACCGCGTCCATCACCTCCTGCGTGGCATGCGGGCCGGTCACGGCCAGCACGCTGGGGTGCATCTGGCGCACCAGATTGCCCCCCCCCTCGCCCGCCTTGGCGCCCAGGCAACCGGTGACGATGACCCGGCCATTCTCGGCCAGTGCTTCGCCAATCGTGTCCAGGCTCTCCTTGACCGCATCGTCAATGAAGCCGCAGGTGTTGACGATCACCAGATCGGCGCCCTCAAAGGTCTTGGAAGTCTGATAACCCTCGGCACTGAGTTGCGTGAGGATCAGTTCGGAGTCGGTCAGGGCCTTGGGGCAGCCCAGGCTGACGAAGCCGACTTTGGGGGCCTGGGCAGCATTGGAGGAGGTGGTAGGGGATAAAACTTCGCTCATCCCCGTATTGTCCCAGTATTCGCGAATATCAGCGTTTGATCCCGAAGGTTTCGAGGAACTGACCGGTCTGCTTTTGCATTTGCTCCTGCATCTGCAGGAGTGACTGCTTGGACTGCTCCATGTAGTCGCCCATCATGCCCTGCATCATCGGGGACTGCATGCTCAGGAACTGGGTCCACATTTCGGGGGTCAGGGCCTTGGACTGCTCGCCCAGCTTGGTCTGCATGTCCACCATGGTCTGGATGTTCTTCTCCAGGTAGCTGCCCATGAAGCCCTGCATGGCCTGACCATAGAAGCGGATGATGCTGGAGAGCATGGCCGGCGTGAACATCGGCGAGCCGTTGGACTCTTCTTCCAGAATGATCTGCATCAGGATGCTGCGTGTCAGGTCTTCCGAGGTCTTGGCATCAAGCACCACAAAAGACTCGTTGTCCATCACCAGTTGCTTGACCTCCGTCAGCGTGATGTAGCTGGAGGTGTCGGTGTCATACAGGCGGCGGTTGGGGTATTTCTTGATCACACGGCCATCGCTATTGGTGGCGGTGGATTTTTTGCTGGGCATCACGGGTCTCCTCAGTATCAGTCTGACGCTGAAATAATAGTATTGCGTTGCAATACATTCTAGGGAGTGACCACGAGTCGACCCCCAAGGATTACCCTGAGGATGAAGTGAAAAATACCAAAAGGAATTTGGTAGGCGCGATTGGACTCGAACCAACGACCCCCACCATGTCAAGGTGGTGCTCTAACCAGCTGAGCTACGCGCCTAAGGATGTATCCGAGAGGCCGAAGTATAGCAGCAAAGTAGCCGGCTTTTTTGGCACACGAAAAGAATCCGGCGATCGGGTGCGCAGATTCAGTGCATTGAGATGATGCGTGATAATTGACGTTAACGTCAACGTCAACTTCATTCCCATAACAGGAGAGTCACATGGAAATTGCAGGCAAGGTATTCATCGTCACAGGCGGCGCATCAGGTCTTGGTGAAGGCACGGCGCGCATGCTCGCAGCCCATGGCGGCAAGGTCGTCATCGCCGACATGCAGGCCGACAAGGGTGAGGCCATCGCCAAGGAAATCGGTGGCGCCTTCGTCAAGTGCGATGTGAGCCAGGAAGCCGACGGCCAGGCCGTGGTGGCCAAGGCGCTCACCTTGGGCAAGCTTATGGGCCTGGTCAACTGCGCCGGCATTGCACCGGCCGAGAAGACCGTGGGCAAGAACGGCGCACACACGCTGGCCACCTTCAGCAAGACCATCACCGTCAACCTGATTGGCAGCTTCAACATGATTCGCCTCTCAGCCGAAGCCATGAGCAAGAACGAACCCGAATCCACGGGGGAGCGCGGGGTGATGATCTCCACCGCGTCGGTCGCCGCCTACGACGGCCAGATGGGCCAGGCCGCCTACAGCGCCTCCAAGGGTGGCGTGGTCGGCATGACCCTGCCGATCGCGCGCGACCTCGCACGCAACGGCATCCGCAACATGACCATCGCCCCCGGCATCTTCGGCACGCCCATGCTGTTCGGCATGCCGCAAGAGGTGCAGGACGCGCTGGCCGCCAGCGTGCCCTTCCCCAGCCGTCTGGGCACCCCGCAAGACTATGCCAAGCTGGCCAAGCACATCATCGAGAACGACATGCTCAACGGCGAAGTGATTCGCCTGGACGGTGCGATTCGTCTCGCACCGCGTTGATGCTATTGATTCAATAGCTGCTTGCGCTTTCTCAGAAAGGGCTGGAGGCCGATTTGACTGGTAAACAGTTGATCGGCCTTTTTTCATGGTGGATAGTCCTGATGCACGAGCAGTCATCTCGGGCCTAGTATCCATCCATGCACAGCTTGCAGCTTTCCATGAAAAACAGATTGATCGCCCTGCTATCCGCCGGGCTGTTGGCAGCCTGTACGGTTAACGGTCGGCCCCCATCCGATCCAACTCAAAACGCACCCACCCAGCCCGAGCGCGCCTCCGGTTTCAGCGCCAAAGCAGGCTGGAATGGCAAACGCTTCGCCGTGGCCGCAGCCAACCCGCTGGCCACCGCTGCCGGTTTTGAAGTCCTGCAGGCTGGCGGCAGTGCGGTCGACGCTGCCATTGCCGTACAGATGGTGCTGGCACTGGTGGAGCCGCAATCCAGCGGCATTGGGGGTGGCGCGTTTCTGCTGCACTTCAACGGCAAACAAGTCGAGGCGTTTGACGGTCGCGAGACTGCGCCCGCGGCCGCCACCGAGAAACTCTTCATCGGCGCCGACGGCAAGCCCCTGAGCTTTGCGCAAGCCGTGGTGGGTGGCCGTGCGGTCGGCACACCGGGCACCGTGCCCATGCTGGAGATGGCACACCGGCAATACGGCCGGTTGCCCTGGGCCCGCCTTATCCAGCCCGCCATCACGCTGGCGCAACAAGGCTTTGCCGTCAGCCAGCGGCTGCACACCCTGCTGGCCGCGGAGCAGCGCCTCAAACAGGACCCGGTTGCAGCTGCCTATTTTTACGACCCGGCCGGCCAGCCCTGGCCCGTGGGCCATGTCCTGAAGAACCCTGAGCTGGCCGAGATACTGCAGCGTGTGGCCCGTGAAGGTTCACGCGCGCTGAACACGGGCGACATTGCGCAAGCCACCGTGTCCAAGGTGCAGGGCCACGCCAGCAATCCAGGTGGCCTGAGCCTGGCAGACCTCGCTGGCTACCAGCCCAAGCTTCGCATGCCCCTGTGTCACGACTACAGCGTCCGCGAGCGGGACTACCGCCTCTGCGGCATGCCTCCACCCAGTTCGGGCGCGCTGGCCGTGGGCCAGATTCTGGGCCTCCTGAGCCACACCCATGCCGGCAACATGTCGCTGAACAAGGGCTTGCCCGGCGCCGACTGGCTGCACCTCTACACCGAAGCCTCCCGCCTGGCCTTTGCCGACCGCGCCCGCTATGTGGCCGACCCCGATTTCGTGCCGCCGCCAGCGGGCAGCTGGATGAGCCTGCTGAACCCCACCTACCTGACCGAACGCGCCCGCCTGATCGGGCCGCGTGCGATGGACCAGGACACCGTTCGTGCCGGAGAGCCCGGCAACTTGCAGAGCCGCCTGGCACCCATGCCTGCGCAGCCCGAGTACGGCACCAGCCACATCTCGGTCATCGACGCACGGGGCAACGCGGTGGCCATGACCACCACGATTGAAGACGCATTTGGCGCGCGCCAGATGGTCAACCGCGGCCAGGGCCTGGCCGGCGGTTTTCTGCTCAACAACGAGCTCACCGATTTCAGCTTTGTGCCGCGCGATGCAAGCGGTGCCCCCATTGCCAATCGTGTGCAGCCCGGCAAACGACCGCGCTCCTCCATGTCGCCCACGCTGGTCTTCGACAAGACCACAGGGCGACTCGTGATGAGTACGGGCAGCCCCGGCGGCGCCTTCATCATCCACTTCACCGCCAAGACACTTTATGGCGTGCTCAACTGGGGCATGACACCACAGCAGGCCATTGACCTGCCCAACTTCGGCGTATTGGATGGCACACCGTTGCTGCTGGAAGAACAACGCTTCGCCCCCGCAACGGCCGAGGCCCTCAAGGCGCGCGGCCACAGGGTGCGCGAACTGCCCCTGACCAGCGGCCTGCAGGCGATCCAGCAAACCGCCCAGGGCCTGTCAGGCGGTGCGGACCCGCGACGCGAAGGCGTGGTGATGGGGGAATAGGCAAGAAATCAGGCGGTAGCCCTCTCGCACATTGCGCAGTCAGCTACTTATTTTGTAGCAAATAAGATTTCAATGGCGCAGCCACCCGAGGCTTTACACGCAGATCAAACTGCCGAACAGCCCCGGCCACGCAGTGCAACGATGAACGCCAAAGTCAAGCTAATGCTTGCAGAAATCAACATCGTGCAAAAGAGTGTTTGCCGCGAACTTGTCGCCGTGAGAAATACAGATGAAAGAGAGGCAATGAGCGCCGCGCCGGCAACTGCAATGGCCGCTGTCAAACCAGAAGCCGTCCCAGCGAGATTTGGGCGTATGGCGAGCACTGCGGCGTTGGCTCCAGGCATCGTCAGCCCGTTACCGATACCGATAAATACGCACGAGCCAAAAAAAATGCCTAAATTCGTCATGCCCAACGCAGACGTGATTAGTCCCATTAACAGTCCTCCGAAGGTTGTCAGCCGTCCCATGACAACGATAGCGCTCGAGGAAAACCGTACGCCGTACCGACCAGCCAGGTAGCTGCCAAGAATAAATCCAGCGGGGACCAGTCCCATGAAAAATCCAAGTTTGGCGCCAGCACCGTCCATTGACGGGCCAACGATCAAGGGCACGCCTGTCAGGAAGATGTAAAGCGTCCCGGTTGAGAAAGCCATGCAGAGCGTGTAACCCCAGAAGATGGGTGAAGTTAATAGCGCCTTATAGCCTTTTAAATATTCGGCAAGCGTCCGCGATTTCAATTGCGTCGTCTTGCCTAGATCGAATATTGAAATAATCAACAAGGCGGCGCCAAGCACAGCAAACGCAACGAAGTTGGCGCGCCAGCCGTACCATTCATCCAGCATTCCGCCGAATGTCGGCCCAATCATCGGCGCCACCGCCCAAGCTGTAGCGACATAGCCCATTTTGCTTATGGCCTCGCCCTCGCTTGAGGTTTCCTTGATGATGGCAAGAGAAATTGAATAGCAAACAACAACCGCTGCTTGCGCAAGCCTGAAGAAAAGGAAGACCCCCATATCGGTGGCAAGCGCGCAACCGATGGAGGAAATGGTAAATACGGTCAGAACCCATAGCACGACTGGACGCCGCCCGTATTTATCCGACACCGGTCCAGCAACCAACTGAGAAATGGCGGCGACGATCGCATATCCGCTGACCGCGATGCTTACCAGCATGAAGTCCGCCTGAAACGCATTCGCGATATGCGGCAGCGATGGCAAGAACATGTTGACTGGCAACACAGCCAGAGCGGACAAAAGGACAAGGGTCAAAAAATGCGGTTTGGCAGCAGCAGTCATTCTAAAAATCCCATGTTCCTAGGGGACAACGACGTATGAACGCTGTATGTGCGTCGTGCTCTGTGACGGCACAAAACAATACAAGCGGTGTCTCTGCAACCTTTAGCAATTCTCGTCCATAAGGTTGGCGGTGAAGCAAGCCACATCTCTCCGAATAATCGCCCCGAGCTCCGGTGTCTATTATGAAGCTAGCTATATAAAAAATAGCAATAAATCACACATCAATCGCCGCAGCCGCTCCAGACAGCTTGCGCAGCTCAAACTTCTGGATCTTGCCAGTGCTGGTCTTGGGCAACTCGCCAAACACCACGGCCCGGGGCACCTTGAAGCCAGGCAGGTGCTTTTTGCAATGGGCCACGATGTCGGCCACCGTGACCTCGGCGCCCGTCTTCAGTTCCACAAAGGCGCAAGGCGTCTCCCCCCACTTCTCGTCGGGCTTGGCCACCACGGCAGCGGCCAGCACGGCCGGGTGGCGGTACAGCACGTCCTCCACCTCGATGGAAGAGATGTTTTCGCCGCCCGAGATGATGATGTCCTTGCTGCGGTCCTTGATCTTGATGTAGCCGTCGGGATACTGCACGGCCAGGTCGCCCGTGTGGAACCAGCCGCCGGCAAACGCCTCCTGCGTGGCCTTGGGGTTCTTGAGGTAGCCCTTCATGGTGATGTTGCCGCGGAACATGATCTCGCCCATGGTTTCGCCGTCCCAGGGCACGGGCTGCATGGTCTCGGGGTTGAGCACGCGTGCGTCATGCTGCAGGTGGTAGCGGATGCCCTGGCGCGCATTGAGCCGGGCCCGCTCGCCAATGTCCAGCGCATCCCATTCGGCATGCCTGGCGCACACCGTGGCCGGGCCATAGACCTCGGTCAGGCCGTACACATGGGTCAGGTCGAAACCCAGTGCCTCCATGCCCTCGATCATCGAGGCCGGCGGCGCCGCCCCCGCCACCATGGCCTTCACTCCCTTGGGCAACCGCGCACGCACATCGTCGGAAGCATTCACCAGCATGCCGTGCACGATGGGTGCGCCGCAGTAGTGGGTGACGCCGTGGCGCACCATCGCATCCGCTATCGCAGCAGCCTCGACCTTGCGCAGGCACACGTTCACACCGGCCCGCGCCGCCACCGTCCAGGGAAAGCACCAGCCATTGCAATGAAACATGGGCAAGGTCCACAGGTAGACCGCGTGCTTGGGCATGTCCCATTCCAGGATGTTGCTGATGGCGTTGGTGGCCGCACCCCGGTGGTGGTAGACCACACCCTTGGGGTTGCCAGTGGTGCCGCTGGTGTAGTTCAGCGAAATCGCATCCCACTCGTTCGCCGGCAACTGCCAGGCAAAGCCCGCATCTCCGCTGGCCACAAAAGCGTCATAGGTGCGGCTGCCGATGCGCAGCACCGGGCCGCTGTACACCGCATCCTCCACATCCAGCACCAGCAGCGGCGTGGTGGCACGGCGCAAGGCAAGGGCTTTTTGCATGACCGTGGCAAACTCCGGGTCCACGATCACGACCTTGGCCTCGCCATGGTCGAGCATGAAGGCGATGGTCTCGGCATCCAGCCGGGTGTTGAGCGCATTGAGCACCGCACCGGCCATCGGGATGCCAAAGTGCGCCTCCACCATGGGCGGTGTGTTGGGCAGCATCACCGCCACCGTGTCGCCCCGGCCCACGCCCGCCTGCTGCAAGGCACTGGCCAGTTGACGGCAGCGCGCATAGACCTCGGCCCAACTGCGCCGCAACTCGCCATGCACCACCGCCAGTCGCTCGGGATAGACCTGGGCGGTCCGCTCGAGAAATGACAGCGGCGAAAGTGGCGTAAAGTTCGCCTCGTTGCGCGGCAAATCCTGATCGAAGATGGTGGGCATGTCTGTCTCCTGTGCTTCCCGCTGATACGGTGTGTGTATATGTAGATATAGCCTAACCGCAAGCGCCGCCTCCGTTTAGGTAAGAATACGGAACGTAGCCCCTGTCCATGTCCATTCCCCAAACCTTTATCCAAGAGTTGCTCGCACGAGCCGACGTCGTCGAGATCGTCGGCCGCTATGTGCAGCTCAAAAAAGGCGGCGCCAATTTCATGGGACTGTGCCCCTTCCACGGGGAAAAATCGCCCTCCTTCTCGGTCAGCCCGACCAAGCAGTTCTACCACTGCTTCGGTTGCGGCAAGAACGGCAACGCCATCAGCTTCCTGATGGACCACGTGGGCATGAACTTTGTCGAGGCGGTGAAGGACTTAGCCCAGCAGTACGGCATGCAGGTGCCCGAGGACGACGCCAGCCCGCAGGACCGTGCCCGTGCCATCGAGCAGCGCGAAAAGCAGGCCACGCTCACCGATGTGCTGGAGAAAGCGGGTGAGGCCTACCGCAAGCAGCTCAAGGCCACGCCCCATGCGGTGGACTACCTCAAGGGCCGGGGCCTCTCAGGCGAAATCGCCAAGGTCTATGGCCTGGGCTACGCGCCCGAGGGCTGGCGCAGCCTGGCCAGCGTCTTTCCCAACTACGACGAGCCGCTGCTGGTGGAGAGTGGCCTGGTCATCACCAACGTCGACGAAGACACCGGCGAGGAAAAACGCTACGACCGCTTCCGCGACCGCATCATGTTCCCGATCCGCAACGTCAAGGGCGAGTGCATCGGCTTTGGCGGGCGCGTGCTGGGCGACGGCACACCGAAGTACCTCAACTCGCCCGAAACTCCGGTTTTCAGCAAGGGCCGCGAGCTGTACGGCCTGTTCGAGGCGCGCACCGCCCTGCGCGAGCAGGGCTTTGTACTGGTGACCGAGGGCTATATGGATGTGGTGGCGCTGGCGCAGCTGGGCTTTCCCAACGCCGTCGCCACACTCGGCACGGCGTGCACCCCCGACCATGTGCAAAAGCTGTTTCGCTTCACCGACTCGGTGGTGTTCAGCTTTGACGGCGACGCCGCAGGCCGGCGCGCCGCGCGCAAGGCACTCGACGGCGCCCTGCCCTATGCCTCCGACGTGCGCAGCGTGAAGTTTCTGTTCCTGCCGCCCGAGCATGACCCCGACAGCTACATCCGCGCCTTTGGCAAGGAGGCGTTTTCGCGCTACATCAGCGAGGCTGTGCCGCTCTCGCGCTTCCTGATCGACGCCGCGCGCGACGGCTGTGACCTCAACACCGCCGAAGGCCGCGCCCACCTGGCCAGCAATGCCCGGCCCCTGTGGGGCCAGCTGCCCGAGGGTGCACTCAAGCTGCAACTGCTCTCCGAACTGGCCGATCTGGTGCAACTGTCCAGCCGGGAGTTGACCGATCTGTGGAACCCGCCCGCCCAGCCGCAGCACGCAGAGCACGGCAAACGCTATACAAAAAATAGCGAGAAAAGCGGTCTCTACGAGGGCAAGTACCAAGGCTACGGCGCCAAACCCTATAAAAAATCAGCGCCTCGCCAGGGCCTGCGCGTGGCGCCCAACTCCCGGGCCGACCATGCCGCCCGGCTCTTGCTGGGCCAGATGGCGGCCTGGGACGTCTTGTCCGGCGAAGACCATGCCATGCTGTGCGAGCTGCCTCCGCCCCATGGGCCGCTGTTCATCTGGCTCGAGAGCCAATTGCACGAACACGGGCCACAACCCTGGGTGGCCTTGCGCGAAGGGCTGCGCGAGCATGAACAGGAAGAACTGGCCCTGCGGCTGATGTCCGGCCCCGGCGCCCAGAGCCTGGACGACAACCCCGATTTCCAGCACGAACTGCGCGATCTGCTCAACCGCATGCTGGTCGAGCGTCTCAAAGGCCTGGAGACCGAGGCCATCGAAGCCGCCAAAACCGACCCCGGCGCACTCGACCGCTACCGTGAGCTGCAGAAACGTCGGCGCGAGCTTGAATCCGCCGCCTGAAACCCCATTTCAATTGAAATAAGACGTTTTCACGGTATAATCCAAGGTTGATTGCTCGGCAAGAGCGACAGCAGCACCTCCGGGCTCGGCCAACCGATGAACTTGTTCACAACCGGCCACCTAACCGCAAGGACTGCACACCAAATGTTCGCCCTCCCATCTTGCCATTGAGGATTTGTCCTCTGCCCCACCAACTGCGCCGGTTTCCGCAGGCGTCTGTTCGTTTCTTTGTCCGTTTTTGATGATCTGAGGTTTTTACATGCCTGCTCAAAAGTCCAAGAAGCCAGCTACCACTGCGGCCAAAGCCGCCCCCAAGGCGGCCGCCAAACCGGCTGCCAAAACTGCTACGAAAGCCAAGCCCGTGCCCGCATCCAAAACCAGCAGCAAAGCCGCTGCCGCAGAGCCCAAGAAAACCGCAGCCGCGGTTGCTGCCGCCGAACCCGTTGTCAAGAAAAAACCCGGTCGCCCGCCCAAGGCCGCTGCGACTGGAGCCGGCGCCCCGGCAAAAA
This sequence comes from Gammaproteobacteria bacterium, assembly GCA_018815325.1. Classification (GTDB taxonomy): domain Bacteria; phylum Pseudomonadota; class Gammaproteobacteria; order Burkholderiales; family Burkholderiaceae_C; genus JAHIYE01. The sequence continues at coordinate 1,528 of JAHIYE010000017.1, read as the reverse complement.
CCGGCGCCAAGCGTGGCCCCAAGCCCAAAAACCCGCGCAGCTCGGACGGCGACGAAGACATGTCTGACATCGAGTCTGATCTGGAAGGCGAACCGGTAGCGACGACCGAAAAGGTCAAGCCACTGCGCATGAAGATCAGCAAGGCCAAAGAACGGGCCTTGATGAAAGAGTTCGGTCTCGACGAGACCGTGCTGACCGAAGAGGAGATGCTCAAGCGTCGCCAGCACCTGAAGGACCTGCTCAAGCTCGGCAAGACCCGCGGCTTCCTGACGCACTCCGAAATCTCCGACCACCTGCCCGACAAGCTGGTCGACGCCGAGACGCTGGAGGCGGTGATCACCATGCTCAACGACATCGGTGTGGCCGTGTACGAGCACACCCCCGATGCCGAGACCCTGCTGCTGACCAACACCGCACAGTCTGGCTCCACCGAGGAAGAGGCCGAGGAAGAAGCCGAAGCCGCCCTCTCCACCGTGGACAGCGAGTTTGGCCGCACCACCGACCCGGTGCGCATGTACATGCGCGAGATGGGCACGGTCGAGCTGCTGACCCGCGAAGGCGAGATCGAGATTGCCAAGCGCATCGAAGGCGGCCTGATGGACATGATGGAGGCCATCTCGGCCTCTCCTGCCACCATTGCCGAAATCCTGCGCCTGGGTGAGGAGATCCGCGAAGGCAAGATTGTCATCACCACCGTGGTGGACGGCTTCTCCAATCCCAATGAAGCCGACGACTACGTGGCCGAAGAAGACTTCGACGAGTTCGACGAAGACGATGACGACGACGGCAAGGGCGGCTCCAAGGCTCTGACCAAAAAGCTCGAAGAGCTCAAGAACGAAGCCGTCCGTCGTTTCGACAAGATGCGCGACCTGTTCGAGAAGCTTCACAAGATCTATGACAAGGAAGGCTATGGCACGCCTGCCTATGTGAAGGCCCAGAAGTTGCTGAGCGACGAGCTCATGACCATCCGCTTCACCGCCAAGGCGATCGAGAAGCTGTGCGACTTGCTGCGCGCCCAGGTGGACGACGTGCGCAAGAAAGAGCGTGAGCTGCGCCGCATCATCGTGGACAAGTGCGGCTACCCGCAAGAGAACTTCATTGCCGACTTCAGCGGTCGCGACAAGCACAACAACAAGATTGCATCCAACATCCTCAACCTGAAATGGGTCGAGAAGCAGGCATCTTCAGGCAAGCCCTGGAGCACCATCATGGAACGCAATATTCCGCCAATACAGGACCTGCAGCAAAAGCTGGCCGACATCCAGGCCCGCGTGGTGGTGCCGCTGGACGAGCTCAAGGGCATCAACAAGCGCATGAACGAGGGTGAAGCCTCCTCGCGCGCCGCCAAGAAAGAGATGATCGAGGCCAACCTGCGCCTCGTGATCTCGATTGCCAAGAAGTACACCAACCGCGGCCTGCAGTTCCTCGACCTGATCCAGGAAGGCAACATCGGTCTGATGAAAGCCGTGGACAAGTTCGAATACCGTCGCGGCTACAAGTTCTCGACCTACGCCACCTGGTGGATTCG
>JAHIYE010000016.1 GCA_018815325.1 Gammaproteobacteria bacterium | reverse complement strand
GGGTGAGATCGAGCATGCCATGGTTCGCATGTATTGCAGCGGGCAGTGGCACGATGCCGCGCTGGTGGTGCGCGAGTACATGCGCCCTGGCGACGTGATCGAAGGCCCCGCCATCATTGCCGAGCAGAATGCCACCACCGTGGTGGAGCCTGGTTGGGCTGCAAGCTTGACTGAATACGATCACATCGTTCTGGACCGGCGTGAGAAGCGCGCCATCAAGTTTGCAGCGGGGACCACGGCCGACCCGGTCTTGCTGGAGGTCTTCAACAACCTGTTCATGAACATTGCCGAGCAGATGGGGCTGCAACTGCAGAACACGGCCTATTCAGTGAACATCAAGGAGCGGCTGGATTTCAGCTGCGCGCTGTTCGATACCGGGGGCCACCTGATTGCCAATGCACCGCACATGCCGGTGCACCTGGGCTCAATGGGTGAGAGCATCAAGACGGTGATTCGTGAGAACACGGGCCGCATGCAGCCCGGTGACGTCTATGTGCTCAACGACCCCTACCATGGCGGCACCCATTTGCCGGATGTGACGGTGATCACGCCGGTATATATTGACGACTCAACGGTTCCCACTTTCTACGTGGGCTCCCGCGGTCACCACGCTGATATCGGGGGCATCTCGCCCGGCTCCATGCCCCCATTCTCGACCCGCATCGAGGAGGAGGGCGTGCAGATCAACAACGTCAAGCTGGTTGACCGGGGTGTGCTGCGCGAAGCCGAGATGATCGAGCTGCTGCAAAGCGGCCAATACCCTTCGAGAAATCCCCAGCAAAACATGGCCGATCTCAAGGCCCAGATCGCTGCCAATGAAAAAGGCGTGCAGGAGCTGCGCAAGATGGTGGCGCAGTTTGGTCTGGACGTGGTGCAGGCCTATATGTGCCATGTTCAGGACAATGCAGAAGAGTCTGTGCGGCGCGTGATCACCAGCCTGAAGGATGGTGCCTTCACTTTGCCGCTGGACAACGGCGCGCAGATTCAGGTGGCGATCCGGGTCAATGCCAAAGAGCGCAGTGCGGAGATTGATTTCACGGGGACCTCGCCCCAGCTGACGAACAACTTCAATGCACCTACGGCCGTGTGCATGGCGGCCGTGCTCTATGTGTTTCGCACACTGGTGGATGACGACATACCGTTGAACGCCGGTTGCCTGAAGCCACTCAAGGTCATCATTCCCGCCGGCTCCATGCTCAACCCCTACCCGCCGGCCTCGGTTGTGGCGGGCAATGTGGAGACGTCCAGCTGCATCACCAATGCGCTCTATGGTGCGTTGGGCGTCATGGCGGCGAGCCAGTGCACCATGAACAACTTCACCTTCGGCAATGCGAAATACCAGTATTACGAAACCATCTCGGGTGGCAGCGGTGCGGGGGCGAAGATCGATGCCGAGGGCCAGATCGTCGAGGGTTTTGACGGTACCAGCGTGGTCCAGACCCACATGACCAACTCGCGCCTGACGGATCCCGAGGTGCTGGAGTTCCGCTTCCCGGTGCGACTGCAGAGCTATGAGATTCGTCGCGGCTCGGGGGGGGCGGGGCGCTGGCACGGGGGTGATGGTGGCGTGCGCCGGGTCGAATTCCTGGAGCCCATGACAGCCAGCATCCTGTCGAACGGGCGCAAGGTCCCGGCCTTTGGCATGGCGGGCGGACAGGCGGGACAACTGGGAGCCAACCGTGTCCTGCGGTCCAACGGTCGGGTCGAAGAACTGGCGCACATCGGTCAGGCCGAGATGCAGCCGGGTGATGTGTTCGAGATAGTGACACCTGGGGGAGGCGGTTTCGGCCTTTCATCGCCGGGCTAGGATGGCACCGGTTGGGTGCAACTACACTTGTCAGTTATCCAATTCAGGTCTGTTCGCATTTGTGAAAATAGGGTGAACAGTTCCTGGCCTCCACCGTACCGAGTTCCCCTGCATGGAAATAGTCATTCTGCTGATGTTCGCCGCCCTGGGCGTGCAACTGCTCAAGTCGAAAGAACAACGCCGGCGCATCGCCCTGCTGGGCAGCCACCTGAGCCGGCATCAGATCGAAAAACTCATGGAAAACCTGACCCAGGGTTATCTGCGCGCGCTCGGGGAAGACGATCCGGAGCGCCGTGCGCAGATATGGAGCATGCTGAGCACGGCCGAGACGGAGCTCAGCGAACAGTTTCAGCGCTTCACGGCTGAGTTTGCGAAAGTATGGAGCGACCAGACTCTGGTCAGTACGCTGCCGATTGCCATCCCCTATGCCGACAAGCTGTTTCCGCTGGCGACCTTCGATCTGCGCCAGGCTTTGGCCATTCATGCCAAGGGCATTGCCGCGGCCGTCGAAAACCGGGAGAACCGGTCGCTGCGTGACAAGGCCTTCACGCTATCGGCCGAGCTGTTCCTGATGCAGCACAGCTGCCACTGGTTCTGTCGCTCGAAGGCCATTGCGTCCGCACGCATGCTGGCCCGGCACCAGACCCGCTACGCCCAGTTGCTGTCATCGGTGGCACCTGAAACGCGGCAGGCGTATTGCAAGCTGGTGGGCTGCTGAAGCGGGCTTGCCGAGACGTTGGCAAGACAGTTTTTCCACGCCGTTATTGTCTGGCAGCTGGCTCGTAGCCCTGGCCATTGACGGTCAGCCCCTCGGCCGACAGCCTGGCGGCCTGGGAACTCTTGATGCCTTTGACGCGCTGAATCAAGTCACCCCAGTCCTTGAAGTTCGCGTTTTTGCGCGCATCCAGAATGCGCGCCGAGCTGGCCGGGCCGATGCCCTTGATGCCATCGAGTTCAGCGACAGTCGCCGTGTTCACATCAACTGCTGCCTGGCTGGCGAAGGCCCAGAAAAGTGCCAGCAGGCACAGGCTTTTTTGGGTCATGAGCGGCTCCCTGAGGTGGATGCCGGCAAGCCATGTGTTGCCAGCTCCTGAACTAACGTCGTACCCGGCGGAGCGTTGACCGGGGAGCCCCTAGTCCTGGCTGGCCAGCCACTGCACGTATTGCGTCACACCCGTTTGCACATCGGCAAATACATGGTCACAACCAGCAGCACGCAAGGCGCCGAGATCGGCCTGGGTGTAGCACTGGTACTTGCCGCGCAAGGCATCGGGGAAGGGCACGTATTCGATCAGGCCTGCACTGGCCGTGGCTTCCAGCGTGAGGGGCATCTCGCCCCGTGTCGCGCGCATGGCGTTGACCACCGAATGAGCGACATCATTGAAAGGCTGGGCCCGGCCGCTGCCGAGGTTGAAGATGCCGGACTGGCCTGGGTGATCGTAGAACCACAGGTTGACAGCCACCACATCATCGATGAACACAAAGTCGCGCATCTGCTCACCGGGTGCATAACCGCCGTACTCACCGAACAGCTTGACGCGGCCCTCGGCCCTGAACTGGTTGAACTGGTGAAAGGCCACGCTGGCCATGCGGCCCTTGTGCTGCTCTCGTGGGCCGTACACGTTGAAATAGCGGAAACCCGCTACCTGGGTCATCTTGCCGCTCTTGGGGCGCTGGAAATCAGCACCGCACTCGATGCGCATGCGCTGGTCAAACAGGAGTTTGGAGTAACCATATACATTGAGTGGCCGCTCGAATGCACGTTCTTCGCGGAAAGTGTCTGAGTTGCCGTAAGTGGCGGCAGACGAGGCATAGAGCAGCCGGATGCCGCGCTTCTGGCAGGTGGTGAACAGGTCACACGAGGTCGTGTAGTTGTTCGCCATCATGTACTTGCCGTCAGTCTCCATGGTGTCGCTGCAGGCGCCCTCGTGGAAGACAGCCTCGATCAGGCCATAGGCGCCGCTGGAAAACTGCTCATAGAAGTCACCAGCATCCACGTAGTCGGCCAGTTGCAGGTCGGCCAGGTTGCGAAACTTGTCACCCTGGCGCAGATCATCGACGGCGATGATGTTGTCAATGCCACGGGCATTGAGCCCCTTGACGATGTTGCTGCCGATAAAGCCGGCGGCGCCGGTTACAACAATACGGGTCATGGCTTGCGCTTCCTCAATTCTTCAAACTGGCAGGTCGATGGCGAACAGTTCATCGTAGCTCACCGTGGCTGTCCCGAACTTTCCCACCACGATGCCGCCGGCGCGGTTGGCCAGGGGCATGGCATCGCGCAGGCTCAGACCCGCACCGACCAGGGCCGCCAGGGTGGCGATCACGGTGTCCCCCGCGCCGGTGACGTCAAACACCTCGCGTGCCTGTGCGCTCTCATGGCGTTGTCCCTGTGCGTCGAACAAGGTCATGCCTTCTTCGCTACGGGTCAATAAAACGGCTTCCAGCTTGAGCTGCTCTCGCAGATTCTGGACTTTGGTCAACAGCGAGGCCTCGTCGCTCCAGCTGCCCACCACTTGCTGCAATTCGGCGCGATTGGGGGTGATCACGGTGGCCTGGCTGTAGCGTGAATAGTCGGTCCCCTTGGGGTCGATCAGGACCGCTTTGCCGGCTGCGCGTGCGCTGGCAATCATGTTGCCGACGTGCGCCAGGCCGCCCTTGCCATAGTCCGAGAACAGCACGGCATTGTGCTGCGGCAGCAAGCGCGCAAAAGTTGCTGATTGCGAGGCCAGTATTTCGCTTTTGGGGGTGTTTTCAAAGTCCAGTCGGATGAGTTGCTGCTGGCGTCCGATGATGCGCAGTTTGACCGTGGTCTGCAACTCTGCATCGCGGCCGAAATGGGTGGCAATGCCGGTATGGGCAACCAGCGCTTCGAGCTTGTGGCTGGCGTCATCCGTGCCCACCACAGTCAGCAAGGAGGCCTGCGCACCCAGCGCAATGGCATTGTTGGCGACGTTGGCCGCCCCCCCCATGCGTTCTTCTTCCCGGGTGACGCGCACCACAGGCACCGGGGCTTCGGGGCTGATACGGTCGACGGCGCCGTACCAATAGCGGTCCAGCATGACGTCACCGACGACGAGCACGCGGGACTTGGCGAGTTGTTCTTGCGTTATGTTCATAGTTCCTCGACGCGTCGGGCGGGGTAGCTGTCCCAGGCCTGGCAGCCAGGGCAATGCCAGAAGTGCTGCTTGGCCTCGAAGCCGCAAGCAGCACAGCGGTAGCGGCTCAAGGGTTTGACGGCGTGGTCCAGCGCGCGCTGGACTTGGGGGTGAAACTGTTCATGCTCGAGTTTTTCGCCCGCGATCCATTTGGCTGCGGCTACCAGTGAAGGTTCGTGCTCCAGGTGACGCACATACCAGTCACGCGCGGTGGGCGAGGGCACATCCGATGCGGCCTCCAGCGTTACGATGGCTTCCAGTACGTCGAGCGAGGGGGACTGGGCATAGCACGTCTTGAGCAGGGCCAGTGCCTGCTCCGCACGTCTGGCGACTATGGCCATGTCGGCCAGTTCGGATGCCAGCAGGGGAATGGCGGCCGGTGCAGCGTTGACGGTGTCTTCGAGCAGCGTGCAGGCGCCGGCGGTATCGCCGATTTTTTTAAGCAGCGAAGCGAGCTCCATGCGCGGGCGCGGTGCGGTGGGCGCGGTATTGATGGCCTGTTTCAGCAGGGCTTGCGCCTTGGCCGTGTCGTCGGCCGCCACGAGCGACAGCGCTTGTTCGCACAGGTAATGTGCCAGCCGCCCGCTGAAGCTGCCCTGGCCCGAGTGCTCGAGCTTCTGGGCTACCTGTGCGGCTTGTGCCCAGTCGCGGGAACGCTCGTAGTTGGCAAGCAGCGCCAGCCGCGCCTGTGCTTCAAAGGCACTGCCCTCGAGTTTGAGCAGGGCCTGCTCTGCGTGGTCGAGCAGGCCAGCTTTCAGGTAGTCCAGTGCCAGTGCGTACTGGGCCCTGTCATGGTCGGCGCGGCTGAGGTCGCCACGCGACAGCAGGTGCTCGTGCACGCGCACGGCGCGCTCATATTCGCCACGGCGCCTGAACAGGTTACCCAAGGCGAAATGCAGCTCTGAGGTGTCGGGGTCGTTCTGCACGGCTTCGATGAAGGCATCGATCGCCTGATCCTGCTGTTCGTTGAGCAGGAAGTTCAGACCCTTGAAGTAAGCCTTGGGAGCCTGCCGGTTTTCGATGCGCAACTGGCGCAGGTCCAGTCGTGAAGCGAGCCAGCCCAGCATGAAGGCCAGGGGCAAACCCAGCAGAATCCAGCTCAGGTCAATGTCCATCGTGGGGAAGTGGCGCCACGGGCTTGTTGCCGTCCTGTGCAGCAGCTTGCGAATGCAGGGCATTGGCTGCCGCACGCCGGTGTTTCCACCAGCGCGGCACCATGCCCAGCGCGCCTATGACGAGCCCGAGCGCAAACGCAGACAGCACGATGAGCACCTGCGGAGCCTGCCACTGGGTGCCAAAGAAAAAGTGCACCGTGGCATCGTGCTGGTTATTCAGCGCGAAAGCAAACAGGGTAAAAAAAATGGCCGCTTTCAGTATCCACTTGAGCAGCCACATGAGGTGTTTCATTGATTTCCTCTGTGACGAGGGAATTCTAACGTGATAGACAGGGTGAACATGGCAGCCTGCCGTGTTGTGACCGATGTTGCCGAAGGGCAGCTGGAGGCAAGTCGGACTTGTCAGTCCTGATTTTTTGTTTCTAGTTCGGTCGTGCGTTGATCCACGGCTTCACGCAAGGCTTTGCCTGGCTTGAAGTGCGGTACACGCTTTTCCGGAATGGCCACACTTTCGCCGCTGCGGGGGTTACGTCCCATGCGGGGCGGGCGGTGGTTGATTGAAAAACTGCCAAAGCCCCGGATTTCGATACGGTGTCCGCGCACCAAGGCGTCGTTCATCGCGTCAAGAATGGCCTTGACGGCAAACTCTGCATCCCGGTGGGTGAGCTGGCTGAAACGGGCAGCCAATTCTTCAACAAGATCGGATCGGGTCATGACACTCAGGGAAGTAGCTTAAAAAAACGACCGGCGCGCACAGCGGCCGGTCGTTCCTTGTTTACCAGTCCAGCAACAATCAGTTGTTGTTGTCCAGCTTGGCACGCAAGAGCGCACCCAGGCTGGTTGTGCCGGCATTTTCGCGAGCCGATTGCTGGCTCAGGTTGGCCATGGCACCTTGCTCGTCAACCATGTCCTTGGCCTTGATCGACAGCTGGATGTTGCGGGTCTTGCGATCCACATTGACCACGACAGCGGTGACTTCGTCGCCTTCCTTGAGCACGTTGCGTGCATCTTCCACGCGGTCGCGGGAGATTTCGCTGGCGCGCAGGTAGCCAATGATGTCCTCGCCCAGATCAATCTCGGCACCCTTCGGATCCACGGTCTTGACCTTGCCGGTCACAACCTGACCCTTGTCGTTGATCGACACGAAGGTGGTGAACGGATCGGAGTCAAGCTGCTTGATACCCAGGGAGATGCGCTCGCGGTCCACATCCACAGCCAGCACAAGGGCTTCCACTTCCTGGCCCTTCTTGTACTCGCGCACAGCGGCTTCGCCGGTCTCGTTCCAGCTCAGGTCGGACAGGTGCACCAGGCCGTCGATACCGGCAGCCAAGCCCACAAACACGCCGAAATCGGTGATCGACTTGATCGGGCCCTTGACGCGGTCACCACGCTTGGTGTTCTGCGCGAATTCCTGCCATGGGTTGGCCTTGCACTGCTTCATGCCCAGGCTGATGCGGCGCTTGTCTTCGTCGATCTCGAGGACCATGACTTCGACTTCATCACCCAGGGCAACGATCTTGCTCGGGGCCACATTCTTGTTGGTCCAGTCCATCTCGGACACGTGGACCAGGCCTTCGATGCCAGGTTCGAGTTCCACAAACGCACCGTAGTCGGCGATGTTGGTGATCTTGCCGAACATGCGGGTGCCTTGCGGGTAGCGGCGGTTAACGCCCATCCAGGGGTCGTCTCCCAGTTGCTTGAGACCCAGGGACACGCGATGCTTCTCGGTGTCGAACTTCAGGATCTTGGCGGTGATTTCCTGACCAGCCGTCACCACTTCGCTCGGGTGACGCACACGACGCCATGCCATGTCGGTGATGTGCAGCAGGCCGTCGATGCCGCCGAGGTCCACGAACGCACCGTATTCGGTGATGTTCTTGACCACACCTTGCACCACAGAGCCTTCTTTCAGGGTCTGCATCAGCTTGGCGCGTTCTTCGCCCATGCTGGCTTCCACCACAGCGCGGCGTGACAGCACGACGTTGTTGCGCTTGCGGTCGAGCTTGATGACCTTGAATTCCATGGTCTTGTTCTCGTACGGAGACAGATCCTTGGTGGGGCGGGTGTCGACCAGCGAGCCGGGCAGGAAGGCACGGATGCCGTTGACCAGAACGGTCAGGCCGCCCTTGACCTTGCCGCTGGTGGTGCCGGTCACGAATTCGCCGGATTCCAGGGCTTTTTCCAGGCTCATCCAGGAAGCCAGACGCTTGGCCTTGTCGCGCGACAGAATGGTGTCGCCGTAGCCGTTTTCGATGGCATCGATGGCCACCGAGACAAAATCGCCAACCTGGACTTCGAGTTCGCCCTGGTCGTTCTTGAATTCCTCAATCGGCACATAGGCTTCAGATTTGAGGCCAGCATTGACCACGACAAAGCTGTGCTCGATACGCACGACTTCGGCGGTGATCACTTCACCTGTACGCATCTCGGAGCGTTGCAGGGACTCTTCAAACAGGGCGGCAAAAGATTCAGACATTTAATTTCCTAAACCGGCTCAGGCTTCAGTGACACGGCGTCACATCGTTTCAGCAACGGGATTGCTGCTGTTGGAATAGCATGGCTCGGCAGTTTGGTGCGGCAGAACCGCGGGTTACGTTAAAGAACCACATGACCGTGCGCTTTGCTAGCGCGAAGAGTGTCGTGTGGACCAGCCTCAACCTGTCAGACTTGTCTGAAAGGCTGAACACCCTGCCACCAGTTCAACACCAGATCAACCGATTCTTCAATCGACAAATCCGAGTTGTCCAGCAACCGGGCACCTTCGGCAGGTTTGAGGGGCGCAACGCTGCGGGAGGAATCCCGTGCATCGCGCGCTTCCAGATCGGCACGAAGAGATGGGAGTGTAGCTGAAAAACCCTTTGAAATCAACTGCTTGTAGCGTCTTTCGGCGCGATGGGCGGCGCTGGCAGTCAAAAAGACCTTCAAAGTGGCATCCGGATAGATCACCGTACCCATGTCGCGCCCGTCGGCCACCAGCCCTGGCAGTTGGCGAAAGCTGTGCTGCAAGGCCAGCAGGGCCGTACGGACCGCAGGCAGCACGGAAACCCTGGAGGCGTTCATGCCGCCTTCTTCGCTGCGGATGGCATCGCTTACATCGGTGCCTGCGAGCAGCACGCGATCAGCGTCAAAGCGTACGGGCAGGCATTCAGCCAGGGCCGCAATGGCGGCCTCATTGTGTGGCTCCAGGCTGAGGCCCGCGCGCAGGGCTGCCAAAGCTGTAACCCGGTAGAGGGCGCCCGAATCGAGGTAGTGGTAGCCTAATGCGCTTGCCAGCAGGGCGGCCAGCGTGCCCTTGCCGGAGGCGGTCGGGCCGTCCACGCAGATCACGGGAATGGCGCCGCGCTCGGCCTGGGTGATCGAGAACAGGCTCTCGAAGTAGTCTGGAAAGGTCTTGGCCACGCACTTCGGGTCGAGGATGCGTACCGGCAGCCGCGCCGGGTTGAACGCGGCGAGCGAAAAGCACATGGCGATGCGGTGGTCGTCGTAGGTGTGTATGGACGCAGGTTTCCAGTCAGTAGCCTGAGAAGGGGGCGTGATCTGCAGGTAATCGCTGCCTTCTTCCACCGTGGCACCCAGCTTGCGCAGTTCAGCCGCCATGGCGGCGATACGGTCAGTCTCCTTGACACGCCAGCTCGCGATATTGCGCAGGGTGGTCGTACCGGTGGCATACAGCGCCATCACGGCCAGCGTCATGGCCGCATCGGGGATGTGATTGCAATCGAGTTCGATGGCCAGGAGTGGCCAGCCGTGCCCGGCCGGGCCACGTGTGACTTCCAGCCAGTTGGGGCCGCTTTTTATCTGTGCACCCATCTGGCGGGCGGCATCGATGAAGCGGATGTCGCCCTGGATCGAGTCGGCACCAACGCCCTCAATCCGTACAGGCTGGCCGGGAGGCGCAGCAATGGCGCCGAGTGCGACAAAGTAACTGGCCGAGGAGGCATCGGCTTCGACATGCAGGACGCCCGGCGACTGCAGGCGTGCGCCGGCCGGAATGGTGAAGCGCTGCCACTCCTCTCGTTGCACGACAATGCCATAGCGTGCGAGCAGATTGAGCGTGATCTCGATGTAGGGTTTGGAGATCAGTTCACCCACGACTTCAATCGTGATGGCTTTGCTGGCGACCAGCGGCAGCGCCATCAGCAATGCGGTGAGGAACTGGCTGGAAACGTCGCCACGCACCTTGATGGGGGCGTCCAGGGCCAGTGAAGGGCGTCCTATGCGAAGAGGGGGGTAGTCATCGGTGCCCAGATAATCGATGCGGCAACCGAGCTGGCGCAAGGCGTCGACCAGGTCGCCGATGGGACGCTCATGCATGCGCGGTACGCCGGAGAGTTCGAAATCACCGCCCAGCACAGCCAGCGCCGCTGTGAGTGGACGCATGGCAGTGCCGGCATTGCCCATGAAAAACCTGGCTTGCACCTGCGGCAGCATGCCGTCGATGCCGTCGATGACAACCGTAGTGCCATCCTGCTGCACACCGCAGCCGAGCTGGCGCAGCGCGGTCAGCATGACGCGGGTGTCGTCGGAGTCCAGCAGGTCGTGCAGTGTCGTGGTGCCACGACACAAGGCCGACAACAACAGGACCCGGTTGGAGATGCTTTTGGAGCCTGGCAGGCGAACCGTGCCACAGGCACCGCTGAGTGCAGGCAGGTCGAGAAACTCGGTAGCGAACATTACTTGGGGTTTCGGGAGGGGGAAGACATTCGCCACCGTGAGCGGGTCTGGCTGGCATGTTCAATCAGTTGTTCCAGCAACTCGCCATCGCCCTGCGCAATGATCAATTCAAGCTCGGCCAGGCTGCGCTGCAAGAGCTTGGACTGGGCCAGCAACTCTTCGCGGTTGGAGATCAGGATATCGCGCCAGACTTTGGGGTCGCTCGCGGCAATGCGGGTGAAGTCGCGAAAGCCCGGCCCGGCCAGTGACATGTAATCTTGGCCCTGAGGTTGACCTGAGATCGCGTTCATGAGCGCAAAGGCCATGAGGTGGGGCAGATGACTGACCGCGGCAAAGGCCGCATCATGCGATTCGGGGGACATCAGGCGCACATGGCAACCCAGTGCAGTCCAGACCTGCTCGGCTTTCTTGAGTTGTACTGTCAGGGTGCGTTCGGTTGGGGTGAGGATGACTTGTCGGCCGGTATACAGATCGGCGTCGGCATGCTCCACGCCCGCGACCTCCTTGCCGGCAATCGGGTGAGCAGGTACGAATGAGCCCATGCGCTCGCGCAAGGCGCGCCGGCTGGCTTCGGTGACGTCACGCTTGGTGGAGCCGACATCCATGATGAGCATCTGGGGCGTGACCAGATGTTTGATGGCTTTGAAGGTGGCCTCAGTGGCTGCCACGGGCACTGCGATCAGCACGATGTCTGCCCCAGAGATGGCAAGAAGCGCAGAGGGTGCCTCGACATCGATGACCCCCAGTGCGCGAGCACGCTCGGTGGTGGAGGGGGACTTGCTGTAGCCCACAACCCGTTTGACGAGACCCGCGCGACGCAGGGCCAGCGCAAACGAGCCACCCATCAGGCCGCAGCCAATCAGCCCGAGTTGCTCAAACATGGCGAACCTCGGCAGGCAGTGCGTTGATGAAGTCAGGGCGTGTTGAGACCGTAACCATCATCATGCTTATTCGCTCACGGCGTAGGTGCCCAGTACCTTGTAGAAGGCGCACAGGCCTTGCAGGTCTTTGAGCGCGGCTGCGACATGGGGCAGCGCAGGATGTCCCTGGATGTCGATGTAGAAAAAATACTCCCATTGGCCCGAGCGGGCGGGCCGTGACTCGAAGCGAGTCATTGACACGCCATGCTGCTTGAGTGGCACGAGCAAATCATGCACGGCCCCGGGGCGATTGGGCACGGAGACGATGAGGCTCACACAATCATGCCCCGAAGGCGCTGGCGCAGGCAGCACCTGCGGCAGGCAGACCACTGCAAAGCGCGTGCGGTTGAAGGCATCATCCTGGATCGCATGGGCGGTCACATGCAGACCGAATTCGGAGCCAGCGCGCTCGCTGGCGATACCCGCCCAGGCTGGATTGGTCGATGCCAGGCGGGCGCCTTCTGCGTTGCTGGAAGCCGCATGCCTCTCAGCGTTCGGCAAATGGGTGCTGAGCCAGTTCTGGCATTGGGCCAGTGCCTGGGGATGTGCGTAGACGGCTTCAATGCCTTCGAGCGAGTTGTTCAGGCGCAGCAGGTGGTGGCGAACCAGCAGGCTGATCTCACCCACGATGTGCAGCGGAGAGTTCAGGAACAGATCAAGTGAACGCGTGACCACGCCCTCGGTATTGTTCTCAACGGGAACCACGCCGAATTCGGCACGCCCCGAGGTGGCCGCATGGAACACCTCATCAAAGCTCACACAGGGCACGTGTTCAATGCTGGAGCCGAAAAATCGGACCGCGGCCTCTTCGCTGAAAGTACCCGCCGGGCCAAGGTAGGCCACGCGCTGGGGCGCCTCAAGGGCGCGACAGGCCGACATGATTTCGCGCCAGATATTGGCCACGCTGCTGGGTTTGAGCGGGCCAGGATTGGCCGTCTGCAGGCCATGGATGACCTGGGCCTCGCGTTCAGGCCGGAACACCGCAGACCCCTCGGCGCGTTTGATCTCGCCAACTTCATTGGCCAGACCGGCGCGCTGGTTCAGCAGGGAAAGCAGTTGCTGGTCGAGTGCATCAATCTGGACGCGAAGTTCGGGGAGTGTCTTGGCCATGGGGCGGTAATAGCGTGGTGTATGTCAGCGGCGGAGGCCGGCTGTTCAGCTTTGGGTTCTTTCGAATTCTCGCATGTAGTCCACCAGAGCCTGCACGCCTGCGATCGGCATGGCGTTGTAGATGCTGGCACGCATGCCGCCGACTGATTTGTGGCCCTTGAGCTGAAGCAGCCCGTTCGCATTGGCCCCACTGAGAAAAGCCTCATTGCGCGATTCGTCGCGCAGGAAGAACGGCACATTCATGCGTGAGCGACAGTCCTGGGCAACCTTGTTCACATAGAGCTGTGAGCTGTCGATGGCCTGGTAGAGCAGTTCCGCCTTGGCGATGTTGCGTGCCTCCATGGCAGCCACACCTCCCTGGCGCTTGAGCCACTGGAATACAAGCCCAGCCAGGTAGATGGCGTAGGTCGGTGGTGTGTTGTACATCGACTGGTTGTCGGCCACCAGCCGGTAGTCGAACGCGCTGGGGCATACGGGCAGGGCATGACCCAGCAGATCTTCCCTCACCACCACCAGCGTCATGCCTGCAGGCCCCAGGTTTTTCTGGGCACCGCCAAACGCCAGGCCGACCCTGGACCAGTCCACGCTACGCGAGGCCACATGCGAAGAGAAGTCGATCACCAGCGGTGCGTCGCAGCCCATGGCCTTGAGGTCGGGCAGTTGATGAAATTCAACACCGTGAATGGTTTCGTTACTGCAGATGTGCACATAGCTGGGCTGGGAGCTCAGACGCCAGCTCGCCGGGGCAGGGCGGGTGGTGTATCCCTGAGCTTCGTTGCTTGCAGCTATGTTGACACTGCAGTACTTGCGGGCTTCTTGCTGGGATTTCTGGCTCCAGCTACCGGTGACCACGAAATCCACCGTGCTTGCGCGCGACAGGTTAAGCGGCACGATGGCGTTTTCGCCCAGACCGCCGCCCTGCATGAACAGCACCTTGAAGTTATCCGGTATAGCCAGCAGTTCACGGATATCTGTATGAGCCTGCGCATAGATGGACGTGAACTCCTTGCCACGATGGCTCATTTCCATGACGCTCATGCCGCTGCCATGCCAGTCGAGCATTTCACTGGCAGCCAGGGTCAGCACCTCTTCAGGGATGGCTGCCGGACCGGCGGAGAAGTTATACGGGCGTTTCATTCAAATTCAGCAAGAAAATCAACAAAAGCCCATGCTGAATGAGCCTTTGTCGCTACTAAAAATATAGCAATCAGGCGTCGGCGCCCGAATTGTCGTTGTCAGATGGATCGCTGTCAGCTGTGTTCGCATCATTCTCCACAATGCGTTGCAAGCCGCTGAGCTTCGAGCCTTCGTCCAGCCCGATGAGGGTCACACCCTGGGTCGCGCGCCCCAGTTCCCGAATCTCTGACACACGGGTGCGTACCAGCACGCCGCGGTCGGTGATCAGCATGATCTCGTCGTCAGCATGCACCAGCGTGGCCGCAACGACCTTGCCATTGCGTTCAGATTGCTGGATCGCAATCATGCCTTTGGTGCCGCGGCCATGACGCGTGTACTCGGTGATCGAGGTCCGCTTGCCATAACCGTTTTCGGTAGCGGTGAGCACGCTTTGCTGCTCGTCTTCTGCCACCAGCATCGCGATAACGCTCTGACCTTCTTCCAGCATCATGCCGCGCACACCGCGGGCGTTGCGCCCCATGGGGCGCACATCATTCTCATCAAAGCGCACGGCTTTGCCACCATCCGAGAACAGCATCACATCATGCGCACCGTCCGTCAGCGCAGCACCTATGAGGAAGTCGCCTTCATCCAGGTCCACCGCTATGATGCCGGCCTTGCGTGGATTGCTGAATTCTTCCAGCGTGGTCTTTTTCACGGTGCCCATGCTGGTGGACATGAAGATGTAGTGATCGGCCGGGAAACGGCGGAACTCGCCTGTGAGTGGCAGCACGACGTTGATTTTTTCGCCATCCTGCAGGGGAAACATGTTGACAATCGGCCGGCCGCGTGAGCCGCGTGAACCCGCGGGTACTTCCCAGACCTTGAGCCAATACAGGCGGCCACGGTTCGAAAAGCACAGGATGTAGTCATGCGTGTTGGCAATGAAGAGCTGGTCGATCCAGTCGTCTTCCTTGGTCGCCGTGGCTTGCTTGCCGCGTCCGCCGCGCTTCTGGGCGCGGTACTCTCCCAAAGGCTGGCTCTTGATGTAGCCGCTATGGCTCAGCGTCACCACCATGTCGGTCGGAGTGATCAGATCCTCGGTGCTCAGGTCATGGGAGCTGTATTCCACCTGGCTGCGGCGCGTACCGAGCTTGCTCTGGCCGAATTCCTGCTTGATCGCGCCGAGCTCCTCGCTGATGATGACGGATACGCGTTCGGGCTTGGCCAGAATGTCGAGCAGGTCCTCGATCTGGGCCATGACCTCCTTGTACTCGGCAACAATTTTGTCTTGCTCCAGGCCGGTCAGGCGTTGCAGGCGCATCTGCAGGATTTCCTGGGCCTGCGTGTCGGAGAGTCGGTACAGGCCGTCGCTGCCCATGCCGAACTGTTTTTCCAGGCCGTCAGGCCGGTAGTCATCCGCATTGATGACGCCACCGTCGGCACGGGTCCGGGTGAGCATTTCGCGCACCAGCTTGCTGTCCCAGGGCTTGTTCATCAGCTCGACCTTGGCCACAGGGGGCGTCGGTGCATTGCGGATGATGGCGATGAAGTCATCAATATTGGCCAGAGCAACGGCAAGGCCCTCCAGTACATGGCCGCGTTCGCGTGCTTTGCGCAGGTTGAACACCGTACGTCGGGTGACGACTTCACGACGATGATCCAGAAAGACCTCGATCAGGTCTTTCAGGTTGCAGAGCTTGGGCTGGCCGTTGATCAGCGCCACCATGTTCATGCCGAAGGTGTCCTGCAGCTGCGTCTGCTTGTAGAGGTTGTTGAGTACCACTTCAGGCACTTCACCCCGCTTGAGTTCGATCACCAGTCGCATGCCCGACTTGTCAGACTCGTCCTGAATGTGACTGATACCTTCAATCTTCTTCTCGTGTACCAGTTCGGCCATGCGCTCCTGCAGCGTCTTCTTGTTGACCTGGTAGGGCAGCTCATCGACGATGATGGCCTGACGCTGGCCTTTGTCGATGTCTTCAAAGTGGCATTTCGCGCGCATCACCACCCGGCCACGTCCGGTGCGGTAGCCATCTTTCACGCCATTGATGCCATAGATGATGCCAGCTGTCGGGAAGTCGGGCGCCGGGATGATTTCCATCAACTCATCGATCGAGGCTTCCGGGTTGCGCAACAAATGTAGACAGCCATCCACCACTTCATTCAGGTTATGAGGGGGAATATTGGTAGCCATACCCACGGCAATACCCGACGACCCATTCACCAGCAGGTTGGGGAAGCGGGCGGGCATGACCAGTGGCTCATGCTCGCTGCCATCGTAATTGGGGCCGAAGTCAACGGTTTCCTTGTCCAGATCGGCCAGCAATTCATGGGCGATCTTGGACATGCGAATTTCGGTGTAACGCATCGCGGCTGCATTGTCGCCGTCCACCGAGCCGAAGTTGCCCTGGCCATCCACCAGCATGTGCCGCAAAGAAAAGTCCTGTGCCATGCGCACGATGGTCTCGTACACCGCGCTGTCGCCGTGCGGGTGATATTTACCAATGACATCACCGACGATACGCGCTGACTTCTTGTACGGGCGGTTCCAGTCATTATTCAGTTCGTGCATGGCGAACAAGACGCGGCGGTGCACCGGCTTGAGGCCATCTCGCGCATCAGGCAAGGCGCGTCCCACAATCACGCTCATGGCGTAATCGAGGTAGCTGCGGCGCATTTCCTCTTCGAGGCTGATGGGCAGGGTTTCTTTGGCGAACTGGGTCATGGAGTGGTCATGGCAATGGAGGTCAACCCTTCATTCTACGGGTCAATGTGTGTCGCATTGTTGCAACATTTGCTGGTTTTTACCAGTAGGGTGTTACCTGTGGATGCAGCCGTATTGGGGCCTAGGCCAAGCTGTGGCACAATGACACGAACGTTTTAGGTGATAGGCATTTAGAGCGTCGTTACAATTCGCAGCGCTGCTGCGGCTTTTTCCCCCAAGAGGAGAACTATGAAAAATTTGAATAAAGTGGCAATGCTGATTGCTACCGCAGCACTCGCAACGGCCGCTGGCGCACAGTCTGTCGACAACTGGCGCAATGCTTCAGGCGATGTCTGGAAAAATTCCACCGGCCTGTGCTGGCGTGACGCCAACTGGACGCCTGCTACGGCTCAGAAGGATTGCGACGGCGCAATTGCTCCCGCGCCGATGATGGCTCCCAAGGCCGCGCCTGCCGCTGCCGCCCCCGCTGCTGCACCTGCTGCCGCACCGAAGCCTGCAGCACCTCCCGCCGTGGCCGCCACCAAGGTGACCTATGCCTCCGACGCTTTCTTTGACTTCGACAAGGCTGTGCTCAAGCCTGAAGGCAAAGCCAAGATGGACGATCTGGTTGCCAAGGTTAAAGGTATCAACCTGGAAGTGATCATCGCTGTGGGTCATACCGACTCCATCGGTACCGATGCATACAACCAGAAGCTGTCCATTCGTCGCTCAGAAGCCGTGAAGGCTTATCTGGTGTCCAAGGGCATCGAGAAAAACCGTGTTTACACCGAAGGCAAAGGCGAGAAGCAGCCTGTGGCTGACAACAAGACCCGCGAAGGCCGCGCCAAGAACCGTCGCGTGGAAATCGAAGTAGTCGGTACCCGCTCCAACAAGTAATCCTTTCGGAGCACTTCAAAAACCCCGCTTTGGCGGGGTTTTTTGTATTCGGGCGCTACACTTTGGTTTTGCTGCGGGAAGCCAGTCTGTGAGTGGGTTGAGCAACTCTCGTTGTGGAGTCACTTCCCTGATAATCCAACCATGACTTCTACTTTGAATGCCGATCCAGCCGAGCTGGCCAAATTTTCTGAGCTGGCGCATCGCTGGTGGGATCCGGAGAGCGAGTTTCGTCCGTTGCACCAGATCAATCCCTTGCGACTCGACTGGATCAACAGCTTGTGCCCTCTGGCGGGGCACAGCATTCTGGATGTGGGCTGCGGCGGCGGCATTCTGGCCGATTCCATGGCGCGCAGAGGCGCTGGCGTGCTGGGGATTGATTTGTCGACCAAGGCGCTCAAGGTGGCCCAGCTGCACGCTCTGGAGGCTCAAACACCCAATGTGCAGTACCGTGAAATAAGCGCTGAAGCCCTTGCAGATGAACAGCCGGGAAACTTTGACGTGGTGACCTGCATGGAAATGCTGGAGCATGTCCCGGACCCGGCCTCAGTGGTGCGGGCATGTGCAACCTTGGTCAAGCCGGGGGGCTGGGTGTTTTTCTCGACGCTGAACCGTAATGCAAAGTCTTTTCTGTTTGCTATTGTCGGTGCCGAGTATGTACTCAATCTGTTGCCGCGTGGTACACACGAATATGCCAAGATGATCCGGCCCAGCGAGCTGGCCCGCTATTGCCGCGAAGCTGATCTTGAATTGCTTCATACGCGTGGTATGGAATACAACCCATTGACGCGACGCTACTCGCTAAGTGCCGATACTGGCGTGAACTATCTCTTTGCTACACAGAAGCCATGGTGAGGGAGTTGAAGCACGTGTTTTCCGGCATAGAAGCCGTCCTGTTTGATCTGGATGGCACGTTGATTGACAGTGCCCCTGATCTGGGGGCAGCTGTGGACAAGATGCGAACAGACCGCGGCATGCCTGCGCTGAAACTCGATGCCTATCGGCCCATGGCGGGCGCTGGGGCTCGAGGCATGCTCGGTGTTGCGTTTGACATGAAGCCAGAGCATTCTGAATACGATGACTTTCGTGAAGAATTTTTCAGGAATTACGAAAAGTCGCTGACCCAGCGCACCCGTGCCTTTGACGGCGTGGCTAATTTGATAGAGCAGCTATTGGGGCGGGATCTGGTGTGGGGCGTAGTGACCAACAAGGCGGCCCGTTTCACTGAGCCCCTGACTCGTGCCATGCCCTTGTTCGATACGGCGCGAACCATTGTGTGTGGTGACACTACGCCCCATGCCAAGCCGCATCCGGAGCCGTTATTTGAGGCATCCAGACGGTTGGGACTGCTGCCTGGCAACTGCTTGTATGTTGGTGACGATGAGCGCGACATTCTGGCTGGACGCGCTGCCGGCATGGGGACGGTGGCAGCTACCTATGGTTATCTAGGTCAGAAATCCGATATTTCTGCCTGGGGAGCCCATGCGGTAATTAATTCCCCAGTCGAGCTCTTGCAATTACTCAAGTAGGCCTAAAATAGGAAATCAGGGGCTGCACTGGTTTCGACGTGGGTTCGGACGCGCAGCAGGGCATGTCGAGCTCAGTGTGCTCGTAAAAAAGACTGAAACAAACTAACTGCAAACGACGAACGTTTCGCACTCGCCGCTTAATCGCGCGTGAGCCTCACAACAGCAGGCCGATGGGCTGGGCAAGGGTGGCGCAAGCTGTCCAGGCTGTGGGGTAATTTACATTGGCTGGCTTCTGCGCGGGCACCTTGCGCAGTCGTGAGATTCAAGGATGCTGGCGTTTTGCATAGCGTGCCACTGCGCGATGCAAAAAGTGAGATTTAAATCAGACGGCTACACATGTAGAACTGCTCGAAGAAGGCTTGCGGACGCGGGTTCAAATCCCGCCAGCTCCACCATATTCAATACCCCGCCAGCAATGTTGCTGACGGGGTATTTGCTTTCTGGTTTTCCCTTGCCGGCCGCGCTGGCCATTCTTGTATAGTGGATTTTGGAAATATGGAATTCTGAATGCCTGTACATGAATCGGTGGTCCCATGTCAGTCAATGGACAACATTGAACAGACTGGCCTTACCCATCAATCGACAACCCGGCCAAGCTGATAAGGAATAAAGCCATGAGCTACTCTTATCAGTGGTCGCTGATTGCGTTTTCCGTTTTTATTGCCATTTTTGCGTCGTATACGACGCTACGCATTGCATTACGCATGGCCGGAGCCAGCCGGGAAACATTGCCTTACTGGGTGGCTGGTGGTGCCTGCTCCATGGGGATCGGTATCTGGGCGATGCACTTTGTCGGAATGCTGGCACTGCATTTGCCCGTGCCTGTGGCCTTTGACCCGGTCATCACGGCATTTTCGGTGCTGCCAGCCATACTGGCATCGGCTATTGCACTTTATACGCTGCAGCGCCCACAAAGCGGTTTGAGGACGCGTGCCATGGTTTCGGTCCTCATGGGGCTCGGTATTGTGGCCATGCATTACAGCGGCATGGCAGCCATGAAAATGTCACCCTCCATCAGCTACGACGGCACTTTGTTTGTGTTGTCTGTGCTGGTCGCGGTGGGGGCCAGTTGGGGGGCTTTGTTTCTTGCTTTTCAGGAGTTGAGAGCAGTCTCGGTGTCATTTTGGCGTCGACTCTCAAGCGCCATGATCATGGGGCTGGCCATTGCCGGTATGCATTACACAGGAATGGCTGCTGCCGAATTTGCCCCAGGATCCGTCTGTAATGCAGCCAGTACCGGTTTGAGCGGGAATGCGATCGGTCTGTTAGTCGGGCTTGTGGCCTTGGTCGTGTTGCTGGCCTCGTTGGCGTTGACCTTTTACGACGAGGTTCTGGGGGAGAACAAGTTCTTCAAGGCGCTGCAGACGGCTCAGTCAGACGCGGGGCAAGGCGTGCTTCTGCTGGAACAGGGTCAAGTCATCTATGTCAATCCAGCCATGTTGGCGTTGAGTGGCTATTCAGAAGAAGACATCAGGACAAAGAATGTTCGGGACCGTCTGCTGGGGGGCCTGGATCCGGCGCTATTCAATGTGTCGATGTCAGATGCGGCCGCGCAGCGGCAACATGGACGCAGCGAGATATTGTTGAAAATGCGCGATGGAAGCGGCAGGCCGTGCGAAATGGTCGTGGCGAGTTTTCGGCATGTGGATAGAGTCAGGCACCTGCTGCTCTTCATCGATGTGTCGGACAGGAAGGCGGCTGATGAGGCACATCGTGCGCGCGAGGCAGAATATCGTGAGCTATCCTTGGTGGCTTCGCGCACGGACAATGCCGTCATCATCACTGATGCACAGGGTGTCATCACCTGGGTCAACAAGGGGTTTGAACAGATCACGGGCTACTCACTTGTTGACGTGCTGGGAAAAAAACCCGGCTCCTTGCTACAAGGTCCTGATACTGATCGGGAAACGTGTCGCAGGGTGAGGGAAGCCTTGGCGCAAGGCAAAGGCTTTGAGGCTGAGCTTGTCAACTACCACAAGTCGGGACGCAAGTACTGGATTGCGATCGATGCCAAACCCGTTCACGATGAGGCGGGAAATTTGACCAAGTTCATCGCCATCGAAAAAGATATTACTGAACGCAAGTTGGCCGAAGAGATGGTGCGCAAGAGCGTAGACCGGACGAAGGAAGCTGAACAACTGGCGCATGTGGGCAGCTTTGAAAACGACTTGGATGAGCGGGGCCCCATTTTTTCAGAAGAGGCTCTGCGAATCCTTGAGCTGGACTCACCCGACGGCAGAGCTACCTGGGAGCGCATATTTTCAGTGATTCATCCTGATGACCATGCGCTGTTGAAAAGAAAGCGGGAAGAGGCGCTGGCTTCAAAGTCCGGCTATGCAGTGGAACATCGTCTGCTTTTCCCCGATGGCCGAATCAAGTACGTGAACACTGATGCTGCTGTCTATTGTGACAAGGATGGCGAACCGACCCGCATCATTGGTTCTGTTCAGGACATCACCGAGAAGAAAAAGGTGGAACAAGCACTTCAGGCAAGCGAGGCCGAGGCACGCGAACTTGCGGTGGTTGCATCGAGTACGGACAACGGTGTTCTGATCATGGATCCCAAAGCCCGCATCATCTGGGTCAATGATGGGTTTGTCCGCATGAGTGGTTTTAGTCTGGACGAGGTCGTGGGCAGACGGCCGGGGGAACTGCTCAATGGCCCCGATACGGACCCGGATACGCTCGCTTTTATTCAGGACAAGGTAATGCGAGGCGAACGTTTTGAGACGGAGCTGGTGCACTATCAAAAGAGTGGGGAGAAATACTGGGCGGTGATAGATGTCCAACCGGTTCGTGATGAATCAGGAAGAGTTATCAAGCTTATCTCCATGGAGCGTGACATTACCAGCAGAAAGCTGGCTGAGCAGGCATTGCGCGAGAGTGAGATGCGTCTTCAAGAGGCACAGCAACTGGCACATATTGGCAGTTGGGCTCACGATCTGGCGCGCGAAGAATATCTCATGTCAGTTGAAGCGCTGCGAATCCACGAGTTTGACGCGCCAGATGGTCGCGTGCCACGAGCTGTCGTGGCGGCAGCCATGCTTCCGGAGGACTCGCAGGCTCTTGCGCGACACCTTCAGAGGGCACTGGATACGCTGGGCACTTATTCTCACCAGCTCCGTCTGCATTTACCAGGGGACCGGATCAAACATGTGCACATCCGTGGCGCGGTGCATGCCGATACACAGGGGAAACCTGTCCGGGTGATCGGAACGATACAGGACATCACCGAGCAAAAACTGGCCGAAACGGCGCTGGTGCAACTCAATGAAACGCTTGAAGAGCGCGTGCTGGAGAGAACACAGGAGCTTGAACAGCAAAACACCTTTATTGAAACGATTCTCGACACAGCCGAAACCCTGATCTTTGTGGTCGATGCACAGGGGCGGTTTGTTCGCTTCAACAAGGCATGCGAGCGCTTGACCGGGTACCGTTTTGATGAAATCCGGGGCGACCTGGCCTGGACCCATGTCATTCCGGTGGAGCGCAGGGCTGAGGTTCGGGCGCGGTATGAGAACTTGCGATCTCCCGAGGACCTTCCCCGACTCCAGGAAGTGGAGTGGCAAACACGCACCGGGCAGCGTCGTCTGATTTCCTGGAATAACGCCGTGTTGCTCGACGAGACGGGCATGCTGAGATACATGATCGGTACAGGCATCGACATCACGGAACGCAAACGCGCAGAACGCGCCTTGATCGAGTCCAACCAGAACCTCAACCAGACCATCGGTACCTTGCGCGAGACCCAGTCCCAGCTCGTACAGTCGGAAAAAATGGCCTCCCTGGGTGCACTGGTGGCGGGGATTTCTCATGAGATCAACACGCCAATTGGTATTGGTGTGACGTCCGCGACGGCCTTGCATGAGGCTTTCTCGAGTCTGAAAAAGGATTTCGAAGGGGCTGCCATGAAACGTTCGACGCTTGAGCAATTTATTGCACATGGGCAGAGCGGTACGGCGATCCTGGTGAGCAATCTCTTGCGCGCGGCTGACCTGGTTCGCAGCTTCAAGCAGGTGGCCGTGGATCAGTCCAGTGATGAGTGGCGGCAGCTCAATCTGCGTGAGTACATCGATGAGGTGCTGTTGAGCCTCAAGCCCAGATTGAAGGGCGGCAGGGTTGAGGTTCTGAATGAGTGTGCACAAGACATCCTGGTGTACACCCATCCCGGTGCGATCTATCAGGTGGTCAGCAACCTGGTGATCAACTCGATTGTGCACGCCTATGACGAGGGGCAAGCCGGTGTGATCCGGATTGCGGCCGAGCGGACCGGCAACGAGGTTCAGATCGATTTCTCGGATGATGGCAAGGGTGTTCCGGCTGAGATTCAGGGCCGGATCTTCGACCCCTTCTTCACCACGCGGCGAGGCGCGGGCGGAAGTGGACTGGGACTGCATATTGTGTTTAACCTGGTGGTCAGCACCATGGGAGGGGTGATCTCCCTTGTCAAGGATGTACGCAAGGGCGCCACATTCAGAATCCGGTTCCCCCTGAAGATGGGAGAAGAGGCTGCATGACGCGGCGAGATGATTTTTGGCCGGCAGTCATACGCAGCAGCGAGCGTGCGTGTCAAGCGAATGGCGGGAAGGCCATGATCATTGATGGCAGGACCTGAAACTTTCCACTCAAGACGAGTGGATGGGGAGTTGGCTGTAGATGTGTTTGATATCGCTCAGGTGTGCCAGCGCCAGTGTTACCAGTCGGGGCTCGAAATGCTTGCCGCTCTCAGCACGGATGTGCGCGAGTGCCGCATCGAACCCCCAGGCTTTTTTGTGAAAGCTGGAGGTGAGAAGCGAGTCCAATACATCGGCGATGGCAGTGATACGCGCCGCCAGATGGATGTCTTCGCCAGCCAGGCCACGCGGGTAACCAGAACCATCCCAGTGCTCATGGTGTTCGCGCGCAATGATGGCCGCGAGCTGGTGGACCTTGGCATGGGAGCTGGACAAGAGTGAGTAACCCTTGAGCGCGTGATCCTTCATCGCGCTCCATTCAGCCTCGTTGAGTGGGCCTGGTTTTTGGAGAACCTGATCCGTGATTTGAACTTTGCCTACGTCGTGTAGCGGTGCAGCCAGGCGGATGAGTTCCACTTCGCTGTCGGACATGCCGGCTTTCGAAGCCAGCAATGCGGCAATTTCGCCAACACGCATGACATGGGCACCCGAATCAATTGAGCGCCGCTCGATCGCTTCGCCCAGTATGGAAATGGTGGCGCGCTGGGAGGTCTCAGCTTCTTCCCGCATCAACAGGCCGTCATAGGTAATGGCGACATTGGAAGAAAAAATCTCCAGAAGCTCCTGTGCACTGGTTGTGATGGGCTCTGAAAAAAGCATGTAGATAATGCTTTCGTTACCCGCCTTGGTTCGGTAATAGCTGGTGAAGTGGTGTTCACTGCAACGCCCCTGCTTCTCGGACAGCGCCAACGCGATGGCTTCGCTGACCTCGGGTGGGAGGTTTGTGACATCCAGATCGACATGCAGCTGCGAATAGGCCTCTGTGGCCGCGAGCACACGGAGTTGCCCTTCCTTGGCTGATGCGGTGTAGGTGGCAATGCGACTGGCGCAAAGTCCTTCGCCATTCATGTCCAGCAGAAAGTTGAGTTGCCCCAATACAGCGGAGGCAAACGTGCGCAGATTGTAGGAATCGGAAACTTTCGTGATGGCCTCGATTGAGCGACGCAGTCCCGCGCAGGCTTGCTCGATGCGCATCAGATCGCGGTAGGCACGAAGGCTGGCATAAAACACCGTCATGAGCTTGCGTCGCGTGAGCTCGGTTTTTTCCTTGTAGTCATTGATGTCGTAATCGCGGATTACACGTTCTTCGGGGGCCTGGCCTGGCTGGCCGGTGCGCAGCACAATGCGCACCTTGAGGTTGTGCAGTTCTTCGCGTATGTAGCGCGCCACCTCGAGGCCGGCATGCTCTGTCTCCATGACCACGTCGAGCAGGATGAGGGCTACGTCATCGCGCTGGCTCAGCAAGGCTTTGGCCTCCGCTCCGCTGTAGCAGTGCAGAAACTCCAGAGACCGCTTCTCCATCGTGAAATCCGACATGACAAGCTTGGTGACTTCATGCACCGCAGGCTCATCGTCGACGATCAGTACCACCCAGGGAGCCAGTTTTATGGCGGGTACCGCGGCGGGGTATTGTTCGTTGGCGAAAACCAGTTCATCGGACATGTGCGCGGCAGGTGGGGAAATGGTGGAGGCAGTTTACGGGATATGGCCCAGCCTCGCAATGAACGGGTGCATGGGCAGCCCGGGCCGGCCGGCTTTGCGATACTTGGGGCATGCAACTGCAAGATATTCTTTATTCCCAGGGCTTTGGCACCCGCCGTGTGTGTGCCGGCCTGATCCAGCAAGGGCTGGTTCAGGTGTACGACGAAAAGCAAGGCTCTCGGCTTGTTGAGTGTTGCGATGCGTCCATGTCGTTCGACGCGCCGGGCTTGCGTTTTCGGGTGCAGGGGGTGGACTGGCCCTACCATGAGAAGGCCTACCTGATGCTGCACAAGCCAGCAGGCACGGAGTGCTCGCAGAAACCCTCCACCTACCCGAGCATTTACACGCTGCTGCCATCGCCTCTGCGCATGCGGCCGCAAAAGGGTGCCGTGCAGGGAGTACAGGCCGTGGGGCGTCTGGATCAGGACACCACGGGCTTGCTGCTGTTGACCGATGACGGCAAGTTCATCCACCGCATGAGTTCACCCCGCCACCATGTACCCAAAGTCTATGAGGTGACGGTCAAGCACCCGCTGGACGACAAACAGGTGGACAAGCTGCTGGCAGGGGTGGTGCTGGAGGACGATCCCAAGCCCGTGCTTGCTGCCGCCTGTGAGGCGATCGACAGCCATCATCTGCGTCTGACCCTCACCGAGGGCAAGTACCACCAGGTCAAACGCATGGTGGCAGCCGTCAGCAACCGGGTGGAGGGCTTGCACCGGTCCCGGATCGGTGGCCTGCAGTTGCCACAAGATCTGGCTCCCGGGCAGTGGCGCTGGCTGAGCGCGGACGATCTGCTCAGTATCAGCGGCTGACACGCATGCGCTGGGGCTTCCCTTCAGGCGTGAAGTGCCGGACCATTGCACCAGCCGGATTTGTTGCGAAGCAGGCAAGTGGTCACCGCTACACTTGGCGTTTGATCCCAACGGTGTCATCTGTGAATCTCTCTGCCCGCTTGTTAAGCACCTTGGCCCTGATCAGTCTCTCGCTGCTGGGTGGCATCGCGGCAAGCGCCCAGACCCACAGCAGCCCCATCTTCGTGCTCAACTCGCTGGATGCCAGCGTCAGCGTGATCGATCCGCTGAGCTGGCGCGAAAGTCGGCGCATTGCTGCCGGCAAGGAGCCGCATCACCTCTATCTCACTCCAGACTCGCGCTCACTCATCGTGGCCAATGCCATGAGCGACACACTGCTTTTTATTGACCCGGTAACAGCCAAAGTTCAGCGCACGGTGCGCGGCATCGTCGATCCTTACCATTTGCGTTTCTCGCCCGATATGCGCTGGTTTGTCACCGCCGGCAACCGGATGCATCATGTAGATGTTTACCGCTGGGATGGGATTGAGCTCCAGCTGGCAAGACGATTGTCCACCGGCAAGATTCCCAGCCACATCTGGATCAACAGCTCAAGCAGTCTGGCCTATGTGACCTTGCAGGGTAGTGACGAACTGATGGTCATCGAACTTGCCAGCCAGACCGCCAAATGGCGTGGCCCGGTTGGCCCCATGCCTGCCGATGTGTACGGCACCCCGGATGATCATTTTGTGCTGGTGGCACTGACGGGGGGAGATGCGGTGGAGGTGTACGACGTGACAGGAGCGGCCCCTCGCCTGGTCAAAACCATCCGGACCGGACAGGGCGCACACGCTTTCCGTTCAGCAGGCGATGCCCGTCATGTGTATGTGAGCAACCGCGTGGCCAACAGCATCAGCAAGATAGACCTGCAGAGCATGAGCGTTGTGGACACACTGCCCGCGCCCGGGGGGCCGGATTGCATGGACTTGTCGGCAGATGGCCACTACCTCTATGTGACATCCCGCTGGGCCAAGCGGCTCAGCGTGATTGACACCACAACACGTGAGCTGGTGAGGCAAGTCAAAGTCGGAAAATCACCGCATGGCGTCTGGACCCTGGATCATGCATCCCGGCAGTAGATTTTTGATGCGCACGAGATTTGCTATTATTTTGATAGCTACATTCGCATGTACACCATGGGCTACGGCCCAAAAACACTGTGAAAAACCGGTCTACCTGACGTTCGACACCGGGCATATGGCGGTGGCGCCCTTGATTGCCGAGGTGCTTCAGCGGCAGGGCGTGAAGGTGACCTTTTTCGCCGCCAACGAAAAGACCCAGGCTGGCGATGGCAGCCTAGGGACCTACTGGGCCTCCTGGTGGCAGGCGCGCGCAGCGGAGGGTCATGCATTCGCATCGCATACCCTGGATCACGTTTACTGGCGCTCGGATGTGCCGGCGGAGCCTGTGTCGTTTCGCGTGCGTCCGAGTGCGGGTGCCCTGCAAGGCCAAAACCTCAAGCTGAGTGCATCGCAGTATTGCGAGCAGATCAAGCTGGCGGCCGATCGGCTGGAAAGCCTGACGGGCCAGAAAACCCTGCCACTGTTTCGTGCCCCAGGGGGCAAAACTTCCCCGCGCCTGCTGCAGGCGGCCAGGAACTGCGGTTACCTGCATGTCGGCTGGTCGGCGGCAGGATTCCTGGGAGACGAGTTACCCAGCGAGCAGTTCAGCAACAAGTTGCTGCTTGCCCGGGCCCTGCGCGACATCCGCGCGGGAGATATCTTGCTGGCGCACCTGGGCATCTGGTCGCGCCGTGATGCCTGGGCACCTGCAGTGCTCGAGCCCTTGATCACGGGACTGAAGGCGCGGGGATTTTGTTTCGAGACCTTGCGCGAGCACCCGGATTACAGGGCTTGGGTGAGCAAGGCGGCAAAATAATGCCCCGATAACTGGGTCAACCTGGCAAGTCATCAGCATATGGACGCATTTTCTGACGCCTTTTCTCTCGCGCAGCAGTGGTTGTTCGAGACGCTGGTTCAACCGTTGATTTTTGCCATGGGGCAGGGCGGACTGCTGGAAGAGGCCTACGCTGCGACCGGCTGGCTGTTGGTCGGACTGCTGCAATTGACAGTCATGCTGCTGGTGATCGCACCGCTGCAGCGCTGGCGACCGGTGGAAGCTGTCCATGACCACGCCAGCATTCGCGTGGATGTGCTCTATACCCTGATCCATCGCCTGGGCTTGTTCCGTCTGGTACTGTTTTTCTCGGTCCAGCCGCTGTTTGACGACCTGCTGGGCATGCTGCGTATGGTGGGCTTCCGGACCTTCCAGCTTGACGGCATCTGGCCGGGCGTGACGGATCTGGCCTGGGTCAGCCTGGTACTGTATCTGGTGGTGTTTGACTTTTTCGATTACTGGATTCATCGTGGCCAGCACCATTTCCAGTGGTGGTGGCGCTTGCACGCGCTGCACCACGCCCAACGCCAGATGACTATGTGGAGCGACAACCGCAACCACCTGCTGGACGATCTGATCCGCGATGTGCTGCTGGTCACTCTGGCTCAACTCATTGGTGTGGCGCCGGGCCAGTTTGTGCTCATCACGGCCCTGACCCAGCTCAGCGAGAATTTCCAGCATGCCAACCTGAGACTTTGGTTTGGACGGCTGGGGGAGCGCCTGTGGGTTAGTCCACGCTTTCACCGACTGCATCACAGCGTTGGCATTGGCCACGAATCGGCCCTGCGCTCGAGTACGGATAACGCGCAACAAGCCGGCGATGAGGTGTCTCCATTGGGGGGGCACAACTTCGGGGTCCTGCTGCCCTGGTGGGACACCCTGTTCGGCACGGCCAATTTTGAGCTCCGCTATGACCCGACGGGTGTGCGTGACCAGATCGAACAGGGGCGCGATTACGGGCGAGGTTTCTGGTCCCAGCAGTGGCTCGGATTGATGCGTCTGGTAGGGCGCGCCTGAGCCTTTGGGCCTGTCAATCCGGGTATGCTTGGCGCCATGAATCTGTTTCTGGACTCTTTCTGGCGCGCGGTGGCTTATTGCGTGCGTCCCCGCGTCATTGCACTGTCGTTTCTGCCGCTCATCCTGCTGGTGGCCCTGTCACTTGGACTGGGCTACTTTTACTGGGACATGGCGCTGGATTGGGTGCGCAACTGGCTGGAGTCTTCGGCCATGCTCAACAGCGTCTGGGACTGGTTGCAGGGCTTTGGTGCGGGTGATCTGAAGGCCGTGGTGGCCCCGTTGATCGTGATTTTCTCGGTCACGCCCTTGCTGGTGGTGGTGTCGCTGCTGATCGTGGGGGTCTTGATGACGCCCGCGCTGGTTTCCCTGGTGGGCGAACGCCGCTTTCCCGGCCTGCAGCGCAAGCATGGCGGAACGATGTTTCTGAGCATGCTGTGGTCGCTGGGGTCTACCCTGCTGGCGCTGGTTGCACTGGTTCTGTCCATGCCGCTGTGGCTGGTGCCGCCCTTGATTCTGTTTTTGCCCCCCCTGATCTGGGGTTGGCTGACATACCGGGTGCTGGCCTACGATGCACTGTCGGAATACGCCAGCCGTGATGAGCGACGGGAGCTGTTCAGACGCCACCGCGGTTGGATGCTGCTGATGGGAATTTTGTCGGGCTACCTCGGCTTGGCGCCGAGCCTGTTCTGGGCGTCTGGGGCCTTGTTTGCCGCGGCTTTCGTGATACTGGTGCCACTGGCGATCTGGGTCTATACCCTGGTGTTCGCTTTCTCCTCGCTCTGGTTCGGGCATTACTGCCTGACCGCACTGCAACGCATGCGGGCTGAGACCCTGCCACCGACGGAAGCCCGCCCGCCAGCGGCGCTAATTGAATCTGTGGCCGCACAAGTTCTGACATCACCCGAGAGTGAATCCGATCATGACAACAAACAAACTTGAGGGTGCCGGTGGCATCGGCCTCGTCATCATTGGTGATGAAATCCTGTCGGGCAAACGCGCCGACAAGCATCTCCCCAAGCTGATTGAGTTGCTGCAGGCGCGTGGTTTGCAGCTCGCCTACGCAGACTATGTGGGTGACTCTCCGGACCGCATCACCACAACGCTGAAGCGGGCCTTTGCCAGTGCCGACATCGTGTTTTCCTGTGGCGGCATAGGTGCCACGCCGGACGATCACACTCGTCAGTGCGCCGCGAGGGCGCTGGGTGCTGAGTTGCAACTGCACCCCGAAGCAGAAGTCCTGATTCGCGAACGCATGCAGGAAGTGGCCCGGGAGCAGGGGCTGAGCTATGAACCCGACCGCGCGGACAATATTCATCGCCTCAATATGGGCGTGTTCCCGGCCGGCGCGACATTGATTCCCAACCCCTACAACAAGATTCCCGGTTTCAGTTGCCAGAGCCCGGGAGGTGGTGCGGTGCACTTTGTGCCTGGCTTCCCTGTCATGGCCTGGCCCATGATGGCCTGGGTGCTGGACACGTATTACAGCCACCTGTTCCGGGTGTCGTCCTGGGTCGAGAAGTCTGTCATCGTTTTCGGCGCCATGGAGGCTGCACTGACGCCCTTGATGGAACAGATCGAAAAGACCCATGCTGCTGTCAAGGTGTTCAGCCTGCCCAGTGTGGATCACCCCGGGTATGGGCGACACATCGAGTTGGGCGTCAAGGGCGAGCCTGCGGAAGTGGAACTGGCCTATCCTCTTTTGCTGGAGGGGCTGAAATCATTCGGTGCCAAGCTGGGCCCTGAATTGGTGCGACAATAAAAATGCACCAAATGTGTGCTTTAGAGGTGATTCCCATTTTGGTGCAATCCGGTCCTGTGCGCCTGGCAATATGAAATCTCGGCGCTTTGGGCTCAAATCTGTCGCAAACTCAGGGCAAAATACAGCCTTTGACAGAACAGTCCGCGCGTCTGCTTTGGCATAAAACCTGCATTCAGGTTAACAAACATTTTTATCAACCCAATCCAACCAGGAGAATTTGATGGCAAAGACCGTCGCAGACGTAATGAAGATGGTGAAGGACAACGAAGTCAAGTTCGTGGACTTCCGCTTCTCCGATACCCGTGGCAAAGAGCAACACGTGACTGTGCCCGTCTCTCACTTTGATGAAGACAAATTCACATCAGGTCATGCTTTTGATGGCTCTTCGATCGCTGGCTGGAAGGGTATTGAAGCTTCCGACATGCAGCTGATGCCTGACCCCAATACAGCCAACATCGACCCCTTCTTCGAGGAAACCACCCTCTTCATGAGCTGTGACGTGATCGAGCCGGGTGATGGCAAGGCCTATGACCGTGATCCGCGCTCCATTGCCAAGCGTGCAGAAGCCTACCTCAAGGCTTCCGGCCTGGGCGATGCAGCCTACTTCGGACCCGAGCCCGAGTTCTTCATTTTCGACGGTGTGCGCTGGAAGAACGAGATGAGCGGTGCCTCCTTCGAGATCGATGAGTACGAAGCTCCCTGGAACACCAACACCAAGATCGAAGGCGGCAACAAGGGCCACCGCCCAACCGTCAAGGGCGGCTATTTCCCCGTGCCTCCGGTGGACAGCACCCAGGACATGCGCGCCGAAATGTCCCTGATCCTCGAATCGCTGGGCATTCCGGTCGAAGTGTTCCACCACGAAGTGGCGGGCGCTGGCCAGAACGAGATTGGCACCCGGTTCAGCACCCTGGTGCAACGCGCCGACTGGACCATTCTTCTCAAGTACGTGGTGCAGAACGTGGCCAATGCCTATGGCAAAACCGCGACGTTCATGCCCAAGCCCATCGTTGGTGACAACGGCTCCGGCATGCACGTGCACCAGTCGGTCTGGAAAGACGGCAAGAACCTGTTTGCCGGTGACGGCTATGCCGGTCTGAGCGACTTCGCGCTGTACTACATCGGCGGCATCATCAAGCACGCCCGTGCCCTGAACGCCATCACCAATCCAGGCACCAATAGCTACAAGCGTCTGGTTCCCGGCTTCGAGGCACCTGTGAAACTGGCTTACTCGGCCCGTAACCGCTCGGCTTCCATCCGCATTCCGTTCGTTGCCAATCCGAAAGGTCGTCGTATCGAGGCACGTTTCCCCGATCCACTGGCCAACCCTTATCTGGCCTTCTCGGCTTTGCTGATGGCGGGTCTGGATGGCGTGGAAAACAAGATCCATCCGGGCGAGGCTGCCACCAAGGACTTGTACCATCTGCCGCCGGAAGAGAATGCCAAGATCCCGACCGTGTGCCACAGCCTGGACCAGGCGCTGGAATACCTGGACAACGACCGCGCTTTCCTGACCAAGGGCGGTGTGTTTACCGACTCCATGCTCGATGCCTACATCGAGCTGAAGATGCAGGAAGTCACGCGCTTCCGCATGGCCGTTCACCCGGTCGAGTACGACATGTACTACTCGCTGTAATTCGTTACGGCTTGTATCAAAAAAGGACGGCTTGCGCCGTCCTTTTTCATTGGAAGCGCGCAAAATCCAGGTGTTTGCCCATGACGCGCGATTAAGGGATACTTGGGCATCATCCCTGCATTTTGACGATGCGCGGAGACCGCATGAAACACGTTTTACTGATTCTTCTCACCACCGCACTTTTCTCTTCCCCCGGAATTTCGCAGGAACGCATCTACCGCTGCGGCAACGAATACACCAACACCCTGCAGGATGCCCAGGCCAGAGGCTGCAAACTGATCGAGGGCGGCAATCTCACCGTGGTGAAGAGCACGCGCCCTGCTGCGACGGCCAATGCAGCGGCACCCGTGCGCCAGGCAAGCGCCTCGCCAACGGCTGGGCAGCGGGTTGACCCGACTGCCCAACGTGAGCGTGATTCGGATGCGCGTCTGATTCTCGAGAGTGAATTGCGCAAGGCTGAGACCCGCCAAGCTGAACTGCTCAAGGAATACAACAATGGTGAACCCGAGAAAATGGGTTCAGAAGCGCGCAATTACCAGAAATACCTGGACCGCGTGGCTGAATACAAGGCCAGCCTGGCCCGCAATGAAAGTGATATCGCCGGTATTCGACGTGAACTTGAGCGACTTCCTGGCGCAAATGAGCGTCCTTCTGCGTCAAAATAGAAGGCTTGAACAAGCCTACATCCCTGCCCGCTCATTTTCAGGCATTTGACCTGCTGGCCACCTTAGTGGCGGTCGTCAATGGCGACGGTATCGTGCTGTTTGTCAATTCTGCGCTGGAAGATGCGTTGGGTGCATCCCGGCGCAGCATCGAAGGCTCCAGCTTTCCAGACAGTTTTACAGAACCTCAGATTCTCACGAATGGCCTGCTGGGTGCCGGAGGCAACGAATTTGCCGCCTTGCGTTATGACGCCTGGCTCAAGCGCCTGAACCGCGAGCCGCTACCCGTTCATGTCATCGTCACCCAGACTGAGCGTTCAAGCGAGCTCATTGTGGAAATGGTGCCTCTGGAGCAGCAGGCACGGCAGGAGCGTGAGGAGCGGCTGTTCGATCAGGCGCAGGCCAACAAGGAGCTGATCCGCAATCTTGCACACGAGATCAAGAACCCACTGGGAGGCATCCGTGGCGCTGCGCAGCTGCTGCAGATGGAGGTGGAGTCACGCGAGCTCACCGAGTACACACAGGTCATCATCCATGAGGCAGACCGCCTGCAGACGCTGGTGGATCGACTGCTGGCACCGCATCGACGGCCGCATCTGGTCGGGGATGTCAACATTCACGAGGTTTGCGAGCGTGTACGTTCACTGATCCTGGCCGAATTCCCCAAGGGCCTGCGAGTCGTGCGTCAATACGATGTGTCGATCCCCGAGTTTCGGGGTGACCGTGAGCAACTCATACAGACTGTTCTCAACATTGCCCACAATGCCTGTCAGGCCCTTGCGGAGAAGATTGCCACGGGTGATGCACAACTGACTTTTCGCACCTGTGTGGCGCGGCAGGTCACTTTTGGCAAGCAGCGTTATCGCCTGGCATTGGAATTGCATGTCATTGACAACGGGCCCGGAGTGCCCGACGAGATCAAGGACCGCATCTTCTATCCGCTGGTGTCCGGTAGAGAAGGGGGTTCTGGTCTGGGGCTGACACTGGCACAAACCTTTGTGCAACAGCACCATGGCCTGATTGAGTGCGAGAGTGAGCCGGGGCACACGGATTTCAAAATACTGATACCGCTGCCTTGAGGAGTTTGGGGTGGCATGACCTGAGGTGATAGACATATGAAGCCGATCTGGATAGTAGATGATGACCAATCCATACGCTTCGTTCTGGAGAAGGCGCTGTTACGCGAAAACCTTCCCACCCGCAGCTTCACCAACGCCAGAGACGTGCTGCTGGCACTGGAGAGTTCCAGCGAGGAAGATGGCCCGCAGATTCTGGTGAGCGACATTCGCATGCCGGGAGGGTCCGGCCTGGAGTTGCTGGAAAAGATCAAGGCCAAGCACCCTGGCTTGCCGGTGATCATCATGACGGCATTCTCTGACCTGGACAGTGCCGTCTCGGCGTTTCAAGGGGGTGCTTTTGAGTATCTGCCCAAGCCCTTCGATCTGACCAAAGCCGTTGAGTTGATACGCCGGGCGGTCGAAGAAAGCCAGCGTGAAGAAGTGGCCGAGGAGCGCCTCGGCGTGACACCCGAAATGCTGGGTCAGGCGCCAGCCATGCAGGACGTGTTCCGCGCCATTGGCCGCTTGAGTCCGAGCAACGTGACCGTGCTGATTACAGGCGAGTCTGGCTCAGGCAAGGAGTTGGTCGCACGTGCGCTGCACAAGCATTCGCCACGTGCCAACGGCCCTTTTGTGGCGATCAATACAGCCGCAATTCCGAAGGATTTGCTGGAATCAGAGTTGTTTGGTCACGAACGTGGTGCTTTTACTGGCGCGCAAACCATGCGCCGCGGCCGTTTCGAGCAGGCCGAAGGCGGCACGTTGTTTCTCGATGAGATCGGCGACATGCCCTTTGATTTGCAGACGCGGCTCTTGCGCGTGCTGTCGGACGGACATTTCTATCGCGTGGGGGGGCACAGCGCCGTCAAGGCCCATGTGCGCGTGATCGCCGCGACCCACCAGGATTTGGAGCAGCGCGTCAAGGAAGGCGTTTTCAGGGAGGATTTGTTTCACCGTCTGAATGTGATTCGCCTGCGTCTGCCCGCCCTGCGCGAGCGCAAGGAGGACGTGCCGATGCTTACCCGGCATTTTCTGTTGCAAAGCGCACAACAGCTCGGGGTGGAACCCAAGCGGATTTCGGACCGCGCCCTGGCCTGGCTGGCGAACTTCAATTTCCCGGGCAATGTGCGTCAGCTGGAGAACATGTGCCATTGGCTGACCGTGATGGCGCCAGCGCAGGTGGTTGAGCCGAAGGATCTTCCGCCAGAGGTTGGCGTGAAACTTGATGCCGGCGCCGAGCCTGGCCGCGAGTCTGCCCCGGTGGAGGTCTCGACGGAGCTTGCATCGTCCAAAACGGCTTCCAGCTCCCCCGAGCGGATGACGTCCATTGAACAAAATGCTCCGGCTTCTCCGGCTTCTCCGGCATCGCAGGAGATGGGCTGGGAGGCCGGTCTGGCGGCCGAGGCGGAGACTCTGCTGGAGAGCGGACGCCACGATGTATGGGACGAATTGACGCGGCGCGTTGAGTCCCGGCTCATCCTCGCAGCGCTGGCCAGTACGCGTGGACGCCGGATAGAAGCAGCGCAGAAGCTTGGCATTGGCCGCAACACCATCACACGCAAGATTCAGGAACTCGGCCTCGAGTAGCGGGTGACAGGCAGGTTGAATGCACTCCCGTGCCAGGGGACTCGTATCCCTTGGCTTTTCAGGGCAGGCCAGCCGTGCGCCCCGGATGCACGAAAACGGTTCAGTCTTCGTTGCCGACTTCGACGATAACCGGCGCATGGTCACTGGGGCGCTCGTTCTTGCGGGGTGACTTGTCGATCACGCAAGCTTTCACCAGCGGCTTGAGCGCGTGGCTCACCAGGATATGGTCAATGCGCAGTCCCTGGTTGCGGCGGAAGCCGAAGTTGCGGTAATCCCACCATGAATAGCTTTTCTCGGCCTGGGGGAACAGCCGGTACGCATCGTGCAGGCCCAGCGCTATCAGGGCGCGCAGCTGGTAGCGCTCTTCCTCGGTGCAATGGATGCTGTCTTTCAATCCCACCGGATCCCAGACATCGGCATCGTCAAACGTGATGTTGTAGTCCCCCATGAGTACCAGCTTCGGGTGCTTGGCCAGCTCTTCCCGGACCCAATCACGCAGACCCTTGAGCCAGTTCATCTTGTAGTCGAACTTGTCGGAGCCGGGTTCCTGGCCATTGGGAAAATAGGCGCCGATGACACGGACGCCCTGGACGTTGGCACTGATGACGCGGGCCATGTCATCGGAGAAACCTGGGATGTTCTTCACCACGTCAGTGGCTGGCTCGCGTGTCAGCAGTGCCACGCCGTTGTAGGTCTTCTGCCCAAAACACTGGGCCTGGTAGCCGATCTGGCTGAACGCCTCGAATGGAAACTTGTCGTCAGTGAGTTTGAGTTCCTGCAGGGCCAGCACATCGACCGCAGCGCCAGACGATTGTTGCGCCGCGAGCCAGTCCAGCACCTGGGGCAGACGGACATTGAGCGAGTTGACGTTCCAGGTGGCAAGCTTCATGAATTCCCCATATTTTTGGGCTCCAGCCCTTATGAATAAAGCGCGAGTAGCTATTAAATATGTAGCGAAGCCAGGGTGCCTACCAGCAGGCCGATGGCGCCGCAGCCAAACATGGCGTACTCCAGCCATTTCTTGCGCGTCAGCAGGGCAATCGCGGCCAGCGCAATGCAGACCTGCAGCACGGTGGTTGCTTGAGCCCAGCGATGATGCTGGTGCATCTGCTCGTCGCTCTTCTTGTCCCACTCGGTCGCGTCGGCTTCCAGCTTGTCGGCTCCGACCTTGATTTCAGTCTTTTCCTTCTCGTAGCGGTCGATCTTGGTCTGGTATTTGAGCTTGTCATCCTCCCGGGTTGAGAGGTCACGCGACATTTCGGCCAGCGACTGCTTGGTGCTCTTGGACTGGAAGTAATTCCACTGGTTGGAGGCTTCCGTTTTCTTGATGGCTGCGTTGTTCTTGTAGAGGCCCGCATTGGCCTGGGTGGCACCTCCCATATAGGCAAAGATGGCACCTACGGTGGCAATGATGGCCGTGAACATGGCAATCTGGTTGGTCATGCTGCTCCCCGCGTGATCGCCGTGCCCGCCTTGCTGGGCATGCTCAATCTCGTGGTCATGCGGACCGTGAACATGAAAACCGCCTCCTGACATATCAGGCTCCCTGTGTACGTGTGTAAGTGACAAAACTGAAGTTCAAGCCGGTGGCGGATAGATGGCGTTCACGCCGCATCTCCACCCACTCAGGCCCGAATTGTGGCGCAAAAGCGTCCCCCTCATAGCTCGCCTCGATTTCCGTGACCACGGCCGTGTTCGCCAGTGGCATGGCCTGCGCGTAGATTTCGGCGCCACCAATGATCCAGGCATCATCCGCGGCCTCACAGAGCGTGATGGCCTCGGGCAGGGAGTGCGCCACGTTCGCACCGGCAGACTGCCAGTCGGATTGACGAGTCACCACCACGTTGAGCCGCCCCGGCAGCGGGCGGAACTTCGGCGGCAACGACTCCCAGGTCTTGCGCCCCATGATCACGGGGCTGCCCAGCGTAGTGCGCTTGAAATGGGCCAGGTCTTCCGGCAGGTGCCAGGGCATGGTGCCGCCCTTGCCGATCGTGCCGTTGGCAGCGCGGGCAAATATCAGGTGTAGTTTCATGATGGTTTCCTCAAGGAGCGGGCAGGGAGCAGCACAGCGGCAATCGCAGCCAGCACAAACACGATCGCCACAAAATCCTGCCAGTTCGGCCACTCGCCGACGATGAAGGTGGCCGACAGGGTGCCCACCAGCGGAATGGCCATGATGCTCATCGCACTCGTGCTGGGAGGCAGGTTGCGGGCCAGCGAGGCCCAGATGATCTGGGCAAAGCCGTAGTTGATCAAGGCGCCATAGGCCAGACTGGCCCACATCACAGCAGAGAATTGCCACACAGGCCAGGGCTCGCTCACCAGCGCAATGGCCCACAGGCAGATGCTGGACAGGATCATCATCCAGACGGTCAGCGTCTCTACCGGCATCATGAGCCGGGCACGCCGCATCATCAAGGTGCCGACCGCCCAGAGCACCGCTCCGAGCTCCATCCACACGATGCCCAGTGGGCGCCCGGCCAGTGCCGTGAATTCATGCGAAATCAGCAGGGCGATGGCCACCGCCACCGCTGCCGCGGCAAAAGCGACGCGGCGCGTCAGCTTCTCGCCTAAAAACAGGACACTGATGAGCACGGTCCAGATCGGCATGGTGAAGCCCAGAATCGCGGCTCGCCCGGAGGCCAGCTCCTTCACCCCCAGAATCGAGATGGCGTGCCAGCCCAGCATATTGGGCGCTCCCAGCTGAATGACGGAGCGCCATTCAGGGCCTTGCGGCAGCATGCGCAGTCCTCGCACACGGTAGAAACCGTAAAGCCACAGCGCGCCGCCCGTCATGGTGAGCGCGCGGAAGTAGAGCGGCGAGAGCTCGCGCAGCGAGAGCTTCATCATGGGCCAGTTGATACCCCACATCAGCGTGAGGGCAACCAGGGCCAACAACTGGCGGCGGCTGATCACCCCATCTCCTCAGCAGGCCTGTAACAGGCCAATGCCTGTGGGGCCGAAGCTGGCGCAGTTCGCGAAATGTCGATCCCCACAAGGTGGGTCCCGTCGCCCAGTGCGCTCACACCGCCACCGGCGCCTTGATGGCCGGATGGCACTGGTAGTCCAGCACCTCGAAGTCCTCATATTGGTAGTCGAAGATCGAAGCTGGTCGACGTTTGATATTCAGCGTGGGATAGGCAAACGGTGCACGGCTGAGCTGCAGCTCCACCTGCTCCTGGTGGTTGCTGTAGATGTGGCAGTCGCCGCCGGTCCAGATAAAGTCACCCACGGCGAGATCGCACTGCTGCGCCACCATGTGGGTGAGCAGCGCGTAGCTGGCGATGTTGAAGGGTACGCCGAGGAAAATGTCGGCGCTGCGCTGGTAGAGCTGGCAGCTTAATTTACCGTCGGCCACATAGAACTGGAAGAAGGCATGGCAGGGCATCAGCGCCATCTTGCTGAGATCTGCCACGTTCCAGGCGCTCACGATGATGCGGCGCGAATCGGGGTTGCTCCTGAGCGTCTTGATGACTTCGGCAATCTGGTCGATATGGCCGCCGTCCGGTGTCGGCCAGCTGCGCCACTGCACACCATAGACCGGCCCGAGGTCGCCGTCGGGCTTGGCCCATTCGTCCCAGATCGAGACACCACGCTCCTTCAGCCAGTTGTTGTCGCTTGACCCCGTGAGGAACCACAGCAGTTCGTTGATGATGGACTTCAGGTGCACCTTCTTGGTGGTCACCAGCGGAAAGCCCTCATTGAGGTCAAACCGCATCTGGTAGCCGAACACGCTTTTTGTGCCGGTACCGGTACGGTCGGTCTTGGCGGCACCCGTTCTGTGCACGTGGCGCATGAAGTCTTCGTATTGACTGCGCACGGGGCGCGGAGAGGTGGAGGCGTTCATGCGTCAATTATCCCGGATCACCCGGCCTGGATTCATCAGGTTCAGAGGGTCCAGAGCCTGCTTGATAGACCGCATCAGGCCCAGCGCCACAGGTGACTTGTGGTGTTCCAGCTTCTCCGCCTTGAGGCTGCCGATGCCGTGCTCGGCCGAGATCGAGCCGTTGTAGCGGTCCACGACCTCGTACACCAGCGAGTTCATGGGGGCCTCTTCATCGAGCAGGAAGCGAGCCTGATCGTCATCGACTGGCGCCTGCACGTTGTAATGCAGGTTGCCATCGCCCAGATGGCCGTAGATCACCAGGCGTGCGCCAGGGAAGTGCTGGAGCAGCAGCGCATTGGTTTCCTGCACGAACTCGGGAATGCGCGACACCGAGATCGAGATGTCGTGCTTGATGTTCAGGCCTTCCTCGGCCTGTGCCAGCGGGATGCTTTCGCGAATGTGCCAGAGTGCCTTGGCCTGCGCCATGCTTTCGGCCACCACGGCATCGGTCACACAACCCTCTTCCATAGCGGCTTCGAGCAGGCGCTCGAAGCACTCGCGTGCATGGGCTTCTGATTCGTTGTCCGAATTCTCCAGCACCACGCACCAGGGAGATTCCTGCCAGAAGGGCACGCGCTGCTGCGGGTAGTGCTTGGCGACCAGGCTCAGCGCAAACTGGCCCATGACTTCAAAGCCGGTCAAGCCGGAACTCAGGTAACGGTGTGC
Source organism: Gammaproteobacteria bacterium (assembly GCA_018815325.1). Taxonomy (GTDB): domain Bacteria; phylum Pseudomonadota; class Gammaproteobacteria; order Burkholderiales; family Burkholderiaceae_C; genus JAHIYE01. The sequence continues at coordinate 135,659 of JAHIYE010000016.1, read as the reverse complement.
CAAGCTCAGCAGTTGTACCGCGGCGTCCAGAGAGGGCACAGCGGCAAACGCGGTGAGTTGGGACACCGGCATGGGGTAGAGCTTCATGGTGGCCGCGGTGATCACGCCAAGCGTACCTTCCGAGCCGATGAAGAGGTGGCGCAGGTCATAGCCCGTGTTGTCCTTGCGCAGACCGGTCAGACCGTTCCATATCTCGCCCCGGGAGGTAACCACCTCCAGTCCCAGGCACAGTTCACGCGTGTTGCCATAGCGCACCACCTGGGTACCACCGGCATTGGTGCCGAGGTTGCCTCCAATGGTGCAACTGCCTTCCGAGGCCAGACTGAGGGGGAACAGAAAACCGGCTTCTTCGCAGGCTTCCTGCAGGTTTTGCAGCACGCAGCCGGCATCTACCGTGATGGTCAGGTTGCCGGCGTCCAGCGCGCGCACCTTGTTCATGCGCGTGAGGCTCAGCACGACCTGCGTGCCACTGGCGTCCGGCGTGGAGCCGACCACCATGCCCGTGTTGCCGCCTTGCGGCACCATGCTGACGCGTGCGGCAGCGCAGGCCTTGACCACGGCGGCAAGCTCCTCGGTAGAAGCAGGGCGTACCACAGCCAGCGCGCGACCGCGCTCGCGTTTGCGCCAGTCAAGCTCCCAGGCGGTCAGGTCGCCTTCGGTCAATACGTTGGGCGCGCCTGTGATCTGGCGCAGTTGCTCAAGCAGTTCAAGGTGGGTCATCATGGGGTTCAGGGCTCAGTTTCGGTCATCAGCTTGTCTTTGGCATGGCGCAGGCGCAGGCGCACATGCAGGGCACAGGCGGCAAACAGCGAGAGGCACAGCAGCACTTCGATCATCGCCAGCCAGGAACTGGGTGGCCGGTCACCACTGGCGCGGACCACGCCTTCGGTGAAATACAGCCAGACCATCAGGCTGACCCAGCGGTAGGTGTACATGCGGTTCTTCAGCAGGCCGGCCAGCGGGATGCACAGGGGCAGCACCTTGAGCACCAGCCAGGAGCCGCCAGGCCGCAAGGGCGCCAGCCACAATTCCCAGGCCAGGCCGAGCACAATGAGACCCAACAGGCTGCCGACTGCGAGGCTGCGCGTCCAGCGCACCGATTTGTCAAATGTTGTCATGAGAGTGGCATCATAGCGGCCATGAGCCTATCCATTTCCCAGCGATTCGAAGACTTCTACAAGGATGCGTCGCAATTCCCATGGAAAAATACCACGCTGACGCTCTATGAGCGCTTCCGGGAAGACCGGCTGGGCCTGACGGCCGGCAGTCTGACCTTCACGACGCTGATCGCGCTGGTGCCATTCATCACGGTAGCGCTGGCGGTTTTCACTGCCTTTCCGATGTTCGCCAAATTACAGGATGTACTGCAGAAATGGCTGATCGCCAGTCTGATTCCGGACAATATCGCTCGCCAGATGCTGGGCTACCTAACCCAGTTCGCGGGCAAGGCCAGCAAGCTGGGAGTAGCCGGTGTGCTGGTGCTGCTGACCACGGCGCTGGCCTCGATCCTGACCATTGACCGCACACTGAACAACATCTGGCGGGTTCGACGCGCCCGGCCACTGGCCCAGCGCGTACTGATCTACTGGGCGGCCATCACCCTGGGGCCCTTGATGCTCGGGGCGAGTCTGACAATGACCTCCTATGTGCTGTCTGCCTCCAAGGGACTGGTGGGCGGCATGCCGGGCGGAGTCCGCTTTCTGCTGGATGCCATTGAATTTCTGCTGGTCGCAGGCGGGTTGACCCTGACCTATCGCTATGTGCCCAATACCCATGTGAAATGGAGTCATGCCTGGGCGGGGGGCATCTTCGTGTCTGCCGGGATCGAGGTGGCCAAGAAGCTTCTCGCGATTTACCTGGGTTCGGTGGGAACCTATTCCGCGGTGTATGGCGCGTTTGCCACCGTGCCCATTTTGCTGATCTGGGTGTACACCGCCTGGGTCATTGTGCTGCTGGGCGCGGTGATCGCTGCCTACCTGCCCAGTTTGCTGCTGGGGGTGCAGCGTCGAAGCGGTTCACACGGCTGGTATTTTGAGTTGGCGCTGGACGTTCTCCAGCATCTGGATCAGGCACGCAGAACCGAGGACAGGGGCTTGAGTATCGAGCATCTGGCCCGCTTGCTGAGAACCGACTCCCTGCAGCTCGAACCGGTTTTGCAGGCGCTGACCGAACTGGACTGGATTGGCAGAATCGAACCCAACGATGGTGTTGAAGATGCCCGCTATGTGCTGCTGGCCCACACTGCATCCACCGCGATGGATCCGCTGGTGAAGAAACTGCTCATTGGCGACTCACCCGGGGTGGAGGCGTTCTACCGGAAAAGCCTTAACCGCCCGGTTTATATCTCTGATGTGATGTGACACGCCGCATCGGGCAAAGCCAATCTTGGCCTTGCCCGATGATGATCCAGTGCTAGTTCGGTTTCGGCTGGCTCAGGCTTGCTGGGGCTGGCTGATGTCGGTTCGGAGGTATTGCTTGGTCAGTGCTGCAACCACCAGTCCGAAGCCGATCAGGCTGCTGATCAGGCTCGGGTAGACCAGAGCAAAGCCCGCCACAATCAGCATCCAGCGCTCAAGCAGCGTGGTTTTTTTCAATGCCCAGCCCTGGAACCCTCCTGCAAGCGCTGCCACGCCAATGGCCGCTGTTCCCGCCACCTGCGCAATCGACCACCAGTTCGCCGACGCCAGTGCCTTGGTCGAACCCATCAGCAGCAAGCCCTGGCCACTGGGGTCGAGCACAAACATGAAGGGCACCAGGAAGGCCGGCACGGTGTACTTCCAGCACTGCAGCGTGGTCTTGTAGGGGTCGCCGCCGGTGATGGCCGCGGCAGCGAACGGCGACAGCGCAGTCGGCGGAGACACTTCTGACAGCACAGCGTAATAGAAGATGAACATGTGGGCCGCGAAATCCGGCACACCCAGCTTGATCAGTGCAGGTGCAGCAATGACTGCACAGATGATGTAGGAGGCCGTGACCGGCACAGCCAGGCCCACAATCCATACTACCAGTGAGGTGTAGATGGCAGTGAGCAGCAGGCTGCCGCCTGCGTAGTCGATCACGATGGTGCTGAACTTCAGGCCCAGGCCGGTCAGGGTGACCACGCCCACGATGATGCCGGCACCTGCGCAGGTGGCGGCCACATTGAGCACGCCGACAGAACCCATCTCCATGGCTTTCACAAACGGGGACTGGAACACGTTCTTGACGATGGAGCCCTTGCCGCTAAACAGGTCGTAGGAGAACAGCGCCGTGTCACGCCGCAGAAAGCTCGTGAAAAACGAGACGACCGTGGCCCAGAACACGGACAGCACAGGCGAAAACCCCCAGAGCATGAAGAACACGATGGAGATCAGCGAGAGGAAATGGAACCAGTACTTTTTGGTCAGGTTCCAGACCGTATCAACCAATTCGAATTTGGTGTCCTTCATGCCATATTTCTTGGCATCTATCTCCACCATCAGGAACAGGGCGAGGTAGAACAGCAGCGTGGGAATCACGGCCATCAACAGCACGTCGAGGTAGGAGATCTTGAGGAACTCTGCAATCAGGAAAGCAGCAGCACCCAGCACGGGCGGCGAAATGATGGCGCCCAGACCACCGGCTGCCAGCAAGCCGCCTGCGGTGTCCTTGTCATACCCAACCTTGGCCAGCATCGGGTAGGCCACTGCACCCAGGGTGACTGTGGTTGCCACGCCAGAGCCTGATGGCCCGCCCAGCAAGAACGAGGACAGCACCACGGTGCGCCCTGCACCGGTGGGTTTGCCCCCCATCGCGGAAAAGGAGAAGTCAATGTAGAACTTGCCGGCGCCTGAGTACTGCAGAAACGCACCGAAGATCGTGAACAGAATGATCAGCGAGGCCGACACGTCCACCGCCACACCGTAGATGCCTTCGAGCGTCATGTACATGACGCCGACCAAGCGGCCTATTTCATATCCCTTATGAGTCCAGGGTGCGGGCAGATAGGCGCCAAACAAGGCATAGAGAATGAAGCACGAAGTGATGGCAGGCATGATCCAGCCGTTGGTACGCCGCATGGCTTCAAGCACCATGGCAATGAGCGCAATGCCGAACACAATGTCCCAGGAATTGGGCATGGTGTTTCGGTCGGTGAAATCATCACCTCCCTGGATCAGGTACACCACCACGCCAATCGCAAGTGCTGCAGCGAGCCAGTCCCACCACATGATGCGGTGACGAAAGCGCGGTGCAACTGGGAACATGAGGAAGCAGAGGAAGAGCACAAAGCCGACATGGATCGGACGAAGTGTCTGCGTGGGCACGATGCCATAGGCGGTATAGAGGTGAAACACCGACATGACGAAGGCAACGGCGACCACAAAGACGTTCAGCCAGCCTTTGAGCTTGTTGGCAGCACCCTCTTCAGCTTCAATGAACTCTTCAGCCTTGAGGCGGGCTTCTTCGCTGACAACGACGTCGGGTGTTTCCTGCGGGATGGATTGACTCATGTGACTGGCCTTGTAGGTACGTTTTTTCTCGACTAGATAAAAAAAAGCCCCCCCAAAAACATGGGGGGGTTGTCGTCGGGCAAATCAGTTGACTTTGATGCCTTTTTCGGCAAAGTATTTCGCTGCACCCGGGTGGAACGGAATCGGAGAGGCGCTGGATTTCTGGTTCTCGAGCTTGAAGTTGGCGGCCTCTTTGTGCACTGCAATCAGGTCATCTCTATTTTCGAAAATGGTTTTAACGATGTTGTAGGCGGTCTTGTCGTCCATGCTGGCGTTGGCGACCAGCAGGTTCATCACGGTGGCTTGTTTGTTGTCAGTCTCCATGCCGTGATAGACACTCTTGCTGATCACATCTTCAACATACAGATTGCCATATTTCTTGTTCATGACGGGAACCGTCTCTGCATGGTCAATCAGTTTGATCTTGGTGCCCGGGGTATTGGCCAGGTCAGTTACCGCAGCGGTGGGCAAACCTCCCATCCAGAAGAACGCATCGATCTTGCCATCTTTCATGGCATTGACAGATTCGGAAGCGCCCAGGCGTTCGCGTTTCACGTCTTTGTCCTTGTCCAGGCCGGCGGCTTCCAGAATGCGAAAGGCCAGAATTTCAGTGCCACTGCCAGGAGAACCTGTAGAAATATGCTTGCCCTTGAGCTCGGACATTTTTGAAATCCCACGGCCCTCTGCACTCACGACATGCATGCGGTTAGGGTAGAGCACCATCAGGGTTTTGACGGGGATCTTGTTGTCTTTGAATTTGTTTTCGCCTTTGTAGGCATCCTGGCTCGTATCCGCCATGGTGAACGCCACATAGGGTTTGCCGCTGCCAACCAACTTGAGGTTGTCCACAGAGCCACCCGTGACTTCGGCCGTAGCCTGCATGCCCGGCACATGTTTGGACAGCACCGCAGCAATGCCGCCACCCATCGGGTAATACACCCCGCCGGTGCCGCCGGTGGCAACGGAGAAGGTCTGGGCGCCTGCACTGAATGACAGTGCCAGTCCGGCCAGGAAAAGGCCGATCGCAGGTTTGCTTGCTTTCATGGGGTCTCCTCAAAAGTTTCAAAGTCCCCATGCAGAGCTGAGGTCCTCCGTACATTCTGAGCACCCTGATATATGAGTGCAATACTGATTTTCCCGAGGCTGGAGACTCGGGGTAAATACCAAAGACAATCTCTCCATCAGACCTTGACTTTGCCTGTCCAGATGTCCTTGTACATGACCCAGTCACCCATGAAGCTGTACAACGGGCGCTTGAAACTCGCGGGCTTGTTCTTCTCGAAGCCAAAGTGACCCAGCCAGGCAAACCCATAGCCACACAGCAGCCCATACAGCAGATACTGCGGCTTACCAGTGGCCAGCAGCATGGCAAGACAGACGAGTGAGAGGGAACTGCCCAGAAAGTGCAGACGGCGACAGGTGCGGTTACTGTGCTCACGCAGGTAAAAGGGGTAGAACTCGGCGAAGCGGGTGAATGCCCTGGGATCGGTGCTTGTCTCGGTGCTGGAATTCATGATGGTCTCCTGCTGTATGTTCAGGGAAGTTTAGGCCGCAGTGTCACGGGCCTGCAAGTCAAATTTGTCGCGAAGATGTCTTGGTCGGTCGGGTGCCAGGCTGTTTCGGTGTCGTGGCTTCGGAAATGGATGTGAAGATGCTTTCAAATGAAGATGCGCTTGCCTCGGTGGTGTCTGTCAACGTGGACCGCTTGCACAACTTCAGCAAATCACCTGCTTTGAGCATTCGTCTGCTTGAGGGGCTGGGTGTCGAGGGTGATGCGCACTGCGGGGAGACAGTCCAGCACCGGTCACGCGTTGCCCGCGATCCCACCCAGCCTAATCTCCGGCAGGTTCATCTGCTCCATGCCGAAGTGTTTGAGGAATTGACTTCGCTGGGTTACTCGATCTCACCAGGCGACCTTGGCGAGAACATCACTACGCGTGGCATTCAATTACTGGACCTGCCGACGGGCTCGATCCTGCACATTGGGCTGGAAGTGAGGATTCGACTCACAGGGCTGCGCAACCCTTGCTGGCAACTGGATCACTTCAGGCAGGGGCTGGTGTCAGCGGTTCTGTCACGAGATGCGGATGGAGTGCTGATTCGCAAGGCGGGCGTCATGGCCGTTGTGGTGCAAGGCGGACTGGTGCAGCCCGATGACACTGTCACCGTTTCGCTGCCGCCCGGGCCGCATCACCGGCTGGAGCGGGTCTAGGGGGCTGGTGAAGTCGCTAGCCTTTCAGAAAATCCCGAATGGCAAACAGCGTCTCATCGGGTGACTCGCTCATCTGGTGGTGACCCACTGCCAGGCTCATGACGTGTACCTTCTTGCCGGCTTCCCGCGCCTTGGCAATCAGGCCTTGCGCGGCTTTAGGCGTGGTCATCTGGTCTTGTGCGCCAAGCAGGAACAGCACCGGACAACTGATCTGCGTCACAGCGTTCTCACCATTGACATAGCTGTCGCAGGCCTTGAAGCCGCGGTGGAACACGTTGACCTTGTTGTTGCTGGCCAGCACACGCCGGCCCAGCGCCATCCCGGCACCATAAACCCAGGTACCGGGGCCCAGCACCGAGGGGGGCGCTGCCAGTGTGCTGCGCGAAAACACGTTGACCATGGTCAGTGCCTTCATCGGCTCCTTGAGCGAGGTTTCCAGCAGGGCTGGTGAGACCTTCATGGGAAAGGCTGTACCCACCAGCACCAGATGGCTCACGCGGTCTTTCAGTCGCGAGGCGGCTTCCAGTGCAATCAGGGAGCCCCAGCTATGGCCCACGAGGGCGGCACGTTGCACACCCGCTGCGTCGAGCAGTGCGGCAATGAAGTCGGCGGCCTGCTCCACGGTCTCGGGGGCATCGCCTGCGCTGCGGCAGTGGCCCGGCAGATCCACCGCCAGCACATTCCAGCCGTGGTTGGCCAGGTAGCGGGTCTGCAGAATCCAGACGCTGTGGTCATTGAGCACGCCGTGGATGAACACGACGGTGGGTTTGGCTGCATCGAATGCCTTGCCGCCGGTGTAGCAGTAGGTCTTGGCGCCGTTGACGAGCAACTCCATCATGCACCTGCCTTTTCTGCAGCCTTGAGTGCACGCTTCAAGTCGTCAATCAAGTCATCAGGATCTTCCAGTCCGATGGACAGTCGGATCGTGCCTTGCGAGATGCCAGCGCCGGCCAGGGCCTCGTCGCTCATGCGGAAGTGGGTGGTGCTGGCGGGGTGAATCACGAGGCTGCGGCAGTCGCCTACATTCGCCAGGTGGCTGAAGACCTTGAGGGTTTCGATGAACTTCTTGCCCTGCTCCCGGTTGCCCTTGATGTCGAAGCTGAACACCGAGCCGGCACCGCGAGGCAACAGCTTTTGTGCCAGGGCATGGCTGGGGTGGCTCTCCAGCAAGGGATGGCCAACGCGCGATACAAAAGGCTGGCTGGCCAGGAAGCTCACCACTTTTTCGGTATTGCTCATGTGGCGTGCCATGCGTAGCGGCAGTGTCTCGATACCCTGCAGAATCAGCCAGGCGGTGTGCGGGCTCATGCAGGCGCCGAAGTCACGCAGACCCTCACGCCGCGCCCGCAGCAAAAAGGCGCCGACAGTCGACTCCTCGGTGAACACCATGTTGTGAAAGCCATCGTAGGCCTGGCTCAGCTCGGGGAATTTGCCCAGGCCGGTCGCGGCGTCTCTGGCCCCCTCCCAGTCGAAGCTGCCGCCGTCCACCACCACGCCGCCGATGACCGTGCCGTGGCCGCTCAGGAACTTGGTAGCCGAGTGGTAGACGAGATCAGCGCCGTGCTCGAAAGGTTTGATGAGCCAGGGCGAGGTGAGGGTGGAGTCTACGAGCAGAGGCACGCCTGCTTCGTGGGCGATGGCCGAGACAACGGGCATGTCCAGCACGTCGAGTCCCGGGTTGCCCACGGTCTCGCCGAAGAACAGCCTGGTGTTGGGGCGTACAGCGGCGCGCCAGCCGTCGATGTCGCCGGGCTTCACAAACGTGGTTTCGATGCCGAAGCGGCGAAGCGTGTAATGCAGCAGGTTCTGCGAGCCGCCATACAGCGCGGTGGAGGCCACGATGTGCGAACCCGCGCCCATGAGGGTGGCGATGCTGAGGTGCAGCGCGGCCTGGCCGCTGGCCACCGCAATCGCGCCGATGCCGCCTTCAAGTGCCGCGACGCGCTGCTCCAGTACGGCGTTGGTCGGGTTGCTGATCCGGCTGTAGACGTGGCCGGCGCGTTCCAGGTTGAACAGGGCGGCGGCGTGGTCGCTCGACTCGAACACGAAGGAGGTGGTCAGGTGGATCGGCACGGCGCGCGCGCCCGTGGTGGGGTCGGGCGCGGCACCGGCATGCAGCGCCAGGGTGTCGAAGCCGGGGTCGGAATAACCGGGCATGGAAGTCTCCGTTGACATGCAAACAGTGGCATGGTCAAGTCGGTGCTTTACCGACTTGACCCGTGACCCTGTTGCGGGTTGAATGGCATTATTGTGGGCTATATTCAGACGAATACAGCGTCACGTGCGAGTCACGAGGAGAACAGCATGAAAGTCAGCGACATTTTGCGGGTCAAGGGCAACACGCTCTACACAGCCTCACCGGATGAGTCCCTGGAGGGCGCTATCGAGCTGATGGCCGAAAAGGATATCGGTTCTCTCGTGGTCATGGCGCATGGCGATCTGGTCGGCATGCTGACCTTTCGCGAGGTCATCCAGATGCTCGTCAAGAACAAGGGTACGATCGGCCCGACCCTCGTGCGCACGGCCATGGATGACGCGCCTCTGACCTGTACCATGGAGACCGACCTCGATGAGGTTCGTCGCATGATGCTGGACCGCCACGCGCGCTACATGCCGGTGATGGACAAGAAGATGCTCATGGGCGTGATCAGCTTCTACGACGTCGCCAAGACCGTGGTGGACAGCCAGAACTTCGAGAACAAGATGCTCAAGGCCTATATCCGGGACTGGCCAGAAGAAGACGGCCCCGTCGAGGTGCAGCCCAGTCTCTGAGGGCGTTCAAGCCCATCGTCCTGGCGCCTTCCGGCGCGTGACGCCTAGTCCGCGTTGGCGTGAATCATGTCCCGTAGCCGGGGGTAGATCTGCTGGTTCCATTTTCTGCCGCTGAAGACGCCGTAGTGTCCAACGCCTGTCTGAACGTGGTGTGTTTTGCGGTAGGGACGGATGCCTGAACACATGTCCTGGGCGGCAACGGTCTGTCCTACTGCGCAGATGTCATCGCGCTCACCTTCCACCGTCATCAGTGCGGTTCGACGGATGGCGGCCGGATTGACAATGCGGTCCTTGTACGTGAGCTTTCCCAGCGGCAGGTCGTAGGTCTGGAACACCTTTGCGACTGTTTCCAGGTAGAACTCGGCAGGCAGATCGTTCACCGCCAGGTATTCGTCATAGAACACGCGGATCATGTTGGCCTTTTCCATGTCGCCTTCAACCAGATGCTGGTACAGGTCACGGAACGATTTTTTATGGCGTTCCAGGTTCATGCTCAAAAAAGCGCTGAGCTGTACAAAGCCCGGGTAGACGCGACGCATGTGGCCCGCATGGGGCAATGGGACATGGCTGATGAGATTCTTCTCGAACCATTCGATCGGCTTGCTGGTGGCCAGCTTGTTGACCTCGGTCGGGTTGACCCGACAGTCCACTGGGCCGGCCATCAGGGTCAGGCTGCGTGGCTGGTCCGGGTGATCGTCTTCCGCCATGATGGCGGTGGCCGCGAGCGCCGCCACGCAAGGTTGGCAGACTGCCACCATATGGGAGCCGGGCCCGATGGCTTCAGTGAAACGGATCATGTGGTCGATGTAATCGTCCAGTCCGAAAGCGCCGTGGCGCAGTGCCACGTGGCGGGCGTTGTGCCAATCGGTGATGTAGACATCATGATCCTGCAGCAGGGTTCGCACGGTTTCACGCAGCAGGGTGGCAAAGTGGCCCGACAAAGGTGCTACAAGCAGCACCGGAGGCTGGAAGGGCAAATCCGTGGCACCTTCTTTCCGAAAGCGCAGCAGGGTACCAAACGGCATGCTGAGCACTTTTTCTTCGGTCACGGACAGGGTCTGGTCACCCACCTGCACCGAAGTAATGTCATAAGCCGGGCGCGAGTGGGTGACCCGCATGCGTGAAAACACTTCCATCGAGGCAGACAGCCGACGTATCAGACTGCCCTCCGTATGGTTGATCCATAAGGCTGCACTGCTGGCCTGGGCCAGTAGCCGCATCGGTGACATCAGGTCGGTCTGCGATTGGTAGGCTTGGTAGAGCATGGGGTTCCTGACGTGTAGCGGGCTTGTGGCCCGGATACGCCCATTGCAGGCAAGATATGGGCCATAGTCGACCGTTTGCAACAAGCTGGCACAACCTTTGCGGGTAAATCCTCTTTTGGATCGAGGAGAGTCCCATGGCCAAAGCCGTTCTGACGATCAGCAGCAAAAACTACGGTGCATGGGCGCTTCGGGGTTGGCTCCTGTGCAAGTTCGCCGGTTTGGAGTTCTCGGAAAAAGTGATCCCGCCTGACGATCCGGCCATGAAAGCCGAAATGCTGCTGCTCTCCAGCAGCATGCTGGTGCCTTCACTGCAGCACAACGGCGTGAAGGTATGGGATACCCTGGCCATTGCCGAATACCTGAATGAAATCAAGCCCCAAGCGCATTTGCTGCCCGCTGACATCAAGGCGCGTGCGCATTGCCGGGCCGTGAGTGGAGAGATGCATTCAGGCTTTGCAGCCCTGCGCTCTGCCTTGCCCATGAACATCAAGGCGCACTTTCCCAACTTCAAGGTATGGTCCCGGGCACAGGCCGATATCGCGCACATTGTCGAGATATGGCGCAGTTGCCTGACCACCTACGGTGGGCCCTATCTGTTTGGCAAGCAGCCTGGTGTTGCCGACGCCATGTATGCCCCTGTCGTGACCCGGTTTCTGACTTACGACGTGGAGCTGGACAAGGTTTGCACGGCCTATTGCAAGCGCATCATGGCCTTGCCTGCCATGCAGCAATGGGTCGCTGAGGCTGAGCAGGAGCCCGACGAGATCGACGAACTGGATGCGGAGTTCTGAGGCGCGCAGCGCCTACTTCCAGGGGGTTGGGGCGGGGATTTCGCAAACCGGCTCAACATCCACCGATTTGAAGTCAGCCGGTGAAACAATCTCGAGGTATTCCATGTCAGGTGAGTAGTCGAACAGGAAATGCCGGATCCCGGGACGCTGGTGCACCACGTCACCAGCTTCCACCAGGGTTTCCTTGTCTTCGTACATGAAGCGGGCCCAACCCTTGATCATGATGACAATCTGGAAATCCGCCTCATGCCGGTGCCAGCCCGTGCCTGTTTCTGGTGCCATGTTGGCCTTGACAAGGTGCGCAATGACTTTGCCGTTGGTGGCCTCCGCGATGCCGAGGTCGCGATAAAGAAAGAAATCCCGTAATCCGCCAGAGACAAATGCCGTGTCTGCGGGTTTGATATGAGAGAACTTGGTCGATGTGCGGTCCAGCATGAGGGTCTCCTTCATGAAAACAGCGAATGCTGCGCTGCAACATCAAGCATGAATCATTCCAGCGAGGACCCTGCCGCCATCAAAGCCTGGATGAAGCTGTCTGGGATAATTGAGCAAGCCTGGATCATGGTTTCCTCTGCCTGGAGGGAATGTGCCGGGCCTTGGAAAGATCAAGCATGAGCGGAAATACCTTCGGAAATCTCTTTGCAGTCACCAACTTTGGTGAATCCCACGGCCCGGCCATCGGCTGTGTGATCGATGGCTGCCCGCCGGGCATGGTGCTCAGCGAGGCTGACATCCAGCCTGACCTGGACCGGCGCCGCCCCGGCACCAGCCGCCATGTGACCCAGCGCAACGAGCCCGATGCGGTGGAGATTCTCTCCGGCGTCTATGAGGGCAAGACCACCGGCACGCCGATCTGCCTGTTGATCAAGAACACCGACCAGCGCAGCAAGGACTACGGCAACATCCTGCAGACTTTTCGCCCGGGCCATGCCGACTACACCTACTGGCACAAGTACGGCATTCGCGATCCCCGCGGTGGTGGCCGCTCATCCGCACGCCTGACGGCGCCCATGGTGGCCGCCGGTGCGGTGGCCAAGAAGTGGCTGTTTGAGCAGTACGGCACAAAGTTCCGCGGCTGCATGTCACAGATCGGCGAGGTTTCCATCCCGTTCGAATCCTGGGAGCACGTTCCCAACAACCCGTTTTATGCCCCAGCCGCTGATGTCTCGGCACTCGAAAATTACATGGATGCCCTGCGCAAGGCGGGGGATTCCTGTGGTGCCCGCATCCGCGTGACGGCCTCAGGTGTACCCGTAGGTCTGGGCGAGCCCTTGTTCGACAAGATGGATGCCGAGATCGCCTACGCCATGATGGGCATCAACGCCGTCAAGGGCGTGGAGATCGGGGCTGGTTTCGAGAGTGTCGTGCAGCGCGGCACCACGCACGGTGACTCGCTTTCGCCGCAGGGTTTCAAGTCGAACAATGCCGGTGGCGTGTTGGGCGGCATCACGACCGGACAGGATCTGGAGGTGTTGATAGCCATCAAACCCACCAGTTCCATCATCACGCCGCGTGAGTCGATCGACGTCAACGGCCAAAGCACCGAGGTCGTGACCAAGGGCCGGCACGACCCCTGCGTGGGCATTCGCGCCACCCCGATTGCCGAGGCCATGCTGGCGCTCGTGGTGATGGAGCATGCGCTGCGTCAGCGCGCCCAGTGCGGTGACGTGAAGTTGGCAGTCGGTCCGATCCCCGGGTCGGTCTCGCAGGTTTGAGGTCGTTGTGAGTGCGTCTGCGGCCGAGCAGGCCGTCCGCGTCAATCTGGCGGCCGCCTACCGGCTTGCGGCTCTCAATGGCTGGGATGACACCATCTACACCCACATCTCCGCGGCGGTGCCGGGCGAGGAGGGTGTGTACCTGATCAATCCCTTTGGCCTGCTGTTCGATGAGGTCTGCGCCTCCAACCTGGTCAAGGTCAATACACGTGGTGAAAAGCTCGACGATTCGCCGTATGACGTGAACCCGACCGGCTTTGCCATCCATGGCGCAATCCATGCGGCGCGGCCCAGCGCCGGCTGTGTGCTGCATCTGCACACCCATTGGGGCATGGCGCTGGCCATGCTGCCAGACGGTTTGCTGCCAACGACCCAGCATGCCATGCGGCTGTTCAAGCGCATTGGCCGCCATGTCTATGAAGGGCTCGCGCTCGGCGAGGCCGAGGCGGCACGGCTGGTGGCCAACCTGGGGACACTTGATGGTTTGATTCTCGAAAACCACGGCACGCTGACGGTGGGCGCCTCGGTGGCCGAGGCTTATATGCTCATGCACCATCTCGAACGCGCCGCACGGGCGCAGCTCACTGCCATGGCCGCCACGGGTGGTGCCGTGTTGCAAACCAGTGATGCGGTGGCTCAACACACCTACCGGCAGTGGGTGGGCGATGGCAGCGAGCGCGATGGTGATGCCGAGTGGCCGGCGCTGCTGCGCCGGCTTGATAAGATCGATCCTTCCTACCGCTCCTAGGCCAGGTTGTCCTGTTCGCCTGCGCGCTGCGGTAGCCGCTCATTCCCTCTGATTTTCCACTTTCAGGAAACACACCATGCCCACCATCCGCGTAGAAATGTTCGAAGGCCGTACCGACGAGCAGAAGAAAGACTTCGTCAAGGCCATCACCGAGGCTACCGTGCAAACCCTGGGTTCTTCACCCGAAGCGGTCGATGTGCTGCTGTTCGAGATCAAGCGCAGCGATTGGGCCACCGGCGGCGTGCTCTGGAGTGACCGCAAGTAGCGATGGCGTACGTGACGAAAACGTGACGCCAACATGACGGTTTCCCGCCGACAGCTCGTGCCGTTCGCGGCCATGTCGGCCAGCTATTTCGCGCACATCGGGTTCTTCAACCCTTATCTGCCCCTGTGGCTCAAGGATCAGGGTCTGAGCATCATCATGATCGGGCTGCTGACCTCGGTGCAGGCGTTCACACGCATTTTTGCGCCCTATGCCTGGGGCTGGCTCAGCGACCACACAGGTGAGCGTGTCAAGCTGTTGCGCTATGGTGCCAGTGCGGCGCTGCTGATTTCCTTCGGACTCTGGTTTGACTTCGGGGTCGTGTGGCTGGCTCTGGTGTTGCTGCTGATGTTCGCCCACACCAGCGCGATGATGCCCATGAGCGAGGCAGCGATGGCGCACCTGTTCAGCCGGGGCGGGTCCTTCGACATTCGGCGCTATGGTCGCGTGCGCCTGTGGGGCTCACTCGGCTTTCTGTTCACGGTGCTGGCTGCCGGAGTCTGGTTCGAGGTGTTCGGCATGGGGCACTTTCCCCTGTGGACCGGTGTGAGCCTGCTGGCCATTGTGCTGAGCGTCTGGACCATGCCCGACCTGAAGGAAGAGGTGTCGGCGCATGCAAGCAACTTGCCGATAGCACCTATCCTGCGCCAGCGCCATGTGCAGTGGTTTTTTGCCGCGCTGTTCTTTCATGTGCTCTCGCACATCGGCATCTATGTGTTCTTCTCGCTCTACCTCGACTCGCTGGGCTACAGCAAGACCATGATCGGTGTGTTGTGGGCGGTCTCGGTGATCGTGGAGATCGGCTGGTTCTTCACCCAGAGCCGCTGGCTGCCGCTGCTGAGCTTGAGTGGCTGGCTGCTGCTGTGTGCTGCCGCCATGGTGCTGCGCATGGGCATCACGGCCTCCAGCGCTTCCGTGCTGGGCCTGCTGCTGCTGGCCCAGGCCCTGCACGCAATCACCTTTGCGACCCACCATGCGGTTTGCATTTCCCTGTTGACAGCGTATTTCCCGGGGCGTTTGCGGGGGCGTGGGCAGGCCCTCTATACGGTAATCGGCTATGGCATACCCGGTGTGCTGGGTGGCCTCGCCGGCGGAGCCCTGAGTTCCCGCCTCGGGCTGGCCAGCATTTTCTGGGCGTCGATGCTGATCAGCCTGATAGCGGGGGCGTGTGCATACCGTGTCTGGCGACATCAGCACCCGGTTCCTGCCGCCGCTGGCTGAATTGGCTGCGGTGGGTTCAGATCAGATTGCGCATCGCACGAGCGGTTTCCTGCAGCACAGGTAACACCCGTGCTGCGGCCTGCTCGCTGCTTTCGTGTCCCATCGGCATGGTGACATTCAGCGCGGCCATGAAGTCTCCACGCCGGTCGATCAGCGGGACGGCCACCCCGCGGTAACTCAACTCGAGCTGTTGCTCGGAAATGGCCCAGCCCTGGTTGCGGATGCGCGCCAGCTCAATGCGAAGCCGCTCCTTGCTGGTGATGGTGTAGGAGGTATAGGACTTGAGCTCATGGCTGGCCATCCAGTTATCCAGCCAGGCATCGTCGCGCATGGCCAGCATGAGCATGCCGGCTGCGGTGACCTGGGCCTGCACGCGCGCACCCAGTACAAAGCCGGTGTTCATGGTGCGGTTAGGGCCGTTGCGCGCGATATAGACGATGTCGTCGCCATCGAGCACGCTGACATAGGCTATCTCCTGGGTGCCCGCCGTCACGCGTTGCAGGAAGGGCTGCACAGTGCGGGGTAGACGTGCCGACTCCAGATACGACTGGCCCAGTCGCAGCACGCGGGGCGTGAGCCAGAACAGCTTGCCGTCTGTCGCTGTGTAACCCAGGTGGGTGAGCGTCAGAAGGTAGCGGCGTGCGGCCGTGCGCGTCATGCCACAGCGCTCGCCAGCCTGGCTGCTGGTCAGGCGCGGATTGGCATCGTCGAAGGCTTCGATCACGGACAGACCTTTTTCGAGACCGGCGATCCAGTCCCGTTTGTCCAGTGGTGGCATGGAGTCGACAGGGGAACTCATGCTGCCGATTCTGCAGGTCAGGACAAGGGTTAAACCCTAGGTAAAACCCGAAAAACGTTCGTTTATCGTTCACAAATGTTCGATCACCGATCGTAATGGGAAGTTTCTTCTTAGAAAAAATTGTTTATCTGACTAAAGTTCGCCACATCGAAGCACTTTTGAGCGATTAGCGAACATTTATGCATCAAGCAGACGCCATCATGCCGGTTGTGAACGGCAGCACAGAGGTTTACCTGATTCCGGGTGATCCTGTGGCGCAGGTTCGCGCACCGGCGGTGTTCAACCGCGTCTTTGCTGCGCTGGGAATCAATGCCGTGCTGGTACCCGTGCATGTACCTGCCGGAGACATCGAAACCTTTGTCAAAGCGGCCTTCAAGGCCAAAAACATCAAAGGCATGTTTCTGGCCATTCCGCACAAGGCGCTGGTGATGGGTTTGCTGGACAGCTGCTCCCCATTGGGCAGGCTGGCGGGCGCCGTCAATGCCATCCGGCCTGATGCGCAGGGCCAGCTCGAAGGCGGCCTGTTTGATGGTGAAGGCTTGCTGGCTTCACTCGACTACTTCGGCATGGCCTATGCGGGCAAGCGTGTGCTGGTGCTGGGTGCAGGTGGCGGGGCCTCCGCCATCGGCGCCTCGCTGGCCAGCACGGCACAAGGACCCGCGGCAGAGATTGCCTTTTTTGATCCGGTGCCAGGCAAGGCGCTCAGCGTGGCGCAACGCATTGGCTCGGTGCCGGGCAGCAGGGTGGTGGCCGTCGACAGCAACCATCCGGGCGGGTTTGACCTCGTCATCAATGCTTCCCCGCTGGGGCTGGAAGCGGGCGACCCTTTGCCCTGCCGGGTAGAGGACATGGCGCCGCATGCGGCCCTGCTGGACATCCTCATGAAAAACCAGCCCACGCCGCTGGTGCGCGCTGTGCGGGCGCGTGGCTTGCACGCCGAGCCAGGCTTTGAGATGCTCATTCAGCAGACCCCGCTGTACCTGGATTTTTTTGGCTATTCCGAAGCTGCACAGGCAGTGCGCGAGGATGCCACCTTCATCCGCGAACTGATCTACCCGGCGGAACTCGCTCATGAGATCAGGCGTGGATCGGACCGAGGTGTTCCAAACCCGGGAGTCGGGGAATCACGACTCGTTTTTCATTGACCTTTTATCAACAAGTAAGGAGACATCCCATGCAAAAACGTTTTGCTCTTAAAGTAATAGCAGCTATCGCAATGATGGCGGGGGCTGGTGCCTCATTTTCTCAAGATGTGATCAAGATCGCCAATATCGTCGAACTGTCCGGTGGTGGCACCACCGCAGGGACCAATTTCAAGAATGGTGTCGAGTTGGCCGTCAAGGAGATCAACGCCGCTGGCGGTATCCTGGGCAAGAAGATTGTCACCACCACCAATGACACGCAGAGTAACCCGGGCGTGGCCAAGGGCCTGACCCAGAAGGCGGTGGACGATGACGTGTTTGCCATCTTCGGCCCGGTGTTCTCCGGCTCCATCATGGTGAGCATGGCCGAGTCACGTCGTGCCCAGATTCCCAACTTCACGGGCGGCGAGGCTGCTTCCATCACGCAGCAGGGCAACCCCTATGTGTTCCGCACCAGCTTCGGTCAGTCCACGTCTTTCCCCAAGGTGGCGCGGTACATCAACGGCAAGGCCAAGACGCTGGCCGTGATCTATGTGAACAACGATTTCGGCAAGGGCGGGCGTGATGCGATGCTCAAACTGATGGAAGGCAGCCCGACCAAGGTGGTGGCGGACATCTCCAGCGAACCAGGTCAAATCGATTTCTCGGCCGCCGTACTCAAGGCCAAGCAAAGCAATGCGGATGCCGCGTTCATCTATACCAATGAGGAAGAGTCGGCCCGTGCATTGCGTGAATTCCGCAAGCAGGGCTGGAACAAGCCGCTGATCGGTGAGACCACGCTGACTGGTCAGAAAGTGATTGAGCTGGCCGGTGACGCTGCCAACGGCGCCGTGGCGCACGTGGGTCTCACGGTGGACGCCCCTGCCACCAAGGCATTTGGCGCCAAGTTCCAGAAGGAATACAACTACGTGTCAGACCACAACGGCATCAAGGGCTATACCGGTGTATACGTCCTGAAAGCTGCGATCGAGAAGGTCGGCAAGCTGGATCGCGTGGCCGTCGCCAATGCCCTGAAAAACGTCACCTTTACCGCCAAGCAGCATCCTGGCGTGCTGATGGATGTGACTTTCGATGACAAGGGCGATATTGATCGGGAGAGCTTCATGGTGGAAGTCAAAAACGGCAAACAGGAAGTCGTGGCGATCCTTCCCCCACTCGGCAAGAAGTAAGTTGCTGCTGACACACTGACGGCAGCGGGCCTGGTCGGCAGGCCTGGCCCGTTGCTGTCAGTCGAATGGATTCAATACGGATGTAATTTTCCCGGTGGCTCGACTGGGCGTGGGGTGTCTTCATGACTGATTTTCTGCAGCTGTTTCTGAGTGGCCTGGCCACGGGCAGCATCTACGGACTGGCGGCGCTGGGCTTTACCCTGCTGTGGCAGGCCAGTGGCACCATCAACTTTGCGCAGGGTGAATTCGTCATGCTGCCGGCCTTCATGATGATTGCCTTCATGTCGATGGGCTCACCGCTGCTGTTGAGCTTCGTGCTGGCCGCGATGCTGTCGGTGCTGGTGCTGGGCTGGGCCTTCAAGCGGGGCATTGTGGACCCGCTGTTCAAGTACGGCATGATGCCGATCGTGGTGGCCACCATTGGCCTGTCGATCGCCATGCGCAATGGCGTGCGTGCCGGCTACAGCGCCGAGGCGCATCCCTTCCCCAATCTCTTTGGCGACGCCATCTTCAATGTCGCCGGTGTCACCGTAACGGCCAGCAACATCGGGACCCTGATCGTGGCCCTGGCCATGGTGCTGGCGACGCAGGCCTTCATCACCAGGACGGTGACCGGCCGTGCCATGCAGGCTGTGGCACAAAACACCGAGAGCGCCTCGGTATTGGGCATCAATGTGCCGCGCATGATTTTCTATGCCTTTGCGATCAATGCCATGCTGGCCTGTGTGGCTGCACTGCTGGTCACCTCCACCTACCTGGGCAAGTTCGACATGGGTGAGGGCCTGGGTACCAAGGCCTTCTTCGCGGCCATCATTGGCGGCTTCAACAACTCGCGCGGTGCCCTCCTGGGGGGGCTGATCGTCGGTGTGGCCGAGAACCTCGCTGCAGCCTATATCTCACCAGCCTACAAGGACGCGGTGGCCTTGCTGATTTTCATGGTCGTGATCCTGTTCAAGCCGCAGGGGCTGCTGGGCAAGAAGGAAGAACGCAAGGTCTGAGGTATCACCATGAAACGAACAACCCTGTTTTTTATCGCCGTAGCTGCCGTGATCGCCCTGGTGGCGCCGCAGCTCTTCAAGAACTACGGCACCTACCTGCTGACCTACTGGCTGATCTTCATCATTGCCACCATGGGTTTGAATCTGACCGTGGGATACGCGGGCCAGAAGTCGCTAGGGCATGCGGCTTTCTTCGGCATCGGCGCCTACACAGTGGCCATCATGATGAAAGCCGGCATCAGCTTCTGGCTGGGCCTGCCGGTGGCGGCCATGATCTGCTTCGTGGTCGGACTCATCCTGGGTTTTCCGGCCTTGCGCGTGCAGGCGATCTACCTGGCTTTTGCCACGCTGGGCTTCAACACGGCCATCTGGCTCGTGATGCGCAACGAGGAGTGGCTCACAGGCGGCACCTTCGGCATCAACAACATCGCACGTCCCACCGTGTTCGGCCTCTCGCTGGAGACCAATAACGCCTATTACTACTTCACGCTGGCTTTCACGCTGGTGCTGGCCGCGCTCATGTGGGGGCTGCTGCGCTCGCCCTGGGGCAAGGCCTTTACGGCGCTGCGCGACAACCCGATCCGGGCGGAGAGCCTGGGCATCGATATCCGCAACTACACCTTGCTGAGTTTTGCGATTGGTGCGGTCTATGCTGGCGTGGCCGGGGCGCTGTTCGCTTCGCTCGTGCAGTTCATAGAGCCCGGGCCGTTCACGGTGCAGGCATCGATCATGATGTACCTCATGGTGGTCGTGGGTGGCGCTGGCTATTTCTTCGGGCCGGTGGTGGGGGCCGCAGTCGGTGTGCTGCTGCCTGAGTGGCTGCGTTTTGCGCAGGCCTGGTACCTGTTTGTATTTGGCGCTGCCGTGGTGCTGCTCATGATCTGGTTGCCCGACGGCTTGCTGAGCATCCCGGACCGCATCAAGGCGCGCCGCCAGTCGAAAGAGGCCTCTGCAGCACGCGCAGCTGCTGCCACCAGCGCGGGAGGTCAGTCATGAACGCTCCTTTGCTCAAGGTCAGTCATCTTAAAAAAGCTTACGGTGCGATCCAGGCGGTCGGCGGCGTGAGTTTCGAAGTGATGCCCGGTGAAATCTTCGGGGTGATCGGCCCCAACGGTTCGGGCAAGACCACCATGTTCAACAGCGTACTCGGGCAGATCAGCCCCGACTCGGGCAGCATCGAACTCAACGGCGAGTCCATCACCGGTCTCTCGCCGCTGGAGCTCAACCGCCGTGGCGTGGGACGCACCTTCCAGACCCTTCAGGTGTTTGGCAAGATGACCGTGCGCGACAACCTGCTGGTGGCCGCGCAGGAGCACCAGGGCACCATGTTCAGCCGCATGTTCGCGCCGGGTGACTCTGGCCTGGGTGACAAGGCGGACGAACTGATCGACCTGTTCCGCATTCGCCATGTGGCCGACAAACCGGCAGGCAGCCTGAGTTATGGGCAACAAAAGCTCGTGGACATTGCGATGGCCTTCATGAGCGAGCCAGACCTGGTGCTGCTGGATGAACCCTGCGCAGGGGTGAACCCCTCTCTGGTGGGGGGTATATCCACACTGCTCAAGCAACTGAATCAGAAGCGCAAGGGCTCGTTCGTCGTGATCGAGCACAACATGGACTTCGTGATGGACCTGTGCCATCGCATCATGGTGCTGGTTGAAGGCGAGGTGATGGCCATCGGTACCCCGGAGGAAATCCGTGGCAACAAGCAGGTGCTGGACGCCTATCTGGGGAGCTGACCATGTCGGACCAAACCTGTATCGAATTCAAGAACGTCGTGGCGGGCTACAAGGATTTCATGATCCTCAACAACCTGTCGTTCAAGGCCCGGCGTGGCGCCATCACCTTGTTGCTGGGGCCCAATGGCGCTGGCAAGTCAACCGTGCTGAAGACGCTGTTTGGCCTGCTCACGCCACGCCAGGGCAGCATCCTGCTCGATGGCGTGGACATCTCGGGTGCGAGCCAGAAAGCGTTGCTGGCGCAGGGCATCGCCTTCGTGCCGCAGGGGCGCAACCTGTTTCCGCAGCTCACGGTATTCCAGAACCTGGAACTTGGCGGCATCACGCTCGGCATGAAGACGACGCATGAGCGCATCCCCGAGGTGCTCGATTTCTTTCCCCGGGTCAAGGAGCGCCTGCACTCGCAGGCCTCGGCGCTGTCGGGTGGTGAACAGAAGCAGCTCGAGATTGGCCGTGCGCTGCTGCTGAGGCCGAAGGTGCTGCTGATCGACGAGCCCTCGATCGGCCTCTCTCCTATGCTCGTGCAGGACGTGTTCCGTTTGCTGCGCAAGCTGGTTGAGCAGGGCACCACCGTGCTCATGGTGGAGCAGAACGTCAAGAGCGCACTCAAGATATCCGACGAAGCCATTGCCCTGGAGTCGGGCCGACTGGTGCTGCAAAAACCAGCCTCCGAGTTGCTGGCGGACCCGAACATCGAGCGCCTGTTCCTCGGGGGCGCGCATGCCCCGGATGCGACGGCCGTTGTTTGACCCATTCCCCCATTGTTTCCCGGAGCACATGCCATGACACAAGCCAGTCCAACAAGCAAGGTGAGCGCACCAGATCGGGAAGCGATCTCCAGCCTGCCCAATCCGCTGGGCATGGAGGGCATCGAGTTCATCGAGTACGCCACATCACGGCCGCAGGCCCTCGGGCAGGTGCTGGAGATGATGGGCTTTCGTCCCATCGCACGGCACCGTTCGCGCGAAATCCTGTTGTACCGACAGGGCGATATCAATGTGATTGTCAATGCGCATGCCGGTGGCCTGCCGTCTGCGAACACGCAGTCCGACAAGCCACAGATATCCGCCATTGCGCTGCGCGTGCGCGATGCGGCGGCGGCCTACCGGCGGGCTCTGGAGCGCGGGGCCTGGGCCGTGCCGGTGCGCGTGGAGGTGATGGAGCTCAATATCCCGGCCGTTCACGGTGTTGGATCGAGCCGGATTTATTTCGTGGACCGGCACAAGGAGTTCTCGATTTACGACGTCGACTTCACCCCCATTCCCACCGTGGATCAGCACCCACCAGCGGTGGCGGGTCTGCACTTTTTCGGCATCGTGCAATACATCGGTAACGACCGCACCGAAGACTGGGCGGAGTTCTACCATGAGCTGTTTGGTTTTTCCGCCTTGCCCGAGGCGCAGCGCTTCGGCATCCTGCCCAAGGGGCGCATTCTGCACAGTCCTTGCGGCAGTTTCTATGTGCAGCTCATCGAGCCTGAACCCGGGGTGCTTGACGTCGAGGACGATGAACGCATGCAACGCTTGGGGCTGGGTACACCGGACGTGCTGGCCACGGTGGCCGAGTTGCAGCAGCGTGGCCTGGCTTTCGTGGAGTCCAGCGGTGTGCACTCCGACAAGCGGGGCGCGCTCACGCAAACCTATATGGGCGGCGTGATGTTCGAGCTGGTCCATGACGTGCGGGAGTGATGCAGCATGAGCCGCCTGCAAGGAAGAGTTGACGATTTCGGGATGGACACCATCTCGCTGGCCGGACCTCTTGAGGCCCGGCTCAAGGCCGTGCATGATGCGGGCTTCACACAGATCATGCTGTCGGCACGCGACCTCGTGGGTCATCCCGGTGGGCTGGAGGCTGCTATTGAGTCGGTCCGGGCCAGTGGCCTGAGGGTGACAGGCTTTCAGGTGCTGCGCGACTTCGAGGGTTTGTCAGGTCATTTGCATGACTACAAGATCGATGTGGCCAAGTCCATGCTGGAGATGTGCCATGCACTCGGCTGCGGTCTGTTGCTGGTGTGCTCCTCCACCTCGACGCACGCGACCGATGACCGGGATGCGCTCGCGCGCGATCTGCGCAAACTGGCCATGCTGGCGATTCCGCTGAACATCCGCGTGGCTTATGAGGGCCTGTCCTGGGGCCGCCATATCAACGAGTTCACCACGGCCTGGGATGTGGTGGCGCAGGCCGATGCGCCCAACCTGGGCATCGGGCTGGATTCGTTCCACATGTTTGCCACGCAGACGCCTTTGGAGGATCTCGAACTGCTGGACCCGCGCAAGATATTCTTGGTGCAGCTGTCCGACTTCATGTGGAATGAGATTCGCACACCCGAAGAGCGTATGGCCACCGCACGGCATTTCCGGGTGTTCCCCGGTGAGGGCGTGCACAGCAACGACCTGGCCGGTCTGGTGCGAAAACTCCATGAGCTGGGCTACCGGGGTGATTACAGCTTCGAGGTTTTCAATGACGACTACCAGCAGATGCCCTTGCCGGTGGTGGCGCAGCGGGCCTGGCGTTCGGCCTTGTGGCTGGGCGAGGACGTGTTGCGGCGCTCGGTGCCGATTCCCAATCAGTTGCGGCTCAGGCAGCGCGCAGGCGCCTGAACACCCTGCGGAATGCCACGATGAGCAATGTGTTTGAAGGCTTCCTCTCCACGCCGGAAATTCTGGAGGCCTTCGGCGAGCGCAATTTCGTGGCGGCCATGCTGCGTTTCGAAGCGGCACTGGCGCGTGCACAGGCGGCGCTTGGCTTGATCCCGGAGGCAGCTGCGCAGTCCATCATCGGTACCTGCAAGGCGGATTTGTTTGACGCGGCCAAGATCGTGCGCGAAAGTGGCCGAGCAGGCAGCCTGGCAGAGCCGCTGGTGCGCAGTCTCAAGGAAACCGTGGGCCTGTTCAATCAGGAGGCCGTGCCTTTTGTGCACCTGGGCTGCACCAGCCAGGATGTGATTGACACCGCGATGGCACTGGTGACGCGTGAGGCCCTGCTCATGATCGAGGCCGATGTACAGACCAGCATCGCGGCGCTCTGCCAGCTTGCCGAGCGGCATGCCGACACGCCTTGCCTGGCGCGCACGCTGATGCAGCCGGCCAGCGTGACCAGTTTTGGCTTCACCTGTGTTGCCTGGGTTGCGCCGCTCACACGCAGCATGAAGCGGCTGCGTGCCACAGCATCCCATGCCCTGCAGCTTCAACTCGGGGGTGTGGTGGGTACGCTCTCCCAGATGCAGGGGCGCGGTCCGGAGGTGGCGGCACGGATGGCGGCTGAGCTGCAGCTCGGTGTGCCGCAGGCTGCCTGGCATACCCAGCGCGACGAGTGGGTGGCGCTGGGCTGTGAGCTGGGCCTGCTCAGCGGGAGCCTGGGCAAGATCGCACGCGACATTTCCCTCCTGGGCCAGTTCGAGATCGCCGAGGTCAGCGAACCCAGTGAGCCCGGACGCGGTGGCTCATCGACCTTGCCGCACAAGCGCAACCCGGTTGCCTGCATGGCTGCACTGGCCGCTGCGCAGCGCACGCCGCAGCGCGTAGCCGCGTTGCTGGCGGCCATGCCACATGAGCACGATCGTTCATTGGGGGGATGGCAGACGGAGTTGGCCGAATGGCCCCAGTTGTTGATGTCGGTACATGGGAGTGCCCGCGCCATGGCCGGTGCGCTCCCCGCGCTGAGAGTGGATGCCCAGCGCATGCGCTCCAACCTCGATGCCGTGCGAGCATCGCTGCCGCGCGCCGTGGCAGACCAGTGGTTTGCTCCAGCGCTGGCGCAGCATGCCAGCCAGCTGACGCTGGCGCAGCTCGCACGGCTGCGCAAGACATCCTGATCGGATTAACCCACTGAGATTTATTGGCAGAGGACAGCAAAATGAGCCCGATTCGACTGGCAGTGGTTGGTGCAGGACTGATTGGCCGCCGGCATATTGAGCTGATCCAGGCCGAACCCCGCACTGTGTTGAGCGCACTGGTGGACCCTGCACCCGCATCGTCTGCCCTGGCCGGGAAGCTTGGCGTGTCGCATTGCTGTGAGCTGGCCGAGCTGCTGCAGCAAGACCCCCCCGATGGTGTGGTCCTGGCCACGCCCAACCATCTGCATGTCCCTGGCGCGCTGCTCTGCGCCAACCACGGTGTGCCGGCCCTGATTGAAAAGCCCGTGGCAGATACGCTCAAGGCCGGGCTGGCACTGAGTCAGGCCTTGCGCAACAAACCGACTCCCATGCTGGTGGGGCATCACCGCCGCCACAGTGCGATCCTGCAGCGTGCCCGTGCGGCTATCGATGATGGGCAGCTCGGGCGCATGGTCACGGTCATCGGCAGCGCGCAGTTCTACAAGCCCGACAGCTATTTCAAACAGGGACCGTGGCGTACGCAAGCTGGTGGCGGCCCCATCCTCATCAACCTGATCCATGAGCTGGACAACCTGCACTACCTGTGCGGTGAGATCGAGTCGGTGCACGCCACGGCCTCCCATGCCGTACGTGGCTTCGCAGTCGAGGACACGGTGGTAATGACCTTGCGTTTTGCCAGCGGTGCCCTGGGCACCTTCACCTTGTCGGATACCGCTGCGGCCCCCTTCAGCTGGGAGCAGACCTCTGGCGAGAACAAAGCCTACGCGAGCTACCCTGCCGAGCATTGCTATGCACTGGCCGGCACGAGCGGCTCGTTGACGGTTCCCACACTGCGTCACTGGCACCATGCCCGGCCGGCTGAGGCGAACGTGCCGGTCGGTGAACCAGGCTGGTTCACACCCTTTGTGCAGGAGACCCTGGTCATCGAGGCGTCTGATCCACTGGCTGCACAGCTGGCGCATTTCTGTGACGTGGTACAAGGACAGGCCGCACCGATCATCACGGTGGATGATGCGTTGCAGAGCCTGCGCGCGGTGGAGGCCGTACGTCGCTCGATTGAAACCGGCGTTACCATCTCGTTGAATGCATTGAACTGAAAGAACAAGTCACATGAAATCCGTCCTCATCCTCAATGGCCCCAACCTCAACTTGCTGGGAACCCGCGAGCCGCACGTCTATGGTTCGCAAACACTGACCGATGTGCAGCAGCTGTGCGAACGCGCCTGCGTCGCCAATGGCCTGGTGCTGGACTTCCGGCAGAGCAACCACGAAGGTGAACTGGTGGACTGGATTCATGAGGCCGGCCGCGCTCAAGCCGCAGGCACGCTCGCGGGCGTCATCCTCAACGCCGGGGCCTATACCCACACCAGCATTGCGTTGCACGATGCGATCAAGGGCACGGGCATTACCCTGATCGAGCTGCACATCAGCAATGTCCATGCACGCGAGGCTTTCCGCCACCACTCCTACATTTCGCCAGCGGCCAAGGCCGTGATGGCCGGCTTCGGTGTCAACGGCTACCCGCTCGCCATCGCCGGGCTGGCACAGCTGGCCACCTGATGCCTGTGCTCGGCCCGGGTGTGTTGCGGCTGGATTTGCGTCGACCTGCGTGATGTCTGAGCGCAGTCCCCTGGTCATCAACGAAGACGAAGTGAGTGTCACGGCCATCCGTGCACAGGGCGCTGGAGGGCAGAATGTCAACAAGGTGTCCAGTGCGATTCACCTGCGGTTCGACATCAAGGCCTCATCGTTGCCGGAGGATGTGAAAGAGCGCTTGCTGGCATTGCGCGACAGCCGCATCACGCAAGAGGGTGTGCTGGTGCTCAAGGCCCAGCAGCATCGCAGCCAGGACATGAACCGGCTCGATGCCTTTGCCCGTCTGCATGAACTCGTCAATAGCGTGGCCACACCTCCTAAGGTGCGGCGTCCGACCAAACCCACCAAAGCTTCCCGCCGGCGCAGGCTGGAGGGGAAAAGCCAGCGCGCCGAGATCAAGGCGGGGCGAGGCCGTGTCGATATCTGATGTTTTTGGCACTTGGCCCTTATCCCTATTGCGTAATAAGCTATGAAATTAATAGCAATTAATCGCCAGGACGCGTAGCCATCGACCCGCCAGGGTTTTGCAAGATGGCCTAGGATGGCCCTTATTTCCACAGCTTCAGGAGACCCGCCATGACCACCACGCTCAAGATTGATTTTGTTTCCGACATTGCATGTCCCTGGTGCGCCGTAGGCTTGGGTGCGCTGGAGCAGGCGTTGGTACGGCTGGAGGGTGAGGTCGGTGCCGAGCTGCACTTCCAGCCCTTTGAGCTCAACCCCCAGATGGGGCCCGAGGGACAGGACATCGGCGAGCATCTCACCGAAAAATACGGCTCCACGCCTGAGCAGCAGGCCCAGATTCGCGAAACCATCCGTCAGCGTGGCGCCGAAGTGGGCTTCAGCTTCCGGCCCGAAGGGCGACTACGGGTCTGGAACACCTTTGATGCGCATCGCTTGCTGCACTGGGCGGGGCTGGAGGATGCCGGCAAGCAGCACGCACTGAAGAAGGCCTTGCTGGAGGCCTACCATGGTCGTGCTGAAAAAATGATCGACCCCGAGGTGCTGCTGCGGGCCGTGGCCGAGGCTGGGCTGGACACGGAGCGTGCGCGCGCCATCGTGGCCAGCGATGAGTATGCGGCCGAGGTGCGTGAGATTGAGGGCCTGTACCAGCGGGCGGGCATCCATTCGGTGCCGGCCATCATCATCAACGACCGCCACCTGATCTCCGGTGGCCAGCCTGCCCAGGTGTTCGAGCAGGCGCTGCGCCAGATCGCGGCCGAGTCAGTCGCACCGGCCTGAACGCTGTGTGGCGGGTGCCTTGACCGGCGGCTCATCTCGCGCCCTTATCATCAGGGGGCAGGTCTCGGGCCTGCGGGCTGTCTGCACAGGCAGACGATGACCCTGATGCTGTGAACTGTGAAAGCGTGATTTGAAAAACAACTGGTTGCCGCTGGCCGTGACGCTGGCCATCCAGGCCATGGTCTCCATGGCCTTGCTGACTTTGCCCGTGATGGCGCCCGTGGTGGGCAGCGCACTGGGTGTTTCTTCCGCCTACGTCGGTGTCTATGTGGCCCTGGTCTATGCCGGCGCCATGCTGGCGAGTCTGTCGGCGGGGACGGCCGTGGCGCGCTTTGGCGCGATCCGGGTGAGTCAGGTCGGATTAATGCTTTGCGCACTCGGTCTGGCACTGTGTGCGGTGAACTCTGTGCCGGTGATCGCGCTGGGTGCCGTTTTCATCGGCATGGGCTATGGCCCTGTCACACCGGCCAGCTCGCACCTGCTGGCGCTGTCCACGCCTGCGCACCGCATGTCGCTGGTGTTTTCACTCAAGCAAACCGGGGTACCGCTGGGCGGGGTGCTGGCGGGGGTTGTGATTCCCGGCGTGCTGCTGGTCACGGGCTGGCAGAGCGCCTTGCTGCTGGTGGCCCTGCTGTGCGTACTCTGCGCGGTCATGTCGCAACCGCTGCGGGCTGAACTGGATGCCGACCGCAACCCCAAGAGTCCGCTGATGCTGGGCAGCCTGGCGCAGCCGATCCGGCTGGTGCTGCGGCATCGGGGTCTGACGACGCTGGCAATGTGCTCGTTTGTCTTCTCCGCCACCCAGCTTTCGCTGGTGACCTACCTCGTGACCTACCTCTACGACTCGCTGGCCTATGGGCTGATCGCCGCGGGTTTTGCGCTGTCGGTGTCGCAAGTGGCCGGCATGGGCGGGCGGGTGTTCTGGGGCTATGTGGCAGACCGGTTTCTGGGTGCGCGGCTCATGCTGGCGGCATTGGGCGGGCTGATGGCCCTGTGTTGTGTGGCCACCGCCTTGTTCGATGCGGCCATGCCTCGGGCACTGGTGCTGACCATTCTGGCCGTGTTCGGCGCCTCGGCGATTGGCTGGAATGGGGTGTACCTGGCCGAGGTGGCCCGCCAGGCGCCCAAGGGGCAGGCGAGCCTCGCGACTGGCGGCACGCTGGCCGTGACCTTTCTCGGCGTGGTGCTTGGTCCGCCGGTGTTTGGTGCGCTGTCAGGCCTGTTTGGCAGTTATCGCGCGGGCTATGCGGCACTGGCCGTGCCGGCACTGTTGTGCTGTGTGCTACTGGTACGGCAGAAGCACTCACTGAGTCCGAGGCAGGGCTGATTTCGCGCGCTGCGGGCTGGCCTGTTCACGCAGGCGGGGCCGTCTGCAAGTCTTGCTCGAAAGGGGTCACGGTCACCGCGACATCAAGCGTATGGTCGGCACCGCCGTAGATCACGCCACGGATTGGAGAAATATCCGAGTAGTCACGCCCGGTCGCTACCGTCACATAGTCCTCGCCGGGCGTGCCCCAGCCATCACGGTTATTGGTGGGGTCCAGGTCGTACCAGCCTTGCCCCTCCAGCGCTCCGGGCAGGTCAGGCAAATAGACCGATACCCAGGCGTGCGAGGCATCGGCACCAATCAGGCGAGGCTGACCAGGTGGCGGCTGCGTCAGCAAATAGCCGCTCACATAGCGTGCCGCCAGTCCCAGGCTGCGCAGGCAGGCAATCATGATGTGCGCGAAGTCCTGGCATACGCCCTGGCGCTGCGTCAGGGCCTCCAGTGTAGGCGTGCTGATCTCGGTGCTTTCCGAGGCATAGGTGAAGTCGTGGTGGATGCGTGACATCAGGTCCCGCGCAGCCTGGATCAGCGGCCTGTCCGGCGTGAAGCTGGGTTCGGCATAGCTGATGAATGCCTCGTCCAGCGGGATGTGACTGGAGGCGAACACGAACTCCACTGCCGGGTCGTAAGAGGCCTCTGCCCGGTAGCGGAAATGTTCACGCACGTCTTCCCAGGGGATGCCGCTGCTGGCCGGTGGCGGCGGCT
The DNA here is from genome assembly GCA_018815325.1 of Gammaproteobacteria bacterium. GTDB lineage: Bacteria > Pseudomonadota > Gammaproteobacteria > Burkholderiales > Burkholderiaceae_C > JAHIYE01. Next base: position 105,652 of record JAHIYE010000016.1, on the reverse strand, counting down.
CGGTCAGCACTTCGCTGACAGCCGTCACCTGCAGGGTTTCATGCGGTGACTGCAGGGAAAAAAAGGTGCGGTGGTTGCCATACACATCCGTCAAATCGCCGCGCTGGGCGGGCTCCGGCAGCACGTTCAGCTGATGACTCAAGACTTTTTGCCGGATGGTGTCTATCGGGATCAGGCAGGTCATGTGCTGGCCTGTTTCCACCGCAGGCGTGTAGTCGTAGCTGGTTTCGTGCGTGATGCGCAACTTCATCATGACCCCAGGCTCAGACCGGTCTCCCCGGTGTGCGAGAAGTAGCGCAGGCTGATCTCATCCGAGACACGCCATGAGGTACTCACGCATTGACTCAGCAACTCGTTCAGCGCGGGGTAGGCACCTTCGGCATTGCACAGGGTGTCCAGTGTCCACAACTCCGGGTCAGGCACCTGCTGTGCGAGCGCATCGGGCTCCTGCCAGGATGCACCTCCGAGTTTGGCCAGCCGTCCGCGCAGGGTCTGGGCGACCCATCCGAGCGAATGCGGATTCTCACGATTGAGAACCAGCAGGTCCAGCAAGGCCACCACGTCGCGGCTTTGCTGGTATTGCGCATGGAAGGTGATGGTGCTGTCGAACAAGGCCACCATGGCCTCGAAGCCACCTTCGTCATAAGCCGCGCCCGTATCAAAACCACGTACCAGGGCGGAGCTCAGAAAGCCCAGACGCTCAATCTGCCGGCCGATGGAGAGCAGGCGCCAGCCATCGTCGCGTGTCATGCGGTCGATTTGTGCGCCGGTCATGGCCGCCAGATAGGCGCTGGTGGCATCCAGCACGCGCAGTGCATCCACCGTTGAGGAATATCCGGCACCCGTGTATTCAGAACTGCGGCTGAAAAATTCTTCCTCAGCCTTGACGATCACGTTCCACTGTTCCTGCGACAGGCGCTCGCGTAGGTTGGCCGCAGCGTTCTTGATGGCACGCAGGTTAAAGCCAACGCTCGCGGCGTCGCTGGTCTCGCAGAGACTGGCGACCAGCGAGCGTTCAAACACACGGCGCGCGGGCAGGGAAGAAGGCACACCCGGTGGAACCAGCATGCTGTACGCGGCCATGCTGGTCAGCCAGGCCATCAGTGGCTCGGAAGTCTGGTCTTCACCGTTGAAGCTTTCCAGAGTCAGGCGAGCCAGACGCAGGTTGTTTTCTGCACGCTCGGTAAATCGACCCAGCCAGAACAGGTTCTCGGCGGCACGGCTCGTGACCAGGCGCTTGTGCTGCGCCACGGACGCAGGTGACAAATGCGGCTGCAGCAGGGTGGAGTGGTCGACTTCGCCTTTATTGGCCAGTACCCAGACATCAGCACTGCCGCCGCCGCCTTGCATGGAGGCAACACCCGCCTTCGCACTCACCACGCGGGCGAGTCCTCCGGGCAGCACACGCCAGGATTGGGGGCCATCTGACAGTGCAAACACGCGCAGCATCATGGAACGCGGTTCAATCGCAGGGTGCGCGGGGTCGGCGTTCCAGGTGGGCATCTGTGACATGGGGACCGCTTTTTGCACCGTATGTTCGTTGCCCTGGCGCATGATCCTGCCGACCCACTCGTCCATCTTGCTGCGTGACAGGTTACGCCCCAGAACCGCTTCAAAACTGCGGTGAACCGGCGAGCCCGGGTAGGTCGGTTTGATCACGCACTCTGAGAGCTTGGGCAGTACCGCCTCCATGGCAGCACGCTCACCACACCACCAGGTTGGCAGGGCAGGTAACTGCAACTCCTCACCGAGCAGGTGCTCGGACAGGGCGGGCAGAAAACCCAGCAGCGCACTGGACTCCAGAAATGCTGAACCTGGCGCATTGGCCATGACCACATTGCCCGCCCGGATAGCCTGCAGCAGGCCTGGCACGCCCAGCGTGGATTCCGAGCGCAACTCCAGCGGGTCCAGCCAGTCGTCATCGACCCGCTTGAGCAGACCATGTACGGGCTCAAGCCCATGCAGTGTCTTGAGGTAGAGATGCTGGTCGCGTACCGTCAGGTCGCTGCCCTGCACCAGGGTGAGGCCGAGGTAGCGGGCCAGATAGGCATGCTCGAAATAGGTCTCGTTGTAGGGGCCGGGCGTGAGCAACGCCAGGTGCGCGTCAGCACCCGCCGGGCTGGCGTTTTTCAGGCCTTCTACCAGGGCACGGTAGGTTGATGCCATGCGTTGCACCTGCATGGATTCAAAGGCTTCCGGGAACAGGCGCGAAATCGACAACCTGTTCTCCAGCAGGTAGCCGAGTCCGGAAGGCGCCTGGGTGCGCTGCGATACGACCCACCAGTTGCCGTCCGGTCCCCGGGCAAGGTCAAATGCCACGATGTGCAGGTGGGTTCCCCCAGCGGGCGGCACGCCATAAATGGAGCGCAGATAACCGGGATGGCCCTGGATCAGTGCAGGCGGCAGCAGGCCTGATTTGAGCAGTTCCTGGGGGCCATACATGTCGGCCATGACACGGTCCAGCACGCGCACGCGTTGCTGGACCCCGGTTTCGATCTGGCGCCAGCTTTCCTTCGAGACAATCAGCGGAAACAGGTCGAGCGACCAGGGGCGTTGCGGGCTGCCGGCTTCTGCGTAGACGTTGTAGGTAACGCCGTTGTCGCGAATCTGCCGGGCCAGACTGGCGGTGCGCCGGTTGAGATCGGCAAATCCTTCAGCGCCCAGGTGGTTGAAGAACTGGCCCCATTCGGGGGTTAACTGGCTGGCAGGGGGCGCCGGGTTTGCCGGCTCTGCAGCGGCGCCGACAACCGTGCCGCGCAATTCGTCATAGTGTCCCGCTGCGGCGGGAGGCGCCAGGCCCAACGCCAGGCTGGCTGGTGTGGCTAAAGGGTCGGGCGCAGGGCCGGCGGGCGTGGGTGTTATCACAGTACAGGTATTGTCACATCAATAGCACTGCACGCCGCAAGGCTTGTCATCTGCGCAAATCCAGCGTGAAGGGGAACTCGCGGCTCGCCGGGACATGGATGGTGGCTGGCTGGATAGTCATCAAGCCCGGCGTGTGGCCCATCGTGAAGAAGCGTGACAGGCGTCGGCTCTCGGCCTCGAACGAGTTGACCGGCAGGGAGGCGTAACTGAGACCACCCGGGTGGGTCACATGGTACTGACAGCCACCGATCGAGCGCTTCATCCAGGTGTCCACGATGTCGAAGGTCAGCGGGGAGTGGATGCCGATGCTGGGGTGCAGTGCCGACGGCGGGTTCCAGGCCTTGTAGCGGACGCCGGCCACATACTCACCGGAGGTGCCGGTTGGTTGCAGCGGCAGGGCACGGCCATTGCAGGTGACCACGTAGCGGCTTTCATTCATGCCGGTGACACGGACTTCAATGCGTTCCAGCGATGAGTCCACATAACGGGCGGTGCCACCAGGCGCACCTTCTTCTCCCATCACATGCCAGGGCTCCAGCGCATTGCGCAAGGTGAGTTCCATGCCTGCAGCCTGGAGTGAGCCGACCATTGGGAAACGGAACTCGTAATGCGGCGCAAACCAGCTGGAATCAAACGCGAAACCGGCATTGCGCATCTCCGTGATGACATCATCGAAGTCCATCTTGATGAAGGTGGGCAGCAGGAAGCGGTCGTGCAGCTCGGTGTCCCAGCGCGTGGCCGGTGCCTTGTAGGGCGTGTTCCAGAAGCGCGCCACCAGCGCGCGCAGCAGCAGCTGCTGCACAATGCTCATGCGGGGGTGGGGCGGCATCTCGAATGCGCGCAACTCCAGCAGTCCCAGGCGGCCAGTGGCCGAGTCGGGCGAATACATCTTGTCGATCGAAAACTCGCTGCGGTGCGTGTTGCCGGTCGCATCGATCAGGATGTTGCGCAGCGTGCGGTCCACCAGCCAGGGCGGCATGCTCTGGCCGTACGACTCACGGTTCTTGTAAATCTGCTCAATCGCGATCTCCAGTTCATACAACTGGTCGTTGCGTGCCTCGTCCACCCGCGGCGACTGGCTCGTGGGCCCGACAAACATGCCGCTGAACAGGTAGCTCAGCGAAGGGTGGTTGTGCCAGTACAGCAGCAGGCTGGCCAACAGTTCAGGCCGGCGCAGGAACGGGCTGTCGGCCGGTGTGGCGCCGCCCATCACGAAGTGGTTGCCGCCACCGGTGCCGGTGTGGCGTCCGTCGGTCATGAACTTTTCAGCCGAGAGATGGGTCTCAAAGGCTGCGTTGTACAGGAACTCGGTGTTGTAGACCAGATCCTTCCAGTTGCTGACAGGATGGATGTTGACCTCGATCACGCCCGGATCGGGCGTGACCTGCAGGAGTTTGAGACGGGGGTCGCGTGGCGGCGGGTAGCCTTCGAGCACGATCTGCATGCCCAGGCCTTCAGCCGTGGCTTCCACGGCCGTCAACAGGTCCAGATAGTCCTCCAGCTTTTCAAGAGGTGGCATGAAGATGTAGAGCACGCCGGACTTTTTGCCGACAGCCTCGGCCTTGGGGCCGCTGGCGCGGCGCGGGTCGCGCACCTCCACGCACAACGCAGTGCGGGTGATCCAGTGAGCCGATTCATTGCGTGCGGGCATCCGGGAAAAATCAGCCGGTTCCATCTGCTGGACGCTCTGTGCGTTGGTTGCGGTGTGGGACGCAGCTGCGCTGGCGGGGCTCTGAAATTGGCGCGTGGCTTCTGGCTGCGGGCCGCTACCCGACAGGTAAGGTGTTGCTCCAGCACTCGCAGTGGGGCGTGCGCTTGTGGCGTAGCGCGAGGCCATGGTGCCGTGCGTGGGCAAGGCGGCGCGTGGTGCAGAAGGGTCCGACTCGACCAGATAAGGGTAGTCGGCCTCACTGACCCAAGGCAGCGAATCCAGTGGCAATCGCAGGCCCATGGGCGAGTCGCCCGGCATCAGGTACATGCGTTCATCACGCAGGAACCAGGGGCCGGTGGTCCAGGTCGGGCCGGCGAGGCGAGGGCCGTCGGTGGCTTTGACGGGCAGCACATAGCCCACTACCGTATCCAGCTTCTGCTCAAACACCCGGCGCAGTCGGCTGCGCTCCATCTCGTCGTCGAGTTTCGAGTTGAACGGGTCCACGTTGACCGGCAGGCGGCGCTCGCGCCAGAGGTAGTACCAGACATCCTCGTAAGCGCTCTGCATGTACTTGTCCGTCAGCCCCAACCGGGTGGCCAGCGCCTGCGTGAAACGCTTGGCATCATCGCTGGTGTAGTGGGTGGGGTGACGTTCATCGGTAAACAAGGCAGGGTTGGCCCACACCGGCTCGCGATCGGTGCGCCAATAGATGTTCAGCGCCCAGCGGGGCAATTGTTCGCCGGGATACCACTTGCCCTGACCAAAGTGCAGAAAGCCGCCTTCGCCGTATTCCTTGCGCAGCTTCTGCACCAACTCGGTTGCAAAACCGCGTTTGGTGGGCCCAAGTGCATCCGTGTTCCATTCGGGTGCGTCGCGGTCGTTGACCGCCACGAACGTGGGCTCACCACCCATGGTCAGGCGCACATCGCCTGTATCGAGCGCCTGGTCGACGGTGTCGCCAAGTGCCATGACTGCCTGCCATTGCTCATTGGTATAGGGTTTGGTGACGCGGGGGGATTCGTAGATGCGCGTCACAGCCATGTGATGTTCGAACTCCACCTCGCATTTGTCCATGCCGCCTTCGATCGGCGCGGCACCCGAGGGGTGGGGTGTACAGGCCAGCGGGATATGGCCCTCACCGGCCAGCAGGCCGGAGGTGGCATCCAGCCCGATCCAGCCGGCGCCGGGCAGGTAGACCTCGCACCAGGCATGCAAATCGGTGAAGTCGACCTCGGTTCCGCTGGGGCCGTCAATGGCTTTCACGTCCGATTTCAACTGAATCAGATAGCCCGATACAAAGCGCGCAGCAAGGCCGCAATGACGCAGCAACTGCACCATCAGCCAAGCCGAATCGCGGCAGGAACCGGAGCCATTCTTGAGTGTTTCATCCGGCGTCTGTACGCCGGGCTCCATGCGGATCAGGTAGCTGATGTCTTCGTACACCATCTGGTTGACGGCCACGAGAAAGTCAATGGTCCGGCGTTTCCTGCGGTCGATGCGCGCAAGGCAGGCCTTGAGACGCTTGGTCATGTGGTCTGCGGCCAGATAGGGGGCAAGCTCCTGCTTGGTCTCCGTGCTGTAGCTGAACGGGTAGTTTTCGGCTTCAGGCTCCAGAAAAAAGTCGAAAGGGTTGTACACCGCCATCTCGACCACCATGTCCACGGTCACCTTGAACTCGGTGCACTTGTCAGGGAACACCAGCCGTGCCTGGTAGTTGGCGAACGGGTCCTGCTGCCAGTTGATGAAGTGCGTGGCCGGCTCGATGCGCATGGAATAGGACAGCACCTTGCTGCGCGAATGCGGTGCCGGCCGCAAGCGCACAACCTGTGGCCCCAAGTTAACCGGACGGTCGTACTTGTAGTGGGTGATGTGGTTCAGGGCAGCGTGGATAGGCATAAACAGCAATCGTTTGAGTTTGGGGCGATCAAGGCGTCACTCTTGACGACCATGTTAGCAAGTCTTGCGCCAAAGCCCCGATTGAGGTGATTCCAGATGGACATGGTCTCATGCCGTTGTGACCAAGCCTGATGTATTTGGCTGGTTGTACGGGGTCTTATTCAGTATGCTGAATATGCGGTTAAAAAGCGCTGTGGATAACTTGCGAGTATCCTGTAAAGGCCAAGCACAGCCATGTTGCCGGTCATTTGAAAGCGTCAGCTCTTTGATGGGTACATGCAGGCCCAATACTTGCTTTGCCAGAAGAATAGGAGATACGCGCCATGCTCAAGTTCGATGAGATGTACCAGATACTGGCTGCCAAAGGGCAGGGTCAGTCGCAAAGCCAGAATCAAGGCGCGATACAGTGCCAGTCCATCGGCTCGGATATCCGGGAACATTACCGCTCCTACGAGCAATGGTTGTCCCGCCAGACCCTCGAGTCCATGAAGGCGCGCAAGGAAGAGGCGGAAATGATCTTCCGCCGCGTGGGCATCACCTTTGCCGTTTATGGGACGAAGGACGAGGATGGCTCAGGTACCGAGCGGCTGATTCCGTTTGATCTGATTCCACGCATCATTCCGAAACAGGAGTGGAAATCGATGGAGGAGGGCCTGGTGCAGCGCGTTACGGCCCTCAACCGGTTCATCCACGATGTTTATCACGACCAGGAGATCATCAAGGCGGGCATCATCCCGGCTGAGCAGGTGCTTAACAATGCACAGTTTCGCCCTGAAATGATGGGTGTGGATGTCCCCAACAACATCTATTCGCACATCAGCGGCGTGGACATCGTGCGTGCGCCCGATGCGCAGGGCCATGGCGAATACTACGTGCTGGAGGACAACCTGCGTGTGCCCAGCGGTGTGAGTTACATGCTGGAAAACCGCAAGATGATGATGCGGCTGTTTCCCGAGTTGTTTCACCAGAACCGGGTCGCTCCCGTGCGGCATTATCCGGATCTGTTGCTGGAGACCTTACGCGCCTCCAGCCCGGCCACCACCGATGAGCCCACGGTCGTGGTCCTGACGCCGGGCATGTACAACAGTGCCTACTTCGAGCATGCATTCATTGCACAGCAGATGGGGGTGGAACTGCTCGAAGGGCAGGATCTGTTCGTGAAAGACAACTTCGTCTACATGCGCACGACGCGCGGCCCCAAGCGGGTGGACGTGATCTACCGCCGCGTGGACGACGACTACCTGGACCCGCAAGTGTTCCGCCCGACTTCCACACTCGGATGCGCCGGATTGATGGATGCCTATCGGGCTGGCAACGTGGCGATCTGCAACGCGGTGGGAACCGGTGTGGCGGATGACAAGTCGATTTACCCCTATGTGCCCAGGATGATCGAGTTCTATCTCGGGCAAAAGCCGATCCTCAACAACGTGCCCACTTACATGTGTCGCAAGCCGGAGGATCTCAAGTACGTCATGGCCAACCTCAAGGACCTCGTGGTCAAGGAGGTACATGGCGCCGGAGGTTACGGCATGCTGGTGGGCCCGGCTTCCACAAAAGCGGAGATCGAGGATTTCGGCAAGGCCGTGATGGCCAACCCGAGTGGCTACATCGCCCAGCCGACGCTCAGTCTCTCAAGCTGTCCCACTTTCGTGGAGTCCGGTGTTGCACCGCGCCACATTGACCTGCGTCCCTTCGTGTTGAGTGGCAAGGAGGTCCAGATGGTGCCCGGGGGGCTGACCCGCGTGGCGCTCAAAGACGGTTCACTGGTGGTCAACTCGTCGCAAGGCGGGGGCACCAAGGACACCTGGATTATTTAAGCTGGAGGGAAAAATAATATGCTGAGCCGCACCGCCGACCACCTCTACTGGATGAATCGTTATACCGAGCGCGCAGAGAACACCGCGCGCATGTTGCATGTCTACTACGAGACCTCGCTGCTGCCTCAATCGGCCGAGAAGGCCCAGGTGGGTTGGCAGGGCCTGCTCTCGATCAGCGAACTGCTGCCGGCCTACACCGCCCAGCATGGCGAAATCACGGCCCAGGGCGTGATGGCCTTTATGGTGGGGGATGGGGAAAATCCCTCGTCCATCATCTCGTGCCTGCGTGCTGCGCGCGAGAATGCGCGGGCCGTGCGCGGCACACTGACCACCGAAGTCTGGGAAACACTGAACCAGACCTGGCTGGAAGTCAATCGCATGCTGCGCAGTGGCCAATTTGACCGTGACCCCGGCGAATTTTTCGAGTGGGTCAAGTTCCGTTCACACCTGTCACGTGGCGTCACCGTCGGTACCATGCTGATGGACGAGTCCTTTTATTTTCTGCGACTGGGTACTTTTCTGGAGCGTGCCGATAACACGGCCCGTCTGGTGGACGTGAAGTTCCACGCGCTGCAATCCGAGTTCTATGGCGTGGAGAACCAGCGGGTTCAGGAATACGACTTCTACCACTGGAGTGCGATCCTGCGCAGCGTCAGCGGCTTCGAGGTTTACCGCAAGGTGTATCGCAACGTGATCGTGCCTGAGCGTGTGGCCGAGCTGCTGATCCTGCGGCCGGACATGCCGCGCTCGCTGCATGCCAGCATGAACGAAGTCGTGAGCAACCTGAGCATGGTGGCGAGCGATCCCGCCAGCGAAAGCTTGCGTCTGGCGGGCCGACTGCGCGCTGACCTGCAATTTGGCCGCATTGGCGAAATCCTGGCAACCGGGCTGCATGCCTTCCTGACCCAGCACCTGGACCGCGTGAATGCGCTGGGTGAACACATCAGCCGCGAGTTCCTGGTGCCGGTGACCAACTGAGTCCACGTCCGGACCGGTGCAGATAAGATGACGGTATCTGTCACCTCCCCTGATCGTGTATGACTTACTGTGTTGCTGTCCGGAACGATGCCGGTCTGGTTTTTCTCTCTGACTCCCGTACCAATGCGGGGGTGGACCAGATCAGCACCTTTCGCAAGATGCATACCTTCGAGGTGCCGGGTGAGCGCGTGATGGTGTTGTTGACGGGGGGCAACCTGGCCATCAGCCAGTCGGTCGCCAGCGGGCTCAGGGTGCAGATGCAAAACCATGGCGAGAAAAGCCTGGCGACAGCCCCCAATATGTTCTCTGCCGCCAAACTGGTGGGCGAGGCCGTGCGCAAGGTCTATGAGCGAGATGCAGAAGCGTTGAAAAACTTCAACGTCGAATTCAACGTGAGCCTGATCTTCGGCGGCCAGATCAAGGGGGAGGAGCCGCGGCTCTTCAACGTCTACTCGGCAGGCAACTTCATCGAGGCGACGGACGAAACCCCGTTCTTCCAGATCGGTGAATCCAAGTACGGCAAGCCGATCCTTGACCGTGTCATCAACAAGGAGCTCTCACTCGATGAGGTGGCCAAATGCTGCCTGATCTCGATGGACTCGACAATCAAGTCCAACCTCTCGGTGGGTTTGCCGCTGAACCTGCTGTGCTATGAACGCGACGCCTTGAGCATCAGCCGGCACAAGCAGATCGATGGCAAGGATCCTTACTTTGCATCGATCCGGGACCGCTGGGCTGAGCAGTTGCGCAAGGTCTTCAACGACCTGCCCGACCCCGCCTACTGGCCTTGACGGCCATCGGTGCGTGCATCTCCCGGTGAATTGCGTTATAATTAGAAGTTCGATCTGGTTGCTTGTTTTATAACGTAGCCTTATAGGTCTAGCTTGGTACCCAAGCTCAGCACGATCCAAGGCCGGTTTTCACCATATGGCCTGTGCCCCGAGGGTACTTATCAGTCATCAGAATGCCCGCCTTTTCTCACGTGTGCAACCCTCAAATCGTTGCACTCAAGGCTCGCCCGGCATGATGCGCTCCCCAGCGCAATGACTTCAGAGATCGAACACTCGCTGGTTTGTCCGCAAACCCTGTTTTTAATTAGATTACGCGCTGCACCCCAGGTCGCAGCGCCAAGGGACATGAAAATTCAACATACCAATATCGAGGTCGGTAAGTACCTCGTATCGCCACTCACCATGCAGCTCGAAGAAGGCTGCTACCGGGCTTCAGTTTCCATTCGTACCGGCAAGGGCAGCAGCACGCACGACCGTGTCTTCCGCTTTTCGCGCTTGTTTGACAATGCCACGGCAGCCATGAGCTATGCCACCGAGCAGGGGCTGCAATGGATCCGCGAACGTACGACAGCGCCTGTGGCCGCAGCAAGCCTGGGCTGAGCGCGCTTTCCCCTTATTCACCCTTCTCAACATCCTCACAGGAGACCTCATCATGGCCAAAGAAGAATTGATTGAAATGCAGGGCAAGGTGGACGAAGTGCTGCCCGATTCGCGCTTTCGCGTGACGCTCAACAATGGTCACACCCTGGTGGCCTACAGTGCGGGCAAGATGCGCAAGCACCACATTCGCATTCTGGCGGGTGATCAGGTGTCGCTTGAGCTGTCGCCTTACGACCTGACCAAGGGACGCATCACTTTCCGGCACCTCCCGGGCCGCAACGTGCATTGATGCACTGCCCCAAAAAAATGCCGCCTTTGTGCGGCATTTTTTTTGGCGTCAGTCGAGAGGAGCGTAGTCGGCCACCGGGACGCAGCTGCAAAACAGGTGGCGATCCCCGTACACATTGTCGACCCGCCCTACCGGGGGCCAGTATTTGCCCTGTTTGAGTGTGACCAGTGCAAACGCAGCTGTTTCTCGCGGGTAGGGATGTTCCCAGCGCTCGGTCAGCAGGCTGGCTGCGGTATGAGGCGCATTCTTTAGCGGGTTATCGTCCTTCGGCCAGTCGCCACGTTCCACCCTGGCAATCTCTTCGCGGATGGCGATCATCGCGTCGATGAAACGGTCCAGTTCGTCCAGGGTTTCGCTTTCGGTGGGTTCGACCATCAATGTGCCAGGTACAGGAAAGCTCAGGGTCGGTGCATGAAAGCCATAGTCGATCAGGCGCTTGGCCACATCTTCTGCCGTCACGCCACTGGACTCCTTCAGCGGACGCAGGTCAAGAATGCATTCGTGCGCCACATGGCCATTCCTGCTGGCATAGAGCGTTGGGTAATGCGCCTGCAGGCGGGCACTGATGTAGTTGGCGCTCAGAATGGCGACCTCGGTGGCCGCTGTCAGTCCTGCCGCACCCATCATGCGGCAGTACATCCAGCTGATGGGCAACACCGCTGCATTGCCCAGGGGGGCTGCTGATACGGCACCCACACCTGCATCGGGGGCGGACAGGCCGCCCGCCGCATGGCCTGGCAGGTAAGGCACAAGATCTTCGACCACGCAGACCGGCCCGACGCCCGGGCCGCCGCCGCCGTGTGGAATACAGAAGGTCTTGTGCAGATTGAGGTGACTGACATCGCCACCGAACTCACCCGGTGCGGCCACACCGACCAGCGCGTTCATGTTGGCACCGTCCACATAGACACGGCCACCATGTTGGTGCACGAGTGCGCACAGGTCTTTTACCCCGGTTTCGAACACGCCATGCGTGCTGGGGTAGGTGATCATCACGCAGGCCAGGTTGGCGCTGTGCTGCTCGCACTTGGTCTTGAGGTCGGTCAGATCCACATTGCCTTGTGCGTCGCAGGCCGTCACCACCACTGTCAGCCCGGCCATCTGGGCGCTGGCCGGGTTGGTACCGTGCGCGCTGGCCGGGATCAGGCAGATGTTGCGGTGGCCCTGTCCATGGGTCTCGTGGTAGGCGCGGATCGCCAGCAGGCCGGCGTATTCCCCCTGGCTGCCAGCGTTAGGTTGCAGACTGATACCGGCATACCCGGTGGCCTGGCAAAGCCAGTTGCGCAGTTGCGCATCCAGCTCGGCGTAGCCTGCACGTTGCACCGCTGGCGCGAAGGGATGGATCTGTGCAAATTCGGGCCAGGTGATGGGAATCATCTCGCTAGTCGCATTGAGTTTCATGGTGCAACTGCCCAGCGGAATCATGCTGCGGTCCAGCGCCAGGTCCATGTCGCTCAAGCGCCGGATATAGCGCAGCATGCCGGTCTCGCTGTGGTGGGTATTGAACACCGGGTGCGTGAGGAAAGTGCTGCGGCGGCGCAGGGCCTGGGGTATCAGCGCATCGGTATGCTGCGCAAAGGTTTCCATGGCAGGTGGGGCCGCATCACCTGTCGCGAAGCAGCGCCAGAGCAGTTCGATGTCGTCGCGCGTGCTGGTTTCATCCAGCGAGATGCCCAGTGTGTTTTGGGAAGAAAATCGCAGGTTGGCTCCCGCAGATATTGCGCGAGAAGCTATCAAATTTGTAGCGTCATTGGTTTCTACCGTCAACGTATCAAAGGCGCTGCCGTGCGCCAGCGAATACCCCATGGCCTGCAAGCCGCGGGCAAGCAGGGCGGTGAAGGCCGCCACGCGCTGCGCGATGCGCGTGAGACCCTGTGGCCCGTGATAAACCGCATACATGCTGGCCATGACAGCAGGCAATACTTGCGCGGTACAGATATTGGAGGTGGCCTTCTCGCGGCGGATGTGCTGCTCGCGGGTTTGCAAGGCGAGGCGATAGGCGCGTTGGCCATGTACGTCCACGCTCACGCCGACCAGTCGCCCCGGCAGCGAGCGCTTGAACTCATCACGGCAGGCCAGGTAAGCGGCGTGTGGTCCGCCATTGCCCATCGGCATGCCAAAGCGCTGTGTGTTGCCAAGCACGATGTCGGCATCAAACTCACCTGGTGACACCAGCAGTGTCAATGCCAGCAGGTCGGCCGCCACGCAAAAAGCTGCCTGCTGGGTATGTGCCTGTCCCACCAGCGGGCGCAAGTCGGGCACGGCGCCGCTGCTACCCGGGTACTGGGCCAGCACGGCGAAATAGTCGCCGTTTGCCATCAACGTCGCCAGCGTGCCGACCTTTATTTCGATGTCCAGCGGTCGTGCGCGCGTGCGAATCACTTCAATGGTTTGCGGGTGGCAGTCGCCATCGACCAGAAATACATGGCTCTTGCTCTTCACACTGCGCTTGGCCAGCGTCATGGCTTCGGCGGCGGCGGTGGCTTCGTCAAGCATGGAGGCGTTGGCAATCGCCATGCCGGTGAGGTCGCACACCATGGTCTGGAAATTCAGCAGTGCTTCCATGCGGCCCTGGCTGATCTCGGCCTGGTAAGGCGTGTAGGCGGTGTACCAGGCAGGATTTTCCAGGATGTTGCGCAGGATCACGCCCGGTGTGTGGGTGCCGTAGTAGCCCTGGCCGATAAAACTTTTCAACACCTGATTTTTCGCTGCCATTGCTTTGAGCTCAGCCAGCGCGGCGGCTTCGGTCACCGGGGCAGGCAAGTTCATGGGACTCTTGCGCGCAATAGACCGGGGCACGATGCCCTCAATGAGTTCGCGGCGCGAGTCTGCTCCCACCGCCTGCAGCATGCGCGCTTCGTCTGCGGGCGTGACCCCAATGTGGCGGGCCAGGAATTCATGCGGATTCTCCAGTTCGCACAAGCGTTGCTCAGAAGTGGTGGACATGGTCGTGTTTCTCCCTCGTCAGTGACGATATCTTTCAAACAATAAAACTCAGGGGCTTGGCAGCAGCCGTCAGGAACGCGTTACGGCAGCCAGAAGCCCAGATCAGGCGTTCTTGGCAAACTCAGCGTACGCAGTCTCATCCAGCAGGGCATGGAGTTGGGCGGTATTTGACAGTTTGACCTTGAAGAACCAGCCCGTACCCAGCGGGTCGCTGTTGGCCAGTGCAGGATCACCGCGCAGCGTCTCGTTCACTTCGGTGATCTCGCCCGAAACCGGCATGTAGACATCTGCCGCTGCCTTGACGGACTCCACCACGCCGGCCACCTCTTTCTGTGCCAGTGTCTTTCCCACTTCGGGCAGATCGACAAACACCACATCGCCCAGTGCATCCTGTGCATGGACGGTGATGCCGACGGTAGCGATATCGCCCTCGATCTTGAGCCATTCGTGGTCTTCGGTGTACTTGATCATGTGTTTCTCCAAAAGTTGCCTGTTCGGTGGTGGGTGAGGGCTTCATCCACGGTAATAACGGTGGGGGACAAAAGGCATGGCCGTGACTTCCATGGGGACCGGTTTGCCCCGCACGATGGCGTTGAGCCGCGTGCCTACCAGCGCACATTGTGCCGTCACATAGCCCATGGCAATCGGCTTGTCCAGTGTGGGGGAGAGCAGACCGCTGGTGACTTCGCCTACGCGCTGACCCGTGCTGTCCTGCAGTTCACTGTGTTCGCGTACCGGTACCCGCTCAAGCGCCACAAGGCCGACACGTTTTCGGGTGATAGCCCCCGTGCCACCTTCGAGCTGCGCTATCACTTTTGAATCGCCCGGGAAACCACCAGCTCTGGCACCACCCGGGCGACGCACCTTTTGCATGGCCCAATTCAGATTGGCCTCCACCGGTGTGGTGCGGGTATCGATGTCATTGCCGTACAGGCACAGTCCAGCTTCCAGACGCAGCGAATTGCGTGCACCCAGACCGGCGGGCTTGACCTCGGGCTGGGCCAGCAGCAGATGCGCCAGTGCTTCGGCCTGCATTTCGTGCACCGATATCTCGAAGCCGTCCTCCCCTGTGTAGCCACTGCGTGTGATGAAGCAGTCGATGTCCTGGGCGGAGCGGTGGCAGTGGAACAGACCCCCGCTCAGGAACACCAGTTTTTCCACCCCGGGGCACAGACGCTGCAGCACGTCCACAGCCTGCGGGCCCTGCAGCGCAAGCAGTGCGCGTTCGGGGCTGGGCAATACCTGGCAGCGCTGGCCGATGCGGCTCTGGATGTGGGCGATGTCACCTGCCTTGCAGGCACCGTTGACCACCACGAAGATGTCCTGGCCCCGGTTCACAAACATCAGGTCGTCAATGATGCCACCCCCGTCGTTGAGCAGCAGGCCGTAGCGTTGCTTGCCCACGGGCAGGTCGATCACATCCACGGGCATCAGGGTCTCAAACGCGGTGCCAGCATCAGGCCCCACCAGATGCAACTGACCCATGTGAGAGACGTCGAACAGGCTGGCCGCCTGCCGGGTATGCAGATGTTCGGCCATCAGGCCGGTGGGGTATTGCACCGGCATGGCATAGCCGGCAAAGGGCACCATGCGCGCACCCAGCGAGTGGTGAAGCTCGTGCAGCGGCGAGTGCAGCAGATGGTCGTCAGGATGGGGCATGGCAGTACTCCAGGGGCAAAACAAAAAGCATGGCTGTGCCATGGTCTGCCCCCGCTGTCCGCTTTACCTGAGAGATTCACCGTGCGCTGCCACCCGGCATGCGCTGCGGTTTGCTCCTTCGGTGGGCTGCATTCGATACAACCTCTCTCCAGTGGGGAAGCGCCTGCCGGCATCGCTGCCGGCGGACGTTTGTCAGTCCTTTTTGCCTGAGCGTTCAGACCGCTGTGATCAGCCATCCTGCGCCTTCGGCGGTTTTCGCGATGAAAACGCTCTCCTGACGGCGGCGATTCTACTCCAGCTCCTGGCGGGCCATTCATCCACTGGCCGCGTTCACGGCTTCAATCTGGCGGCAAGTCGTCGTTAAGGATTGCCGGAGTCAGGGACTGAGGTACATAAAATACGTATTTGTACAAATATACAAAATCAAGTTTCATGTCATCATTCGTTTCTTGATTTGCATCTTTTCATTCTCAATAAAATGAAATTAAGATAAAAAAATAATACATTTGCCTAAATATATTTAAAGTAACCATCTTCTCGATGTCGGCCTTGCAGCCCAAGTGGCAGGCCTTAGCACCCATCCATCGTTCCGTATTGAGGGCGCAGCTGAAGTCCCCTGCGCCTGATGGGTGTTTCTCATGGCTTTTACATGGCGTACTGCCATACAAGCTGACATTGATTCTTTTTGCGTTGCCCACGTCTAGCCGACAGGGCATGAATTTTTATAAACAACAGGAGACACACTGTGAAAATAAAAAGCCAGACAGACTTTTATTCCGGTCTGATGTTCATTGGCACTGGTATTGCGTTTGCCGTGGGGGCAACCAATTACAAGGTGGGTGATGCCTCGCGCATGGGCCCGGGCTACTTTCCGCTCATGCTGGGCGTGCTCATGGCCATCGTTGGCTTGCTCATCACCTACAAGGCGCTGATCATCGAGACGGAAGATGGTGACAAGATCGGCAATTGGGCCTGGCGCCCCTTGTTCTATGTCATCACTGCCAATATCGTGTTTGGCGTACTGCTGGCGGGGCTGCACAGCTTTGGTGTCCCCGCATTTGGCCTGATCGCTGCAATCTACGCATTGACCTTCATCGCTGCCATGGCGCAGCCTGACTGGAAGTTCAAGCCCACTTTCTTTCTTGCTACGGTGCTGGCGCTGGGTAGCTACCTGGTGTTCGTCAAGGCATTGGCCCTGCAGTTCCCGGTGTGGCCTGACTTCATCGCAGGCTAAGGAGAACAACCATGGATCTGATTAGCAACCTTTCTCTCGGCTTTGGCGTGGCGTTCACGCCCATCAACCTGGTCTACGCCCTGGTTGGCTGTCTCCTGGGCACCCTGATCGGTGTGCTGCCTGGCATCGGCCCGGCGGCTACCATCGCCATGCTGCTCCCCGCCACCTATGCATTGCCACCCGTGTCGGCATTGATCATGCTGGCTGGCATCTACTACGGCTCACAATACGGCGGCTCCACCACAGCCATCCTGGTCAACTTGCCGGGCGAATCGGCCTCGGTGGTCACGTGCATTGACGGACATCAGATGGCCAAGAAAGGCAGGGCCGGGCCCGCACTCGCTGCTGCCGGTCTCGGCTCGTTTTTTGCGGGTTGTGTGGGTACGGTCCTGATAGCGGGGTTTGCCCCCGCACTGACCGAGATCGCCTTCAAGTTCGGTCCGGCCGAGTACTTCGCACTCATGCTGTTAGGCCTGATTGGTGCCGTGGTGCTGGCATCGGGCTCGCTGCTCAAGGCCGTGGGCATGATTCTGCTGGGCCTGCTGCTGGGCCTGGTCGGTACCGACGTGAACTCGGGCGTTGCCCGGTTCAGCTTTGACGTGCCCGAACTGACCGATGGCATCGGTTTCGTGGCGATTGCCATGGGCGTGTTCGGTTACGGCGAGATCATCAGCAACCTGGCCCAGCGCGAGGTGCAGCGCGAGGTGTTTGATGTCAAGGTCCAGGGCCTGTTCCCGACCAAACAGGATTTCAAGGATATGACGCCTGCGGTGCTGCGCGGCACGGCGCTGGGCTGCGCGCTCGGCATCTTGCCGGGCGGAGGTGCCACGCTGTCGGCTTTTGCCGCCTACACCATCGAGAAAAAACTCAAAGGCCGCTCTGGCGAAGTACCTTTCGGGGAAGGCAATATCCGCGGCGTGGCTGGGCCCGAGGCGGCCAACAATGCGGGTGCCCAGGCCTCGTTCATTCCGCTGCTGACGCTAGGCATTCCGTCCAACGTCGTGATGGCGTTGATGGTCGGCGCGATGACGATCCACAACATCCAGCCCGGCCCGCAGGTCATGACAAGCAACCCCGAGTTGTTCTGGGGCTTGATTGCCTCGATGTGGATTGGCAATGCCATGTTGATCATTCTGAACCTGCCATTGATTGGCATGTGGATCAAGCTGCTGACCGTGCCCTACCGTTATCTGTTTCCGGCCATTGTGCTGTTCTGTGCGATCGGCGTGTACTCGACCAACAACAACACCTGGGATATCTGGGTAGTGGGATTTTTCGGCGTGGTGGGCTACATCTTCCAGAAGCTTCGGGTGGAGCCTGCCCCTTTGCTGCTGGGGCTCATTCTCGGACCGATGATGGAGGAAAACCTGCGACGCGCCATGCTGTTGTCGCGTGGTGACTGGAGTACTTTTGTCACACGTCCATTGTCGGGCTTCCTGTTGCTGGCTTGCGTGCTGCTGCTGGTGATCGTGTTGTTGCCTGCGGTCAAGAAAACGCGTGAAGTTGCATTTATTGAAGAGTAGTCAGATCGCATGACCGCCCCGGGCGGGGGGCATGCTTTCGCTGGCTGAAGCCAGTCGGTGACGAAGCGGCTGCACAGGCCCGGTCGATACCCTATGCCATCTGCTTATCCAGGGTGTCCAGCGTCTGGCGCAGCGTGTCGTACAGTGAGGCCAGGTCGATGGGCTTCGTCACAAATGCGCTAAAGCCCGCAGTCAGTGCCTTGTCCTTCTCGTTCTTCATCGCGTTGGCGGTCAGTGCAATCACGGGGATATGTGCGGTCATCGGATCGGCTTTGAGCACGGCAAGGGCTTCATAGCCATCCATGCCCGGCAGGTTGATATCCATCAGGATCAGGGCAGGCAACTCACGGCGTGCCTGCTCGATGCCATGCTCGGCCGTCGGTGCACCAAGCAGTTCCATCTCGGGCCAACGCTCAATGATTTTCTGCATCAGCCGCAGGCTCGTGGCATTGTCTTCCACATACAGCACCTTATGTCGGGCAGACTGCGGAGTGTTGGCCTCGGGGACAGTCGAGGCCGTCGGCAACTCGGGCTGAACCGGCATATCGCTTTCGCTGAGGGGCAGGTCCACCCAGAAAGTGCTGCCCAGCCCCGTGGCGCTTTTGAAGCCGATGTTGCCTCCCATGGCCTCTACCAGCCGCTTGCTGATCACCAGCCCGATGCCCGTTCCCTCTACGGTGCCACCTTCCTTGCCCATGCGGTCAAAGGCATTGAAGAGGTGAATTTGCTTGTGCTCAGGTATGCCGGGCCCCGAGTCGGCCACGCTGATGCGCACCATGCTGCCAAGCGTTTTGCAGGCCAGCGTCACGGCGCCGCCAGGCCGGTTGTACTTGATCGCGTTGGAGAGCAGGTTGATCACAACCTGGCGCAGTCTTACGTAATCAGCGCGCACCACGGTGGCATGGCCATTGCCGGTCAGGCTGTGGAGCTCGATGCCATGCTTGTCGGCAATGGGCTTGATCATGGCCAGGCAGTCTGCGAGCAGGGTTTCCAGTGGCACGGACTCGAATGTCAGTTCAATGTGGTTAGCTTCAATGCGTGCAAGGTCCAGAACTTCATTGATCAACACCAACAGATGCTGCCCGGCGCGGCCAATTTCCTGCGCATTTTCCTTGGCTTCCTCTGGCAAATCCGGCGCCATGTTGATGAGTTGCGAGAAGCCCAGAATGGCATTGAGCGGGGTGCGGATTTCGTGGCTCATGCTGGCCAGAAAATCACTTTTGGCCCGGTCGGCGGCAAGGGCAGAGTTTCGGGCGTTCTCAAGCTCTGCAGTACGCTCGGCCACGCGTTTCTCCAGCCCGGTGTTGAGTTCCCTGATCTGTGCTTCAGCGTGCTTTTGCTCGGTGATGTCAAAGTGCGAGCCGATATAGTGGGTTACGGCACCGTGCTCATCTTTCACGGCTGAGATGCTGAGCAAGACCGGATAGATGTCGCCGTTCTTTCGCCGGTTCCAGATCTCGCCCTGCCAGCCTCCCGTGGTTTCGATGCTGTTCCACATGTGATGGTAAAAATCCAGGCCGTGGCGGCCGGATTTAAACAGGGTGGGAGATTGGCCCAGGACATCCTCGGCTGTATAACCCGTGCATTCGGTAAACGCCTGGTTGACCCGCAGAATCTTCACCTGGGCATCGGTGATCATCATGGCCTCGTGCGATTCGAAGGCCGTGGCGGCTATTCGCAGTTCTTCCTCGCGTTGTTCACCGATGTGCAGGCTTTGCTGGAGTTCGTCGTTGAGTCGCCGCATTTCGGCATACCGATCCTGGAACAGCCGCAGAAGATAGAGGGTCAGCAGGGCGCTGATGGCCAGCATGATCAGGAATGCCATCGCCATCATGGGCGGTGAGACCGGTACAACGGGTTTGATGAACCCCGTCTGTTGTCCGACTGCGAGTCCGATCACGGCGATGCAACTGGCAATGAAGAAGTGCAGGCAGGCACGAGCACCCAGAAGCCAGCCACCAAAAACCAGGATGACAGGGTAGGAAATCAGGATGGGCGTGCGCAAACCTTCGCCTACAAAGCTGACCACGGTGGTCAGCACCCAGCTCCCGATGGCGAGCAGGCGCAAGGTTGGCACGGCCCCCCGGTAACGCAGGGTGAAATAGGCACTGGCCGCGAGAGTCATCAGTGCAGTCGCGGCATAGATGCGCCATTGGTGTACGCGAACCGGACCCAGCAGCAGGATACCCATGAAGAGCCCGGTGCCAATCAACAGCACCCAGATGGCCACCCGCAGCAAGGCCATGTGTTTGTCATCAATCAACTCCGGGTGGAGGTCGAGGGGTGATTTTTCTGTAAAGATCTGAGTCCAGGTGATGGGCATGTTTCTACCTAGGGTGCTCCGTCAGGGTGTTCCAGCGCTCACAAGCCTACACCATTCTGCCTGCGTCACGGCCGGTTTTTGGAAAATCTGGTGCATGCAGACTGCACGAAAGAGGACGCGCTGACGGGCATCGTGCCGTGTCGGTCCTGCCGTTGGGTGGGCTTGGCCCTGCGCTTTGACTGTATTAGCATGTAGCCATGAGTACAGATTCCTTGCTGCTGACATCACAGGATCCGCGCGGTGTTGTCACCCTCACGCTGAACCGCGCACAGGCCTTCAATGCGCTGTCCGAGGCCATGCTCGACGCCTTGCAGGTCGAGCTTGACCGGCTTGCAACGGATGAGCGTGTGCGTGTCGTCATCATTGCGGCGGCCGGCAAGGCATTTTGTGCCGGGCACGACCTCAAGGAAATGCGCGCAGAACCTTCGCCCGCTTATTACGAACGCCTGTTCGCGCAGTGTGGTCGCATGATGATGAGCATCCAGCAACTGCCTGTGCCCGTGATCGCTCAGGTGCAGGGCATCGCCACTGCAGCGGGTTGCCAGCTGGTCGCCATGTGCGACCTGGCCGTGGCCGCACGCGAGGCCCGGTTCGCTGTCAGTGGGGTCAATCTGGGCCTGTTCTGCTCGACCCCGAGCGTGGCGCTGAGCCGCAACCTGCCCCGCAAGGCTGCGTTCGAGATGCTGGTGACGGGCAAGTTCATCAGCGCCGATGAAGCCCTGGACAAGGGCCTGCTGAACCGTGTGGTGGAGGCCGATGTGCTGGCGACCGAGGTGGAGGCGCTGGCCGTTTCCATCGTGGCCAAGCCGCGCGTGGCTATCGCCATGGGCAAGGCCCTGTTCTACCGCCAACTGGAAACCGGCATCGAGAACGCCTACCGTGATGCGAGCCAGACCATGGCCTGCAACATGATGGATGAGGCTGCGCTGGAGGGCGTGCAGGCCTTCATTGACAAGCGCTCACCAGATTGGGCCGGGTCGGGGAAGCACTGAGCCATTTATCACCAGGGCACCGTTGTGGTGGAGTCACCATGAGCCATGCAAAGGCAGAGGTTCAAAATAAAAAAGGGGCCTTTCGGCCCCTCTCTTTTTGACGTCCGGCATCACATGCCGCTGTAATTCGGCCCGCCACCGCCTTCGGGCGTGACCCAAACAATGTTCTGCGTCGGGTCCTTGATGTCACAGGTCTTGCAGTGCACGCAGTTCTGCGCGTTGATCTGCAGGCGGTCCGAGCCGTCTTCGCTTTTCACAAACTCGTACACACCGGCCGGGCAGTAGCGGCTCTCGGGGCCGGCGTAGGTGGCGAGGTTGATGGCCACGGGCACGCTGGCGTCCTTGAGGGTCAGGTGCGCGGGCTGGTTTTCCTCGTGGTTGGTATTGCTGATGAACACGCTGCTCAAACGGTCGAACGTGAGCTTGCCATCGGGCTTGGGGTAGACGATGGGCTGGCACTCGGCCGCGGGCTTCATGTACACATGGTCGGGCTTGTCGCGGTGCACCGTCCAGGGCGGGGCCTTCATGCCGAGCTTGGGCAGCAGCCACTGCTCGATGCCCGTCATCAGTGCGCCCATGGTGTTGCCTTTTTTGAACCACTGCTTGAAGTTGCGCGAGCGGTCCAGTTCGGCATGCAGCCAGCTCTTGTCAAAGGCCTCTGGGTAAGCTGTCAGTTCGTCGTGCTGACGGCCTGCGGTGACGGCCTCGAACAGGGCCTCGGCGGCGAGCATGCCGCTCTTGATGGCGGCGTGGCTGCCCTTGATGCGGCTGGCGTTGAGGTAGCCCGCATCGCAGCCCACGAGTGCACCTCCCGGGAACACGGTCTTGGGCAGGCTCAGGATGCCGCCGGCGGTGATGGCGCGTGCGCCGTAGCCAATGCGCTTGCCGCCCTCGATGTGCGCGCGGATGCTGGGATGGGCCTTCCAGCGCTGCATTTCCTCAAACGGGCTCAGGTACGGGTTCTTGTAGTCCAGGCCGGTGACAAAGCCCAGCGTGACCTTGTTGCCTTCGAGGTGGTAGAGGAAGCCGCCACCATAGGTGCTGCTGTCCATGGGCCAGCCGGCGGTGTGCACCACGAGGCCGGGTTTGGCCTTGGCGGGGTCGATTTCCCACAGCTCCTTGACGCCGATGGCGTAGCTCTGCGGGTCCTTGCCCGCATCAAGTTTGTATTTGGCGATGAGCTGCTTGCCCAGGTGGCCGCGCGCGCCTTCTGCGAACACGGTGTATTTGGCGTGCAACTCCATGCCGAGCTGAAAGCCGTCATGAGGCTGACCGTCCTTGCCGATGCCCAGATTGCCGGTGGCGACCCCCTTGACCGAACCGTCGTCGTTGTACAGCACTTCGGCAGCGGTGAAGCCAGGGAAAATTTCCACGCCCAGGGCTTCGGCCTGCTCGCCCAGCCATTTGGTGAGCACGCCAAGACTGATGACGTAGTTGCCCTCGTTATGGAAGCAATCAGGTACGAGGAAGTTGGGGGTCCGCCTGGCGCCGGTCTCGCTGAGGAACAGCACCTCGTCGCCGGTCACGGGCTGGTTCAGTGGCGCGCCCAGTTCCTGCCAGTTGGGGAGGAGCTCGTTGAGGGCAATCGGGTCCATCACCGCGCCGGAGAGGATGTGCGCACCAGGCTCGGAGCCTTTCTCCAGCACGACGACAGAAATCTCCTTGCCCTGCTCGGTGGCGAGTTGCTTGAGGCGAATGGCCGTGGCCAGTCCCGCAGGGCCGCCGCCCACAATCAGGGCGTCATACTCCATCGCATCACGTGGGCCGTACTGGGTCAGAATTTCCTGAGGCGTCATGGGAATCTCGCTTGATAATGAGGTCGTGTATGGTAGTGCCATGCATGCCCCGGGGGTGTCGAATGTGTGACTGATTTTATGCCCTGATTCGGCGCAATCGAACGGTCGTACTATTTTCTCTTCAGTGGAAGGTTTCGCAGATGGCTTACAGCATGGATCTTTCAGGCCGGGTGGCTTTCATCACGGGGGCCTCCAGTGGGCTGGGGGCGCAGTTTGCCCGCACCCTGTCGCGAGCGGGTGCTGCGGTAGTGTTGGCGAGTCGCCGCGTGGAAAAACTCAAGGAGCTGCGCGCGCAGATTGAAGGTGAGGGCGGTGACGCTCATGTGATCGAACTCGACGTCACCGATGTCGATTCGATCAAGTCCGCGGTGGCGCATGCCGAGACCGAGGTGGGCTCGATCGACATTCTGGTCAACAACTCGGGCGTGAGCACCACGCAGCGTATCCAGGACGTTACCGAGGATGACTACGACTTTGTGTTCGATACCAACACCAAGGGCGCATTTTTTGTCGCGCAGGAAGTGGGCAAGCGCATGCTGGCGCGTGCGCGCGGCGCGGCGCCGGGCACGTACACGGGCGGGCGCATCGTGAACATTGCCTCGATGGCGGGCCTGCGCGTGTTGCCGCAGATTGGCGCGTACTGCATGAGCAAGGCGGCCGTGGTGCAGATGACCAAGGCCATGGCGCTGGAGTGGGGCAAGTTCGGCATCAACGTCAATGCCATCTGTCCGGGCTATATCGACACCGAGATCAATCACCACCACTGGCAGACCGAGCAGGGGCAAAAGCTCGTGCAGATGCTGCCGCGCAAGCGCGTCGGCAAGCCGCAGGATCTTGATGCCGTGCTGGTCATGCTGTGTTCCAACGAAAGCCATTTCATCAACGGCGCAGTGATTGCCGCAGACGACGGCTTTGGCGTTTGAGGGGCAAGGATGCGTATCGAGATACCCGAGCAGAAAAAACTGGTCATTGAAATCCCCATGTCCATCCGCTGGGGCGACATGGATGCCATGGGACATGTGAACAACACGGTCTATTTCCGTTACCTGGAGACGGCGCGCATCGAGTGGATGCGCAAGTCAGGCTGTGAGCCAGACCCAAGAGGCGAAGGGCCGGTGATCGTCAATGCCTTCTGCAACTTCTACAAGCAGCTGGAATATCCGGGCGATGTGCTGGTGAAGATGTACGTGAGTGATCCGGGTCGCACCACCTTCGAGACCTGGGCCACGATCGAGCGTATCGACCAAGCCGGCGTGGTCTATGCCGCCGGTGGTGGCACCACGATCTGGGTTGATTTTCCAAGCCAGAAAGCCAAGACCCTGCCGGACTGGATGCGTGAGCTGGTGAGTTGAGTACCCACCTGCCTGTGTAATTTTCAGACGCGCGAAGCAGGATGAACAACATGCTCATTATTACGTTGGTGAACTCCCTCGTGGTGGTGCTCGCCGTGATCATCCATTACGAGGTGCTCTACCGTGTGACGCAGCTCATGCCCCGGCTGGCAATCATGCATCGCCTTCGTATTGTGATGGGCGTGGGCGCAGGGCTGGTGGCGCATGCGGTGGAGGTGTGGGTGTTTGCCTTTGCCTACTACTTCATGAACCATAACAGTGGCTGGGGCCGTCTGGAGGGCAACTTCGATGGCAGCCTGATGGATTGTGTCTATTTTTCCTTCACCACGTTCACCACGCTGGGTTTTGGCGACATCCAGCCGTCCGGTCCGCTGCGCTTCCTCACCGGTATCGAGTCGCTCACCGGCTTGGTGCTGATTACCTGGACGGCATCGTTCCTGTTTGTCGAGATGCAACGCTACTGGGAACTGAGGTGACGATGGGCATGCCCTCCGTCTGCGTTACGCGCAGGTCGACGGTGTTGTGATCATGCACGGCGTACAGGCGTTGCTGTTCGATCTCGGTGGGGTTCTGATTGATGTGGACTTCAACCGGGTGCTGACGCACTGGCAACCGGTCTCTCGTCTGAGCTTGCCAGCCATGCAGGCAGCTTTCCGGGCTGACATCCCCTACCAGCAGCATGAGCGCGGCGAGCTCAGCGCCGCCGGGTATTTCGCACATGTGCGCGAATTGCTGCAACTGCAGGCTGACGATGCACGACTGGCCCAGGGCTGGAATGCCATCTTCGGAGACGAGATCACCGAGACCCGGCTGCTGGTGCAGGCCTCGCGGGCCCGTTTCAGGTGTTGCGCATTCTCCAATACGAACGCCCTGCACCAGGTGGCCTGGACTGCGCGTTACCCTGAAGTGGTGCAGTCATTCGAGCACGTTTTTGTCTCCCACGAGATCGGTCTGCGCAAGCCCGAGCGCGAGGCGTTCGACCATGTCGCCCGTGAGCTGGGGCTGGCGCCTGAGGAAATCCTGTTCTTCGACGACCTGCAGGAGAATGTGGACGGGGCACTGGCCGCTGGCCTTCAGGCGGTGCTCGTGCGCAGCCCCAAGGATGTACGGGATGCGCTGGTTGTGCCCCATCCAGTCCCCGGGGTTTGAACAGCCTTGCCCTGGCGGATAGGCCCTGGGAAGTAAGCAAAATTATGTAAAGCGTGCACCTCGAAGCGGGAAAACTCGCACAATGCCGGGCATGAATGCAAGAACACATCAGGCCGGGTTTATGCGATCGCTGCGGGCCATTGCCGGCGCAGAGCTGGCCTTGTTCAGGCGCTTCCCCAGGCTGGTGCTGGCCGTGATTGCCATCGCAATGGTGCCGGCTGCCTATGCGCTGATCTACCTCTCCAGCGTGTGGGACCCCAATGCCAAGTCGAATGCGCTGCCGGTCGGCATTGTGAATCTGGACAAGGGCTACAGTTACCAGAAGCGTGACACCAATGTGGGTGCCGAACTGGTGGCCGAGCTGATTCGTACCGATGCTTTTGGTTTTCGCACGATGGACGATGCACAGGCAGCCCGTGAGGCCGTCCGGCTCGGCAGCCTGGCTTTCGCCGTCATCATTCCCGAGGATTTCAGTGCGGGTGCCGTGCCGGGGGTACGTCCCGGTGGGGGGCAGGTGACGGTGGTGCTGTCTGAGGGCAACAACTATGCGTCGGCAGGATTTGCCAGGCGTTTTGCTGCCGATCTGGGGCATCAGGTCAATGAAGCCCTGAACGAGAAGCGCTGGGAACAGGTGCTGCTGTCGGTGGACGGTTCGGGCAAGAGCCTGACCCGGCTCAAGGCGGGTATGGCCGATGTTCGTGCCGGGGCCGGCCGGTTGAGCGAAGGGGCAGCCCAGTACAGCAGTGCGTCTGCACAATTGGCAGGCGGATTCAGGCAGCTAGGTTCCGGCATCAAGACCATCGAGTCCAAACTACCGCCAGACGCTGAGGTCAAGAGCATGCGTGCCGGTACGCAGCGGCTGGTGGCGCGCCAGAAGGAGCTGGGTTCCGGTTTGGAGCAACTGCAGGCAGGTGCGCGCAAATTGACCGATGGCGCCAGCACGATGCGCGAAGAGACATCCGGCATTCCCTTTGTCGGGGACAAGGTATCCGCAGGCGCTGCAGAACTGGCAACGGGTGGCGCTCAACTGACGGAGGGGCTGGGGACGGCACTGGAGGGCAATGGTCGTCTGGTGCGGGGTGCAACCCGGCTGGATGCCGCCACCGAAAAGATGGCCGATGGTCTGGGTGCGCTCGAAGACGGCTTGCGTACCCTGGCAGACAAGGTGCCGGATGACCGGCAACTGGAGCAGTTCGTCGCCAGTGGGCGAGATCTGGCAGCGGGTGCCGCCAAGTTGCGTTCGGGTGTAGCGCTGGTGGAATCCGTGTTGCCGGCCTCGATCGAAAAGCTCGATGGCAGCGCCCGCGGTCTGGCCGATTCGGTTGAGCCCGCACTGGAGGTGCTGGCGCCCGTGGCCAACAACGGCAGTGCCTTTGCCCCCAATATGGTGGCCATGGCCTTGTGGCTTGGCGCGGTGATGTCGGTCTACCTGTTCAATATGCGGGCCGTGCTGGCAGAGCATGCGCAGGCGCCCATGCTGGCCAAGGCCTTGGGCAAGTTTGTCTTGCCTGCGCTGGTGGTGCTGCTGCAATCCCTGCTGGTCTTCCTCATGCTGGTCTACGGGCTGGGCATCGCAGTGCCGGATATGCAGACTTTCGCCTTGTCCATGGTGGCTGCCTCGCTGGCGTTTCTGGCCACGGTGTACCTGCTGTTGCGGGCCTTCGGTGAGGCCGGCAAACTGTTCGCGGTACTGCTGCTGACCTTGCAACTGGCCGCTGGCGGCGGGGTGATGCCGATCGAGCTCACGGGCGATTTCTTCCAGTCTGTGCATGACTGGCTGCCTTTCACCTGGGTGGTCAAGACCTTCCGCGCCAGCTTATTCGGTGCCTTTGGCAATGGGTGGTGGCATGCCTGGACGGTGGTTGTCACCAGCGGGCTGATTGCGCTATTGTTGGCAAGCTTTGCCGGGCGCTGGCGTACAGTCGAGCGGGCCGATTACAGGCCCGGCATTGATATTTGAGGCATGAAATCAGGCGCTAGCCTTTTCCGGTAAAGCGCAGTTAGCTACTGAAAATGTAGCAAACTACGCGCACCGATGGCAGGTTCTATTTTTGTTTCGGTACCCGGCCCATGAGATAGAACTCGGGGTTGGGTTGCATGTTGCTGAACGAGGCCATGCGGTTGGACAAACCAAAAAATGCGGTGATGGCTGCAATGTCCCAGGCGTCCTCATCGGTAAAGCCATGCGCATAGAGGGGGGCGAAGTCGGCACTTTCGATCTCTGATGAGCGCAGGCAGACCTTCATGGCGAAATCGAGCATGGCGCGCTGGCGCAGGGTGATGTCGGCCTTGCGGTAGTTCACGGCTACCTGGTCGGCTACCAGCGGCTTTTTCTCGTAGATACGCAGGATCGCACCATGCGCCACCACACAGTACAGGCATTGGTTGGCTGCACTGGTGGCCGTGACGATCATCTCGCGGTCACCCTTGCTCAGGCCGGAATCTTCCTTGAGCATGAGCGCATCGTGGTAGGCAAAGAAGGCCCGCCACTCGGCCGGGCGGCGTGCCAGTGCCAGAAACACATTGGGCACGAAGCCGGCTTTTTCCTGCACTTCGAGTATCTTGGCGCGGATGTCTTCGGGCACATCCTTGAGTTCAGGGGCGGGGTAGTGGCTCATCTTGTCTCCTCTGGTTGAATGGGTTGATTATCCTGTGCCCCGCTGGCGTGGCGCTGGCTTGATGCTTCTTCCCGCCTCAGCCCGCCATCAGCTTGTGCACGAGGTCGGCGGTGGTGGAGGCCTTGTATTTGCGCATGAGGCGGGCCCGATAGATCTCCACCGTACGGTGGCTGATGCTCAGTACCTTGCCGATTTCCTTGGAGGTCAGGCCCTGCATCAGGTAAGCCGCGACCTCGCGTTCCCGTGGCGTGAGCTCGGCCTTGACCGGGCGCAGGGAGGACAGGTCCTCGAAGGTCCAGATGCCCGATTCGTGTGGCGCCTCGCGGTTCAGGGCACGGCCGGTCACATGGCACCAGAAGGTTTCGCCCTTGAAGCGGCCATCGACACGCTTCATGATGCGGTCGTCTGCGTAGCTGCCGTTGCGACTCAGCATGGGCGCAATCCGCGAGCCAGTTCGCTCGAACTCGTCTGCACTCGGGTAGAGCACCTGGAATGACTGACCGACAAGTTGTTCGCGGTCGGCGCCGAACATCTCGCACAAATGGCGGTTGCAGTCCACAATCATGCGTTGGCGCGACAGCACCATCCCGACCGGGCACAGCTCGAAGGCAAGGCGGTAATCAACTTCCATCAGCAGCAGGACAAAACATGGGGTTGGACTTTAGGGGGAACTACGTAGCCAGTTAGGTAGTATCGTACGGGAATTGATTCTTCAAAGGAGAGTGGCGTGAACAAGATTTATCCGAGCGCAGCCAAGGCCATCGAGGGCGTGGTCAAGGACGGGCAGCTCCTGGCTGTGGGCGGCTTTGGCCTGTGCGGCATCCCCGAGGCACTGATTGATGCGGTGCGCGATGCCGGCGTGAAAGACCTCACCGTGATCTCCAATAACGCCGGGGTCGACGATTTTGGCCTGGGCAAGCTGCTGCAGACCCGCCAGGTCAAGAAGATGATCTCCAGCTATGTGGGCGAGAACAAGGAGTTCGAGCGCCAATACCTCGCGGGCGAACTTGAGCTGGAGTTCACGCCCCAGGGAACGCTGGCCGAGAAGCTGCGCTCTGGTGGTGCGGGCATTCCGGCCTTTTTCACCAAGACCGGTGTCGGCACCATGGTTGCTGAAGGCAAGGACCTGCGTGAATTCGATGGCCAGACGTATGTGATGGAGCGTTCGCTGGTGCCTGATGTAGCGCTGATCAAGGCTGATATCGCGGACCGCTCGGGCAACCTGCGCTTCAACCTGACGGCTCGCAACTTCAACCCGGCCGCTGCGATGGCGGGCAAGATTTGTATTGTGGAAGTCGAACGCATCGTGGCCACGGGAGAACTGGCCCCGGATGACGTGCATCTGCCCGGCATCTATGTGCACCGCATCGTGCACAACCCGACCCCCGAAAAGCGCATTGAAAAGCGCACCACCCGCGATCGCAAAGTTTGAGGAGAGACACCATGTCCTGGACCCAAGACCAAATGGCGGCGC
Organism: Gammaproteobacteria bacterium; assembly: GCA_018815325.1. Taxonomy (GTDB): domain Bacteria; phylum Pseudomonadota; class Gammaproteobacteria; order Burkholderiales; family Burkholderiaceae_C; genus JAHIYE01. The sequence continues at coordinate 75,699 of JAHIYE010000016.1, read as the reverse complement.
GTGCCGCGAAAGAACTCGAAGACGGTTTCTATGTGAACCTCGGTATCGGTATTCCCACGCAGGTGGCCAACCACGTGCCTGACCACATGGAGGTGTGGCTGCAAAGCGAAAATGGCATGCTCGGTATCGGCCAGTTCCCTTATGAGGACGAGGTGGACGCCGACCTCATCAACGCCGGCAAGCAGACCGTGACCACCATCAAGGGCTCGTCGATCTTCGGCAGCCACGAGAGTTTTGCCATGATCCGCGGCGGCAAGATCAACCTGTCCATTCTCGGCGCCATGCAGGTCAGCGAGCAGGGCGACCTGGCCAACTGGATGATCCCGGGCAAGATGATCAAGGGCATGGGTGGCGCGATGGACCTGGTCGCCGGTGTGCCGCGCGTGATCATTCTCATGGAGCATGTGGCCAAGAAGAAGGACGGCACCGAAGACCTCAAGATCCTGCCCCAGTGCACATTGCCGCTGACGGGCAAGGCCGTGGTGGACCGCATCATCACCGACCTGGCCGTGATGGACGTCACGCCCGAGGGGTTGAAGCTGGTTGAACTCGCTCCCGGCGTCACGCGGGAACAGGTTCAGGCCAAGACCGGCGTCAAGCTGATCTGAGGCCGGTTGGCCTCAGGCCTTTACCTTATCGCCCTCCCAAACCAGGCTATTCTGGATCGTCCTGAAGACTCATTTGGGCAGAGCAGATGGTTTGAGACCGACAAAGAAAACGGCCCATCAAGGGCCGTTTTTTATCTGGAGCGGGTGAAGGGAATCGAACCCTCGTATGAAGCTTGGGAAGCTGCCGTTCTACCATTGAACTACACCCGCATGTGCCCCGGATTATAGAGGCCAGTGTCAGGGCAGCTTCTGTAAGGGCAAGTGCCGACAGATTCAAGGGCGAATGTAAGCCCATCCTTGCTTCTGGCGCGCCATCAGTTCGACCACACCGGCGGGCACATAGCCAACGGCAGGGTTCATGTCGGCCTTGGTGAGCTTTTGCGCCGCCATGGTGTTTTCGCAAGCCACGATCTGAATGCCTGCCAGGGTGGCTGCAGTTACGCGATTAGCTGTTGGAGACTCAGCCTTGAGCATTCCAATGCCGGGACCGTAAACCACAATCTCAACTTCCACCTTGTCGGCGCCATATGAGTCCTGGACATTCTTGGCATTGTTGAGTGCCAGATTCCATTTACCAGCATCATTGTTGCTAACTTGAAAGACAACCTTTTCTTTTGGGGGGGGTGTGGTGGCACAGCCTGTGAACAAAGTGCTGACGGCAATCAGTAGTCCCAAAAGGAATGATTTGTGCTGCATTTGTGATGTCTCCTAGAGTATTTAGATATTGGAAAAATTAACAAGGGTATGAGAATCTGTACAAGAGCCACCTCGCCCCTCTGTAAATTACAGTTCCCAAGCATGGCCCATGGTATTGCCGAGTGTGGAAAACCGATCTAAGTGTTTATCCTTATATTTGGATGTTCTTTTTGAAAGCTGTGCACTACCGCGGCCTCAGTCGGGAGGCTGGGCTATGCAGGGCTAGCGAATTTTATTTGAGAATGTCGCCGATGCAGAGGTACTTGATTTCGACGTAGTCATCCATGCCATGGTGCGAGCCCTCACGGCCCAGACCGGACTGCTTGACGCCACCAAAGGGCACATGCTCCGTCGCCAGAATGCCCACGTTGATGCCAACCATGCCGTATTCGAGCGCCTCGCTGACGCGGAAGATACGGCCCATGTCGCGGCTGTAGAAATAGCTGGCGAGGCCAAACTCGGTGTTGTTGGCCGCATCAACCGCCTCCTGCTCGGTCTTGAAGCGGAACACCGGCGCGAAGGGACCGAAGGTTTCCTCCTTGGCGCAAAGCATGTCCGACGTGGCATTCGAAATCACGGTGGGCTCGAAGAACTGGCCGCTGAGCTTCTTGCCGCCTGCCAGCACCTTGCCGCCCTTGGCAATGGCATCCTTCACATGGCGCTCGACTTTTTCGACGGCAGCGTCCTCGATCAGCGGACCCTGCGACACGCCGTCCTCAAAGCCATTGCCCACCTTGACGGTGCGCACCTTGGCGGCAAATTTCTCGACGAATTGGTCGTACACACCATCCTGCACATAGATGCGGTTGGCACAGACGCAGGTCTGCCCGGCATTGCGGTACTTGCTGGCCATCGCGCCTTCTACAGCGGAGTCAATGTCGGCATCATCGAACACGATGAAGGGCGCGTTGCCACCCAGCTCCAGCGACATTTTCTTGACGGTCGGTGCGCTCTGCGCCATCAGGATGCGGCCCACCTCCGTTGAGCCGGTGAAGCTGATGTGGCGCACCACATCACTGGCGCACAGTACCTTGCCCACCGCAATGCTGTTGGCGCTGTCGGCCGTGATCATGTTGAGCACGCCAGCCGGGATGCCGGCGCGGATCGCCAGTTCGGCTGCGGCCAGTGCCGTCAAGGGTGTGAGCTCGGCAGGTTTGATGATGACCGGACAGCCTGCGGCCAGCGCCGGGGCCACCTTGCGCGTGATCATGGCCAGCGGGAAGTTCCATGGCGTGATCGCTGCACACACACCGATCGGCTGCTTGATGACCATCAGGCGGCGGTTGTTGTCCCACGGCGGCAGGGTTTCGCCATTGACGCGCTTGGCTTCCTCTGCAAACCATTCGACAAAGCTGGCGCCATAGGCGACTTCGCCCTTGGCTTCGGGGAAGGGCTTGCCCTGCTCGGCGGTCATGATGCGGCCCAGGTCCTCCTGGTTGGCCATCAGCAGGTTGAACCATTTCATCAGGATGCCATGGCGCTCCTTGCCGGTCTTGCTGCGCCAGGCGGGCCAGGCCGCATTGGCGGCAGTGATGGCCGCCTCAGCCTCCTTGGGCCCCAGGTTGGCCACATCGGCGAGTTTGCTGCCATTGGAGGGGTCGAGCACGTCAAAGCGGCTGCCACCCTTGATCCACTGGCCGTTGATCAGGGCGTCGGTCTTGAGCAGTGTGGGGTCCTTGAGCTGCGCGAGGGGGGAGGTTTTCATGTCCATGCTTTTGTCCCTTTATTGGAGTGGCGCTGTGAGCCTGTTGATAAGCTGAGCTGAATCGAACAATTTTGCCAGCATTCCTGGCTGCATTCGTAACGCAGGTCATTGTCCCTGTCGCGGACGTTTCTTCATGCCGCCAAACTTATAATCATTTGTTAAAGCAAATCAAGCGTTTACATGCGATCTGGAGCCTTTGAGGGCAGGCGCATGGTCACATTCCAAAAAAAAATGAGCCATCCCAAATTCACCGTTGCCGACATCCGCAAGACCTTTCTCGACTTTTTCGAGTCCAAGGGACACACCGTGGTGGCCTCCAGTCCGCTCGTTCCCGGCAACGATCCGACGCTGATGTTCACCAACTCGGGCATGGTGCAGTTCAAGGACGTGTTCCTCGGCGTCGACAAGCGTTCCTATGTGCGGGCGGCCTCGGTACAGGCCTGCCTGCGGGCGGGCGGCAAGCACAACGACCTGGAGAACGTGGGTTACACCGCCCGCCACCACACCTTCTTCGAAATGCTGGGCAACTGGAGCTTTGGCGATTATTTCAAGCGTGAAAGCCTGAAGTGGGCGTGGGAGCTGCTGACCGAGGTCTACAAGCTGCCGGCTGACAAGCTCTGGGCCACGGTCTATATCGACGACGACGAGGCCTACGACATCTGGACCAAGGAGATCGGCCTGCCACCCGAGCGCGTGGTGCGCATTGGCGACAACAAGGGTGCCAAGTACGCCAGCGACAACTTCTGGATGATGGCCGACACCGGCCCCTGCGGTCCCTGCAGCGAGATTTTCTACGACCACGGCCCCGAGATCGCCGGTGGCCCTCCGGGCAGCCCGGAGCAGGATGGTGACCGCTACATCGAGATCTGGAACAACGTGTTCATGCAGTACGACATGCAACCCGACGGCTCGGTCAAGCCGCTGCCCGCGCCCTGCGTGGACACCGGCATGGGTCTGGAGCGTCTGGCCGCCATCCTGCAGCACGTGCACAGCAACTACGAGATCGACATCTTTGACAAGTTGATCAAGGCCGCGTCGCGCGAGACTGGCGAGAAAGACCTGAACAACAAGAGCCTGCGCGTGATCGCCGACCACATCCGTGCCACCGCCTTCCTGGTGAGCGACGGCGTGATTCCCGGCAACGAGGGCCGTGGCTATGTGCAGCGCCGCATCGTGCGCCGCGCCATTCGCCATGGCTACAAGCTGGGCAAGAAGACCCCCTTCTTCCACAAGCTGGTGCACGATCTGGTCAAGCTCATGGGCGATGCCTATCCGAAGCTCAAGGCCGACGAAAAGCGCATCACCGAGGTACTCAAGGCCGAGGAAGAGCGTTTTTTCGAGACGCTGGAAAATGGCATGGAGATTCTCGACGCCGCGCTGGCCGGCGGGCAGAAGGTGTTGCCGGGCGAGGTGGCCTTCAAGCTGCACGACACCTATGGCTTCCCGCTCGACCTGTCGGCGGATGTGTGCCGTGAACGTGAGCTCTCGGTGGATGAGGCCGGTTTCAACGCCGCGATGGACAAGCAGAAGGCCCAGGCCCGTGCGGCCGGCAAGTTCAAGATGGACCGTGCGCTGGAGTACACCGGTGCTGGCAATACCTTTGTGGGTTACGACAGGCTTGAAGCTACTGCAAAAATCGTAGCGCTCTACGCAGAAGGTACGCCGGTTGCAGCCTTGAAAGCAGGTCAAACTGGCGTGGTCGTGCTGGATAGCACGCCTTTTTACGCCGAGAGCGGTGGCCAGGTGGGTGATGAGGGCACGCTGGTCAGCGGCTCTGCCACCTTCGTGGTGGGCGACACCCAGAAGATCAAGGCGGATGTGTTTGGCCACCAGGGCAGCCTCGCCCAGGGCACGCTCAATGTGGGCGACACGGTGACGGCGCAGGTGAACACCACGCTGCGCGCGGCCACCATGCGCAACCACAGCGTCACTCACATCATGCACAAGGCCTTGCGCGAAGTGCTGGGTGAGCATGTTCAGCAAAAGGGCTCGCTGGTGGATGCTGAGAAAACGCGCTTTGACTTCGTGCACAACGCGCCGGTCACCGATGCTCAGATTCGCGAGATTGAAGCCCGTGTCAATGCCGAAATCCTGGCCAATGCGGCTACGCAGGCCCGCGTGATGGACATCGAGTCGGCCCAGAAGACCGGTGCCGTGATGCTGTTTGGCGAGAAGTATGGCGACACCGTGCGCGTGCTTGACATTGGCACCAGTCGTGAGCTCTGCGGCGGCACGCATGTGCAGCGCACGGGCGACATTGGCTTTTTCACGATCACGGCAGAGGGTGGCGTTGCCGCAGGCGTACGCCGAATCGAGGCGACCACGGGCATGGCGGCGCTCGACTATGTGCAGGACATGGAGGCCACGCTGGGAGGGGTGGCAGGCACGCTGAAGGTGACCCCCGGTGAAGTGCCTGCCAGGGTGGAGGCGATGATGGACCAGGTACGTGATCTGGAAAAACAGCTGACAGCACTCAAAGGGCGTCTGGCTTCGGCCCAGGGCGATGAGCTGCTGACACAGGCAGTGGACGTCAAAGGGGTCAAGGTGCTTGCGGCGCTGCTCACGGGCGCAGATGCCAAATCCCTGCGCGACACGCTGGACAAACTCAAGGACAAGCTCAAGACCGCGATCATCGTACTGGCCGCCGTGGAGGGTGACAAGGTGCAACTCGCCGCAGGTGTGACGGCCGACAGTGTGGGCAAGGTCAAGGCTGGGGAGCTGGTCAACTTTGTGGCCCAGCAGGTCGGGGGCAAGGGCGGTGGCAAACCCGACATGGCCATGGCGGGGGGGACTGAGCCGGCTGGCTTGCCCGCAGCGCTGGCGAGTGTGCAGGGCTGGGTGGCTGCCAAGCTGTGAAGTTTTATGCTATCAAAATAGTAGCAATTGACGCATAAAAGAAAAGGGCTACGGCCCTTTTTCTTTTATGAAATATACGCAATCGGGCACCTCAGGCGCCATCACCGTTCCGATCAACCAGGCTGCAGCCCAACTGGCGCGCGTGGCTTGCGTGCCAGCGGCGCCTCCACCCAGCGTTCGAACAACACGGCAACGCCCAGACTCACGGCCCAGCAGGCCAGCAGCAGCGCGATGCCGGCGGCAGGGCCGGACAGTCCCAGGTGCACAAACAGCGCATTGCCCAGCATCAGCACGGGAAAGTGCACGAGGAACAGCGCATACGACAGTTTGCCCATCGTGGTGACGAACTTGACCAGTCGTGCCGGCAGGCGGGGTAGTTGGAAGCGGCTGCCTTGCCATTGCGCCAGCCCCAGCAGCAGCGAGACTACCAGCGCCAGCCAGACGCGTGGCCGGTAATCCAGCATCAACGCGGCCAGGCCGCACACCGCGAGCAGAGACAGATAGCCCGCGGGGCGGCGTGAGCAGCCGACCCAGTAGGCGACAGCTCCCATGCCGTAGGAGCCAAAGAAATACAGCGCCCAGTTGTCCCAATGGTCATCGCGGTTGAAGAAGAACAGCGAACTCAGCATCATCGCAAGCACCAGGGTCTGCGCCACGGCAGAGCCGATCAGGTCGGCACGTTTGCTGGACTGGCTGAGCTTGTGGCCAGTCCACAGCAGCAGCGCCATCATCACAAAGAGCTGGAAGTCGATGGCCACGTACCAGATACCTGCGGTCAGGGACTCCAGGCCCAGTACGCCCTGGATCAGCAGCACATGCGCCAGTGTCTGGGTCAGCGTTGGGCGGGCGGGCACGAAATCGTCCGCCATCCACAGCCGTGTCAGGGCCGCACTGACAACTGCCAACACCAGGGCAGCCAGGCAGGGCAACACCAGGCGCCGGTAGCGCTGCAACATCGCGTGCAGGGGCGAGCCGTTCCAGGCGCCGCCCTGCGGGGAGAAGCCGCGAGCGGCGAGGTAGCCTCCCAGCACCAGAAAGATGTGCACCGCCATGCGGGTGTGCTCAAACAGCCAGTCAAATGCAGCGGGTGCGAGCACATTCACCGCATCGGAGATGGGCCCGTAGGCGATCAGGTGGTGCAGAACAATCAGTTGTGAGGCGAGCAGCTTGAGCGCATCAATATGCAATTGACGCTGCGAGGACGTGGCAGCGACTGCGGCTTCGACGGGCACCGACGAATGGGCGACAGGCATGTTGCAGTAGCTGGCAGGCGGTCAGTCGCATGGCCAGCGGGCTCAGGTTCAAAGTTCAGGAAGAACCAGGTCTGAGGTGCCAGGACGAACCCAACGCGCAAATTCCCGGGTGGTGTCGATGCAGCCCCCGTTCAGGTATACGCCTTGGGGTTCACGGTAACGCAGCATCTGGGCCAGTATTCTATCCACCTCGGCCGGGTTTTGCTGCGTGGCCGCCACTAGGGCGTCGACCTTGTCTTCATCCATGTGCTGCTCACCCTGGGCATTCCGGTAGACAGCATGACGCCAGTGGTAGATCTCCAGGCATTTATGCACCAGCGTATAGGGCTGCCTGCTTTTCCAGAAGTTGGTGAAGAGGCCGTTGCCCAGGTACATCACCCACGAGCCTTCGTACCCGGTAAGGTCAGAAGATGCTTCATCCGGGTTGCGAAACCAGGTCCGGTCGCCCGGAACAAAATAGCGCAGCGGAAGCGGCGCCTCCATCGAGCCCTGCTCACGCAGGAAAACTTCATGAAATTCGCCTGACTTGATGGCACGCCGGGTCCACAAGGACTGCAGTTGCTCAAACAAGGCCGGGTTGCTGGTTTCAAGATCCTGTGCAATGCCCAGCAAGGTGACGTATTCGGTAGCCCGGTAGCAGGAAAATGAAAAAAGTCGACCCGACACTTCGGGCTGGGTGGCCTTGATCAGGGCATCGATCAATGAGGTACCTGGCAGGATGGTGAAGCCACTGTCTTCGGCGTAGGTCCAGCAATCTTCCGGGCGCTCAGCCGCTTCGGTGTCGAAGGCCAGGGTGGTTTTGCGCGCGGCCAGAACAATATTGCGTCGGATGCGTACGGCGGATACCAGTTCACCGAGGCTGGGGAATTCGAAAGCCACAGGGCCCATGAGCATGGCAACGAGAATTTCGCGTGTCAGATCATCAGGTTCATGGTCGGTGGCGAGTTGCATATTGCCGCAAAGTTGCAGCGTGTCATGGCTGGGCGCCCAGGCCTCGGCCTGGCTGGGATGGAGATGCAGGTGCAAAAATGTCCCTTGCGCATCGTCGCCGCTGCGTGCGACCACATAGGGCATAAGGTCCAAGACCTGCAGATCGCTCAAGAGGTCATGGCTGGCTGTAGCGGCATCCGCTGCCTGAGGAAGGCGGATAAGAATGCCGGCGAGTCCAGCCATGTTACGCGTCATCAAGGAATTCATTTTGTCCAAATATATGGCAATTGGACTGCATGAACCCTGCAAAACGAAGGGATTTTTCTAGTGACTTTCCCGGGTCAGCCGCCAGCAGAGGCATGGTTTGCGAGCTGGCATGGTCACTCCAGGCTCGACGCGAGGGCTGTTCAATTCCGCAATTTGCCGCTGCGTGTCACCATGCCCAATTCCACGTATTTGCTGCCGTGGTGCTGGTTGGGGCCGTAATTGACGATGAAGCCACCGGTGTCATAACTGCCCAGAGAGGCCATGGAGGCCAGCAGTGCCTTGGGATCTCCCGCTCGCTTGGTGCGGCGCATGGCTTCTGTCAGCACCTTGGCGCCGATGCAGGATTCAAGATGGGCACTGTTCATGGGAACTTTCACACCAGCGTCCTGCAGGGCCTTTGCGCATTCCCGTACGACGGGCAGTGAGGAAGCGGTGTTGGGAACCACCTGGGAAATCGAGATGCCGGCGCCCGCCTCGCCCGCCGCCTCGATGTACTGCTGCGCGCCGATGAAGGACAGGCTGGACATCGGGATGAAGGTGCCCTTGGCCACAATGTATTTGCTGATCTCGGCGGCCGGACCGGAGAGCACGGTGTTGATGATCACATCGGGCTTGAGTTTGAGCAGCGCCTCCAGCTGCGCGCCATCAAGTTTGGCATTTCGCTGCAGGGGGAAAGCCGCAGGGGTCTTGCCCTGTTTGGCCAGGTACTCGGTCACCACGCCCAGATTCTGCTTGCCGACCTCGTCGTCGTAGTGGACAACGACGACTTGCTTCAGGCCCAGCCCCGTCCAGAATGACAGCATCTTCTCAAGTTCATCACCATAAGAGGCCCGCAGGGTGAACACCACCGGACTGGCCTTGCGCACCGGGTTGGCACCTGAGAAGGGGGCAAAAAACAGGACGCCGGCTTTCTCGGCCTGCGGCATGGCATCCAGACTCAGGGTGGCAGAGGCAAAGCCAAACAAGGCCACAACGCCATTGGTATCAAGTAATTTTTGTGCGTTGGCACCAGCAACTTTTCTCTGGTTCTGGTCATCCAGCGTGACCAGTTCGACCGGCATGCCATTGATGCCGCCCTTGGCGTTCACCGACTTGAAGTAAGCCAGTGCACCGTCGCGAATGGCTTCACCGAAGCTGGCATTGCTGCCTGTGAGTGGAGCGGATTGTCCAATGACCCAGGCCTTTTGCGCCAGACTGTTGCCGGCAAGAAAAAAACAGGATAGGCACAGCAAGGCGGAAGCTGATTTGCGAAGGTAGTGCATCAGAAGTAGACCCCTATTCAATCGGGTCATTATTGCTCAGGAAAAAACATGTTGAAACTACACTCTGTTACAGAGTGTGTGGCGTCTGACCAAGGTCCCGTGTTGGCCAGCAACGGCACTTAAGTCAACCCATTCCCCGGCAGCGTTCAATATCAGGCGACTGCTTGCGTGGCTTCTTCCACCACGCCCTGGGCCAGCAGGGTATCGATTTCGCTGTCGCTGTAACCAAATTCCTTGAGCAGTTCGCGCGTGTGTTCGCCCAGCAGCGGGGCAGGGCGCGTGACCTGTGTTGGCGTGGCCGAGAAATGGATCGGGCAGCCGATTGCCTTGGTTGGGCCGGCTTCGGGGTGGACCAGATCCAGCACCATGCCACGCGCCAGGGTTTGCGGGTGGCTCAAGGCCTCGCCGATGGTGTGCACCGGACCGGCGGGTACACCGGCCGCATCCAGCACGGCGCTCCACTCGGCCCGCGTCCGGGTGACGAGCACGGCATTCATGGCCTGGGTCAGACTGTCGAGGTTGGCCATGCGATCCGAGTTGGTGGCATAGCGCGGGTCCTCGCGCCACTCGGGATGGCCCAGCACGTCGGTGATGCGCTCCCAGTTGGACTGGTTGGCGCCGCCGATGTTGATCCAGCCGTCGCTGGTCTGGAAGGCCTGATAGGGCGCCGTCAGCAAGTGGGCCGAGCCGGTCGGCCCAGGCGAATTGCCCGTCGCGAAAAAGACCGCCGCATGCCAGTAGGTCTGCTGCAGGGCGGCATCCATCAGCGAGGTGTCGACGATCTGCCCCTGTCCGGTCTTGAGCTTGTGCACATAGGCCGAGGTGATGCCGAGTGCGGCCAGGATGCCGGCATTCATGTCCGAGACCGGGTTGCCGGTTTTCACCGGCGGCCTGCCGGGCTCACCCGTCACGGACATCAGGCCGGCAAAGCCCTGCGCAATCAGATCGAACCCCCCCTTGCTGGCATAGGGGCCGTTGCGTCCATAACCTGTGATGGCGCAATAGATCAGGCCAGGGTTGGCCTTGGACAGCACCTCATAGCCGAGGCCCAGCTTGTCCAGCGTGCCGCCACGGAAGTTCTCGATCAGCACATCGGCCTGTGCCACCATGCGCAGCAGCACAGCTCGGCCTTCCTCGAGCTTGAGGTTGACTGCGATGCCACGCTTGTTGCGGTTCATGATCATGAAGGGCGCCGACACGCCGTTGACGAGCGGGTCGCGGTAGTTGCGCGAGTCGTCGCCGCCGGGCAGCTTCTCGATCTTCACAACATCGGCACCCATGTCGGCCAGCATCATGCTGCACGTGGGGCCAGCCATGATCTGGGTCAGGTCAAGCACGCGCATGCCTGCAAGCGGGCCGGTGTGGGTGGCGGTCGTCTTCATCTCAGGGTCCTTGCGTTGCGAGGGCTGAAGGGCATCTCTGCAACCGTCTCAGCGGCCCTTCCAGTCGGGGGCTCTTTTGGCCACAAAAGCGTCTACGCCTTCGTGGAAGTCGTGGCTGCCGTAGCATTGCCGGATCAGGTCTTCGTCATCCGGCAGATCGTTGATCATGATCCGGCGCAGGCCTTCCTTGACCATGGCTTGCGTGACGGGGGCCAGGGCCATCAGGCGTGTGCAGAGTGCACTGGCTGCAGCGTCCAGCGCTGTTGGCTCGCACACCTGCTCAAGGTAGCCGCAAGCCAGCGCTTCATCGGCCTTCAGCGTCTCGGCCAGCATCAGCATGCGCTTGACGCGCTGTGGCCCGAAAGCCGAGCTTAGCCGTGTGAGGTTGGCAACGGACAGGCAGTTGCCCAGGGTGCGCGCAATCGGCACGCCAAATCGTGAACCCGTCGTGGCAATGCGGAAATCGCAGGCGGTGGCAATGATCAGGCCGCCACCTATGGCCCAGCCCTCGACCAGTGCCACGGTCGGCATGGGCAGGGACTCCAGCAGACCAATGCATATCTCGATCTGCTGTTCATAGACCACACCATCCTGACCACTTTGAAAGGCCTTGAATTGCTCAATATCGGTGCCGGCCACAAAGGCCTCTCCGCCTGCGCCGCGGAAGGTGACGACGCGCACATGCTTGTCGGTCTGCAGCTGGCGGCAGATGCTCATCAGCTGTTCATACATGGCCCAGGTCATCGCATTGCGGGCCTGGGGGCGGTCAAACACCACCGAGGCCACGCCGGCCTGGATGGTCAATTGAACAGAGCCTTCACTCATATTGAAAACTTTCTGTGGTGATGAGGACAATGCCAGGCGTCAGCACGCCTAACGGTAGAACAGTTCGACCAGGCCCATGCCGGTCACAGGCACATAGGTCACGAGCATCAGCACCGTAACCAGAATACCGATGAACCAGATGTTGACCTTGCTGACATCCCAGACCGAGGCTTTGGCAATCGAACTCGCCACCATCAGCACGCTGGCCACGGGTGGGGTCTGCTGGCCGATGCCGAGGTTGATGGTCACGATCAGGCCAAAGTGCACCGGGTCGATACCCACGGCGCGCACCAGCGGCATCACGATCGGGATCACCAAAATGATGGCGGCCGCAGAGTGCAGGAACATGCCCAGGAACAGGAACAGCACATTGAGCAGCGCCAGCACCACCCATTTGTTGGAGGTGAAGTCCGACACGGCCTGGGCCAGCGCCTGTGGCGCCTGCACTTCGGTCAGGTAGGTGCCCAGCAGCGCGCTGGTCGCCACCAGCAGCATCACCACGGCAGTATGCACACCGCCCTCCATCACCGCGGCACGCAGGTGCTTGAGGTCAAGCTCGCGGTAGACCACCAGGCCGATGAAGAGCGCGGCCAGCACCGCCAGCGCAGCCCCTTCGGTCGCGGTGACCACACCACCAAAGATGCCACCCAGGATGATGATGGGCAGGGCAAAAGCCCAGAGGGCCTCGCGCCCGGTCTTGGCAACGCGCTTCATGGAGAAGCGGTCTTCGCGCGGCAGGTTGTAGCGGTGTGCCAGGAAGCTGGCCATGCCCATCAGGCCGATGGCACCCAGCAGGCCTGGCACGATGCCGGCGACGAACATCTGCACGACCGAGGTCTCGGCCATCACGGCGTAGAGAATCATCGGGATCGAGGGCGGAATGATCACGGCCAGTGTGGCAGCCGATGACATGGCTGCGGCTGCGAAGGGACCGGGGTAGCCCTTTTCCTTCATGCCCGGGATCAGGATGGAGCCGAGGGCCGCCACATCGGCCACGGCCGAGCCCGAAATCTCGGCAAAGAACAGCGAGGCCCCGATCGATACGTGCGCCAGGCCGCCACGCACCCAGCCAAACAGGGATGAGGCAAACGCGATCAGACGCTGCGAGATGCCCGAGGCATTCATGATGGCGCCCGCCAGGATGAACAGCGGGATCGCCAACAGCGGGAAATTGGTGGCGCCGTTGTAGATGACCAGCGCCATATTGGGCAGGGAATCCAGGCCATGACTCGCCAGCATGGCGACCACAGCGACCACCCCCAGCGAAACAGCAATGGGGATGTTGAGCAAAACGAGCGCCAGCACAGCGCCGAACAAAAGCAGCATGATTGTCATGATGGTCCTCGGAGGTTCAGTGCAGGCCGTCGGAGAGCGAGGCGCCTGCCCCGCTCTTGCCCGTCTGGGGGCTCATAAGGTCAATCAGGTACATCAACTCTGCGATCAGGATCAGGCCCGAGGAAATCGGGATGACCGACTGAACAAAATTCATCGGCACCCATGACAGGCTGACCAATGAATCGCCTGCGAGGACGGGCATGATCGACAGACCCACCCAACCCAGCAGCGCGAAGAACGCAATCACCAGCAACTGGCCAAAGATGCTGACCACACGCTTGGCGGTGGGGGGCAACTGGTCCACCACCTCGGGGCAACCGATGTGCGCACGCTTGACCGACGCCAGCGCCGAACCGTAGAACGTCAGCCAGGCCAGCAGCACCGAGGCCACCTCGTCGTACCAGACCAGTGAATGGCCGATGGCGCGGAACACAATGCCCAGTGTCACCTCCACCGCCAGCACAATCATCAGGGTCATGACCACCCATTCAAGCAGCAGGCCGTAGCGGACCCGGAAGCGGTGCATGGGATGGTCGGAGGCGGGAGGTGAAGCTGAGTGCATGTCTGAGGGTTCCGCTGCGGTCGGTTGTCGTTATGTTCTTATTTGCCCAGGGCCACGGCCTTGTCGATCAGCGGCTTGGCACCGGCGACCTCTTTGCCGAAGTCTTCGTAAATGCCCTTGCTGGCGGCAATGAAGGCGTTCTTGTCGACCTCATTGACCTGCATGCCGCTCTGCTTGAGCTTGGCCAGCAGGTCAACCTCTGCCTTGGCGGCTTCGGCATAGACGTAGGCTTGGGTTTCCTTGGCCGTGTCCTCCAGGATCTTGCGCACATCCGCGGGCAGCGTGGCGTAGCGTTTGCTGCCCACAGTCAGGTAGGCCGGGGTGTAGACGTGGCCGGAGAGTGAGAGGTATTTCTGCACTTCCTGCAGCTTGGCCGAGTAGATCTGGGTGAAGGGGTTTTCCTGGCCGTCCATCACACCGGTCTGCAGGGCGGTAAAGAGCTCGGAGAATTTCATCGGGCTCGGGTTGGCGCCGTATTCCTGGAACATCTTCACGCGCCACTTGCCTTCAGGCACCCGCAGCTTGATGCCCTTGAGGTCTTCCGGCACCTTGATCGGCTTCTTGTTGTTGGTGATGTGGCGATACCCGTTCTCCCAGACGGCCAGCACTTTCAGGCCTTTCTTCTCGGTCTCGGGTGCCATGCTGGGCCAGAACACATCCTTCTCGATGCGGGCCATGTGGGCCCGATCCTTCACGATGTAAGGCATCTCGAACATGCCGAACAACTCGACCTCCGAGGACATCACGGTCGATGGCAGCGCCATGTCGATCGTGCCGAGCTTGAGCTTTTGCAGCATCTCCTTGTCGCCGCCGAGTTGGCTGGAGCCGAACACCACGACCTTGGCCTTGCCAGCCAGCTTGGCATTGGCACGTTTGGCGAATTCGTCAGAGCTCAACTGGAACAAGGAGCCGGGTTCGCCCACGTGGCCGAGCTTGATCTCGACCTGCGCCATGGCAGCACCATGGCCCATGAGCAGGGTAGTGCCCGCTGCGATCAGGGATGCGCTGACCCTGCTTCGGACTTTGCCGGTGAGGTTCTTCGCGGAAAAATGGAATGCCTTCATGTTGTCTCCTTCAGTGATGTTCTTCGGTTGCTACAGAAGGCCAGCCGGCCGCAACCGGATGGCGGGAACGCTGGGGTCTCAGGCTGCTTTTTGCAGCGGCAGGGGCATGGGATGTGCCAAGAAGTAATCCATCGCGGCCTGCACGCCCGAGCCGGCCAGCTTCACGCCAGCGAGCTTGAGGCCCATCTCGCAACCGCCGAGGGCCGCGATCAGGGTCAGGTCATTGCAGTCGCCCAGGTGGCCGATACGGAACATGCGGCCCTTGATCTTGCCCAGACCCGTGCCGAGCGAGCAGTCAAAGCGCTCATAGATGATCTTGCGCACCGCATCGGCGTCGATGCCCTCGGGCATCATCACACCGGTCAGGATGGGGGAGTAGACCGATGGGTCGCTGCACTGGATTTCCAGGCCCCAGGCCTTGACCGCGCTGCGCACGCCTTCGCCCCAGCGCTGATGGCGCGCAAACACGGCGTCCAGCCCCTGGCCCAGCAGCATGTCGCAGGCCTCGTTCAAGCCATAGAGCAGGTTGGTGTTGGGGGTAGACGGCCAGTAGCCGGTCTTGTTCATCTCGATCATCTCGTCCCAGGCCCAGAAGGCCTTGGGCAACCTGGCCGATTTGCTGGCCTCGATCGCTTTAGGTGACAGGGCGTTGAAGCTGATGCCGGGAGGCAGCATCAAGCCTTTTTGCGAGCCGCTGACGGCCACGTCCACGCCCCATTCATCGTGGCGGAAGTCGGCCGAGGCCAGGCCGGAGATGGTGTCCACCATCAGCAGGGCGGGGTGTTTGGCGGCGTCAATGGCGCGGCGCACGGCGGCGATGTTGCTGGTCACGCCGGTGGACGTCTCGTTGTGCACCACGCACACGGCCTTGATGGCGTGGCCGGTGTCGGCCTTCAGGCGTTCTTCTATCAGGTGCGCCTGCACGCCGCGGCGCCAGGCCGCTGGCACACCATTGTCGGTGCCGGGATGGGCAATAACCTCTGTCTTCAGACCCAGGCGGGTGGCCAGCTTGTTCCACAGGAAGGCGAAGTGGCCGGTTTCATACATCAGCACCTGATCGCCAGGGCTCAGTGTGTTGGCCAGGGCGGCCTCCCAGGCACCGGTGCCCGAGGCCGCGTAAATCATCACGGGGTGCTTGGTCTGGAAGATCTGCTTGATGTCGGCCAGCACCTTCAAGCCCAACGCGGCGAATTCGGGGCCGCGGTGGTCGATGGTGGGCAGGCTCATGGCGCGCAGGATGCGGTCCGGCACGGGCGAGGGGCCGGGAATTTGCAAAAAGTGACGGCCGGTGGGGTGAAAGTCGAGGTTCAGCATGAAACGGATAACGTTGAATGGAGCATCATTTTTTGCATACAAAAACCTTTTGTCAACAGTATTTAGCCTAAAATTGCGAAAATGAAGCATGATTTTGAATACAAAAGTTATTCATGACCGTCATCAAGCTACCCACGCCACCCGCTGCCCTGCATGAGCAGGTGGCCCAGCGCCTGCGCCAGATGCTGGTGGAGGGGCAGATTGCGCCAGGTGCCAAACTCAATGAACGTGCGTTGGCGGAAGAGTTAAGCGTCTCCCGCACGCCGCTGCGTGAGGCCATCAAGATGCTGGCAGCCGAAGGCCTGGTCGAGTTGCTGCCCAACCGCGGTGCCATTGCCGTGGAGCTGACCGAGGCCGACATCCTCAACACCTTCGAGGTCATGGCCGGGCTGGAGGGGCAGTCGGGCGAGTTGGCGGCCCAGCGCATCACCGATGCCGAGCTGTCAGAGATCAAGGCCATGCACTACGAGATGCTGGCCGCCTACACCCGGCGTGACCTCTCGGCCTACTACCGGCTCAATGCCGCCATTCACCGCGCCATCAATGCTGCCGCCAAGAACCCGGTGCTGACCGATACCTACAACCAGGTCAACGCCCGCTTGCAGGCACTGCGCTTTCGCTCCAACCAGGATGGTGAGAAATGGCGCCGTGCCATGCAGGAGCACGACGAAATGGTGGCTGCCCTCACCGCACACGACCCGGCGGCCATGCGTGCGGTGTTGCTGGCCCATCTGTTCAACAAGCGCGATGTGGTGATTGAGCAGCTGCGCGCCGAGTCCGCAGCCTCTCCCTCGGGACGAGGCCAAGGCTAGTTGGGATGGCGCAAAGGGTTCATGTCATGAAGCCTGCCCTGGCTGCCAGAGAACGAGTCGACCAAGATGTTGAGAGACCCCCTATGAATGCACCCGTACCCCTGACTGCCCTGTCGTCCTGCGCGGCGCAAACCTATGAAACGGTGGCCGCCATCAGCAACGCCATTGCGGGCAAGCTGGCCCAGCGTCTCACGGCGGAAACCCGTGGCGAAGTGCTGTTCTCCCCCGCGGACCGGGGCCGCTACGCGACCGACGCGTCGATCTACCAGATCACGCCGGTGGGGGTGTTTGTGCCGCGCAGCGCTGATGATGTGAAGATCGCGCTCGACATCTGCCGGGACCTGGGCGTGTGCATCGTGGCGCGTGGCGGTGGCACCAGCCAGTGCGGCCAGACCATGGGCGCGGGCCTGGTCATTGACCACTCCAAATACATGCGCAACATCCTCGACGTGAATGTCGATCAGCGCACCGCGCGTGTGGAGCCCGGTCTGGTGCTGGACCATCTGAACGCGGCACTCAAGAAACATGGGCTGTGGTACCCGGTGGACGTGTCCACCAGCGCGCAGGCCACGCTGGGCGGCATGGCGGGCAACAACTCCTGCGGCAGCCGCTCCATTGCCTACGGCAATATGGTGCACAACGTGATCGGTGCCCAGGCCTGGCTGAGCGACGGCAGCGAGGTGGACTTTGGTCTGTTCGATGCCCGTGGCACCGGCAAGGCGGCCCAGATCGGGCAGTACCTCAAATCGCTGGCCGACCAGTTGCGTCCCGAGATCGAGCAGCACTGGCCCAAGGTGCTGCGCCGCGTCGCGGGCTACAACCTGGACATCTTCCACAACCAGAGCGAAAAACCTTACACCGCGGATGGCTCGGTCAATCTGGCGCACATGCTCATCGGCAGCGAAGGCACGCTGGCACTCACGCGCTCGCTGGATTTGCGCCTGAGCGAGTTGCCCCGCGCCAAGGTGCTGGGTGTGGTGAACTTTCCGAGCTTTTACAAGGCCATGGATTCGGCCCAGCACATCGTCAAGCTCGGGCACAACATGCAGGGCGGCGCGCTGACGGCGGTGGAGCTGGTCGACCGCACCATGATCGAGCTGTCGCTGCAGAACCCGGCCTTTGCGCCCACCATCCGCACCGCGCTGTCACCCGCCATCAACGGTGGCAAGCCCGAGGCGGTGTTGCTGGTGGAGTTTTCGGGTGCGAGCAAGGCCGACATTGCGCCCAAGATCAAGGAGCTGGTTGAGCTCATGGGTGATCTGGGCCTGCCCGGCTCGGTGGTCGAGATGCTTGACGATGCCGCGCAAAAGAACCTGTGGGAAGTGCGCAAGGCAGGCCTCAACATCATGATGAGCCTCAAGGGCGACGGCAAACCGGTGAGCTTTATCGAAGACTGCGCCGTGCCCCTTGCGCACCTGGCCGAGTACACCGACGCGCTCACCGGCGTGTTTCGCAAATACGGCAGCCGCGGCACCTGGTATGCCCATGCCTCGGTCGGCACGCTGCATGTGCGGCCCATCCTGGACATGCGCCACGATGGAGCCGGCAAGATGCGTGCGATCGCCGAGGAAGCCAGCGAGCTGGTGCGCAAGTACAAGGGCGCCTACAGCGGCGAGCACGGCGACGGCCTGTGCCGCGGCGAGTGGATCGGCTGGCAGTACGGCCCCAAGATCAACGAGGCCTTCGCACTGATCAAGCAGCAGCTAGACCCATTGAACCTGTTGAGCCCGCGTCGCATCGTCGATCCACCCAAGATGGACGATGCGACGCTCATGCGCTTCCCGCCCAGCTACCGCGTGGTGCCGATCCAGCCCGCGCTCGACTGGAGCGCCTGGAATGTGCAGAACAACCCGGTGACCGAAGAGACCACGGCGCCCGGCACGGGCGGCGACCCTGCACAGGGTTTTGCCAAGGCCGTGGAGATGTGCAACAACAACGGCACCTGCCGCAAGTTCGACGCCGGCACCATGTGCCCGAGCTACCGCGTCACACGGGATGAGCAGCACCTGACTCGTGGCCGTGCCAACACCCTGCGGCTGGCCCTCTCGGGGCAGATCGACGGGCTCAAGGGCGAAGATGCCCTGACCAGCGAGGCCGTGCATGACGCGATGGACCTGTGCGTGGGCTGCAAGGGCTGCAAGCGCGACTGCCCCACCGGCGTGGACATGGCCAAGCTCAAGGTGGAGTTTTTGCAGCACTACAAGGCCAGGCATGGCCATACCATCAAGGACCGGCTGGTGGGCCAGTTGCCCGACTATGCACACCTCGCGGCCCGCGTGGCGCCGCTGCTGAACCTGCGCAACCGCGTGCCGCTGATGGCCGCACTTGGCGAGAAGCTGCTCGGCTTCTCGGCCAAACGCAGCCTGCCGCAATGGCAAAGCCAGCATTTTTTCAATGGAAAGCCTGCTGTCGCCACGCGCGAAGAAGTGCTGGCAGCGGCCAGGCCGGTGGTGCTGTTTGTCGACACCTTCAATGGCTACTTCGAATCCGGCAACGCCCATTCAGCATTAAAAGTGCTTCAAGCCGCCGGCTACACTGTGCACATAGCTACCAAAAAGATAGCGGATGGCAAGCACCTGTGCTGTGGCCGCACCTTTCTGGCCAGCGGCATGGTGGAGCAGGCCAGGTCCAAGGCGCGCGAAGTGGTGGACAGCCTGCTGCCCTTTGCCCAAAAAGGCATTGCCATCGTCGGGCTGGAGCCGTCCTGCCTGCTGACCTTACGTGATGAGATGCTGGTCATGGGCTTGGGCGATGCCGCAAAGACCATCAGCAAGCAGGCGTTCCTGTTTGAAGAGTTCCTGGCACGCGAAGCCACCGCCGGCAAGCTCGGTGCCCTGATGAGCCGGCTCAAGCCCGTTGAGCAGGACATCCTGCTGCACGGCCACTGCCACCAGAAAGCGTTCGATGCGGTCAGTCCCATCATGGCCGTGCTCAAGCTGATTCCCGGCGCAGCGCCGGAACTGATCGAGAGCAGTTGCTGCGGCATGGCCGGCAGCTTCGGCTACGAGGCCAGCCACTTCGATGTCTCCATGCAGATGGCCGAGGCCAGCCTGCTGCCCGCAGTGCGCAAGAAGCCCGATGCGATCGTGGTGGCCGACGGCACCAGTTGCCGGCATCAGATCCACGATGGCACGCAGCGCGAGGCGGTGCATGTGGCCAGGTTGCTGGCGGGACAACTGACTTAGCCCGCTGCTGCCTGGGCGACAGGCCCTAGCAGCACATATCCTCACGCCTGCGCCGTAACAACATCGCCGTTATGCTTTGTCCTACAAAGAGAAAGCGGGCATGGCGCAACTGGAGATTCAACGCAGACACGAACTTGGCTGGGAAGGCGCACGCCGCCTGGCTCGTGAATGGCTTGTGCAGGCGCAGGACGAGTACAGCCTGCGCTGCACCCTGGAGACGGGCGACGCTCAGGAGTGCATCCATTTCGAGCGGGCCGGCATCAGTGGCACGCTGGTGCTCAGCGCCGAGGCCTTTGAGTTGCGGGCCAAGCTAGGTTTCCTGCTGAGCGCCTATCAGCAGCGCATCGAATCAGAGTTGCATCAGCGGCTCGATGGCTGGCTGGGCCCGCGCTGAGCCGGGCTGGCTAAGTCGACGCATTCAGCGTGTGTTCAGCCCCTGGAAGCAGGTGCGCAACACCAGTTCAACAATGGCCTCGTCGGTGTACTCGCCCGTGCCCTTAAGAAAACCAGGCACCGGATCACAGGCACGCGCATACAGCGTGTAGAGGATGGCGATGGGCGGCAAGCTGCCGTCCAGACTGCGGTTGGCCTGTGCTGCTTCAATCCATGCGCCCAGTCGCTCGCTGACTTCCATCAGCCTGTCAAGATAGGCCTGATTCTTCGTCAGCGCCGTGTGCAGGCTGGAGTTGGTGCTGGGCAGGGTGGGCATGGCGCCGGCGAGCTGTACCTGCAGAGCCCAGCGCACCACGGCCTGCAAACTCTGCAGCGGCGTGATGTTGGCGTCCAGATCCTTGATAAACGCCAGCGCATCTTCCAGCACCCGGACCATGGCTGCGGCTGCCAGGTCTTCCTTGCTCGGAAAGTGCCGGTACAGACTGGCCTTGGCAATGCCGACCTCAGCGGCTACCTCGTCCACCGTCATGGCGTCGAAACCTTTTTCCGCCAGCAAACGGTTGACGGCCTGCACGATGGCCTCTTCGCGGGCCACGTGCATCTGCTGCCTGAAACTGGGCCTGGCCGCGGGAGTGGGGGATTTCAGGATGCGGGTATTCATGGTTTTTTGAACTGGGGCTGATGTAGGGCTTTTGTCCATCTGGACTATAACCATACTTATTAGGAGGATTTTATACCAAATAGTACCAAATGATACTAATGAGTTAATATTGCTGTGCGTTAGTTAAAACGCATCCCGTTTAAGGGATACCCCCAACCATGAAATTCACAGGATAGGAACTGAACATGAAAAAACTGCTGATCGCTTCTCTGCTGGGCCTTGGTGCACTGAGCGCCCAGGCTGCTGACATCGTTGACACGGCCGCATCCGCAGGCAGCTTCAACACCCTGGTCACCGCCGTGAAAGCTGCCGGTCTGGTGGACACCCTCAAGGGCCCGGGCCCATTCACTGTGTTTGCACCGACCGACGCTGCGTTTGCCAAGATTCCCAAGGCCCAACTCGACGCGCTGCTCAAGGACAAGACCGCCCTGACCAAGGTGCTGACCTACCACGTGGTTCCTGGCAAAGTGATGGCGGCCAACGTCAGCGCGGGCAAAGTCAAGACCGTGCAGGGCTCTGAGCTCACGATCAGCACCATGGGTGGCGTCAAGGTGGACAACGCCAACGTTGTCAAGACCGACATCGTGACCGACAACGGTGTGATCCACGTGATCGACACCGTCATCATGCCGAAGTAATCTTTCGCCACGTGCAAGCAAAGGGCCCCTCGTCGAGGGGCCCTTTGCTTTGGGGTGAACCTTGTATCCGGCGCTGTGTGCGCAGCGCGAGGCGGTGCGAGTACCTCCCGACGCAGGCTAAGCATTTTTCCGAGGTTTGCGTTTTTTCGGTTGCCGCGCCGCGAGTGCGGCCTGCAACGCCAGCCGGCCCCAGGGCGCCATTTCGTGGGCAGACTCCATGGCGGCTTCGGGGGCGCTGTAGTAGCCCATGCTGCGCATCAGACCTTTGGCCTCGTAGCTGAAGCGTTCGCAACCGACGGCTTCGAACTGCGCCTGAGTCTCCGGGCTGGCCTTGAGCCAGAGCTTCTCGCCGCTGCCGAGGTCGGCGATGATGCCCACGGTCAGCCCATCGGTGCTGATGCCGTAGCCACCGAACATGCGGCGTGCCACGCAGGGGCCGAGCGTGGAGAGCAACTCGCAGCAGTACTGGGCAAATTCGTTTACGGGCGCAGCCATGCGACTCCTTGTGCCTGCGGGACAGGACGGTGGAAAATTTATTCTGTGCCAGCGAACAGTCTAAAACACGGTGGGCGCGCAGGGACATGGCCAGGTGTGTCCACCGTTGGCGCCTGCACTCTGCACACAGCCCATGAAAAAAGCCAGGCATGCAAGCCTGGCCTTGTCGCACTGCCGGTTTGTGAGCCGGCGGGCCTGGCTGTCAGTCGACCTTGATGCCGACTTTTTTGACCACAGCGCCCCAGGTGTCGTACTCGCGCTGCATGTAGCTGGCGAGTTCGGCGGTTGTGCTCGGGCTGGGCGCAAGGCCCTGCTTGTGCAGCTGCTCCACCACGTCGGGCTTGCTCAGCACCTTGACGAGCGCCTTGTTGAGGTAATCCACCACGTTTTTGGGCGTCTTGGCAGGCACCACGTAGGCATACCAGTTCATGGTCTCAAACCCGGGGTAGCCCTGTTCGGCCACGGTGGGCACGTCGGGCAGCATCGGGTCGCGTTTGATGCCGGTGGTGGCGAGTGCACGGACCTTGCCGCTCTTGATGTGTGGGCCCACCGACACCGGCGTGGCGACAAAGGAGTCCACCTCGCCGCCGAGCATGCCCAGCATGGCCGGGCCGCCACCCTTGTAGGCGACATGGGTGATGTCGATGCCCGAGCGCATCTTGAGCAACTCGCCTGCCAGGTGGCCGGCGCCGCCGATGCCGGGTGAGGCGTAGGTGAGCGTGCCGGGCTTGTCCTTGGCGAGCTTGATGAAATCGGCCAGGTTCCTGGCAGGCAGTGCGGGGTTGACCACCAGCACGTTGGAGAACACCACGGCCATGGTCACGGGCGCAAAGTCTTTCAGCGGGGCATAGGGCAGCTTGCTATTCATGTGGGGCGCCACGGTGAGCGAGCCCACGCTGCCCAGCAGGATGGTGTAGCCATCGGCTTCGGCACGGGCCACATAGTCGGTGGCAATGTTGCCGCCGGCACCCGCCTTGTTCTCCACTACCACGTTTTGCTTGATGTCTTCGGCCAGGCTCTTGGCGATGATGCGGGCCACTGCATCGGTGGCGCCGCCGGGCGCGAAGCCCACCACCATGCTCACGGGGCGCGAGGGGAAGCTGGCTTGGGCAAAGACCTGGCTCACGGCCAGTGCAGTGCCGAGCATGAACAGTACTTTTTTCACGGAATCTCCTGAGTTATTGCTTGGTCATGCCGACTGGCATGCTGCCCTGCAGGGCATTGGAAAAAGTATAGTCAGCAGGTGGTCAGCTTCTTCAACGGTTACTACTTAGCCAGAACTTGTCTGTGGGGATGCCTGGCCTGAACCGAAGGGCTGTAGTGGTATACCTGCGGGGCGCTGCATAACAAAATGCTGGATAATTTTCCCCAGCCGGAGCGTTTCTGTCTTCGCCTGCTGATGCGCGATGACTTGCGTGCATCAGCGTATCTGGATCCCAGTTTAAGTAACCTTTGGCAAGCGTATGGAATTGATTGAACTCAACTCGGAGGAACTGAGTCTCGGCATGGCGTTGAAATACACGCTGCGGGATGAGACAGGTGCCGTGTTGCTGGCCAAGGGGAACCGGATCGAGACGGACAGGCAGTTGGCGTCCATCAAGAGCCGCAAGAAAATCCTGGTCGAATTTGACGAGACGGTGGCGGGTACGCGTGCACTGATGTCGGGCATCAGTGCGCTGACCCGTGCAGGCGCGCCCATCAAGGACATCTCCAAATTTGTGAGTTCGCAGCCGGCCCTCTCCGAAGACAAGCTCGTGGGCACGCTGGTAGAACGCTGGGGAGACATGGAATCCAAGCTCAGGGGTCTTCTGGGCAGTGTTGACACCACGCCGGATTTCGACAAGAAGATACGGACCCTGACCCGGCACATCGACACCCTGATGATGGAGAACAGTTCAAGCTCCATTTTCCTGTTGTTCAATCGCGCCGTCACGCATTTTGAGGGCTATAGCGTGACGCACGCCCTGTTGTGTGCAACCCTGGCGCATACGATGTCCGAGGTGTTTGTCATGACGGAGGATGAGCGCCAGAGTCTGGTCTGTGCGGCCCTGACCATGAATGTGGCCATGACGCGCTTGCAGGATGTGCTGGCTGCACAAAAAGATGTACCCAACGTGCATCAACGAAAGGAAATTGACGACCACCCACTGAACGGCATGAAGATTTTGATGGGCGCGGGTGTCAAGGACAAAATCTGGCTCGAAATCGTGGCGCGGCATCACGAAGCGCTGAAGGGGCCAGACTTGCTGGCAGACTGGCCGCCCGTACTGCGCTTGACGAAAATCCTGCAGACGCTGGATCGCTACACCGCAGCACTGAGTCCGCGCAAATCGAGAGAGGGTCGTACCGCGCGCGATTCCACCCGCAGCGTGGTGGTGCAGCCGGGCGCGAACAAGCAGGATGAGGTGGGCTCAGCCTTGTTTCGCAACCTGGGCATGTGCCCACCCGGCACCTACGTCAAACTCAACAATGGTGAAACGGCTGTCGTTATCCGGCGCGGCAGCAAACCCATGGAGCCCGTGGTCGCCAGTGTGCTGAACCGTAACGACGAGCCGATTGCCGAGCCCCGTGCGCGTGACACGGCTATTCCCACCCACGCGATCCAGTCGGTGCTGACCGCGACGGCTATCAAGGTGAATTTGCGCCTGGAAGCCATGTGCCGGCTGATTGCCGCCTGATCCTTGTCGGGAATCTTGATGCAGGTCAGTTTGGTGCGATAAACCTGCTGCCAATCCTCTGCCTGAGCGTTATATTAAAAAGCAGAAATAACTGTGAGGACGAAGCATGTCGAATAGTGAAAACTTCAATCTGGAGGCCGTGTCGGCAGACATCTTGCGGTCCATGCCTGAGGCGCTGATTTTCTCGGACCTGCAGGGCATCATCCATGTCTGGAATCAGGGTGCGGAAAACGTCTTTGGGTTTACGGCCACGGAGGCCATCGGCCAGAGTCTGGATCTCATCATCCCCGAGCGCATGCGCAAGGCCCACTGGGATGGCTACAGGATGGCCATCGAACGCGGCGGCACAAAACCCGGCAGAACCTCCATGATCACGCGCTCGCTGCACAAGAGTGGCGAGTCGATCTATGTGGACATGAGCTTTGCAATGGTCAAGAACCCTGAGGGAAAGATGCTGGGCTCGATGGCAGTTGCCCGCGATGCCACGGCACGCTTCCAGGAAGAAAAGAACCTGCGCCGTCAACTGGCCGAATTGACGGCCAAGCCAGCGCAATAAGTATCCAGCCAAGCTGCGCGTGAGGCCCCCGGTCATGCCGCCGGGGCATCCTCAACGGCTTCAGATGTTTCACGCAGCACCTGGCGCAACAGGTCAAGCCCTTGCACCACCTCATCCTGTGCCGTGTTCAGAGCGGGCATGAAGCGCAGGCAATGCGCCCGCGGTGCGTTGAGCAGCAGGCCATGCGCTCGTGCCTTTTCCACCAGCTGTGGCGCAATGTCTGAGCCCAGTTCCAGCGCCAGAAGCAGGCCGTGACCCCGTACTTCTCCGAGGCCGAATTCTTTTGACAGCCGCATGAGCCCGTCAGCCAGCAACGCCCCGACGGAACGTGTGGCATCCAGAAACCCTTCGGCCAGCAGGCTGCGCAACACGGCCACGCCCGCGGCACACATGAGCGGATTGCCGCAGTAGGTGCCGCCCTGGTCGCCCGGCACAAAGCAGGAGCAGGCCTCTTTCGCCAGCAGGGCAGAGATGGGCACGCCGCCACCGAGTCCCTTGCCCAGGGTCATGATGTCGGGCTCCACCCCGTATTGCTTGTAGGCAAACAGTGTTCCCATGCGGCCGCAGCCGGTCTGCACCTCGTCAACGATCAGCAGCAGGCCGTGGGCATCACAGAGGCGGCGCAGGCCTTGCATGAAGTCGAGGGCGGCAGGGATCACACCCGCCTCACCCTGGGTTGGTTCGAGCATGATGGCCACCGTCTGGGGGCCGATCAGGGCCTGTACCGAATCAAGATCATTGAAGCGGGCCTTGGGAAAGCCCGGCACCTGCGGCGCAAAGAGGCGGTCCCAGCCGGGCTTGCCGCTGGCCGACATGGTAGCCAGGGTGCGCCCGTGAAAGCCGTTCTCGAAGGTGATGATCTCGAATGCACCGCCTTTGTGGAGCTGGCCCCATTTGCGCGCCAGCTTGATGGCGCCCTCGTTGGCCTCGGCGCCGCTGCTGGCAAAGAACACATGGTCAAAGCAACTGTGTTGCGTCAGCAGGCTGGCTAAGGCCATGGCCGGCGCGTTGAAGAAGGCCGGGCTGGGGTTGATCAATGTGCTGGCTTGCTCGCACAGGGCCTGCACCACCGCGGCTGGTGAATGCCCCAGGCAGTTCACGGCCCAGCCCTGCACCCAGTCCAGGTAGCGGCGGCCCGTCTGGTCGAACAGGTAAGCCCCTTCGCCGCGCATAAAGACCAGTTCGGGCCGCGGGATGATGGGCATCAGGCTCCGTGTCGCTGAAGGAATGTGGGTTTCGGTGGCAGGGAACATGCAAGACCTCTTTCTGTGAGACGTACAAAAACAAAAAAAGCCACGGGGGTGAGCCGTGGCCTGGTGGTGAAATCTTCGGAGCGAGTGATCAGATCATCTGAATCGCTTGTCTTCCATCGATTTTCCGCAGACGCAACACGGCTCGCCAGACTGGCGTCGGGCGTTCATGCAGCGTCGGGAAAACAGATTGAGATGTATCACGGTGCAGATGGTAGAGGACGCCGGAGGTGGCGTCAACAAGGGGTGACTCAATGTGTGGAACGTGTCGGGAATTGTCACGGGTCCCCGCCTCAGTCCAGCCGCTGCAAACTCTCAAAACGCCTGTGCTTGCCGCTGATTGGATCGGTGAATTCAATCGCCTTGGCCAGCAACTGCAGCGGCTGGCTGTAGTCATCTGGCACATGGTCCGGGCCGTGCACGACTTCGGGGTAGAGCAGGTCACCCACGATGGGGATGCCGAGCGCATTCATGTGCACGCGCAGCTGGTGGGTGCGGCCACTGACGGGGGAGAGCCGGTAGCGGGCCAGTGCGCCGCGCACTTCCAGCAACTCGAGTCGGGTTTCGCTGTTGGGCGTGCCTGGCACCTCGCGCTGGCGGAAGAACTGCGTGTCGGGCTCGATGCGACTGCGGTGCAGCAACGGCAGTTGCAGGTCGGCACGCCAGGGTGCGATGGCCTCGTATTCCTTGTGGATCTGCCTGTCGCGAAATAATGATGAGTAGGCATTACCCGCCTGGGCCTGCACCGAGAACATCACCAGGCCCGCAGTCTCGCGGTCGATGCGGTGGATCGGCGCCAGGGTGTCGATGCCGAGCCGGCGCTTGAGTCGCACCAGCAGGGTTTGCTGCAGGTAGCGGCCGGCAGGGACCACGGGCAGGAAGTGTGGCTTGTCGGCCACTACCAGATGCTCGTCCTGGTAGAGCACGGTTTCCTCGAAGGGAAGCTCGGGCTCGTCTTCAATCGCGCGGTAGTAGTACACCCGCATGGGGCCGGAGTAGGGCCGTTCGGGCGTGACCAGCGTGCCCTGTTCGTCCACCACCAGCCCCTGCTGCATGCGCTGCTCCCAGGTGGCGCGCGGGATGTCGGGA
The DNA here is from genome assembly GCA_018815325.1 of Gammaproteobacteria bacterium. Lineage (GTDB taxonomy): Bacteria > Pseudomonadota > Gammaproteobacteria > Burkholderiales > Burkholderiaceae_C > JAHIYE01. Next base: position 47,883 of record JAHIYE010000016.1, on the reverse strand, counting down.
AACCGCTCCAGCAAAAAGTCCGTGATGGTTGGCCAGCTGCCCGAGGGCAGGCCGACCACGCTGGGGCTCACACCGAGCAGGGTGGCAGGTTTCACATACGTTCAAACACCAGGTCCCACACGCCGTGGCCGAGCTTGAGGCCGCGGTTTTCGAACTTGGTGAGAGGCCGGTAGTCGGGCTTGGGGGCATAGCCCTCTGCCGTGTTCTTCAGCAGTTGCTCGGCGCTGAGCACCTCCAGCATCTGCTGGGCATAGGGCTCCCAGTCGGTCGCGCAGTGCAGGTAGCCACCGGGTTTGAGGCGTGCGGCAAGCTTGGCCACGAGCGGCGTCTGGAGCAGGCGGCGCTTGTTGTGTTTGGTCTTGTGCCAGGGGTCGGGGAAGAAGACGTGCACACCGTCGAGGCTTTGCAGCGGCAGCATGTGGTCCAGTACCTCCACCGCGTCGTGCGCCACGATGCGGATGTTGTGCAACTCGCGCTCGCCGATGCGCTTGAGCAGCGCGCCCACGCCGGGCTCATGTACCTCGCAGCAGAGAAAGTTTTTCTCGGGCATCAGCGCGGCAATGTGGGCCGTGGCCTCGCCCATGCCAAAGCCGATTTCCAGGATGGTGGGCCGGGCTGTTGCATCTTTTTGGCCGCTGGCCCTTGCTGCATCTGTGAAAACAGCTACTAAATCAATAGCAGATGGCTGGTAGGGCAGCAGCACGCGGGGACCGATCTCCTCGAAGGCCTTGGCTTGGCCGGTGGTGGTGCGGCCGGCACGGCGCACAAAGCTCTTGATGGTTTTGGGAAAAGCCACATCCGACGGCGGCAGGCGGCGGCGGTCTTTGGGCGGTGCAGCTTTCGCCGACTTGGCACTGTCGGGGGCCGCAGCGTCGGGGGTAGGGGCTTGGGTGGAATCAGTCACAGGGTCGATTTTAGGTGGAATGCCCTGTCTTATTCCCGTTGGCGCAGGAAGTGGCTTGCATCCATCAGCTTCCACTGGGCGGTGGCGCCGGTCAGCCAGTCGCCCACGCTGTCGGCCTTCGTGTGCAAACCAAGCACCTTGCCTGCGGCTCGCAGAGCAGTCAGTGGGTCGGACGTGTCCAGCGCCTGCGCACCGTTCTGCTTGGATAGCTTTTCGCCGTTGGCGCCCAGCACCAGTGGCGTGTGCAGGTAGTGCGGCGTCGGCAGGCCCAGTGCACGCTGCAGCAGGATCTGGCGCGCCGTGTTGTCGCACAGGTCTTCGCCGCGCACGATGTGGCTGATGCCCTGCGCGCCATCGTCCACCACCACCGCGAGCTGGTAGGCAAACAGGCCGTCGGCGCGCTTCAGCACGAAGTCGCCCACGTCCGCCTCGACATCCTGCCGCTGGGGGCCGAGGCGGCGGTCGGTCCAGCAGGTGAGGTGTGGAGGTGCTGGATTTGCTCCTGATTCAATAGCTGCTTGTGCATATCCGGTAAGGGCTGGAGCTTGTTTTTTTTCTTGAAAATGACTGAGAAACCGCCAGGCCCGGGCTTCCCGCCCCTGCAGCCCCTTGCGGCAGGTGCCCGGGTAGACCAGCTCGGCATTGCGCTCGCGTGGCCGGCCCATGTGCTGCAGGGCTTCTTCGATGTCCTTGCGGGTGCAGGCGCAGGGGTAGGCCAGCCCGCGTGCCGCGAGGTCGTCCAGCGCCTGCTGGTACAGCGCACTGCGCTGCGACTGCCACACCGGGGGTTCGTCGGGCAGCAGGCCGCAGTCGGCCAGTTGCTGCAGGATGAGGCGGTCGGCCCCTGGCACGCAGCGCGGCGTGTCCACATCCTCGATGCGCACCAGCCAGCGCCCGCCATGGGCGCGGGCATCGAGCCAGCTGGCGAGTGCCGCCACCAGCGAACCCGCATGCAGCGGGCCGGTAGGCGAGGGGGCGAAGCGGCCAACGTAGGCCAGCTTCGGCCGGGTTTGCTGTGTTGCAGGAATAGGGGGCACGGCGGTTTGAGGCTGAGGCAGCACCGGTCCAGAGATTGAGGCGCCGTTGCTAACTTCTGGGTGATGATAAACAGCTTCTGCTCACGCTTGTCCAAATTGACGCTTCGCGCCTGGATCACCGGTCACCATCCACCTGATTCACATGCAGGCCTTGTCGATGTCATTCTTGATGGCATTGAGTTTGGCGATGCGTGGCATCTGGAGTTTTGAGACCAGGTCATGCGCACGTTTTCGAATGTTTCCACGCATTTTTTTTGCATTGTCACCTTCAAGCTCGGCCTCGGCGACTGCAGTCGCAATGTCTATCGCGCCGCCTCCTATGGCGATGGTTACGCCGGCTGCCTTGGCGTGGGGTGCAATGGCAAGAAGCAAGGTTACCGGCATCGTCGCCAGCGACGTAATATCGGGCTCCTTGAGTGCTACATATTTTCCGAAGAATGTGCCCCATTCGATGCCTCGTCCAATCAGCGCTTCCGCATACTTTCGTTCAGCCTCCGATGCGCCTGCCTTGACTCCATGGCCGCCATAAATGGCCGATGCCACGCCAATGGCTGAACCAGCCACGGCAACTTTTATTTTTTTCCACTTCTCGTCGCTGGCATCTTCAGCCCCCCGGGTTAGTTCCAGCAGATCAGCGTCGAACTTTGCCAGCGCCATCTGGCGGCGGCGCTCCGCATCCTTGTCAAACTTTGCAGATGCCAGATTCATTTCAGAGGCGAGTGCCACATCCCGAAACGTGACGGCCGACGTGCAGGACATGAGCACTCCATCCAGGATGACATTCCTGGCCTGGACAGAATCGCTTTCTTTCTTTGGCGCCATCCCGGATTTTCTGTCCTTGGCATTCCAGTCAGCGTTCGAGATGTGATCTCGGGCTGAGTCCCCCTTGGCACAGACCTGGGGCAACATTCGCACAGTGCATTTGAACCCTTCTCTTGACTTGATACCGTCAGCGGCAGTGCAGCTTGTGCATTGCACGAGGTCGCGGGGGTTCCCGGTTTTTTCGCCGGCAGGCAATAGCCACTGGTCAACCAGATCCCAGTCGTCGCCAAAGTTGGCGCACTGCTGATAGGCATGGTTCTGTGCGGCAAGTGTCGCGTTCTGCCTCGCGGACTCACGACTGGCAAGACAGGCACTCGGATTCCCCTCACCCACTACCGGACGGGTATTGTTTGCTGCCATGACTGATTCCGAGACGAACAAGAAGATGATCAGGAGATATTTCATTCGGACCCTTGTAAAACTATGCCCATTCGGCAGCGCCGGCCAAGACTATTGAAGGGATACCCTTGCAGAAATCTGCAGACAGGCGGTTCGGCGCATTTTCGGGTTTTGTTTCTCCCGGATTCCCCGGTTATTTGCAGTAACTGCAGTAAGAAGCGGCGCGACCACCTTTGGTCGATCTGAGAAGTCGATCCAGCGTATTGCAGACTGATTGTGTCTGGGCCTGATAGGTGGTTGTTCCCGTCACCTTGTCGAGGCATTGGTTGAATTGGGCGAGTTTGCAGTATGAATCGAATTGGGGGTCATCATCAGGTCCTCGGTAGTCGCGCGGACATGCCTCCGCTGCGGCCTTCGTTGCCGCGCTAAGCGTACTGCCACCACTGCGTCCAGCGGGAGCAGCACGATTGCCGCCCGAGGTTCCTGCGACGCCCGAGGGTGAGGGCGAGGCGCTCACAGGGTTGCCACTGTTGCCGGCGGCGTTGCTCAGCGCCGGCTTCGAGCCCCCGAACATTTGGTTGAGTAAAGCTCCGCTCAGATTGCCCAGGCTCGCGTTATTGGTACTGCCCGTGATGGCAGAGGCAATCGTGTTGGTCGTGTTGCTGATCACCGCGCCAGCAAAAGCATCCACTGCGGCAGAGCCAGTGGATGCGACTCTGCCGTTCGTCGCGGGGTTGCTTGTGCTTCTGGCTTGCATGGTGGTGCCAGGGGTTCCAGCTTCCGCCAGACCTTCGCTGACAGCCGTCAACAGCACGTTCGTGAGCTGCTGATTGCCACCCGCGACACTGCCAATGGTCTGGGTGGCGAGGTCCTTGACATTGAAGCCGCCGCCCTGGTTGAACATGCCCGAAACCAGGCCCATGGCAATATTGCCTGCCAGGTTGCCGCCCTCACTGCCACCGATCTGGCCAGCCAGACCAGTCAGACCAGTCAGACCACCGCCACCACTGCCTCCCCCGCTCATGAGATTGCCACCCATGTCCGAGTTTGCGGCTGCCAGACTGAAGGCCACCTTGCCGATGACGGCCAAGGCGCTGCGCCATTTTTGCTCTGACTCCTGCTGCGCGAAATCGCCCTTGGCGATCTCCATGTCCTGCTGGTATTTCTTCTGCATGACGGCGAGGTAGCTGGGATCGGCCTTGACGAAGCGAACCCGTGCACCGCCTGGGGTTTCATCACTGATGAACAGACCGCTTTCCTTTTCGTTTTCCTCCGTGTCCAGCCTGTCACCGTAAAAGACGTAGAAGCCCGAGCCCCAGCCGGAGGTCATGCCGCTCTTGGCTGCGAGGTACTCGAAGCGCCCTCGGTATTCAATCCCAAGTCCCGTGTCATAAACACCTTGCCTGATGACGGCAACCGTCTGGCGCAGAAAAGCATGTGTGTAGCGCCCATAGCTGCCACGAAACGCCGGGATCACAGCATTGAATACGCCCAGGCTGCGCGGCATGTCGCCACTTTCCAGCAGGCCGTCCTGACCATAGACTTGCTTGAACTGCTTGTTGGGCGCGATCGGCAGGGTGACGACATAGGTTTCGCCGGGAATGGTGTTGCCGTTGCGCCAATTACCCTGCATGTTGACGCTAAGCGCTGCATCCCAGGCCACGCCGGAGCCATTGAGGCAACTGCCCTGCCGGCATTCAAAGCGACGAGGGTCGTTCACATTGAGTGCATGGACCAGGCTGCTCGTACAGAGCAGCGCGATGAACAGGCGGGCTCGCATGATCAGTCAGCCGGGCAGGGGGAAATTTTGACGGGGGCTCCATTCTGGTAGCAGTTGCGCTGCTCGATCAGATCGACACCGTTGATCGTCACCTCTCGGGCATTCTCCATGCCTTGCTGCTGATCCAGGCGCTGGTTGATTTTCTTGAGGTAGTTGTCCATGTAGATCACCTGGTCGCCATGGGCCTTGCCGTCTTTCATGCCGGATATGGCTAGCAGCTGCTTCTCCTTGTAGGAGAGGCTCTGGCTGCGATGCGCATCGATGGGCAGGGTGAACATGGTCAAGAGCGAAGGCACGGTCTTGACGTTCACGCCGAACAAACCACCGGAGACCTTCTTCTCTTCGCTTTCCGTGAACGAGGCCATGATGCCACCCTGCCCGGTATACATGGTCACACGGGATGTGGTGGGCTTGTTAAGACCGAGCTGCTCATTGCTCTTTCTGGTCTGCGCCTCCATCTGCTCGTTGTCGTAGTGCGTTTCTGACTGCATCGTCATCTGCATGAAGGTCGTCATGACCGGGCTCAACTCCCCGCCCTTGATGGTTTTGTGGAAACGTGAGACGTTGTGCATGTTCATCACAGTCTCGCCCTTGACCAAGCCCGTACCAAAAGGCATTGTCAAATGACTTATGTCGCTTTTGTCGTAGGTCGCCAGAATCTGCAGCTCGCCGTCAAGCTTGCCGTTCACGCACTGCGCCTTGAGCGGAATGATCTGGATATTGCTGTAAGTGGTCTTGGGCATCATGTCGGTTGACATGCCTGCTTCGCGAAACGCCTTGCGTGTCATTTTTTCGATATCGCCTCTCAACTCAGGGTGTGCCATATTCAGGCCGGCCAGCTTGTACTGCTCGATTTCCGGCACCGCGCAAGGCCAGGCGGGTACCGGGTTGGGCATGGCCATCAGGGTGGGGGAGTCGATGAAGGGCTTGTCCTTGATGTACTGGGCGACCATGCTTTTTGCAATCGGGTCGGCTGGTTCGGGATAGTCCAGGGCAAAGACGGGAGAAATCGGGATCAGACTCAGGGCTAAGAGGGAGAGAGCAAGCTTGCGCATATATATTTTCCGGCGTTGGGTTGAATACTCGTGCTTGAAGACGCAGGACGCATGCTACCGGTCAGGTGCGTTGGCACCATCCCATGAATATGGGAGAAATCATCTGAGGGAGATGAGCTTGTCGCAAGGCTGCTGGCGGGCTGCAGCCTGAACTACACGAACAAGGCGAAAGCCGGACGGGCCTGCGCTGGTGCCTGTCCGCTGGATGCGATAAGGGCTGGTGCCGGCTGGACCGGAGTCCGCCCAATGCGGCTAGTCAGGTGCCAGTTTCAAGCCACTTCCAGCGCCAGCTCCAGGCCGGAGATGAAGGCCTCCTCGACCCGGTGGCCCAGGCACCAGTCGCCGCAGACGCCAATGTGGGTCTTGGCGTCCCACAGATAGCTCTTGCCCAGCGGCTGGGTCGTCTTGGCATAGTGCCAGCGGTGCACCTCGGCATGTGCCGGCTCGGCGCGTATGCCGGTGATCTCCGAGAAAGCCTTGATCAGTTTGGCCTGCACGCGCGTGGGGTCGTCATCCAGATGTTCTTCTGACCAGGCTGCACTGGCCTGCACGGTCCAGCGTTCGATGATCTCGCGCCCGGGCTTGCTCGATTCGCGTGCCAGCCAGGCAATGCGGTGGTGCGTGCTACGCGCGGCGTTCCACTGTGGCCCCAGCGTGGTCAGGCCTGGCTGCACAGCTTGCGGGAAGGCCAGCATCAGCGTCCAGCAGGGGGCAACCTGCACTTTTTCGATCTGCTGCACCATGGTCCTGGCCAGACTGGATGCCTGCAGCAGCAGTCGTGCCTGGGTCGAGGGCATGGCGAGCAGCACCGCGTCAAAACCCGAGAACACGTGTTGTGAATCGTCCTCACCGGTGCTGTGCAGTTGCCAGCGCTGGGGGTCTAGCGCATCGCGCTCAATGCGCGTCACACGCGTCTGCAATTCAACATGCTGGCCGTCCACCAGCGGCTGAGCCCAGCGCTTGGCCAGCTCGTTCATGCCGGGGGCGGCCACCCAGTGTGCTTCGCTGGAAGGCAACGCGGCGGCGGCTACCAGGCCGTGCTCGTCCAGCACCCGTACCGTGTTGGCGCTCCAGGGCCGGCACAGATCGGGCACGGTGCGCAGTGCACGGGCAAAGCGGCCGTCACGCACGGTGAAATACTGCACGCCATGGTCGAACGAGCCGAACGGGCTCTGGCGGGTGGCCATGCGCCCGCCCACGCCTCGGCTTTTCTCGAACACTGTCACGTGGTGACCCGCTTGCACCAGGGTACGGGCACAGGCAATGCCTGCGATGCCTGCGCCGATGATGGCGATCTGTTGGGTTTGGGTCATGGGCAGCTTCTCCAGCGGATGTAATTAGGTTATGGCTCGCACTTTACACGCCCCGGGATGGCAGGGCCAGTTCACGCTTCGTCCACGGGGGAAAATGGTGCATGCGCACCCAGCAGCGCGGCCCGGGTGGCAGGGCTTTCCAGTTGCTGGAGCCACCATTGCAAGGCCCGCCCATGGCCGCGCGCAGTGGCACTGCGCCAGGCATAGCCCACCTGCACCACGCGCGGCGGGCGCTCGGTTTTCTTGACGACCAGGCGGCCACTCTCGACATAGCCCTGGATCATGCACTGCGGCAAAAAGCCGCCGCCCAGGCCCCGCAGCTGTGCATCCAGCTTGGTCTGCATGTTGGCCACGGTGAAGACCTCCTGCCCACTCAACAAGCCCTGCGTCAGCCCGCTGCCGCGCCGGATGGAATCGGCCACGGCCACAGCCCGATGCGGCTGCAGCTGGCTGTCGGTGAGCGGTTCGTGCGCCGCGGCCAGTGGGTGGTGCGGCGCCACGGCGTAGACAAAGGTCAATGCGCCCAGCGGCTTACCCTGGATGCCCGCCGTGGTGCCGGGCTCCAGCGCCACACCAATGGCCAAGTCGGCCTGGCCCATGGTCAGCGCCTCCAGCGTGCCCGAGAGGGTTTCCTCGCGCAGCTTGATGCGTGTAGGGGCTCCGAGACTGAAGAAGCTTTCGCACAGTTCCATGAGGGTGGTGCGCGAGATGATGTTGTCGGCCACCACGGTGAGCTGCGGCTCCCAGCCGGTGGCCACGCGCTTGACGCGGTTGGCCACGGCATCGATCTCGTGCAGCAGCCGCTCGCCTTCACGCAGCAGTTCGGCCCCGGCCTCGGTCAGCCGGGCCTGGCGCGAGCTGCGGTCATACAGCAGTACGTCGAGCGCATCCTCGATCTGGCGTACCCGGTAGGTGAGGGCGCTGGGCACCACGCCGAGCTCCCGTGCAGCCGCGGCAAAGCTGCCTGTGCTCGCGATGGTTTGCAGCAGAGCCAAGGCGTCGGGGGTCAGGACATCGCGGGCAGTTTGCATGGTTTTGCCATGATTGTTCAGTTATTTTGAATGATGCCATCAAACGCCATGCATGGCAAAGCCGCTTCGGCGGCCTAAAGTTCAATCCATCGCAGCAACACACTTGGAGAGACCGACATGCTGACCGTACGCAAATCACAGGACCGCGGCTATGCCGACCATGGCTGGCTCAAGTCATTCCACAGTTTTTCGTTTGCCGGCTATTACGATCCGCAGCACATGGGCTGGGGCAACCTGCGCGTGATCAATGAAGACCGCATCGCCCCAGGCACCGGCTTCGGCACGCACGGCCATCAAAACATGGAAATCATCAGCTATGTACTCAGCGGTGAGCTTGCGCACAAGGACAACATGGGCAATGGTCGCGCCATTCCCCCGGGGGACGTGCAGCGCATGAGTGCAGGCACCGGCGTGCAGCACAGCGAGTTCAACCACGCCCCCAAGGACACCACGCATTTCCTGCAGATCTGGATTGAGCCCAATGTCACGGGCATTCCCGCCAGCTACGAGCAAAAGACCTTTGCGACTCCCGAGAAGCGAGGCCAGCTGCGCCTGGTGGCCGCTCCCGATGCCGCCGAAGGCGCGGTCACGATCCATGCCGATGCACGTCTGTATGCGGGCCTGTTTGACGGTGCCGAGTCAGCCAGCCTGGCGCTGAACCCTGCTCGCAAGAGCTATGTGCATCTGGTGCGCGGTGAGCTGGCTGTGAACGGCACCCCGCTCAGCACCGGTGACGCCGCGCTGATCGAAGGTGAAAGCCAGCTTGCCTTGAGTGCCGGCAAGGATGCGGAAGTGCTGGTGTTCGACCTGGCCGCCTGACCCTTTTGTTTTGGCCCTCACCCTCAAGCTGCGGCGTAGCTGCTGCAGCCAGAGAAATTTTTGTCAGTTATCTACGTTTTTTTATTTAGGAGTCCCCATGTTTTCATCCCTTCAATCCCCCTTCGCCCTCGCTGGCCGGCTGCTGCTGGCCTTGGTGTTCTTGCCCGCTGGCATCAGCAAGATCAGCGGCTTTGCCGGTACCGCTGGCTATATTGCCTCCAAAGGCTTGCCCTTGCCCGAAGTCGGTGCGGCGATAGCCATTGCCGTGGAGGTCGTCGGCGGCCTTGCGCTCATCGCTGGCTGGGGCACGCGTTGGGCTGCAGTGGTGCTGGCCGTGTTCACACTGGTGGCCAGCTATTTCTTCCACAACTACTGGACCCTGCCGGTTGACCAGCAAATGATGCAGCAACTGATGTTCTTCAAGAACATCGGCATCGTCGGCGGTCTGCTGATCCTGGCCGCGCACGGTGCAGGGGCCTGGAGCGTGGACGCCAAGCGCCAGGCCTGATTTCTTCGCAGTTTCACAGTTTTCATGCCCCGGCCACGGCCGGGGTAAGGGTGGTTTTTCGCATTTTTTATTCATTGTTTTCAGGAGTCATCTCATGTCAAAAGTAGCAGTCGTATTTCATTCCGGTTATGGCCATACCCTGCGCATGGCGCAATCGGTGGCAGAGGGCGCCAATGCCGAGCTCGTGGCCATCGATGCCGAGGGCAATCTGCCCGAGGGCGGTTGGGACATCCTGGCCGCAGCGGACGCCATCATCATGGGCTCGCCCACCTACATGGGCACCGTGAGCTGGCAGTTCAAGAAATTTGCCGATGCCTCCAGCAAGCCCTGGTTCAGCCAGCAGTGGAAAGACAAGGTCTTCGCCGGCTTCACCAACAGTGCGACCATGAACGGCGACAAGCACTCCACCCTGCATTACCTGTTCACCCTGGCCATGCAGCACAGCGGCATCTGGGTCGGCACTGGCATGATGCCCAGCAACAGCAAGGCTGCCCAGCGTAACGACATCAACTACGTCGGCTCGTCCAGTGGTGCAATGGCACAATCGCCCTCAGATTCCAGCCCCGCCGAGATGCTGCAAGGCGACCTCGAAACCGCCCGACTCTTTGGCCAGCGCGTGGCAGAAGTCACCGCCAAGGTGCGCGGCTGATTTTTTTGCGCCTGGAGACATGAACGAACGGAGGCTGACCATGGGCATGCAACTCACGCTGACCGGACAGACCAAGGACCTGGGTAATGGTTTTCTGGTGCGGCGCCTGCTGCCTGCGGCCAAGTGCCGCTCGGTTGGGCCCTTCGTCTTCTTTGACCACTTCGGGCCTGTGAGCGTCGAGCCCGGCGTCTCGCATGATGTACGGCCGCATCCACACATTGGCCTGGCCACGGTTACCTACCTGTTCGACGGCGCCATTGCACACCGCGACAGCCTCGGCTACAGCCAGACCATTGAGCCCGGTGCGGTGAACTGGATGACGGCCGGTCGCGGCATCGTGCACTCCGAGCGTCGCCCCGAGGGCATGCGCAACAGCACGTATGTGAACCATGGCGTGCAGCTCTGGGCGGCCTTGCCGCAAGCGCACGAGGAGGCCGAACCGGCTTTTATCCACACCCCTGCTGCAGCCATCCCGCAACTCAAGGTACAGGATGCGCAGGTGCGCGTGCTGATCGGCGAGGCCTTTGGCGAGCGCTCGCCCGTGGCCACCTACGCCCCCACGGTCTACCTCGATGTGCAGCTCGCTGCCGGCGGTACGCTGGATTTGCCCGCGCTGGCGCAAGAGCTGGCGCTGTATGCAGTGGACGGCGACCTGCGCTTGAGTGGCCAGACGCTGGCACGTCACACGCTGGCCGTGCTGGAGCCAGGCAAGGTGATGCGTATTCAGGCGGACAGCGCCACGCGCCTCATGGTGCTCGGGGGTGACGCTCTCGACGGGACGCGACACATGTGGTGGAACTTTGTCTCCAGCCGCAAGGAGCGCATCGTGCAGGCGGCGGCCGACTGGCAGGCGCAGCGCATGGGGCTGATCGAGGGCGAGACCGAGTTCATTCCCCTGCCCGAGCAGAAGTTCGTGCCCTGAGGCGCGCAGTCCCGGCTCAGGCGGCTCAGTCGTCTTTGTCCGGCGTGCTGTGAGCCAGGTCCAGCAGCCCGGTCAACACCGGCTCGGGCTGCGGGCGACCGAACAGGTAGCCCTGGAACAGGGTGCAGCCCTGGCGCAGCAGGACATTGCGCTGGTCCTCTGTTTCCACGCCTTCGGCAATCACCTCCAGATCGAGGCTCTGGCCCAGCGCGATGATGGTTTTCGTGATGGCCACGTCATTGGGGTCGAACATCAGGTCGCGCACGAAAGAACCGTCGATCTTGAGCTGGTGAAGTGGCAGCCGCTTGAGGTAGTTCAGGGACGAGTAGCCGGTGCCGAAGTCGTCCAGCGAAAAGGTGATTCCCAGGGCAGCCAGCTGGCCCATCTTGTCGATCACGTCATCGATGTTCTTGGCCAGCACGCTTTCGGTGAGTTCGAGCTGCAACAGCGCCGGGTTCGCGCCAGTCTGGCGCAGTGTCTGTACAACATTGGCGACGAAATCATTCTGGAAGATCTGCAACGCGCACAGGTTCACGGCGACTACCAGTCCGGCCGTTGCCGGCTTGTCGCGCCAGGCGACGAGCTGGCGGCAGGCCTCAGCCAGTACCCATTCACCCAGCGGCAGAATCAGGCCATTCTCCTCAGCCAGGGCAATGAACTCACCCGGCATCACGAGGCCGCGCTGCGGGTGTCTCCAGCGCACCAGCGCTTCCACCCCCACCACCTGGCCATTGGCGTTGACCTGGGGCTGGTAGAACAACTCGAACTGATCCTCCTTGAGCGCGCGATGCAGGTCGGCTTCGAGTGAGACCTGGCGCGTGAGTTGCGCCTCGATCACCTGGTCAAAGAAGCGGATCGCATTACGTCCGCTGGCCTTGGCCTGGTACATCGCAATGTCGGCACGCTTGAGCAGTTCTTCGGCATTGGCCTCGTCACCCAGGAACATGGCAATGCCCACGCTCACAGAGAGCTTGTGCTGCTGCCCCGTGATCTCAAAAGGCTCCTGCATGGCCACGCGGATTTTCTCCGCCAGCGCCCGGGTCTGTTCGGTGGCCAGCTCCACCGTAGGGTCCAGCCGGTTGAGCAGTACCGCAAACTCGTCGCCACCGGTGTGGGCCACGGTACCGGCCTCACCCACCGTGTGACGAAAACGCTTGGCCACGGCTTGCAGCAGCGCATCACCAAACGCATGGCCCAGCGTGTCGTTGAGTTGCTTGAAGCGGTCGAGATCCGAGAACAGCAGGGCACCCGGTTGACGCGTGGGGGTATTGGCTTCGAGAGCCTGCTGCAGCTTGTCGAGCAGCAGGCGGCGGTTGGGCAAATGGGTCAGCGGGGTGTAGTAGGCCAGCTCATACAGGCGCTCGTTCTGCGCCTTGCGCTCGGTGATGTCCGAGAAGACCGTGACGCTGTGGCGCAGCTTGCCACGGCGCAGCACGGACCGGCTGCTGATCTCCACCGGAAAGCTTTCGCCGTGCGCATTCACGAAAACCCGCTCACCGTGCGCAGGCAGATTCGGGCACTCAGAGCCGCTCAAGGCCTGTGCATGGGCCACTTTCTGGGGGTTGCCCACCGGTGAGAGTACAAGGTCCAGCAGTTTTTCCCCGAGCAGGGCTTCCTTGGGGTAGCCCAACAGCTTGCAGGCCATGCGGTTGACATAGCTCACGCGGCCACGGCGGTCCAGCACGAACATGCCTTCCCCCATGGCATTGCCGAAAGAATCGATGCGTTTGCGCAGATAGATCTCGCGTCCGACCAGCGCGAGCACGGCCAGCAGTGTCGCCATCATGGCCAGGATGACAGGCTGATACTGCTGCCAGATGTCCTGGAAGGTCACGGTCACGGTCGTGTCGAACGGCGGCACCCGCAACTCTCGCATGAGCGCGCGCACTGGCTCGTAGTCCGAGGGAATGGTGAATCCATGGATGCCCATGCTCCGGGCAATGAGGCCACCCTGGGGCAGCGAGAGCAGGGCGCCAGCCACCCGCACGGCCGTGCTTTCAGGCACATGCGACATGGCCACCACAGGCCATTCAGGGTACAAGCGTGTGGACAAGGCAAACGGATAGCCCGGCATGGTTTGCAGGCCCACCACTTTCACCTGGCTCGCATCAAGCCTGCCTTCGCGCATCATGGCTTCCAGCACGCCGGTGCGGACATAGGCGGCATCAGCATGGTCATTGAGCAGTGCGTAGACCGCCAGATCCTGGGGCAAGCCTGTCTCCTCGATGCTGGCGGGTGTGATGCGCTGCCTGGCCATTTCGTAAGCCTGCATCTGGTAGGCGCCAAACGACTGCATCGAGGGCGTCACGATGCGCTTGCCCTTGAGATCGTACAGGTCGCTGATGTCGCGCCGGTCGCTGCGTGCCAGCACGACACCGCCAAACACCCGGACTGGCTTGCCAAGCTCCAGGTTGATGATGGTGGCCAGCGGGGACGAGAGCCCGTTTTGATGCACCATGCGCACGTATTCGGCGGGCTGGGTCAGCACGATGTCCACCGCCTGCTGGCGTATGGCTTCCTGCATTTCGTCAAAGTTGTAGACCTGCAGGCTGAAGCTCACGTCCGGCATCACAGACCCGAGGTAGCGGGTCAATGGCTGCCATTGCTCCAGTGCCACGGGCTTGGGGCGGAAAGACAGCACCCCGATCTTGAGCGCACTCTCCTGCGCCTGGGCCTGGGTCCCCAGCAACAGAAAAGCGCATAGCAGCACACACACGTACCGACGGATCATGAGGTACGGGGTCATGCATCCCCTCTGGGCAGGTAGAGGCTGGAGTACAGACGCTCAGTATTCACGGGCGCCTTGATCAGGCCAGCCTGCTCCAGAATGGGCGAAACCCTGCGGGCGACAGAGTCCAGATGGCCATCGATCTTGGAGAGGTAGCGCTGATTGCCAACCAGATCAGGCAACTCCAGTCCGCGCAGCGAGTCGACCAGGGCTTCGGCAGAGATGCCGAGCCGCGGTGCAATGCGGTAGGCACTGTCCCAGGGGTTTTGACGCATATAGGTCAGCGCCCGGAAGTGCGCATGCAATGCGTCACGCAAGGCGCTGGCATGGGTTTGAGCGGCCTGCGGCATCACCGCCAGCACGTCGATGATCGTGTCGGGCAGCTCGCGCGTACTCAGCAACTGGTGGGCGCCGGCTTTCTTGAGGCGGCCGGCCACGGGTTCATAGGTCACGAGGGCATCAAGCCTGCCTGATTCCCAGGCACTCAGGTGTGACGCATAGGCCACCTTGACGGGGTGGATGTCCTGCATGGACAGCCCCGCCCTCTCCAGCACCATGGTCAGCATCAAGATGCCCAGGGTGCTGTCCTCGGCGCCAACGCGTCTGCCTTTGAGGGCTGAGGGGTCTTGAATATCCTGGCGTGCCAGCAACACATCGCCGCCCTTGGAGACGTCAAAGACGAGCACGACCTCAAGCGGGAAGTTCTGTGCACGCAACATCAGCACTTCGTCCAGCGTCAGCATGGCGCCATCAGCTGCGCCCTGTCGAAGCGAATCGATGGTGGACTGGACGGTGTCGGTAGCCAGCAAGTTGACACCTTGCGGGAATAGGCCCATTGAGTGGCCCAGAAACATGGGCTCGTAACCGGGCCAGGGGTGACCCGCGAGCACCAGCGGTCTGGAGGGTGCGCAGCCACCCAGGGCCCAGAGGAGCGGGCACAGACCAGCCGCAAACATGCTGGACCTGCGCCTGTGCGAGATCGGCTTTGACCTGGTTTCGAACACGTTGGCTGAAGACAGTGGGTGCTTGAACATATGACAGTTTGAAGGGGTGACAGTCCCAGCAAACCTTCGGTGGCTTACCTTACACGATGGTAGAGCAGTTCGTGATGTTTCAAGCCGGTAAAAACCCCGGAAATCAGGCCGGCAAGGCGTTGAGTCAGGGAAAGCCTACACGCAAGTCATTGATAGCTGACAAATCTGTGCCCAAAGCCTCGCGTTCGTCGAACACAAAACAGCCGCCCTGGTAATGGGCGCCACCGGTTTCCTCGAAATACTTGAGGATGCCGCCCTCCAGTTGGTACACGTGCGCCAGCCCCGCATCGCGCATGTAGATGGCGGCCTTTTCGCAGCGAATGCCACCGGTACAAAAACTCACCACGGTCTTGTCTGCCAACTCCGCCTTGTGGTCCTGCAGCGCTTGCGGGAACTCGGTGAATTTATCTATGCGCCAGTCAATCGCGTTCGCAAACGTGCCGTGGTCCACTTCGAAGGCGTTGCGTGTGTCCAGCGTCACCACCGGGCGGCCTGCATCGTCATGGCCCTGGTCCAGCCAGCGTTTTACCGTGGCCGCGGTCACCGCCGGTGCGCGCCCTGCGGCCGGACGGATGGTGGGGTGGTTCATGCGGATGATCTCGCGCTTGACCTTCACCAGCATTTTCCTGAACGGCTGTTTGGCGGACCAGCTCTCCTTGGGCTCGATGTCGGCAAACCTTTCGTCAGTCTGCAGTTGGGTGACGAAGCTACGCACCGCCTCGCCCGTGCCGGCCAGGAAGAGGTTGATACCTTCCTCGGCCAGCAGGATCGTGCCCTTGAGCTGCAGCGCCAGCGCCCGGTCGAGCAGGGCAGTGCGAAGCTCTGCCGCATCGGGCAGGGGGACGAATTTGTAGGCGGAGATGTTGAGGATGGGGTTCACGGCTTTGATTTTATAAGCTCCGCTTGGGGGCTGAGTTGCTTTAGGTCAAGGGGCCTGGGCTCATCGCTTTTGCTTTTGTATTCCCCCACTCACACCCCCCGCCCTTGAGCACTCGCGTTGCGAGTGCGGTCAACATGACGGCCACAGGCCCGCAACGGCACAGCCGTTGTAGAGGGGCACGCCGGGCGGAAGAGGGCGCCTTTGATTTTGCTTCTGCGCGCCGGTGACGGAATTACCGGGAGCCGTTGCCATCGTTTTTGGCTGGGCAAGATTTCAGGAAGCGGGTTCCGGGCGCCGAGGCGAGGTTCTTGTGGTGGCGAGCCATGCGAAGCCAAGTTCAAAGTCAATAGTGATACTGGAGAATGAATTTATTGACGGGTTTTTGCAGGAGAAAAATTCCCCCCAATGTGGTGTTGAAACTTCGTAAACTCAACTCTGCAGCATCACAAAACCGAAAGGCGAATTGACCATGTCTACTGGCAGCATTCAACTCCATCGCGTGCTTCGCACGACGCCTGAGCGCGTCTACCGGGCTTTTCTCGATGCCGACGCCATGGCCAAGTGGCTTCCGCCTTATGGCTTTACCTGCCGGGTGCATCACCTGGATGCCAAGGTGGGTGGCACGTACAAGATGTCGTTCACCAACTTCTCCACGGGCAGTACGCATTCCTTTGGTGGTACCTACCGTGAGCTGGTGCCGGGTGAGCGCATCCGCTACACCGACAAGTTCGATGACCCGAATCTCCCCGGCGAAATGCAGACCACGGTGACGCTGCATCAGGTGTCTTGTGGCACCGAGTTGCATGTGTTGCAGGAGGGCTTGCCGGAGGCGATTCCGCTGGAGATGTGTTACCTCGGCTGGCAGGAGTCGTTGGCGCAGCTGGCCCAGCTCGTCGAACCCGAGATTCCGGATTGACCGGCCACACGCTGACTCCATTGACCGTTTGGCACCATGGCTTTCTTCAACCGCACATGGACTGACGCTGAAAAGTGGGCTATGGGCATCGTGGCTTCGCTGGTCGTGGCTGCATTGCTGGCGATACCCCGGCTTGTGGGGGGTGATGTCACGCTGGAGGTGGCGAGCAAGCGTGATGTCTATGGCCGCTGTATCGATGCCGAGCTGATGGTGACGAACGGCACCAGGGCTGATGCGAGCGATATCAAAATCACCTTTGACATCGACTACTTCACCCGGCAGCAAGCTGTGTCGCTCGAGTACGGCGACGAACGCAGTCAACTCATTCCGCCCGGGCAGCAAACCCTTTTGCCCAGAGGCGCGTATGCGCCGGTGACGAACACGTTCGACCCGGTGACCGGCATTCTGCTCATTCCCAGGCTGCAAGCCGGTGAGTCGGTGCACCTTTACTACGGTGGCGAGCCCATTCTGGAATACGAGCACGCGGCGGCGCGCAGCAAGCTGCTGGCAGCCAAAGACCCGGCACTCATGGATCGGCCGCGTATCCTGTCGGCCTACCGAAAAGATGGCGAGGTCAAGCTGAAGCGTGTACTGGCATGTGCGCCGTGAGGCCGTGACTGCAAGCGATGTTTCCATGCCATGCGCGCATGCAAGAATGTGCCGAACAGATTGTTCCGGTTTTCTAGAGAGAAACGCCCTATGCGCAACGCCGCCTGGTACTCCCGCTTTGCCAAAGCAGCCTCCCATTTCTGTGGCCGTCCGCGCGTGTTCGCGCTGGCGGTGGCCATCATCTTGGTGTGGCTCATCACCGGGCCGCTGTTTGGCTTCAGTGACACCTGGCAACTGGTCATCAACACGGGCACGACGATCATCACCTTTTTGATGGTCTTCCTGATCCAGAACACGCAGAACCGCGACACCGAGGCGATTCAGGTCAAGCTGGATGAGCTCATTCGCGCGACCCAGGGCGCGCACAACGCCTTGCTTGATCTGGAAGAGCTGGAGGAAGAAAACCTCGACGCCTTCAAGGCCAAGTACCAGGCGCTGGCGGCCGCTGCGCGTGATGGCCTGGGGCAGGGCAACCAGGACACGGGAACGCCCGAGCCCTGAGGCGCTAGCAGCTACCAGTCTTCCTTCACCGCCAGCACCGCATCTTTCCCTGCCGCCGCCCGTCCGGCCAGCCAGGCTGTCACGGTGCCGGCCATCACCACCGCCAGGCACAAGGCTAGCAAGCGCAGCCAGGGCGCGGCGAGCTCCATGGTCCAGTGAAAGCTTTGCGGGTTGACCACCTTGACCAGCACCACCGATACCGCGAGTCCAAGGCCCAAACCGGCGACGGCGCCCATGGCCGTCCACGCGGCACCTTCGCCCGCCACCACGGCCAGAATCTGCCGGCGCGTGAGGCCCAGGTGGGCCAGCAGGCCAAACTCCTTGCGCCGTGCCAGTACCTGTGCGCTGAAAGATGCTGCCACGCCGAACAGGCCGATGCCAATCGCCACGGCCTGCAGCCAGTAGGTGACGGCAAAGCTGCGGTCAAAGATGCGCAGCGAGGTGGCGCGGATCTCACTGGCCGAGGCGATCTCGATCACGCTGCTGTTGTCGCCACCCGTGCTGCCCGAGGCCGCCTGCACCACGCTGCGAATGGCCTGCTGTACCTGTGCGCTGTCGGCATCCGGCGTGAGCCACAGCGCCAGGTCATTGGCGCGCCGGTCGCCGGTAAGGCGCTCAAAATCTGCCTGCCCCATGATGATGGAGCCAGACTGGCGCGCATAGTCGCGCCACACGCCTGCTACAAAAAACGTAGCTGATGGCGCTTGATGGGAAAGGGCCAGCGTCTCAAAATAAGGCGAAAGCGCTGCAAACGCGCGACCCGGCCGGACGTCATGCAGATCCACCATCGCCTCACTCACATAGAGGCCAATCTGCCCCGCGGGCACGGGCAGCGCCTGGCCCACCAGCGGCAGGGTGCGTGCCGGGTCATCGTCCAGCTGACGCGCAATCAGCGTTACTGCAGGCCGGTCAGGTGTCAGCAGCACCGGCACCGTGCGCTGCGTCTGCACCCGTGCCACCCCCGGCAACTGTGCCACGGCCTGCACCATGGGCGGCGTGAAGTACACCGTGTCGCTCGCGCTGCTGCTGCCAGCCGTGCGCACATAGAGCTCGGCCGGCAGCACCACGTCCAGCCACTGTGTCACCGAGTCGCGAAAGCTCGCCACCATCACCGTGAGCGCCACTGCCAGGCTCAGCGAAGCCACCACGCCGCTCACCGCCACCGCCGCACTCTCGCGCACGCGCCTCGCCCGCTCCACTGCCAGCAGCGGCAAGAGGCGGCGCGACAGATGAGGCGCAAGCTGGTTCAGCAGCAACGCAATCAGCCAGGGCAGCGCCATGATGCCGCCAAGCAGCAGCAGCGCCACCGACACATAGGCCGCCAGCGGAATGTCAAACACCGGTGGCATATTGGCCAGCAGCACGCCGAGCGCTATCAGCCCCAGGGGAATGACGCGGTGCATCTGCGTGCCAGCCGCCGCCCCCAGACCCTTGAGGGTTTGCGCCGGCGGCAGGCTTTGCGCCTGCCGCGCCGGCCACCAGCCACCCACGAGTGCCGCCAGCACGCCAAGCGCACCGTAGATGAGTGCGGCCATGCCGTCCCATTGCAAAGCCGGTGCCACGCCGGCAAAAAATCCGCCACCCAGGTCGCCCCCCAGCAGGCGCAGCGCGAGTGCCGCCAGCGCCGCGCCCAGCGCAATGCCGGCCGCGCTGCCCACCAGGCCCAGCGTCAGCGATTCGAGCAGCACCAGCTGCAGCCGCTCGCGCCCGGTCAGGCCCAGCACGCCGAGCAGCGCAAACTGCTGCGCCCGCTTGGCCACGCTCAGCGCCAGCACCGAGAACACCAGGAAGGCTCCTGTGAACAGCGCCACCAGCGCCAGCACCGTGAGGTTGACCCGGTAGGCGCGCGACAGGTTGCTCACGCGCTGCGCCGCGTCACCCGGCTCGGCCACGCGCACGCCGGGCGGCAGGGCCAGCGCCTGTACCAAGGCGGCCCGGCCGGTGCCGGGCTGCAGCCGCACATCAATGCGCGAGAGGCTCCCCAGCTTGCCAAACAGCTCCTGCGCCGCCGCAATGTCCATCACCGCCAGCGGGGCACCTGCCGCGCTCACCTGGCCGGCCACGCGCACGGCGCGCAGCTGCAGGCCGCTCTGCAGTTGCAGCGCGCCGCTGCCGAGCAGGGCCTGGGCCGCCGGGTTGAGGAACACGGTGTCGGGGGCAAACACATCGAGCCGGTCGGCGCCCTCAGTGCCTTCAGCGGGCTGCGGCAGCAGCGCGGGCGACACCTGGGCCACCACCAGCGCATCCACGCCCACCACACGCAGCAGCGTGCGTGCCCCGCTGGCGTTTTGTGCATAGGTGCTGAGCTCCAGCACCGGGCTGGCCACCGCCACGCCGGGCTGCTGCTGCACGCGGGCAAAGAGCGTTTCGTCAAAACCATCCTGCACGCCGCGCAGCTCTAGGTCGGGCTGGCCGTTGACCGCGCGCACCGCGCTGGAGAACTCGCTGAGCGCCGAGGCGTTGATCAGGTGCACCGAGAACGCCAGCGCCACGCCCAGCATCACCGCCACCACGCCTGCGGCATTGCGCCAGGGGTGCTGGCGCAGTTCCTGCCAGGAGAAGGTACGCAAGAGTTCAAGCATGTGGGGGCAGACGATGTTTGGGCTATTTGAAGAGCCGATCTTGCAGGAAGGCTACAAACGTCGTGGTCTTCAAGGGCATCCATTTGCGTGCCGGGTACACCGCGTAGATCGATGGGCCAGGGTTCAGGCGATAGCCGGGCAGCAGTTCGACCAGGGCACCGCTCGCCAGCTCTGCTTTCACCAGCCAGCGGTCCAGCACGGTGATGCCGGCACCGGAGCAGACACTGGCTGCCAGGGCCATGCCGTCGTTCATCCGGATGCTGCCATAGGCCCGCACCGTGGTCATGCTTGCGCCTTCATGAAAAGACCATTCATCCCGCACCGTGGTTCCGCTGATATAGAGCAGGCAATTGTGCTGCGCCAGATCGGCTGGGCAGACAGGCGTGCCCGCACGGGCCAGATAGGACGGCGCAGCAACGAGTACCCGCGGGTTGTCGACCAGCTTGCGGGCCACGAGGGTGGAGTCTTCCAGATGGGCCACCCGGATCGCCACATCAATTTGTTCCGCAATGAGATCAGTCAGGCGGTCTTCTACCACCAGGGTAATTTCCACCAGCGGGTAACGCAGGGTGAACTCGGTCAGCAAGGGCACCAGGTAGCGCTGGCCCAGTGGCCGTGGGCACCCAATGCGCAAGCGGCCACGCACCTCCTGCTGAAACTGCCCGGCGATCTGATCCACATTGGCGAGCGAGCGCTCAATCTGCTGCGCCTCCAGCAACACCACTTCGCCAGCCTCGGTCAGGGTGAGTTTTCGCGTGGTGCGCTGGATGAGCCGCGTGCCCAGTTCTTCTTCGAGTTTGGCCAGTTGACGCGACACGACCGATTTGCCACACCCCATCCGGGTCGCCGCTTTGCTGATGCTGCCGGTACTGACGATGGCAGAAAAAGTGGCCAGATGTTGTGGATTCAGCATGCGCAGTGGCTCTTATTGTTGATAAATCTGGAACAGTTAATTGATTTGATTGGGGCTATTCAAGTGTCCAATTGTTCCATAAAGTTACCTCATCAGCCGCTTTTTCAAACAAGCGCTGCCCGCGACATCCCTACCGACACCCTCCATTCAATACCTCAGGCACCCCGCAGCATTCCTATGAACAATATCCAGACATCCACAGCAGCCGACTCCTTGATCGACAAACTCCAGTGGCGCTATGCCACCAAAGGCATGGACGCTACCAAGGTGGTGCCCGCCGACAAGCTCGAACGTATTCTGGAGGCCGCCCGGCTGGCACCTACGTCCAGCGGACTGCAGCCGTATGAAATCATCGTCGTGACCAACAAGGCCGTGCGCGAGCAGATCAAGCCCATTGCCTGGAACCAGGCTCAGATTGTGGATGGCTCGCATCTGCTGGTATTCGCCGCCTGGGACAACTACACGGTTGAGCGCATCAAC
The DNA here is from genome assembly GCA_018815325.1 of Gammaproteobacteria bacterium. GTDB lineage: Bacteria > Pseudomonadota > Gammaproteobacteria > Burkholderiales > Burkholderiaceae_C > JAHIYE01. The sequence continues at coordinate 26,061 of JAHIYE010000016.1, read as the reverse complement.
ATGATGTTTGACCTGACCAACGAGGTCCGTGGTTTCAAGAACGAGGGCTGGGAAAACTACCGCAACATGCTCCTGGGCAGCTATCCCCAGCGTGATGCCGAAGTGAACTTTCAGCATGCGGCTCGCCAGGCCTACATTGGCCTCAGCGCCGCCCTGATCGCCGCCGCCTATGAGGGCGTGGACAGCACGCCGATGGAGGGCTTTGATGTCAACGCACTGGACAAAATCCTGAACCTGCGCGAGCGTGGACTGCGCAGCGTGGCCATCTTGCCCATTGGCTACCGCAAGGAAGAAAATGACTGGCTGGTCAAGCTGAAGAAAGTGCGCCGCGCGCGCGAAGACTTCATTACCGAAGTCAACTAAGTCAAGCTGGACAGCTGGCGATACCCGCGCGGCCTCTCCATCAGAGGTCGCGCTGATGACGAATCGTCATCGTCATCGCCATCATCAGGGTCAACGTCAACGTCAACGTCAACGTCGATCCCCATTCGCATGATGGCCAGGTAGCACGCCGTCAAAGGCAGCGGCTTCCTGTATAAACCCCATCCATGGCCCGGCACCGTCGCGGGGCCTTGATGTGGACCATGACCATGCTGACCTTACCCACTTTTGACGATGTGATCGCCGCCTCGATGCGGCTGGAGGGCCATGCCCACCGCACCCCCGTGCTGCGCTCGCGCACGGCCGACGAGAGGCTGGGCGCGCAGGTGTTCTTCAAATGCGAGAACTTCCAGCGCATGGGGGCCTTCAAGTTCCGCGGTGCGTTCAATGCGCTCTCCCGCTTCACAGCCGCTCAAAAGCAGGCCGGCGTGATCACCTTCTCCTCTGGCAACCACGCCCAGGCCATTGCGCTGTCGGCCCGCATGCTGGGCATTCCGGCCACCATCCTGATGCCGCTGGACGCACCCCAGGCCAAGATCGATGCCACGCGCGGCTACGGCGGTGAGGTCATCCAGTTCGACCGCTTCAAGCAGGACCGCGAGGCCCTCACGCGCGAGCTGGCCGAGCAGCGCGGCCTCACGCTGATCCCGCCCTATGACCACCCCGACGTGATGGCCGGGCAGGGTACGGCGGCCAAGGAGCTGTTTGAAGAAGTGGGTGAGCTCGACCACCTGTTTGTGTGTCTGGGCGGCGGCGGCCTGCTCAGCGGCTCGGCACTGTCGGCTCGCGCGCTGTCACCCAGGTGCAAGGTTTATGGCGTGGAGCCCGAGGCCGGCAACGACGGCCAGCAGTCCTTCCGCAGCGGCAAGATCGTCAACATCCCCACGCCCAAGACCATTGCCGACGGCGCGCAGACCCAGCACCTGGGCGAGTACACCTTTGGCGTGATCCAGCGCGATGTGGACGACATACACACCGCCACCGATGCCCAACTGGTGCAGGCCATGCGCTTCTTTGCCGAGCGCATGAAGATGGTGGTGGAGCCCACAGGCTGCTTGGGCTTTGCTGCGGCCGCGCAGGCGGGGGCGCTGATTCGCGGCAAGCGCGTGGGCGTGATCATCAGCGGCGGCAATGTGGACCTGCGGCGGTTTGCAGGGTTCATCGCTGACTGAAATCGATTGCTTGCGGAGTGCAGACTAAGAGCCCGGTTTTCCGGGCTTTTTGTTGCTTGTTTGATATGGTCGGCGGTTTTCGACCCGGGGCGGTCCTTCGCCTTATCAAATTGAAGGTCCGCAAGGCAGCGGTTGCGGCCTTTCGTCGGTGACATCTTTCGGATTGCCAAATTTTCTTTCAGAACTGAAACCGTTCATGGCATCAGGTGGGGTAGGCAAAGCACTGCTCTCCTATCTCAACGTGGTTCTTTATCTATTTACGACACATTGACTTGGTTGAACACAACGGAGTCGGCAAGACTGTCCTACTAACACACGGACACGGACACGGACACGGACACGGGCTACCGGGGTGTAGCGGAATCCTTCGGTGGGCGCTAACCGAATGGGCGCATGAAGTTTATCCACTTCGGTGTTGTCTAGCGAAAAAAGGTGCCTCGGCAGTACCGACGCGCCAGTCACAGAAGCGTGATGGTTTAAATTTAATCCGGGTAATATTGACATGTGAATTTAACCCGGGTATTATTTTAACTTGAATTTAACCCGGGCACTATTAGTTCATCCAATCAAGCCCCGTCTCACCATGATTGATACCGCTACTCCTTCCTATACCAGCTTCGACGGCCACAAGCGCATCGCCACTGGCAGCTTGTCGGTCAATGCATTGGCTGTGAAACATGCTCTGGAGTCCGGCGTACTCAGTCCGCTGCTGACCTTCTGCGACCAGACTGGCCAAGTTGTCGATATCGATATTCGAGGAAGCGATGCCAAGATGTTGGCACGTCTACCGCCTGAGGGGCACGAGCTTCATAAGACCGAATCGGCACTGATCGATTCCGAAAAATCTGATGAGCCACGTGGCCGTGGCAGGCCAAAGCTTGGGGTTGTCGCTCGAGAAGTCACGCTACTGCCGCGCCACTGGGATTGGTTGGCTGAACAGCCAGGCGGTGCATCGGTGACTTTGCGGAAACTGGTTGATGGGGCACGCCGGGCCAACATGGACCGAGACCGGCAACGCCGGGCGAGTGAATGTGCTTATCACTTCATGTCAGTCATGGCTGGTGATATGGCTGGCTTTGAAGAGGCCTCGCGTGCGCTGTTCGCAAACGACGCGGCAAAGTTCCGCCAACAGACCGAAGCTTGGCCGGCCGACGTTCGCGATTACGTCAGGTGCATAGCGTATCCAGTACCGCTGACAGAAGTGCCATAGCTTGCACCGTGACTCATTTGGAACAAAAAGGATTGATGATGACAAACCAAAAGACGCTGAAACGACAGTATCTGGAGACGAAAATCCGAGCAGGCGTATATGCGATCCGTAACCAGATCACGGGCCGGGCGTTGGTTGCCGGAAGTACGAACGTTCAGGGCACACTCAACCGGCATCGTTTTGAACTGCAGCATGGACAGCATCGCAATGCGAGGCTTGCGCAGGACTGGGTCAAGCACGGCGAGACCAACTTTCTCCTAGACGTACTTGACATGGTCAAACCCAGCGAAGATCCAGCGTTCAATGCCGAACAGGAATTGGAAATACTAGTTAGCCTGTGGCGCCAGGAAATCCCTTGTGTCGGCGAACTCGGCTACGACGAACCCAGGAGCGAACCTCAATGAACCTAAATCTCGGCTTCTGTTTGGCGCTACACCGTGCCCACGCCAGCCTGCAACTCAAGCTTGACGACGAGTTGGGCATACACCATGGAATCAGTTTCGATGATTTTGCGCTGCTGAATTTGCTCGCGCAAGCGGACGGTGGTCGGATAAGCATTCCGGAACTCGTACGTCCGCTTGGTCAACCCCAATCATCGGTGCTGCGTCAATTGATCGTGCTCGAAAAGATTGGCCTCGTGGTGCGCGAAGGTGCGAATGGATTTCGTCAGGCCGTGCTTCGCCCAGCCGGGCGTGCGCTGGTGAACGCCGCACGCGAGACAGCCGAGAGCATTTGCACTGAAGCCGTCGAATCAATCGCCCCCGCAGCGATTGAGAAGGCTTCCGCAGCACTGGTAACGCTTGCACGCACGTCAACCTTAGCACTCTCATGAGCAACGCTATCGCGCCCTTTGCTGGGTACGTGGCCACTTGCACAGCCTGGCAGTGCATCCGTGGTGCTGTAGTGAAGCCGGCCAAACGAAATATCGGAGCGCTCCCAAAAGGCGCGCGACACAAGAACATTTAAGGACCACATGCCATGCCCAAGACTAAAGCGAACGGAATTGACATTGAATACGATTGTTTCGGCAATACCGACGCGGAAGCTGTTCTGCTGATTTCCGGTCTGGGTACGCAGATGATTCGTTGGAGCGAAACGTTTTGCCAGATATTGGTAGAACAAGGCTACCGCGTGATTCGTTTTGATAATCGCGACGCTGGCCTTTCAACTCACTTCGATAGCGCGTCGATGCCAGATCTCGCTGCAATTGCCGACGCAGTCTCTCGCGGCGAAACGCCTAATGTCCCTTATACGCTGTTCGATATGGCGAACGACGCTGTAGGACTTCTCGATTCGTTGATGATCGCACGTGCGCACGTGGTTGGGAGATCAATGGGCGGAATGATCGCACAACTGTTGGCCAGCGAGCATCCTGAACGTGTTCTATCTCTTGTTTCCATCATGTCGAGCACTGGCAATCGTGGTCTGTCGGGGGCAAGCCCTGCAGTGATGGCGGCGATGACATCGCCCGCGCCACATCCTTTGAAAGACGAACAGGGCTATCTCGCACATTGCGTTGCCTTTTCTCAAGCGATTGCCGGGCGAGGCTATCCGTTCGACGAATCCGCTCAACGTGACCGAGCCTTGGCCGAAGTCAAACGAGCATACAACCCAAACGGGTTTTGGCGGCAACTCGGCGCCATCGCAGCAACCGGTGACTTAAGATCACGACTAGCTAGCATCACTGCTTCGACGCTTGTGTTGCATGGGTCAGACGACCCACTCGTTCCCCCGGAAGCTGGAAAGGACACGGCGGCCAATATTACAGGAGCCCAACTATTGATCGTCGAGGGAATGGGCCACGATCTTCCACCCTCATTGTTTGGATTTGTGGCCGGTGTCATCGCAGATAACGCACGCCGCATATTTAACCCTGTGAATCGCCCCGACGTTACTAGACCTCTTATTGCCTAATTTGGTCAAAAGAGCTACTGAATTGGGGTGAATACAAACTGATTGTTAGTGCCCCTTTGATCGAAAGCAACGCATCATTGCAGACGGTCGGTTCGCTATTGCTAATGTTCGGGTATCGGGGCGAAAATTTGAATTTCTGTAGCCCCGGTCTCAGTCTGAAACCGACACCAGTGGGTGCCGAGCGAAGGTCCGCTCCTGGCCGAAAGCACTGCTGCTGACGGAGTCCACATAGCTGCCATTGAAGGCGACCGCCCCAGTACCGGAACAAATGCCGCCTCGATGACCACCTCAAATTCCCGTCTGCTCGGAGATTTCAAGAGCGTCGTCGACCTCGATACCCAAGTACTTCACGGTCGATCCCAGCTTGGAGTGGCCAAGCAGAAGTTGGACGGTTAGGAGATCTTTGGTGCGTCGATAAATCAATGTCGCCTTGGTCCTTCGCATCGAGTGGGTCCCGTACTCGGAACGATCCAAACCAAGTTCATCCACCCAGTGCCCGAGAATCCGGGCGTACTGCCGAGGTCCCAGGTGGGGTGAATCGTGGAGCCTGCTGGGAAACAGGAAGTCATCAGACTTCAATTCCGCCTGCTTGATCCACACCTGCAAGGCCTCTCTGGTGACTGCCGTGATCTCGAATTGAACTGGGCGCTTGGTCTGGTGCTGCATGACGATCGCTCGCGTGGCCACCTGGTCACCATGGGACACGTCACGGACCTTGAGTGCAACGAGGTCGCATTCGCGAAGCTTGCTGTCGATGCCGAGGTTGAAGCGTGCGAGCTCTCGGACCCGGCCATCCATCTGAAGACGTATGCGCAGAGCTCAGATGTCCTTCACCTTGAAGGGTGCCTTTTGCCCGACGATCTTGCCTTTGTTCCACGGCTCGTGATGAGCCGTATTGCCTGACGTTTCCATGATGGTCTCCCATCGAGTTGAGGGTCCCAGAGCATGCGCTTGTGAGAAACCAACATGTTGCGCCGCATCAAGTCCGATGTCCGTACTCCACCGGCACGGGTGACTGCGAACGAGCACAGCCTCCAATCTACGTTCTCGGCCAGGAACGGTCCTTGCTGAATGACCGTCATCAGGCAACCAATCCAGCTTCAAATTCAATGACCTGCGTGCGCCTGCGGCAAGCGTACTTGGCCCGTCCACACAAGTTTTAAAGCATCTGGCGCCGCCTGATGGCCATTTCGTCGCACGGTCCGTGACGCCGCGCAAGTGCGCATAGATACTTCGCTTCCCTATCCCCGTAGAACACCTCAACTCAAAAGGTATCCATCCATGTTTGCCCCTTCCATATTTGATATTCGCTTCTTCCCGATTGTCGTGGCAGCGACCTGTGTCGGATTGCTGCAGCCTGCCGTCCACGCCGCTGAGGCGGGCTTTCGCCAAATGACGGTCGCCGCCAGCGGAGCGGCTGACAAGCCGGCTCACTTCGCGCTGTACTACCCTACACCTGATGCCGCCCGGGTGATACCAATGGGGCCGTTCCCGCAGATCGTGGCCATTAACGGAGCACCGGAGTCGAAATTCAAGGGCCTCATTGTGATAAGTCATGGTACGGGGTCTACCGAGATGGGCTTTGCCACGTTGTCACAAACGTTGGCGCGCAACGGCTACCTGGTTGCCAGTGTCGAGCACGTGGGCGATACGTGGCAGGACGTGTCGATGCGTGCCACGCCTGGGCGCTACTTTGCCGAGCGCCCGCGCCAGGTCTCGCGCGTGATAGACACCTTGCTTGCCGACCCGCAATGGCGCTCACGCATTGCCAGTGGTACCGACGGGCAGCCACTGATCGGTGCACTGGGTCATTCGGCGGGCGGCTACACGGTACTGGCTCTGGCAGGCGGCAAGCCGATGCTCTCGCGAATGCGCACGCATTGCGAGAACGAAGCAGAGATGGATCCCGTCCTGTGCAAGTTGTCACGCGCCACGGTGCAGGCCAGCGGCGCCGCTGATGGGCAGGAAGAGCCGGTGCAGGCCGATACACGTGTGCGCGCAGTGATGGCATTGGCACCGTTGGGCGTTGCATTCAGCGCGTCATCGCTAGCATCGATCACCGTGCCGGTGACCATTTACGTTGGCGAAAAAGACACCTTTCTTGTGCCGCGCTTCCACGCGCAATGGGTCATGCAGAGCATGCACGGCGGCAACGCTACGATTCAAATCGTGCCCAATGCAGGACACTATGCATTCATGAACACACCGACGATTGACTTGCCCTCGCCGGACGGCAGCGTGGCCGGCGACCCGCAAGGCTTCAACCGGGCTGCGTTTCTGGATCGCTTCGCACAAGAGGCGATCGCATTTTTCGACAAGAATTTGCGATAACTGTGCGCATGCTAATGCGGATGCCTGTCCGAGGCCCGCTTAGAAAATCCGCTTGCGTTGCGAAGCTGCCGTCCAGCCTGAGTGCTGCCCAACGACCTGTGTCGCTGGCAGCAGTCATCGGCGCTCCTAAACCAGGTGGCTGCACCCAGCCTGATCCTGACTTCCTGCAATCGGCTTCGAAAGACAGTTCCTGGCCCAAAGCGGACGAACGATATACACAGAAAGCGTTGACTTTGGAGCAACTCTCCTAGAGCCCTGTCTTGCAAACCGCCAGCACATGCCCACGTAGCCATTTGTGCACAGGGTCCGCATGATGCCGCGCATGCCAGCGCTGAGTCACCTCAACGCGGGGCATGGTGACCGGCAGCTTGAAGATGTGCAGGCGGTGATGCGCCATGACCCAGCGGACAAACGGGTCCGGCATGACAGCAACAAAATCTGATGAGGCGGCCATGGCCAGCGCGGCCTGAAAGCCGGGCGCCACGATGAGTACCTGGCGGCGCAAGCCCAGTGTTTTCAGCGCGGCATCCAGGCGCCCGGTTGCCAGGCCTTGCATTGAGGTCGAGATGTGGGGCCACGCAACAAAGTCTTTGGCCCGGACAATCCTGCTGCCCGCCAGAGGATGCTTCTCCCGCACTACGCCGACAAACGAGGCTGCAAAAAGCGGCTCGCTGTATACCTCCGGCTCGGCCACGGTTTTCACGCCGATGTCCAGATCGACGACACCGCTGCGCAAGGGTTCTATCGCCTTGTCGGCACGGGGAATGAATTGCAGGGACATGCCCGGTGCTTCTGCGGCCATGGCGCTGGCCAGGCGCGTCGCCCAGGCACCTGCGAAGCCATCATTCACGCGCAAGGTGAAGCTGCGCTGCAGCCGGGAGAAATCCACGGCCTCGGGCGTGAAAACACCGCGTACCTCTGCAATGGCGGCCTGTACCCTTGGTCCCAGCGCCAGGGCGCGTGGAGTGGGCGCCAGTCCGCGACCGGCAGGCACAAACAGGGGGTCGCCCAAGGCTTCACGCAGTCGCGTCAAACGGCGACTCATGGCGGGCGCACTCAGATGCAGGTGACGGGCAGCGCCCACCACGCTGCCTTCCCGAAGCAGGGCATCCAGGTCGAGCAGCAGGTTGAAATCCAGATGGTTCAGGGCGGGCGTCTTCATGGATATGTTTCTGAATGATGCATTAAGTGCAGCAATTTATTGCAAAGATATCACTTTACGCAATGGTTGGATTGCAGGAGCATACGACCACTTTGAAACAACGACGTAGAGATAGAACCTCATGCAACACAAAATCCAACTGACAGCGCCGGCCGATGTCGCCAACTTCTCTGTCTTTCCCCTGCTGGCCGTCCTGATCTGGACGGGTAACACCCTCGTCACCAAATTGGCCTCTGCGGTGATTGAGCCTGCTGCCATCACTCTCTACCGCTGGCTGCTGGCCGGGCTGGTTCTGACGCCGTTTCTGCTGCGCGCTGTTTGGCGTCAGCGGGCCATTGTGGTGGCGCACTGGAACAAGCTGGCTTTTCTGGGGCTGCTGGGCATGGGCATGTACCAGGGCCTGGCCTATGAGGCGGCAAAAACCACCTCGGCCATCAACATGGGCGTGGTGGTGGCCTTGATGCCGCTGCTGTCTGCGTTGCTCGCCAGTTTCTTTGCGGGCGAGGCGCTGACGGTCTCTCGCATTGGCGGTGCCGGCTTGTCGCTGGCCGGTCTGGTGTTTCTCAGCACGCGTGGACACCCCGGTGAATTGCTGCATGGCGCAACCCATGGGGGCGACGCGCTCATGCTGATCGCGGTGGCCTCCAATGCGCTCTACGGCGTGTTGCTCAAGCGCTGGGCCGTGCCGCTGTCAACGTGGCATCAGCTTTATGTGCAGATTGGTTTTGGCGTACTGTTGCTATTGCCATTCTGGTGGCTGGCACCGGCCTCGCCCATTACCGCGCAGAACCTGCCGCTCATTCTGTATGCCGGCATTCCGGCCTCCATCGGTTCCCCGTTTTTCTGGATGACGGGCATCAAGCGCATTGGCCCGTCGCGTGCCAGCCTGTTCATGAACCTGCTCCCCATCTTCGTCGCACTGGCCGCCTTCACGCTGCTGGGAGAGCAGCTACATGACTACCACGCTGTTGGTGGCCTGCTTGCACTGGCCGGCGTGTGGTGGGGACAGCGCAAATGAAGGAGGTTTGCGTACGCAGGGGCTTGATCAGAGCTTGTTTAGAAACTTGCTCCAGGTCCCGATGTTGTAAACGTTTTGATAGCCGTTCTTCTTGAGCACCATCTTGGCCATGCCGCTGCGCGTGCCGCTGGCGCAGCAGAGTACCACCGGAGAAGACTTGGGAATCTCGGCCAGTCGGCTGCCCAGTTCCGGCAGTGGGATGTTGATGGTGCCGGGGGCACTGGCGCTGGCAAACTCTGCGGCTGACCGGACGTCGACAAAAGTGGCACCATTTTTCTTGAGCTCGGGCAGCAGGGCGATGACTCGTTTGGAGTTCCACCACTTGTAGCCAAACCAGGCCACCAGGGCCATGAAGGGCCAATACTGTTTAAAAATTTCCTGGATATCCATAGTCGTCCCAGTTGGGTTGCGTTGATGAGGCGGCGGGCTGCTAAAGCCAGTCTCAGCGGGCCTGTTCCTTGCGTATCAGTTCGGTGCAGTTTTTTCAATTTTTGAAGCCTGAAGAATACCCTATTGGGTATATCCCGGCTAGCGGCATGACATTCTTCTGGAGGTGACCGAGCTGGCTGGAAGCGCTTCAGGCTGGCGCTTGTCCGACGGGTTTGATTTGCGTCAAAGCTTGTGCGTGCATCACTTGAGAATTTCCTGGTCTGTCCCTATCTTTGAAATGTGATGTCCGCAGCCATGGGGATTGCGGGGAGTTGTCACAACAGACATTTACAGGAGAAGAAAATGAATTCATTGATCACTCGCGGCGGTCTTTTTGATGATTTTTTTCGGGACGTTGCACCGGGTTTCTACGTCCGACCACTGCATGGCGAGCCGCTGCCCAACCCGGGCCAGATCAAGATGGATGTGAAGGAAAACGGTAACGCCTACACGGTGCATGCCGAAATTCCGGGCGTCAAGAAGGAGGACATCCATGTGGGCATTGAGGGCGGCATGGTCACGGTGCGCGCCGAGGTGAAGCAGGAAGACAGCGAGACCAAGGACGACAAGGTGCTGCGCAGTGAGCGCTATTTCGGCTCGGTTTCGCGCGGCCTGCAGTTGCCGCAGGACGTGGACCAGTCGCAGGCCAAGGCCAGGTTCGACAACGGTGTGCTCACGCTGACCTTGCCCAAGAAAACCGGCAAGGGCGCGCAGACCCTGCGCATTGAGTAAACCCTGGTGAGGGGCCGGAGCGGGGCGGTGGGCTCAGTCCGCTGGGCTGTCCCGCATGCCATTGCTGCTCAGGTGCAGCACGCGGTCGGCCTGCTGCGCCGCCGCCTCGGAGTGGGTGACCAGCACGAGCGAAGCGCCGCTCTCGCGAGCCTGCGTCACCAGGGCCTGCATTACCCTGGCTGCGGTCGTGGGGTCGAGGTTGCCGGTGGGTTCGTCCGCCAGCAGCAGGCTGGGGCGGTGCACCAGCGCACGCGCAATCGCCACGCGCTGCAACTGCCCGCCGCTCAACTGCTGTGGCAGCCGCGCGCCCAGGCCTGCCAGGCCCACGGCATCAAGCATGGCCTGCACGCGGGCATCATCCTGCTGACCCAGCAGCATCAGCGGCAGGGCCACGTTCTGCGCCACGTCCAGATGCGGCAGCACATGAAAGGCCTGGAACACGAAGCCGATTTTTTCCCGGCGCAGCAGGGCTTTCTGATCGTCGTTGAGCGTGCCGAGGTCAACACCGTCCAGTTCGACCGTGCCACTGTCCCACGAGTCGAGGCCTGCCATGCAGTTGAGCAGGGTGGACTTGCCCACACCGGACTCCCCCACGATGGCCACAAACTCGCCCGGTGCGACCGTCAGCGAGACGTGTTCGAACACGGCGACCTCGCCGTAGTGCTTGCCAAGCTGGGCTATGCGCAGGCTCATGAGGCGCTGCTCACGCTGTCTTGCACAAAAGCATCAGCTATCGCCAGCACCTGCTGCATTGCATCGGGCGCGTCGCAGGCCACCACGCGGCGCTGGGGCATGGAGCGCAGCCAGGTGATCTGGCGCTTGGCAAGCTGGCGCGTGGCGAAGATGCCGCGGTCGCGCAGCTCGGCCATGGGGAATACGCCGTCCAGGGCTTCCCAGGCCTGCCGGTAACCCACGCAGCGCATGGAGGGCAGGTCGGGGTGGAGGTCGCCACGCGCGCGCAGGGCTTTTACCTCGTCCATGAAACCACTCGCCAGCATCGTGTCAAAGCGCTGGGCAATGCGCGCGTGCAGCCAGGCACGGTCGCTCGGTTCCAGAGAAATTAGGGTTGTAGCCCACGTGGAATAAGCGCTATCAGCTATGTTTTTTGTAGTATGGAAGGACGAGATGGGTTGGCCGGAGGCGCGGTACACCTCCAGTGCGCGCTGGATGCGCTGGCTGTCGGCCGGGTTCAGGCGGGCAGCGGTCACCGGGTCCACCTGCGCGAGCTCGGCATGCAGGGCGGGCCAGCCTTGCTGTTTGGCTTCATCCTCCAGCATGGCACGGATGGCGGGGTCGGCCTTGGGCATGTCATCAATGCCTTCGATGAGCGCCTTGAAGTACAGCATGGTGCCGCCCACCAGCAGCGGCAGGTGGCCACGGGCGCGGATCTCGCCGATCAGGCGCTGGGCGTCGGTCACGAACTCGGCCGCGCTGTAGGCCTGCAGCGGGTCGCGGATGTTGATGAGGTGGTGCGGCACAGCGGCCAGCTCTGCGGCTGTGGGCTTGGCGGTGCCAATGTCCATGCCACGGTAGACCAGGGCCGAGTCCACGCTGATGATCTCGACCGCGTGTGCTTTGGCGATGGCCAGCGCCGCCGCCGTCTTGCCGCTGGCCGTGGGGCCGGCAATGGCCAGATAACTGAGCGCAGGGCTGTCAGTGGTGGCTGGACTTGCCATGTTTCTTCACCAGGGTCCAGGCAATCACGGCCGTGAGCACGCTCCAGAACCACACGCCATAGGCCAGCGGGCGTACCGTGCCGTCCATGTGTGTGCCGAGCCAGCTGCCCATGGCAAAGGCTGCCACCATCATGAGAAAACCATTGAGCGCCGAGGCCGCGCCAGCCGCCAGCGGGAAGGGGCCTACCGCGCCGCTCTGGCTGCAGGGCTGCATCACGCCGTGCGCGAGCATGAAGATGTAGAAGGGCAGCATGATGGCCCAGCCGCTGCTGATGCCGGCCAGCGCCAGCACGCCCATGAGCGTGCCGCCTGTCAGGGTGAACCAGGCCGCAATGCCGATGGAGCGGCGCACGCCAAAGCGCGGCAGCAGCCGGCGGCAGATGAACGTGCCGGCAATGTAGGCCAGCGGCATCGAGCTCATCACCAGGCCGTACTGCGTGCGGCTCAGGCCCAGCACCTGGATGAACACGAAAGACGAGGACGCGAGAAAGGTGAACAACGCCGCATACGTGGCGGTGGACAGCGCCGAGAACGACAGGAAAGCCGGGTTGCGCAGAATGCCCCACCAGGTGTGCAAGAGCGTGCCAGGGCGCAAGGCGCGCGGGTTGCGCACGGCCACGGTTTCCTCAAAGCGCCAGGCAATCACGCCGAGCGTGAGCGCGCCGAACACGGCCAGCGAGAGCAGCGTGCCCTGCCAGCCGAAATGGTCGGCCAGCAAACCGCCCAGGGGGCCGCTGAGGCAGGCGATGAAGCCCAGGCCCGTGAGCCCTTTGGACATGATGCGGGCGCCCTCCACCGAGGCATACAGGTCGCGCACGATGGCGCGCGCACACATCACGGCGGCACCCAGGGCCGCACCCTGGACGATGCGCCAGATGATGAGCGCCTCCATGGTGGTGGTGAGCGTGCTGCCGACCGAGGCGAGCACATAGGCGCTCAGTCCCCACAGCAGGATGGGACGGCGGCCAAAGCGGTCGGACAGCGGGCCCCACACCATCTGCGAGAAACCGAAGGACAGCAGGAGTGCCGTGAGCGTGAGCTGGGCCTGCACCATGGAGGCCCCCAGGGCGGTGGTCAACGCCGGCAGGGCAGGCAGGTAGAGGTCGGTGGTGACGGGCTGCAGACCCAGCAGCAGCGACAGCACGACGATGATGAGTACCGGCGACATGCCGGGCGAGTGGGTGGCGTCGGTGGCCGAAGCCAAGGGTAAACGAGTGGACATTGGGTCGAGCGTAGCAGATCACCCCCAGGTTGACCGGGGTGGCCGGCTTGCCCCTGGTGGGGCCTTGAGGTGGGTGTGAATAGGCTGTTCAGGCCGGGCTTGGCGCAGGCGTGCCCTGGATCGCCAGCAGTTGCCAGTGGCTGGCACGTTTGACCCACACGGCCAGGTAGATGCTGGATACCGTACCGGGCTGGCCCGCGCGCAGCAGGCTGGCATCCATGCGGCCGGTCACGAGGGCGGTCTGCTCGACCACCGTGAAGGCCAGGTCGACAAAGTCCACGCGCTCGTAGCGCAGCGCGCCGCTGGTCATGCGCTTGAGCCAGCTGCCCTTGCTGTCTTTCAGACCCGAGGAGTGGGTATAGATCAGCTCGTCGCACACCAGCGGCGCGAGGGCCACGGGGTCGTTCTGCAGCATGGCCTGGCGGCGGGCTTCTTCGGCGGCGCGGACTTCGGCCAGAGAGGGGGTGTCGTTCATGGGGAATTTTTCATCAAGGGGTTTCGGCCACGATATTGTTAACCAGTACGCCGACCTTGCTCACCTCGATCTCCACCTTGTCGCCAGCTTTCATCCAGACCGGTGGTGTGCGCTTGGCGCCGACGCCACCCGGCGTGCCCGAGACGATCACGTCGCCAGGCTGCAGCGAGGTGAAAGTGGAGATGTACTCGATCAGCACCGGGATGGGGAAGATCATCAGCGCGGTGGTGGTGTGCTGCATCACCTCACCGTTCAGGCGGGTCTCCAGCGTGAGCTCTTCGCCGTCGGCAATCTCGCCGCGCGTCACCATCCAGGGGCCGAAGCCGCCAGTGCTGCTGAAGTTCTTGCCCGCCGTGAACTGGATGGTGTGGCGCTGCCAGTCGCGCAGCGTGCCTTCGTTGTAGGCACTGTAGCCGGCCACGTGTTCCCAGGCGTCGGCCTGGCTGATGCGCCGGCCTGCCTTACCGATGATGACGGCGATCTCGCCCTCATAGTCGAGATGGCTGGACTCGGGGGGCAGCAGGATGGGCTGCAGGTGGCCAGTCTGCGACTCGGCAAAGCGGGTAAACAGCAGCGGGTGCTCGGTCTTGTCGCGCTGGGTCTCGACGCGGTGGGCCTCGTAGTTGTGGCCCACGCAGAAGATCTTGCCGGGGTCGGGGATGACAGGCAGGAAGGTGATCTCGTCAAGCTGCGCGCAGGCCTTTTTGCCAGCAGCAGCCTTGGCGATGGCATCCAGCTGGCCGGCGGCGAGTGCGCTGCGCAGCGTGGGGTATTGCGCAGAGGACAGGTCCACCACGCCCTCGGGTGTGACCTGGCCCCAGGAGGTTTTGCCTTGGTGGATGTAGCTGAGGATTTTCATGGTGAGCCTTTCTGTGTCGCGTTCAAAAATGTGAAATTGAAATGAGGAATAAAGGTGCCGTTTCTGCGGCCAATCAGGTGCGCAGCAGCGACTGCAGTTTGGTTACGCCCTGCGCATCACCCGGCCGCAGATAGGCCAGCACATAGCGGTCGGGCCGCAGCAGCACGGTGTCGGCTGCAGCCTGCTGCAGGATGGGGCCGATCACGCCATCGCAATCCCGCACGGTGATCGTGCCGTCCTTGTCAGCACCCGTATCCGGCAGAAAATCATCGCTCTGCCGCACGATGCGAATCTGTTTGAGCGGCAAACCATTCGAGAACTCGGCAGCCTTCACCGGGGCGTAGGCCTGTGCCAATGTCAACGCTGCAAAGCCGCTGCCGAGCACCTCGTCCAGCCGCACGCGCTGGCCGCTGGGCAGCTCCACCCAGGGCTGGGGCATGAGCTGTCCAGCGGGCAGGCCTTGCGCGGTGGCGGATGACCCGATAAAGAAACCTTCATAGAAACGCGGCTTGGGCTTGAACTTGAGCTGCAGCACATAGTCGCGCACCGGCGGGTACAGGCTGCACAGTTTCAAGGCACCTTGTGTGAGCATGGCCGAGAGCCTGGACTTGGGTTGCATGAACTGGCCAATGCGCTCAGCCATCTGGATCAGCGCGCGGGCATGCGGCTTGCGCTCGGCCTCATAACTGTCCAGCAGGCTGGCGCTGAACTGACCCTGCACCACTGCAGCCAGCTTCCACGCCAGGTTGGCCGCATCACGCACGCCGCTGTTCATGCCCTGCCCGGCAAAAGGGGGGGTCAGATGGGCTGCATCGCCGGCCAGGAACACCCGGTCTGTGCGCCAGCGGTCTGCCACGCGCGCATGGAAGGTGTAGACCACCTTGCGGGTGATGGGCAGTTGTGCGTCGCTTGGCTCGCGCTGGGCCATCCAGCCGCGCAGCTGGGCTTCGTCCAGCACCTGTTCCGGGTCTTCACCCTCATGCAGCATGAACTCGTAGCGCAGCACGCCATGCGGGCCGGGCAGGCGAATGGCCGGGCGTACCGGGTCGCAATAGGTGCGGGTGTGGCGAAAGGGGGTGGTGCGCTCCAGCAGGTCCACGATCAGCCATTTCTCGGCATAGGTGCTGCCCGATAGCTGGATGCCCAGCGCATCGCGCACCGGGCTGCGCCCGCCGTCGCAGGCCACCAGCCAGTCGCAGCGAAGGGTCTTGTGTTGCCCCGCATGCTGCACGTCGAGCGTGACGGCCTTTTCGTCCTGGCTGAAGCGCTTGAGCTCATGCTCGAACAGTGTGGTGACGTTGGCGAAGCGCTGCAGCCCGTCGCAGAGCTGGCGCGCCAGCACGTGCTGCCTGAAGGCGTTGCGCTTCTGGTAGCCATAGTCCGTCACGGTGGGCTCGATGCGGGCAAAGAGCTGGTTGGTCCACGAGTAGTAGTGCACGCCATAGCCCTGCACCACATCGGGCAGCACGCTGTCGATCAGGCCGGTGGCCTGCACCGTGCGCAGGCTCTCGTCGTCTATCGTCACGGCGCGGGGCTCGTCCACCGTGTTGGGTGCACGCTCAAGCAACACCGTCTTGATGCCGTACAGCCCAAGAAAGTTCGCAAGGATCAGGCCCGTGGGCCCCGCGCCCACAATGGCTACGGAATAGTGTTCTGGTGTCATGCCTTGCCTGCTTTGGGAGTCTTCTTTTTTGCGCTTGTCTTGCTGGCAACTTTGCTGCCAGCGGTGTTGCCGGGTTTGCTGTTGCGGGCGCGTGTGTCACTGCGGGCCTTCATGCGCTCGTCTTCCAGCCGGGCCTCGATGCGGCGTGCCGTGCTCTGCAAATGCGCCAGCACGTTGCGGTGTGCCAGTGCCGAGGTGCCGGTCGCGGGCAGCACCACGCTCAGGCTGCCCAGCAGTTTGCCTCCATCGTGCAAGGCCACGGCCATGCCCAGTGCATCGGGGTCTACCTCGCCCTGGCTGATGCAGTAGTGCTGGGCCCGCAGCGCAGCCAGTGCTTCAACGAAGGCGGCCAGCGTGGTGGGCCAGCCGGCCTTGACCAGCGCGTTCTTCTCGCGTGTCCATAGGGTCTTGAGTGCAGAGGAGGGCAGGTTCGCCAGGATGATCTTGGAGGTGGCACCGCGGTACAGCGGCATGGCGCGCCCGCGCTCGTAGCTCACAGGGAGCGTGGCGTTGCGTCCCCGGACCTGGTGGATGCACATCACCTTGCTGCCATGCACACGGCACAGCAGCACGATGCCGCCGCTGTCGTCCGCCAGCTTCTTGAGCAGTGTGTCCGCTGCGTTCAGCAGCGGGTCGCCCAGACGTATCTGCCGGTCCAGCTCCACGATGGTGGAGCCCAGCGCATAGCCGCGCTCGGCCACGCGCTCAATCAGCCCGGCCTGTGTGAGTTGGCCCAGGTCGCGGTACACGCTGGCGCGGGAAACGCCCAGCTCAGTCATCAGCAGCTCGGGCGTGAGCACGGGGCGGGTGAGATCAAACAGGCTGAGGATGCGCAGCATCCGGTTGGCGCGTGGCATGGCGGTGGTGTGCGGCGGGTTCAGTCGCGCATGATGGCTTTGCCCCAGAGATTGAGCGTGCGCTCCTCGTGGGGCCATTGTCCGGTGGGGCGGTCCGGGGCACAGCTCTCGATCTCGGACGAGATTTCGGCCAGGTTGCCATCGGGGTCGCGCACCATGAAGAACACGTCGTTGCCGGGCCCATGCCGGCCAAGGCCCCAGACGATGGGCACTTTGAGCGCGGCCATGTGGTCGCCCCAGCGTTTCATGTCGTCCCAGCCCGGTGTCTCGAACGACTGGTGGTCAAAGCAGGCAGCCGGCGCGCCGAACAGCGCCATTGCATGGTGCAGCGGGTCGGTGCGCAAAAAGCAGGCACGCAGCGTGCCGGTCTCGTCCCGCACTTCGTCAGACACCACAAAGCCCAGTTGGTCGCGGTAGAAGGCCAGCATCTCGGCCACGCGGGTAGTGCGCACAGCGAAATGCTGCAGCACGGCGGGCGAGGGGGCGGTGCTGCTGCCAGCGCTGCGCTCGGCGGCGGGTGTGAACACCATGAGGTTGCCGTCCGGGTCCCTGAAGGCCAAGGCCGACCCAGATGAGAGTCGAGCCGGTACAGTCGCATTCGGCAGATTCAGGGTGCGGGCGGTGAAGGCGGCCCACGCCTCGGGGCTGTGCAGGTCAAATTGTGCGTACCTGAGCTGGTTGGCTGCACCGCTGGAAATCGCCACCGTGCGCCCCGGTGCACTGCACACCCAGTCGTCACCTGTCTGGGCCAGTGTCATGCCGTAGGTGTTGCAGTAGAACCCGGCCAGCGCTTGCGGTTGCGGCGAGTTGAGGTGAATGCATTGAAGTGATGCCTGGATTTCCATGGGTGGGACTAGGTTGAATCAGTCCGGTGACTGTCGTGGGTCTGGCTTCAGGTGTCAAATGAAAATCTCAATATGTGAGAATTTGGTAAATCAAACCTGCACCTTATTGGAATGCTTGCTTTACGTGCTCAGCGTGGTTGACTCAAAACGACCCAGGCCGGATATTCGAGATGTTGCCCCATTACAGTCGTTTACCTGTATTGGGGGGATGGGCGTGCTTTCATTCAAATGGCTCCTAGAATCGGCCTATAAAGGCCGCCGGGTTTCACGGAATTTTTATGCCTGTATAAAAATCTGAAAACCCTATGCAAAACAAGGCTGCAAGCCATTTTCAGGGGGATTCAATGTCCAGAGTATCGAGCAAACCCCAGTTTATCGAGCAGGTTTTTCTCCATACATTAAGTTATACGTCAATCACACATGACAGTTAACTGGAACAACTTGGCGAGCGGGGCTGCGTGCATCTTGGAGTACGAGCGACTCTGTGATCGCCGTTCTTTCATTGAGGAATCAAGCCTCGTCCGAGCCTCCGCCGAGTTTATCCAGTCAACCACGCAGCTACTTTTGACGCCGGAGTACAACCATCCAGATCTTCCAGGAAGTAAACGGTTAGACCTCCTCGGGCGCACTCGCCCTGATACGCCAGCGGCCTTTGTCCTTGAGGCAAAGTGGATCAAGTCGGATGGAGGAACACGTCAATGGGCGCGGGAGGTCGCCGAAGACATTCTTCGCTTGGAAAGCTTGGAACAGGACGTCTCTGCTGCCACAGATCGAGCGTTTGTCATTGGTGGAATTAGACGATCGCTAAAAGCTCTTTTCCTAGATGTTGAAGTAAGAGCCGGCAACGGCGCACCACGAGTGCAAGTTCTTCCTCACATACTTCAGCCACGGGATCCACAAGAAAAATCGTACCCTTACGAGCAAGTGCGTGTCGCAGTTCGTGATTGCGATCAAGGAATGCAAAAATTCTGGAAAGGTAGGGCAGAGCAGATTGGGCACGACATCCCAATTAGCTATCAGTGCAGTCTAGCGGGTAGACATCGTGCAGGGCTGACGCAGGATTCAGTAGAGGTCTATGTTTGGCTTATTCGTCGGAGCCGTAACCGAAACACATTCGACGCAGCAGCCCACTTCGGTGACGTATAACAATTCATTCAAGCGGACGTGCCTCCGGCACGCCGCTTAATTCAGGCGTTAGGCCTCAGAAAACGCATTCGCGACTATCCTCCACTCATGAACACCATTCCGAAGCGCATCAAGACATGCGCGCAAATTGAAGGATCCTTCACACTTCGCTCGGGAAAGGTCAGCAACACCTACTTCGACAAGTATCGCTTCGAGGCCGATCCTGTTCTTTTGCGTGACATCGCGATCGAGATGGCTCACCTTATCCCAGCAGGAACCGAGGTACTTGCAGGCCTTGAAATGGGAGGAATCCCGGTCGTCACTATGCTCAGTCAAGTTACCGGCCTTCCAGCCGCGTTCATTCGCAAAGAACCCAAAACATACGGTACTTGCCGGTACGCCGAAGGAGCTACGCTTGAAGGGCGTCAATTCGTCCTAGTCGAAGACGTTGTCTCCAGTGGCGGCGCCATCATTGATGCGTTGAAATTGCTCAGGGGCGATGGTCTGAATACGAGTGTGGCGCTCTGCGTCATCGACCGTCAGTCCGGTGGCTCAGAAGCGCTGGCAGTCGAGGGCATTGAACTGAAATCGCTACTCACGTATGCACACCTCGCTGAGGCCTAACCTCTGCTTCAGTAGCGCGCTGCTTCTGCTTTGCGCACCCTTGAGACCATCAAGTACGACAATCCTCAGCCAGGATGGGGTTCCCCGGAATCCCCAGTTGAAGGACAGCCTCGACACTCGGCTGCTGACGTGGCTGCGCTGATGCTTTCAAGCAGACATGGCAAAGACGTATAACAATTAGTGCATCCCGCATTCTGGAGTTGACGCTTCATTTACCATGCTCGCTACTCTCCTCACCATCTGGTTCCTCCATGTAGCCGCCTTGCTGAGCCCTGGCGCCAACACGCTGCTGGTGTCTCAGCTCGCAGCCAGTGACCGCCAACGCAGTGCCGTGTTTGCCGCACTGGGTGTCACGCTGGGCACCTTCCTGTGGGTGACGAGTGCCGTGCTTGGCGTCAACGCCATCTTTCTGGTCTTCCCCGGTTTGCGGCTGGCGCTGCAGATCGCGGCCGGGGTGTACCTGCTGTACGTGGCGAGCCGGCTGTGGCGCTCCAGTGGCACGCCCTTGACGGGCAGTGCGCAGGTGGCCTCGCGGGCGGCGGCGTTTCGGCTGGGTTTTTTGACGAACATCACCAACCCCAAGTCGGCCATGTTTTTTGGCAGTGTGTTTGCCGCCTCGCTGCCCGCCGCACCCTCGCATCTGTTGCAGGTGACTGCGGTGGCGATCATCGTGCTCAACGCGCTGGGCTGGCATTTGCTTCTGGCCTGGCTGTTCTCGCGCCCCCGCGTGCGCACGGCCTACTCGCAAGCCAGGGTGGCAGCGAACCGCGTGGCGTCTGTGCTGCTGGGGACTCTGGGGCTGGGGCTGCTGGTATCGACCTGGCGCGAAACCCGCACCTAGCCTGTCTGTGACAACTCGTGTGGGCAATCACCAGGCCACAGATGGGCAAACACCGGCATCAGCGGATGGCGGCCGACCTCAGTTCTTCACGAGTTTGAGCTCGCCACCCAGCCCGAACAAATCCGCCAGCGCCTGGCGGTACTGCCCCTGACCCACCGAGTTGGTGTTGTGGTGCGATCCCCCTTCCACCAACACGAATGCCTTGGGGGTCATGGCGGCGTCATACAGACGCTGGCCGAGTTCGGGTGGAATGAGGCTGTCGTTCGTGCCGTGCACCACGAGCAGGGGCGAGCCGATCTGGGCCACGCGCTTGACGGCTTCGAAGCGCTGGGTGATGAGCGGCGAAACAGGCAGCCAGCCCCACTTGAAGCTGCTCACCACATCGGGGATGGAGGTGAAGGTGCCTTCCACCACGGTGCCTGCTTCATCGTCCACCTGGGCGGCCAGTTCGATCGCAATGGCGCCGCCCAGTGAATGGCCGAAGATGTAGCGCGGCCGGTCGGTGTGCTTGTGGGCAAGCCAGTCCCAGGCGGCGCGGGCGTCTTCATAGGCCATGGTCTCGGAGGGCAGGTCCTTGCTGCTTTTGCCGAAGCCACGGTAGTCCACGGCCAGCACCGAGAAGCCCAGCGCCTGCATGCGCCGGATGCGGTAGGACGAGCCGGTGACGTTCCAGCGCGCGCCGTGCAGGTAGAGCATCACGGGCGTGTCTGCGCGCTGCGGGTCGTTGTCATGGGCCAGCCACAGGCCGTGCAGCCTGACGGGCTGGCCGGTCTCGCGGGAGTTGAAGTCTATCCACACATCGTCCATGCCGGCGGCCATTTCCGCCGAGTTGGACCAGCTGCGGTCCGAGGGCTGAAAGATCCAGCTGCGCTGTTTTTCGTCAAGGGTGGCGCAGCCTGCGAGCAGGGTCAGGGCGGCGATGAGGGAGATGATCAGGCGTTTCATGAGCAGGATGGAGCCCGCTGGGTGAGAGAAAGTTCCGCCCGACAGGCTGGAATGGTCTATGTCTTGCGTTGGAGTAAAAATCGCCTTAGGGTAGGCACTGCAACCCATGATTTGGAGAAACCCCATGGCCATTTCCCACGCACTCCCCGGGCAAACCATTGATGTGAAGCCGCTGGGCAAGGCATTGCCAGAAGCGCGGTCAATTGCCTTGTTCAAGTCCGAGCAACTGGAGCTCATTCGCCTGGTGCTGGCTGCCGGGAAATCGCTGCCGCCGCACAGGGTGCCGGGTGAGATCACCATCCACTGCCTGGAGGGCAGGCTGGATGTCACCTGCCCGGATGGCAGCCACATGCTCCAGGCCGGGCAGCTGCTCTACCTCTCGGGTGGCGTGGAGCATGGCGTGGTGGCGCTACAGGACGCCTCGGCCCTCGTGACCATTGTGTTGCCACACTAGCCTGGCATCTCCAGTGCATGCGCTGCAGCGGCGGCGCCCTGCGGCCATGCGCTGGCCGTTCACAATACCTGTCATGAAGAAGGAAACCTCAAGATGAAAATTGGCATTGCGCTGGGCAGTGGATCGTCCCGTGGCTGGTCGCACATTGGCGTGCTCAAGGAACTGGCCAGCCTGGGCGTGGAGCCGGACATCGTGTGTGGCACCTCCATTGGCGCGCTGGTGGGCGCGGCCTATGCGGGCGACAAGCTGGAGGCGCTGGGCGAGTGGGCCGCGTCGCTCACACGGCTGGAGACAGCGCGGTTCTTCAACATCAGCAGTGCATTCAATGGCTTTGTGGACATGGACAAGTTCCAGACCTTTCTGGGCCAGTGCGTGGCAGACAAGGATGCCACGATAGAAGACTTCGACAAGCAGTACGCCGCGGTGGCCACCGACCTGGAGTCAGGTCGCGAAATATGGCTCAGCAAAGGTCCGGTGCTGGATGCGGTGCGTGCCTCCATCTCCCTGCCGGGGCTGTTCCCCGCCGTGCGGAACGACCACAAGTGGCTGGTCGATGGCGGGCTGGTGAACCCGGTGCCGGTGTCTGTGTGCCGTGCGCTGGGTGCGGAGCTGGTGATTGCCGTGAACCTGAACAACGACATCGTGGGCAAGCACTTCGCCAAGCCACCCAAGCTGAGTCAGGAGGCTGTGGGTACGGTCGACAGGTTTGCCGGTGCGGTGAAGGACTATGCAGCCTCGGTGTTCTCCTTCAACAACAAGGAAGAGCAGGCGCCCAGCCTGTTCGAGGCCTTTGCCGGCTCAGTCAACATCACGCAGGACCGCATCACACGCAGCCGCATGGCCGGGGACCCGCCCGACATCCTGGTTGCGCCTGCCCTGTCGCAAATCGGCTTGCTGGAGTTCTACCGGGCCGAAGAGGCGATGGAGGAGGGCCGCAAATGCGTGCAGCGCATGGCCTCAGAGATCCGGCGCGTGCTGCAACTGGACTGAGCCGACGCAAGACGGCTGGAGGGCTGCAGGCCTCTTGCGTTTGTGCCCTCTGTTACCCAAATTCCAGCCCTGATGGATTTGTTTGGCCGTGCCTGGGTGGCAAACCGGCCTGGCTCATTCATAATCATCCGTAACCACTACAAGAGTCAAGGGAGTCATCATGCTGTTGCTGAGCCGTGCTTTTCACGTTGCAGGCGTATTGGCCCTCTTGATCGGATGCCAGTCCGCCATGTCGGATGAGCTGGTCATTCCCGGGAGTGGCAACCCGGAGACGGTTTTACGTGCGCTGGCCGATGCCTATAACAAGCAGCAGACGCAGCATCACGTGCTTGTACCCTCCAGCACAGGTACGGCAGGTGCCCTGCGCGACATCGAAGCCGGCACGGCGGTGCTGGCGCGGGTTGGGCGGCCCTTGAAGGGGGATGAACTGGCACGTGGCCTGACCTATATTCCGCTGGGGCGCGATCCGGTGACCTTTGTCGGCGGCGCCGGCGTGAAGGTCAAGAAGCTGACAAGCGCGCAACTGGTGGATATCTACACCGGCAAGACCACCAACTGGCAGGATGTGGGCGGCAAGCCGGGGCCGATCCGTGCCATTGGGCGCGAATCGACCGATGCTTCACGCCAGGCCATCAACCGGTCGCTCAAGCCCTTCGAGACGATCGTATTTGGCAAGGACGTCAAGGTGGTGCACCTTGATCCGAACATGATCGAATTGCTGGACCGTTTTCCCACCAGCCTGGGCTTTCTGAATCGCTCGGCACTGGCGGCCTGCAAGACCAGGGTGGTTTTCCTGGCCCTCGATGACGTGGAGTCAACGCCGCAGAATGTCGGGCTTGGGCGTTACGCGCTGTGGGTGGAGCTTGGGCTGATCCACAAGACGGGCAAACTGAGCCCGGCTGCCACGGGCTTCCTGGAGTTTGTGCGATCGTCAGAAGGTATCCGTCTCCTGCGGGATCATGGTGTGCTGGCTGCAGCGGGCTAGCCGGCTGCAACGCTAGCCTTCGTGAGTTCCTTTATTGACACCTGATGGAATCGCCTTGACCCTCCTGTCCAGACCTCCTGCCACATTGATGCTGGCCCTGCTGATCGGGCTGATGGCATTGGTGGGGCAAGCTGTGTCCTACAACATCTCCACCGACGTATTGGAGGCAACCGTACGGCAAAACGAAATTGACAAGGTCACGGTTGCCGGCCGTCGCTTTGACAGCCTGATCGGCGGGTATGCCAGGCGGGCCCAGTCGATGGCCAAACTGCTGGCCGGTCACAGGAATGTGCTCGATGCACTGGCAATGCCGCCGGCTGCCCGCAGGGCGCGGCTGCAGCGTGAGTTCACGGATGCAGCCGGCTTCGGGGACATCGTGCTGCTGGATGCGAATGACCTGAATGGTGAGTCGCTTTACAGGACGCATGATGTGCAGCGCTTTGGTGACCCGACCTCGGGCTGGGGTTTTGAAGAGGCCCTGTCAGGCACCAGCATGCTGGTCAGCACGCTTACGCCTGAAGGCATTGTCATTTGGGCTATCGAGCCCTTGAGGGTGAATGGCAGCATCAAGGGGACGGTGGCGGCTGGCGTTGCGCTGGGACGTTCGTTTCTCGATCAACTGAGCCTTGAGTTGGGGGTCAAGCTGCTGCTGCTGTCGCGCGAAGGCGTGTCGGTCTCTGAACCAAGCGCACCGGATGGCGACCTGGACAAGCCGGCCCTGACCGAAGCCTTCCAGACGAAGATCCCGATATACCGCATCGATGCCAGCTCGCACCAGACCAGCGCCTATCTGCCGAAAATCATTGTGGATGACGGCTACGTCCTGGTGGCACAGCTCGACAGTACGCGCGCCTTTGTGCTGTTCGAGCAGGCCAAACAACGCTCCGCCCTCTTCGCGGCCCTGGCCCTGGCTGTCAGCCTGATCATGGGCCTGCTGATTCTGCGGATGGTGATGGCCCCCCTGATCAAGCTGCGCAAGCGTGCGGAGAAGTCGGCACAGGAGTTGACGGGTGAAGCGATCCATGTGACAGGACGCAATGAGATCAGTTCGGTGGTCAAGGTGCTGGATACATTGACCGAGCGCCTGCTGCAGCGCAACCGGGAACTGGTGCTGGCCAAGGCCGAAGCCGATGCAGCCAACCAGGCCAAGTCGCAGTTTCTCTCCAGCATGAGCCATGAGCTGCGCACACCGATGAACGCGATTCTCGGTTTTGGCCAGTTGCTTGAATACGACGACACCCTGTCGGATGACCACAAGGACAAGGTGCGCGAGATCCTCACAGGTGGCCACCACTTGCTCGACCTTATCAACGAGGTGCTCGATCTGGCCAGGATCGAATCGGGCCACATCGCCCTGTCGATCGAGGCCGTGGAGGTGGACCCGGTCATCCAGGAGTGCCTGACGCTGGTCGGGACGCTGGCGGAAAAACGCCATGTCCGGCTTGCCCCTTGCGAGTTGAAAGGCGCGGTGGTCCGTGCGGACCGCATAAGGCTCAAGCAGGTGTTAATCAACCTGCTGTCCAACGCCATCAAGTACAACCATGTGGGGGGCAGCGTGCGACTGGATGTGCGGGCCGCAGGCGCGGACAGGCTTCATATCCGGGTGACGGACACCGGCCCGGGCATTCCTGCCGACCGGATGGGAGAGTTGTTTCAGCCCTTCAGTCGTCTCAGTGCCGAAAACAGCAATATCGAGGGCAGCGGTATCGGCCTGACCATCACCCGGCGCATTGTCGAGCTCATGGGCGGCACCGTGGATGTGGAGAGTGAGGTCGGTGTCGGCAGCACTTTCTGGATCGAGCTGCCTTGTGAATCCCTGCCGTCCCAATCACACACGGGTGAGGCGGGTGAGACTGGCCCTGGTCACGCGGTCAACAGCGCGGCATGGGTGCAGCAGCTCAAGGCGGCTCAACAGACCGTGCTCTATATCGATGACAACCCGATCAACCTGCGCTTGGTGGCGCAGATTTTGGGGCGGCGCCCGCACATCCATCTGCTGACCGCGCCCACACCTGAGCTTGGCATCGAGCTGGCGCTGACACGTCGCCCCGAACTGATCCTGCTGGACATCAACATGCCGGGCCTTGATGGCTACCGCGTGCTGCAGCTGCTGAAGGCTGACAAACACCTCAAGGCCACCCCTGTCGTGGC
>JAHIYE010000015.1 GCA_018815325.1 Gammaproteobacteria bacterium | reverse complement strand
TGACGGCCAATGCGCTGCCGCGCGATGTCGAGCGCGGCAAGGCGGCAGGCTTTACCGCCTACCTGACCAAACCCCTGGATATTCCGAGGTTCCTGAAAACCGTCGATATCTGCCTGTCGCCATAAGCGCTAACGCCCGCGCAGGAACAGGGTGTCCAGATCCTTGACCGTGACCTGTCGCCAGGTGGGGCGGCCGTGGTTGCACTGATCAGAGCGCTCGGTGCGCTCCATGTCGCGCAGCAGCGCATTCATCTCGTCCAGTGTGAGCCGGCGGTTGGCGCGCACGGCGCCGTGGCAGGCCATGGTGCCGAGCAACTCGTTCTGCGCGCGCTGGATCACGGTGCTGGCCTCATGCTGGCCCAGCTCGGCCAGCACGCTGCGGGCCAGTTCCACCGCATCGCCCTGTACCAGCGTGGAGGGCACGGCGCGCACGGCCAGGGTTTTGGGGGAAAACGGGGTGATTTCCAGCCCCAGCAGGTGCAGCGTGGCCGCGTGGGCCTCGGCCGTGGCCACCTCCTGCGGCGTGGCGGCAAAGGTGGCGGGGATCAGCAGCGGCTGGCTGGCCATGGCGGTCACGCCACCTTGCGACTGGGTGGCGGCATCGAGCTGGTTTTTGAGCCGCTCATAGACGATGCGTTCATGCGCGGCATGCATGTCCACCACCACCAGGCCCTGGCGGTTCTCGGCCAGGATGTAAATGCCCTGCAACTGCGCAATGGCGCGGCCGAGTGGCCAGTCGCCGGGCGGTAACTCGCTGGCATCCTGTCGGTCAGCGGAGCCGGCTGCCGCCGCCTGAGGCGCAAACCCGGTGACAGGGGTGTCGGGGGAGATCGGTGAGGTGGGCGATGGCGACCACAGTGCGCCTATGTCTGACACCCGGTGGCCGCCAGATGCTCCGAAGTTGATAGCGGGTTGCGCCCAATTGGCGAGGGCTGGAGGCCTGTTTTTCTCCAAAAATTCGGCAACACCCGCATCAGCACCTGCAACAGGTACTTGCTGTCCAGCCGCCTGCGCACGCGGTGCGGCCAGCGCGTTTTCCACTGCATGACGCACGGCCTGGTGCACCTCGCGGCTGTCGCGAAAACGCACCTCGATCTTGGTGGGGTGTACGTTCACGTCCACCCGGGCCGGATCGATCGCCACATACAGCGCATAGACCGGCTGGCGGTGTCCGTGCAGCACGTCTTCATAGGCGCTGCGCGCCGCATGGGTGAGCACCTTGTCGCGCACGAAGCGGCCGTTGACATAGCAGAACTGCTGGTCGGCGCGCGAGCGGGCCGCGTCGGGAATGCCGGCAAAGCCCCAGACATGGATCGGGGTCTGGCCGCCACTGCCCCCAGGGCCCGCACCTGTGCGGTAGTCCACCGCGATGGATTTGTCGGCAAAGTCACTGCCCAGCACATCGCTCAGGCGCTGCGCCAGTGCCGTGCTGCCTGTGCCTTCAGTCGCGACCTGGCATGCGCGCCACTGTTCCACCAGCTTGCCCTCATGCCAGATGGCAAAGCCCACATCAGGCCGGGCCAGCGCGTGGCGGCGCACGGACTCGATGCAGTGGGCCAGCTCGGTGGCATCGGTCTTGAGGAACTTGCGCCGTGCCGGGGTGCTGAAGAACAGCTCCTTGACCTCCACCGTGGTGCCAGTGCTGCGGGCCACGGGCTTGAGTTCACCGGTGCGGCCATCCAGTAAAAATGCATTGTTTTGGCCTGTAGCCCTTGACAGTATTGCGCAATCAGCTATTGAGTTGATAGCGGCCAGGGCCTCGCCGCGAAAGCCCATGGTGCCGACCGACTCCAGGTCATGCAGGTTGCTGATCTTGCTGGTGGCATGCCGCTTGAGCGCAATCGGCAGCTCGTCCGGCAGGATGCCCACGCCGTCGTCCTCCACCGAGATCAGGCGTACGCCACCGGCCAGCAGCCGCACGGTGACCTGGGTGGCGCCCGCGTCCAGCGCGTTGTCCACCAGCTCACGCACGACAGAGGCGGGGCGCTCCACCACCTCGCCGGCGGCGATCTGGCTGATCAGCTCGTCGGGCAGTTCACGGATGGGGCGGCGGGGGGAGGTGGTAAGCACGGCATTCACAAGGGCATTTTAGGCGGCCAGCCGGAGCAGGGTGCGGGCGGCAGGGATAATCCATCCCCATGGAATACGCCAGCATCCTCATCGACTTCATCCTGCATGTGGACCGCCACCTGGAGACTTTTGTACAGAACTACGGCACCTGGGTCTATGCCCTGCTGTTCATGATCATCTTTGTCGAGACCGGCGTGGTGGTCATGCCATTCCTGCCGGGGGACTCGCTGCTGTTCGTGGTGGGCGCGATGTGTGGCGTGGGCCTGCTGAGCTTTCCGCTGGCTTGCGCTGTGCTGTTGGTGGCAGCAGTGCTGGGCGACCAGACCAATTACTCGATTGGCCGCTACTTTGGCCCGAAGGTGTTCCAGTGGGAGGACTCGCGCTTTTTCAACAAGCGTGCGTTCGACAAGGCCCATGCGTTCTATGAGACCTATGGTGGCATCACCATCGTGCTGGCGCGCTTCATGCCTTTCCTGCGCACCTTTGTGCCTTTTGTGGGGGGCGTGGCGGCAATGAGCCGGGCCAAGTTCACGGCCTACAACGTGCTGGGTGCGGTGATCTGGGTGCTGGGCGTCGTGACCGCAGGTTACTTCCTCGGCAGTCTGCCCTGGGTCAAGGCCAACCTGGACAAGATCATCTGGGCCATGATCTTCGTCCCTGGCCTGATCGTGATCTATGGCAGCTGGAAGGCGCATCGACAGTCCGCAGGCCCCGCGGCTGCTGACTGACAGCGCAACAGGCCCTAAACGCTGCGGTTGCGCGCCAGCGGCGGGTTTTTCGCAAAGTAGCGGCTGATGCCGCGCATCAGCGCGTCGGCCAGTTCCACCTGGTAACTCTCGCTGGCGAGTTTGGCTTCTTCTTCGGGGTTGCTGATGAAGGCCGTCTCCACCAGCACGCTCGGAATGTCGGGCGCCTTCAGCACGGCAAATCCGGCCTGCTCGACGCGGGCCTTGTGCAGCTTGCCCACCTGGCCAATCTCGCCGAGCAGCGCACCGCCCAGCTTGAGGCTGTCATTGATCTGGGCGGTGGTGCTCATGTCCAGCATGGCCCGCTGCACATGCGCATCCTTGGTGCGCACATTGAGGCCGCCAATCAGGTCGGCCTTGTTCTCCTTGGCCGCCATCCAGCGCGCCGCGCTGCTGGACGCCGCGCCCTGGCTCAGGGCGAACACGCTGGCGCCACCGGCCGTGGGTGTGTAGAACGCATCGGCATGGATGCTCACGAACAGGTCGGCCTGCACGCGGCGTGCCTTCTGCACGCGCACCTGCAATGGCACGAAGAAGTCGGCATCCCGCGTGAGGTAGGCGCGCATCGCATTGCCGTTGACGGTGGTGGCGTTGATGCGGTCACGCAGCAGGTGGGCCACCCGCAGCACCACGTCTTTCTCCTGCGTGCCGGCCGGGCCGATGGCACCAGGGTCTTCACCGCCATGGCCGGGGTCCAGCGCGATGATGATGAGGCGGTCTGTCTTGGGCGTGGGTGCGGCCGCCATGGCCGTTTGTGGGGGGCTGTTGGGCCCGCTGAGTGCCGGGCCATTGGCGCGTCCGGCTTTCTGCGCGATGAGATCCCCCAGAGGGTCTGATGCCGCGGGTGCAGGGGACTTGCCCTTTTCCTGCAGACGCTCGGCGATCAGGGCCTCCAGCGGGTCGTTGACCTTCGTGGGGTAGAGGTCGAACACCAGGCGGTGCTGGTAGGGCGATATGGGCTGCAGGGAGAACACCTGTGGCTGGATCGGCTGCTTGAGGTCGAGCACCAGCCGGATCACATTGGGGGAGTACTGGCCCACACGGATGCCCGCGATGTTGGGGTCATCGGCATGCACTTTGGCCACGAGTTCACGCAGCGCCGGGTTGAGGTCAATGCCCTCGATGTCCACCGCCAGCCGTGGCGGGCTGCTCACGAACAGCTGGCTGAACTTGATCTGGCTGTCGGACTCGATGGTCACGCGCGAGTACTCGGGAGCGGGCCAGACCCGCACCGCGACAATGCTGGCGCCGCGCGCAATGTGCTGGGCGCCCAGCAGCAGCACGAGCGCACCGGATTGCAGCAGTGAACGGCGTTGCATCATCCGGGCAGGCCCTCCAGCAGGGATTCGCCCGTGGGCGTGTTGGCCGTGAGCGTGACCACACGAGCGTCATCGGCCTGCGCTTCGATGCGCAGCACGAGGTCGGCCCGTGGCAACAGGGTGGCAGCTTTTTCGGGCCACTCGGCCAGCTTGAGGCCGCGGCTGGCGAAGATGTCGCGAAAGCCCGCATCCTCCCACTCGCGCGGGTCGCCGAAGCGGTAGAAGTCGAAATGCCAGACGGTGAACAACCCGGTTTCCCCCACCTGGGTGGTGGAGGGGGCATCAAGTTCATAGGGCTCCACCACCGCATAGGTTGGGCTCTTGATGCGCCCAGACACGCCCAGCGCACGCAGCAGATGGCGCACCAGCGTGGTCTTGCCCGCGCCCAAGTCGCCATGCAACTCGATGAAGGCATGGCGCAACTCGGGGTGGCCGGCAAGCGCCGCCGCAAATAATTGGGTATCTGCCTCGCTCTTCCACAGCAGGCTTTTTACAATGGGCGGGTGACCCTCGCCACCACTCAACTCAACAGCAGTCAATTGCTTTCCCTGGTTCGGGCCTGGGCCCTGGAGCTTGGATTCTCCCAAATTGGCGTGGCCGGTGTCGATCTGTCCTCTGCCGAGCCGGGTTTGCAGGCCTGGCTGGCACGTGGTTTCCATGGTGACATGGCCTATATGGCGGCCCACGGACTCAAGCGCGCACGACCTGCCGAGCTGGTGCCGGGCACGGTGAGTGTCATCACCGCACGCATGGATTATCTGCCGCGCAGCACGTCCAACGACTGGCAGGCCGTGGAGTTTGCGCGGCTGGCGCGTCCCGCCGAGGGCATCGTGTCGATCTACGCCCGGGGGCGGGACTACCACAAGGTGTTGAGAAGCCGGTTGCAAAAGCTCAGCGACCGCATCAGCGCACACATCGGCCCGTTTGGCAGCCGCGCCTTTACCGACTCGGCCCCGGTGCTGGAGGCCGAGCTGGCCTCGCGCAGCGGCCAGGGCTGGCGCGGCAAGCACACGCTGGTGCTGAATCGCGAGGCGGGTTCGATGTTCTTCCTTGGCGAAATCTATGTGGATCTGGCCCTGCCCGCGAGCGAGCCGGTGAGCGAGCATTGCGGCAGCTGCAGCGCCTGCATAGATATCTGCCCCACCCAAGCCATCATCGCGCCGCACCGGCTGGACGCACGGCGCTGCATCTCGTACCTGACCATCGAGCACGCGGGTGCCATTCCCGAGGAGCTGCGCCCGCTGATGGGCAACCGCATCTATGGCTGCGACGACTGCCAGCTCATCTGCCCCTGGAACAAGTTCGCCCGGCGCAGCGCCTTGCCCGACTTCGATGAACGGGCGGGCCTGAGCGGCCAGCAACTGGTGGCCTTGTTCAACTGGAGTGAAGAAGAATTTCTGCGTCTCACCGAAGGCAGCCCAATCCGGCGCATCGGTCATGAGCGCTGGCTGCGCAATGTGGCGGTGGCACTGGGCAATGCCTTGCGGGGCTGTTCGGACGAGGTGCTGAGCGCTGATTTGCGGGCGGCCCTGCAGGGACGGCTTGACCATGCCAGCGACGTGGTGCGCGAGCATGTCGTCTGGGCGCTGAAGGTTTGAAGTCGTTTTGGCTTCCATCCCTTGCTGAATATACGGGAAAAGCTATCAAATTGGTAGCGTTTTGTTTGGCGTTTACAACGCTTGGAGAGTTTGTTCTGGCGTTGTTTGCTGTTGATGTGGTCGTTGGTGCGCGTAGAAGCCGGGTCTCGCCCCGGCGGGCGAGTTACCTTTCTTTGCTTCGCCAAAGAAAGGTAACCCAAAGAAAGGCGAGCCGGATTCGTCGCCCCTGCG
Organism: Gammaproteobacteria bacterium; assembly: GCA_018815325.1. GTDB lineage: Bacteria > Pseudomonadota > Gammaproteobacteria > Burkholderiales > Burkholderiaceae_C > JAHIYE01. Next base: position 9,940 of record JAHIYE010000015.1, on the reverse strand, counting down.
CTTCGCTACGGGCACGCTGCGTTGCTCGGCTTCGGCGGGGTGCGCGCAAACTCGGCTACGCCTCAAACATGCGCGCCCCTTGATCCGCCAAAGCCTGCGCTACTCGCCTCCTCATAACGGCGTGAGAAACGGATACCAAAAATCACAAGGACGCGCCACGGCGCGTCCTTGTGATTTTTGGTTAGTGATGTTTAACGTCTGAATTCACCAACCTGAGCGGCTTTTTGCGTAGGCCCGGTGGAGTGATGAGTTATCTGTCGGGGCATGCGACATTACCTACGCTATCTAGAACAAAGTTTTTTGTGAGTTTGTTGCTGTCCATGATGCATACCCAGAGGCGGTTGACCAGTGCGGCAACGAGATCACACTCAACAGCGAATGCGTCAAAGTCTTCGCGCGTGTAGTTGGCCGATTTTCTGTCAGCACCTTGCTTTCCTCGGGCCCATTTGTGACCACTCACCCTTGAAAAATCGGTGTCATCCGGATGAGCCCAGCCAACAAACCATGTGCTATGAATTATTTCGTTACGACGTTCGATCAGTTTTTGCACTCGCACGAATATTTTGTCGCTGATCGATTTTTCATCAGGCGGCAGTGACACAATTTCGGCGATCATCGCTTGCAAAATACTCTTCAATGGATAGGCTGTTAATTCCGCAAGTAGTACCCTCGCGAGGCGCTGATTACGCAGCCCATTCATCCCAAGCAACAGAGTTATACCTTGATGCATACCAAAGCATACATGTTCGAATTTGACAGAGCACTTTCCGATGGCATCGTATAGCTGCCCGGTTTGCAATTCGTAAATTGCTTGGCGCTCAGTTGGTTCCATAGCGGGCATCTAACGTAGAGTTAACCGGTGCTGCGCGGCTTTATCGCGCAGCGTCCAGAGACCGAGGCGAACGGGGTTGAGCGCCGGGTTAGAGCTCGCTGTATCATTTGAATGCTCCATAGATGGCCACCCCGCCGAGAAAGCACCAGCCAATCAGGTAGACCGGGAAATTCTTGAATACAGCAGTGGCTCCAAAGTATTTCTTCTCAATGCCGAGAAGAGCTACTTCGTCGACACCGGAGAGCTCGGTTTTTCGTAGGGCTTTCAGTTTTTGAGGGAAATGCCGCTGACCGTAGGCAGTGAATACCAAGAGAAATAATAGAGAGAGGAGTGCCGTGATATCAGGGCGAGGCGTACCAATGCATGAAATACCGAGGCTAAAGGCAAATATGCCTATACCACCGTTAAGAAATTCACTCCACCTGGAATACTCGGCTTCAATTTCTGAGATGGTTTTGTTCGTTATACGTGCCATAGGGATCAAAAGCTCTAACGTGATTTAGTTATCAAAACGAAAATTAACCCGGAAGAGAGTGCATCGTATGCCTCGCTTTAGGTTCTTATAAGCCCTTGATTTATAACCACAATCAGTCCTCTGGTCTAGTTGTAAGTAGTTTAAAAGGTCATGAAACCGGGCAAAACGGTTGATCGAGACGGGAGTGTGGTATCCCCGCCGTTATGAGGAGGCGAGTAGCGCAGGGGCAAGCGGATACAGAGGCGAAGATGTTTGAGCCCGCAGGGCGAGTTTCTGAGCCTCCCGCTTGACCCGAGCAACGCAGCGTGCCTGTAGCGCAGCGAAGGGTCGACGAATCCGGCTCGCCTTTCTTTGGGTTACCTTTCTTATGGCGAGACAAAGAAAGGTAACTCGCCCGCCGGGGCGAGACCCGGCTTCTAAGCGCACCAAAGACCTGCGCAGCCGGGCACACCCTCCGAAGCAAAACCCTACCTAACCAACCCCAGCGCAAACGGCAAACTCACCAATCCCAGCAAGGTAGACAGCGTCACCAGTCCAGCGACATAAGCCCCGTCATACCCCATGCGCGTGGCCAGCACATAGGAACTGGGTGAGGTGGGCAGGGCCGAGAAGGCCAGCAGCACGATGGTCTGAACGGGGGAGAGGCCGAACAGCAGCGACAGGCCATACGCCACCAGGGGCAGGATGAAGTGGCGAATCGAGAGCAGGGACACGGTGAGCGTGCGTGAGCGTGCCAGGCTGCCGAACTGCAGGCCGGCACCGGCGGCCATCAGGCCCAGCGCGAGTGAGGCGGCACCGATGCGGGAGACCGTGGGGTCGGCCCAGACCGGGATCTTGAAGCCCAGCAGGTTGGCGGCCAGCCCGGCTACGGTGCCGATGATGAGGGGGTTGCGCACCAGCTCGCGCACAAAGCCGCGCTGGCCGTGGCGGGCCATGGGCCAGACCGCCCCGACGTTGAACAGTGGAATGCACACCCCCATGAGTACGGCCAGCAGCAGCAGGCCGGGTGCACCGACCAGCCGGTCGGCGATGGCCAGACCGATGTAGGAGTTGAAGCGAAACGCAATCTGCGCGCTGGCGGCGTGCTGGCGGGTGTCGATATGCTGCTTGAACCAAGGCAGATGGGGCAGGGCATAGGCCATGGCGATGCCTGACACGGCCAGGGTCAGGCCGGCAGCGATGAGGCTGGAGGCCGCACCCAGGTCCAGCGGGCTCTTGGCAATGGAGTGGAACAGCAGGACGGGGAAAAACAGGTAATACACCAGCGGTTCGACCTGCGCCCAGACGGTGCGGTTGAGCGCGGTGTAGCGACAAATGAGGTAGCCGATCAGGATCAGCGAGAAGTCGGGGAAGAGGAGTTGGGCGTAGTTCACGCGCTGAGAATACCAGTGAAGCCAGAGCTTCTTGCCGGCCCACTGGCTACAGGCGCCGACTTGGTGCAAGATGCTGAAACAATGACATGTCGTCATCCCGGACGAAGGCTCTTGCGTTGGATCACCATGAATAAAAACACGTATGCACTGCTGGCTGCCATCGGTCTGGCTGCCCTGGGCCAGAACGCCAGCGCATCCATGACGATCGAAGGGCTGCGCTTTGACGACACCGCCCGGCTAGCCAACAGCGAGCTCAGGCTCAATGGCCTCGGGCTGAGGGCGGTGTTCATCATCAAGGGCTATGTGGCCGGCCTGTACCTCAATGGCAAGGCGACCACCCTGCGTGAGGTGGTGTCGACGCCCGGGCCGAAGCGGTTGCAGATTCGCATGCTGCGCGAAGCCAGTGCCGAAGATTTCAAGAAGGCGCTGGTCTCAGGGATCGAGAAAAATGCCAGCGATACCGAACTGGTCGCCCTGCGGGAGCGACTTCAGCAGTTCACCAGGCTGTTCGACAGCGTAGGGTCTGTCAAGACGGGCGACACCATCAACCTGGATTTCGTGCCCGATAAAGGCACCATGGTGGCCGTGAATGATGCCGCCAAAGGTGGGGTCATTCAGGGCGCGGACTTCTACAATGCCATACTTGGCATCTTCCTGGGCGACAACCCGGTGGACAGCGGGCTTAAAAAAGGGCTGCTGGGCCAGTAGTTGTCAGTCCGAAATTTTTCATCATTTCATCTGGAATACTCATGAGAAAGCTCACTTTGCACCGTCGCACCCTTTTCGCCTTGAGCCTGCTGGCTGCTGCCGGCACCGCCATGGCACAGGGCTACCCGAACAAGATCATCAAGCTGCAGGTGCCGTTTGCACCGGGCGGCACGACCGACATCATTGCCCGCGTGATCGCCGATCCGCTGAGCAGGGCGCTGGGCCAGACCGTGGTGGTGGAAAACAAGGCCGGTGCCGGTGGCGTGATCGGTGCAACCGAAACCGCACGTGCTGAGCCGGACGGCTATATGCTGGGCGTGGCCACCGTGTCCACCACGGCGGCAAACCCCGCGATCAATCCCAAGGTGCCCTACAACCCGCTGACGGATTTCACGCCCATCGTCAACATTGCGGCCACGCCCAATGTGATTGCCGTGAATCCCTCGTTCCCGGCCAAGGACTACAAGGGCTTTGTGGCTGAGCTGAAAAAGAACCCCGGCAAATACTCCTATGCCTCTTCCGGCACCGGTGGCATTGGTCACCTGCAGATGGAGCTCTACAAGAGCATGAGCGGCACCTTCATCACCCACATTCCCTACCGCGGTGCAGGCCCTGCGCTCAACGACACGGTAGCCGGTCAGGTTCCCGTCATCTTTGACAACCTGCCCTCGGCGCTTCCCTTCATCAACACCAACCGCCTGGTCGCCATTGCGGTGGCCGCGCCCCAGCGTCTGGCGCAGTTGCCCAATGTGCCCACTTTCAAGGAAGTCGGTCTTGAGCCTGTGAACCGCATGGCTTACTACGGCATCTGGGGACCGAAGGGCCTGCCGAAAGACGTGGTCGACAAGATCAACGCGGGTGTGCGCAAGGCACTGGAAGATCCAGCTGTGAAAAAGCGCATCGAGGACACCGGCTCCATCGTGGTGGGCAACTCACCAGAGCAGTTTGCGGCCCAGATCAAGGCCGAGTACGCTGTGTACAAGAAAGTTGTTGACACCGCTCACCTCAAACTTGAGTGATCTGGCAGCGGGTGGGCCCGGCACATGGGTGACTGTGTCGGCGCCTTCCCTCATGCCTCGTGACTGTGCACCGCTGTCATGAGTTCCCATGCCTGTTGAGCCTTCCTCCCCCCACATTGATGCCTTCATCGATGCGCTCTGGCTGGAGGAGGGTCTTTCCAAAAACACCTTGAGCGCCTACCGGCGCGATCTCACGCTCTACATCCGCTGGCTGGACCCTCAGGGCCGCAGCGTGCTGCAGACCTCCGAGACCGATCTCAACGCCTATTTCTCTGCCAAGCACCGCAGCAGCAAGGCCACCACCGCTAACCGGCGCCTGACCGTATTCAAGCGGTTTTTCCGCTGGGCCCTGCGCGAGCGCATGGTCACGGCCGACCCCACGCTGCGGCTGCAGGCCGCCAGGCAGGCCCTGCGCGTGCCCAAGACCCTGAGCGAGGCCCAGGTCGAGGCCCTGCTTGCAGCGCCTGATGTGGCGACCGAACTGGGTCTGCGCGACCGCACCATGCTGGAGCTCATGTATGCGAGTGGCCTGCGCGTGAGTGAACTCGTCACGCTCAAGACCTTCAACGTGAGCCAGAACGAGCATGTGCTGCGCGTGATGGGCAAGGGCAGCAAGGAACGGCTGGTGCCCTTTGGTGAAATCGCCAGCGAGTGGCTGCGGCGCTACCTGGCGCAGGCGCGCCCGGCCCTGCTGGGCCCCAAGCAGACCGACGCCCTCTTCGTGACCAGTCGCGGCACTGCAGCAGGCAGCGCCATGAGCCGCGTGATGTTCTGGATGATCGTGAAGAAACACGCGCTGGCTGCAGGCATCACTGCACCGCTGTCACCGCATACCTTGCGTCATGCCTTTGCCACGCATCTGCTCAACCACGGCGCTGATTTGCGGGCGGTGCAGATGTTGCTCGGGCATGCTGACATTTCCACTACGACTATCTATACGCATGTGGCGCGGGAGAGGTTGAAGTCCTTGCATGCGCAGCATCATCCTAGGGGTTAGCTTTTCTTTTTGTTGAGTTTGGTGTAGGTGCGCGGAGAGGCCGGGTCTCGCCCCGGTGGCTTGGCGTGGTCGGGTTGTGCGCCCGACAGCGCAGTAACTTTCTTTTGCTTCGCCAAAAGAACGTCACCAAAGGTCACGAAGTGGGACTTTGCTCACTTCGCGCAGCGAAGTTACGCGAAGGCCAAAAGGCGAGCCGGATTCGTCGGCCTTGCGCTGCGCTCCAGGCACGCTGCGTTGCTCGGGTCAATCGGGAGGCTCAGAAACTCGCCCTGCGGGCTCAAACATCTTCGCCTCTATTTCCGCTTGCTCCTGCGCTACTCGCCTCCTCACAACGGCGGTGGGATTCCATACCAATACCCAATACCGATGAGTCCACAAGGACGCGCCATGGCGCGTCCTTGTTTCGAGTTTGTCTTTTGACTTGGGATGTTGTGGCTTGGGGCTTTATGCCTCCTTCGCCGTTATGAGGAGGCGAGTAGCGCAGGGGCAGACGGATCAGGGCTGGCGTTGTCCGAGCGCAGCGAGTTTAGCCAGACCCCGGTTGCGACGAGCAACGCAGTGAGCCCGGAGGGCCGACGAATCCGGCTCGCCTTTTTTCGGTTTCCTTTTTTGGCGACGCAAAAAAGGAACTCGCCTGCCGGGGCGAGAGCCGGCTACTCACCCAACCAACACCTCACCGCATCGGATAGCACGCTCCATGCCGCCGGCGCGAACCAGAGCCAACACACAACTCGTCACAGACGAAAACACGAGCACAAGCTAGCATCCCGGCATGCCAGCCCCGTCACCGCAATCAGCCAACCCCGCCCGCATGCTTGCGCCGGCGCTGCTCGGGCTCATTGGCGGGACGGCATGGCAACTGCAGCAGGTGGCGCTTTCATCCATCTGGATTTATGCATTGTTTTTGCTTCTGGCCCTTGCCCTGTATGCGGTATCAGCTATTAAAAATATAGCTAATGTATTTCGGGCTGGCTTGGTGCTGCTGGCCTTTGCCGCGCTGGCCTGGGGGCTGACGGGCTGGCGCGCGACGGCTTTCACGGCACAGGCGCTGGCGCCAGCGCTGGAGGGACGTGACATCGTGGTCACCGGCGTGGTGGCTGCCATGCCGCAAAGCAATGAGGCGGGTTTGCGCTTTCGGCTCGATGTGGACGCGGCGACCTTGGGCGGCGCGCCTGTGGTGCTGCCGGGCCGGCTGTACCTGGGCTGGTATGCGAATGGCTTTGGCGGTGCGGCCTGGGAAGGGGATGCAATGCGCGGCCCGCCCGAGCTGCGGGCGGGAGAGCGCTGGCGCATCGCGGTGCGCCTGAAAGCGCCGCACGGCGGCAGCAACCCGCATGGCTTTGACTTTGAACTCTGGTTGTGGGAGCAGGGCTTGCAGGCCACGGGCTATGTGCGCGCCGGGGCGAAGGACCCGGCACCGCTGCGGATCGAGGCGACCTGGCAGCATCCGCTGGAGCAGCTGCGCCAGCGTGTGCGCGATGCGATCTACACCCACCTGGCCCCTGCCGTGCAAGCCGGGGATGCGCGAGACAGGCTGCGCGTGGCGGGTGTGGTGGCTGCGCTGGTGGTGGGGGACCAGAACGCGATCGACCGCGCTGACTGGGACCTGTTTCGCGCCACAGGGGTGGCGCACCTCATGAGTATTTCGGGCTTGCACGTGACCATGTTTGCCTGGCTGGCTGCCCTGTTGTGCGGCTGGTTGTGGCGGCGCTCGGCGCGTTTGTGTCTCCTGTTCCCGGCACAGCATGCCGGGCTGCTGGGGGGCATGTCACTGGCCATCGCCTATGCGGCATTCAGCGGCTGGGGTGTGCCTTCCCAGCGCACGATCTGGATGCTGCTGACCGTGGGGCTGTTGCGCCTGGCGGGCAAACACTGGCCCTGGCCTCATGTGTGGCTGGCCGCCTGCGCCGTGGTGCTGCTGCTTGATCCCTGGGCCCTGCTGCAGGCCGGTTTCTGGCTGAGCTTTGTGGCGGTGGGCGTGCTGTTTGCCAGCAGCACCGGCGATGAGGCGCTCACCCGGAGTGGGTTGTGGCCGCGTCTGCGGGCCATGTGGCGCGAGCAGGGGGTGATCACGCTGGCGCTGACGCCGCTCACCTTGTTGCTGTTCGGGCAGGTCTCGGTGGTGGGCCTGCTGGCCAATATGCTGGCGATTCCCTGGGTGACCTTGCTGGTCACACCGCTGGCCATGCTGGGCATCGCATGGGCACCGTTGTGGGATGTGGCGGCCTGGGGTGTGCAGTGGCTGGCCTCGGGGCTGCACATGCTGGCGAACTTGCCCTATGCCTCGGTCTCGATCGCGCAGGCGCCCGTGTGGGCTGCGGTGGCGGGTGTGTTGGGGGGCTTGTTGCTGGTGCTGCGTGCGCCGTGGTCTTTGCGCCTGCTGGGCCTGCCTTTGCTGCTGCCGGTGCTGTTGTGGCAAGCGCCACGTCCTGCCTCGGGCGAGTTCAGCCTGCTGGCGGCAGACATCGGGCAGGGCAATGCGGTGATCGTGCAAACCGCCAGCCACGCACTGCTGTACGACGCCGGACCACGTTACTCACGCGAGAGCGATGCTGGCCATCGCGTGCTCGTGCCGCTGCTGCGTGCGCTTGACTTGCGGCTCGACACGCTGTTGCTGAGTCACCGTGATGCCGACCATATTGGCGGCGCCATGGCGGTGCTGGCCATGCAGCCAGAGGCGGAGCTGTTGAGCTCGATCGAGGACACGCACGAGTTGCAGGCGGTACGCCCGGCCCGTCGCTGCGAGACGGGTCAGCGCTGGCGGTGGGACGGGGTGGAGTTTGAGGTGCTGCATCCGCAAGGGGATGACTATGCTGGCAAGGCCAAGTCGAACGCCATGTCCTGCGTGCTGCGCATCAGCAACGGCAGGCAGGTGGCCCTGCTGGCGGGAGATATCGAGGCGGCGCAGGAGGCCCGGCTGGTGGCAGACGTAGCGCCCTTGAAGGCCGATGTGCTGCTGGTGCCGCACCACGGCAGCAAGACCTCGAGCAGCGAGGCGTTTCTGGACGCCGTGCAGCCCCGGCTGGCTGTCGTCCAGGCGGGCTACCGCAACCGATTTGGCCATCCTGCACCGGCGGTAGTTGCGCGCTACAACGAGCGAGGCATCCAACTGCTGGACTCTTCGCATTGCGGGGCCGCGAGCTGGCGTTCGGACTTGCCTGCCGAGGTGGCTTGCGAGCGGGTGAAAGCCCTGCGCTACTGGCATCACCGCGTGCCTTGATCTGCACCGTCATTTAAACGTGGCTTTCAGCGTTCAGGGCTTTTGCTTTCCTGCTTTTCTGATGATGTGGATAGCCAAGAGAGTCAATGGCGCATGGGTACACTGATATAAACACCAAGGTGTGGAAAAGTTTCTCCCCCTGAGACGGATAACTGAATGTCGGTATCGACCTCCCAGAGTAATACGTTTGACGAAAAGTTGATGCTGCAGGCAGAACAACTGCGCATGTACCACGTCAATCTGCCTTATGAGGTAGGCGGGAGCATGCTTGGGGGCCTGGTGCTTGCATTTGTTCATTGGGGAGCGGTATCGCACGGGGTGGCGCTGGGGTGGGTTGCGCTGCTGGCCTGTGTGCATGCCGTGCGCATCCTGAATGATCTCCTTGATCGGCGCACATTGAAGGCGCAATCTGACAACACGACGCTGCTTCGGCGTGCGCATGCGCATTCGATAGCCCTGGGCTTGACATGGGGCTTGTCCGGCTGGTTGTTCTTCTCTGCCGAACACATTGAGCTTCAGTCCTTTCTGGCAACGATTCTTGTAGGCATGATGGCTGCCTGGCTGACCGTTTCGGCGCTGGATCTGCTGGCGGTATTGGTGGTCAATTTCCTCGTGCTGACCCCTTTCATCGTGCGGCTGCTGCTGGACGGAGGAACCATTCAGCTGGCCATCGCCGTGATGGGGGTACTGTTTCTGGGCTTTACCACCATGATCGCCTTGCGTGCCCATGGCAACGCGCGTGAGAACGTGGCCTTGCGTCATGCAGACGCTGTCAGAGCGGAGGCTTTGCATGAAGCGCGAGATGCGGCCGAGTCGGCGAGCCGGGCGAAGAGCGAGTTTCTGGCCAGCATGAGCCACGAACTCAGGACACCGCTCAACGCCATCCTCGGCTTCTCGCAACTGTTCAGCATGGACGAGGCACTGACGCAGGAGACCCGGGACAATGCCCTGGAGATCGAGCGCGCCGGCCAGCACCTGCTGTCCCTGGTCAACGACCTCATCGACCTGGCCCGCATCGAGGCTGGCAAACTGGAAATCTCCATGGAGCCCGTGCCGCTGGAATCGGTGCTCGAGGAGAGTCTGGCCATGGTGGCGCCGCTTGCTGGCAAGCAGCACATCGCGCTGGTCGAAGAAGGCGGTGACGGCCTGGCCGGCACGGTACGAGCCGACTATGTGCGGCTGCGCCAGATACTCATCAACCTGCTGTCCAACGCCATCAAGTACAACCGGCCGCAAGGCAGCGTTTACCTGAGCGTCAAGCGACAGCCGGCAGAGGGTGCGGGAGAGGGAGGGGATGAGAGCGAAGGTGTGATCCG